>JBBRXX010000055.1:0-26597 GCA_038238245.1 Acidimicrobiia bacterium
CCCAGCGCTAACCCGCGGGTCGACTGCCGTGGGTGGCGGCGGCGCGCGCGTGCGCGCGCGCCTCGACTGATGTGAGGAGCCATCAGAAGGGAAGCACCTTCCTGATGACGGCATTGAACAGGCCAGACACGAGATTCGTCTTGTGGGCCCACATCACCACCAGTCCCGCGACCGCTGCGGCCGCGATCATGACGAGTGCGTACTCCGCGGTGCTCTGGCCCGCATCGTTCGATTCGACCCGTTGCATGACGGCGACCCACACGCGCAAGAAGAGATCCGACACAACCACCTCCAAGGTTTCGACGGGCAAGGCGGGGAAGGCCGGCGGATCAGCGATGGAGCCCGTCGAGCACGACGGGTACCACGGTGAGCAACGCGAACGCGGGGAGGATGCAACCGACGAGGGGGAAGCAGAGCCGGACCGGCACCGTGCGAGCACGCGCTTCCGCGCGCCGGCGGAGGTCGGCCCGGACGTCAGCGGCCAGGCGTCCGAGCGCGGGGGCGACCGGCGCGCCGAGTCGGGCGCTCGTACGCAGTGTGTCGGTGAAGGCACGGGCCGGCGTCATACGCACACCGAGCTCGCGCAGCGCGTCGTCGAAGCTCTGGCCGAGCGCACACGCGCGCACGACGTCATCGAGGGCGCGGCGGAGCAGGGGCGGCGCCCAGCGCGCACCGATCTCGACCGCCAGGTACGGCGTACTGCCGGCGGCCACCCCGACACCCACGAGGTCCACGACTACTGCCAACTCCCGTGCGATGTCGTCATCGCGGCGACGGGCGTGACGCATGCGCGCGGTTGAACCGGTGACGCGCACCACCGACGCCAGCGGTCGGCACCCGCGCGCACGACGAGCGAGCGACCGAAGGAACACGTGCCGGTGGACGCGTCGACGAACGGGATGGCTCGCGCGCAGCGAGATCCGCGGTGCCGTGCCGTCCGCAGGGCTACGACGGAACTCGACCGCACGCGCAAGCACCGAGATCCGGCGGGCACGGTGCGCGAACGGGAGCGCGACCATCACGCCCCATGCGATCGCGAGCAGGCCGATCACAGAAAGCTCCCGGCGCGCAGGATCCGCCGCATCCACCAGACGCCGAGCGCTTCCAGGCCGACGCCCAAGGCGATGCACGCGCGCCCGGTGGGTGTGCCGAGCAGCGCGTGCAGCGACCGCCGGTCCGCGAGCGCCGACCAGCCGACATACAGGAACGGTGTCCCACCGACGACCAGCGCCGACATCCGCGCCTGCGCCGACAGCGCTCGCGCCTCGGCGACCACCGCGCCTCGATCGCGAAGCGACGACGCGACGCCATCGAGCGCGTCCGCGGCGCGGCCGCCGACCGTCGCGCACATCGCGAGCGCGCCGGCCGCGACGTCGACTCCTGTTGCGTCACGTTCTCGAGCCCACGTTCGCAACGCATCCGTGATCGGCGAGCCGAGCAGGAGACGGGCCTCGATGCGCGCGAAGTCGGGCGCGAGGACGCCGTCGCCACGGGCAATCCCGCTGACGGCGGTAGCGATGGTGCCGCCGGCCCGCAGCTCGGACGCGATGCCGTCGATCGTGATCGGCACCGACGCCGCAATCAGGCGCGCTCGACGGCCGCGCGCGGCCGCGAGACCCATCGGTGCACCGATGCCGGCCACTACCGCGCCGGCGACCGCCGCGGCTCCGCCACCGAGCGCAATGCCGAGGATCGTGGCCACCACGACGCCGATTGCCCAGTACTCGACGGCGTGCTCGACGCTCACGTCGAGCGCAGCCGCGTCGAGCGCGGCGCCCACCCGTCGCGCGAACCAATCCGGGAGCATTCTTGTCGAGCGCGCGCGGCGCGCCGGGAGGCGGTCGGCGACCGCGAACCGGCGCGCGGCGCGGGCGCCGATGATGACCACCGCGGTTCCGGTCAGCGCGACGACGACGGTGCGCACGCGCGCCACACCTCCTCCAGATCGACACCGCGGCGGCGGGACGGTCGCGTAGGCGCGTTCCTCTGCTCCAACGCCCCGCCGACACGCGTCAGAAGTGCACGCGCGTGCGGCACGCGGCCGGGGTGGACCTCGGTCACGGTGATGATCTCGCGGCGGCCGTGCTCCCCGCGTGCGACTTGCACGATCGCGTCGATCGCCGCCCCGATCTGGGACCGAATCGCCGCGAGCGGCAACGCGACACCGGAGAACAAGGTCAGCGTCTCGAGCCGCGCGAGTGCGTCGCCGGCCGAGTTCGCGTGCACCGTCGACAACGAACCGTCGTGACCGGTGTTGCACGCCTGCAGCATGTCGAGCGCCTCGGCGCCGCGTACCTCACCGACGATGAGCCGATCCGGCCGCATCCGCAACGCGGCGCGTACGAGCTCGCGCACGGTCACTCCGCCGGCCCCTTCGGCGTTCGCGGGCCGGGCCTCGAGACGCACGACATGCGGTTGGTCCATGCGCAACTCGGCAGTTTCCTCGATGGTGACGATCCGTTCGCCCGGGTCGATCGCGCGCGCGAGCGCATTGCAACATGTCGTCTTGCCGGCACTCGTCGCGCCCGAGACGACGATGTTCCAACCGGCGCGAACCACCGCATCGAGGAACGAGCAGACAGCCGGATCCAGACCGAACGCGTCGATGGGGACGGCGCGGGCGCCGAAACGCCGGATCGTGAGGCACGGTCCGTCCGGCGCGAGCGGCGGCAGGACCGCGTGCAGGCGGGCGCCGTCGGGCAAGCGGGCGTCGACCATCGGTGACGCACGGTCGATGCGGAGGCCGAGCGGCGCGATCACACGCTCGATGAGCCGCACGATCGTCGGTGCGTCGACGACGCACGCGACCCGCTCGATGCGGCCGTCGCGCTCGACGTAGACCCGATCGGGACCGTTCACCATGATCTCGGTGACCGTCGGGTCGGCGACCAGCGGCTCCAGCGGACCCAGACCGCCGACGTGGTCGACCAGCTCGTCGAGCACGATGTCGGCTGTTGCCGCCGCGAGCAGCGGCGCCTCGTCGCGCAGCATCACCGCGAGGTGGGCGCGCAGCGCTTCCCGACCCAACGACGACGGATCGAACGGCGCCGCGAGGAGCCGGCGGTGCAGCGTCGCTCGCAGGGCCGTCGTCATGCCGCGCGCTCGTTGTTGATGCACCCGATGCGCACGAGCGCCTGCCGGAGGGGCCGGGCGAGGCTCTCGGGCATGCGCGTCGGCAGCACACCCGCGTCGACCGCGCGCGCCGTCGACGTACGCGCCTCGATGCTCGCCACGACGGGCACACCGAGCACGTCCTCGACGTCACGTGCCCCAAGCGAACGACCGTGCTCGTCGACCAGCACCGCGCCCGAAGCGAGCTCGATGGCGCCGTGGTGGACGGCCCGCCGGAGCGCGAGGTAACAGCCTCGTACGACGACCAGATTGACGTCGGCGATCTCGGCGAGCGCGACGAGCGCGGGATGATCGAGCCGCCCGGCGTCACACACCGTCGCGCGGGCATCGTCGTCGAGCGCGACGCCGAGCGCGGCGCCGGCTTCGGGCAGCACGTCGTGAAGGCCGGGCGCGCCCGACGCGAGCAGCGACAAGTTGCGACCGACGTCGACGACGAGGCGGTCGAGCGCGTCGGTGGGCGCCTGCGGACCGGCCCGCAGCCAGTCACGCAGGCCGGTCGCGGGTTCATCGGCGAGACCGAGCACGGCGGGCTGGTCGCCCGTGAGGTCGGCGATGCGGGCCGGCGCGTGACGGGCGATCAACAGGCCGGCGGCCGCCGTCACGACCGAAGTGCCGGAGCCACCCTTGGGTGACCAGAAACAGACAAGCACGGTGCCTCCCACCGTCGACCCGCGCGCATGAGAGCGCGCGACAACACGACGGGGAAGGCAAGGGGAAGCCGGAGTGCACGCTACGTCCGCGTCGACCGACGGTCAAGACCTCGATGCATGATCGACGGAACCCGCGTTCACGACGACGGCCGCATGGTTGCACCTAGGCTCTCGCCCCGTGGAGGCGGCCTTCTTCGACCTCGACAAGACCGTGATCGCGACGAGCTCGGTGCTCGCGCTCGGTGGCACGTTCTATCGCGACGGGTTGATCTCCAAGCGCACGATCGTGCGCGGTCTCTACGCCCAGGTCCTGTATCTCCTGGTCGGCGCCGACGAGAACAAGATGGACAAGATGCGGGAAGCGATGCTCGCGCTCACGCGGGGCTGGGACCAGCAGCACGTGAAGGAGCTCGTCCGGGAGACGCTCGACGAGGTGCTCACGCCGATCATCTACGCGGAAGCCCTCGAGCTGATCGAGGAGCACCGCAAGGCCGGGCGCAAGACCGTCATCATCTCGTCGTCACCCGCGGAGACCGTCGAGCCGATCGGCGACTACCTCGGTGTCGACGATGTCATCGCGACGCGCGCGCTCGTGGATGCCAATGGCCGTTACACCGGCGAGCTCGAGTTCTACGCGTACGCGGCGCACAAGGCGGAGGCGATGCGCGAGATGGCCGTCACCGAAGGCATCGACCTCGCAAACTCCTATGCGTACTCGGATTCGATCACCGATCTCCCGATGCTCGAGCTCGTCGGTCATCCAGTCGCGGTGAACCCTGACCGTGAGCTCGCGCGCATCTCACGCGAACGCGAGTGGGAGGTCCGCTACTTTCAGCGGCCCGTGCGCCTGCGCGACCGCGTCCCCGTGCCACCGAGGGGGCCGACGATCGCGGCCGGCAGCGCGGCGGTCGCGATCGGCAGTGGACTCGTGCTCTACATGTGGCTGCGCAGGCGCGCGATCGCTTCCGCGTGAACCCGCTCTCGCTTACGAGCCTTCCGACACCGGTCGATGACGCGCCGCGTCTTTCCGAGGCCCTCGGCGTACCGGTTTGTGTCAAGCGCGACGACCTCACCGGACTCGCGATGGGCGGCAACAAGGCGCGCAAGCTCGACCGTCTGTGCGCGGAGGCCGTCGCCCACGGATGCGACGTGCTGGTGACGGGCGGAGGCGCGCAGAGCAATCACGTCCGTCAGACCGCGGCGGCGGCCGCCCGGCTCGGGCTCGACGCGCACGTCGTGCTCGGCGGTGCGCGCGAGGACGAGCTGCGCGCGCCGGCCGGGAACGTGCTGCTCGACATGCTGCTCGGCGCCACGATCGAGTGCGTGGCCGCCGACGACTACGAGGGCATCGAGTGCGCGATCACGGACGCGGCCGCACGTTTGCGGACCGCGGGTCGCAATCCGTATGCAATCCCGATCGGCGGCGCGTCACCACCCGGCGTCGCTGCGTACGCGGACGCGGCACGCGAATTGCGTGCGCAGCGACCCGACGTCGACGTGGTGTTCGTCGCCGACGGTTCGGGCGGCACGCATGCGGGCCTGCTGGCGGGCTGGGGCGAACATGGACCGCGTGTGATCGGTGTCGACGTGGGCACGCGCCCTGATCTCGCAGCGGCAGTCGCGCGCATGTCCGGCACCGCGTCGAACCCGGAGATCGACCACGCGCACGTCGGGCCCGGCTACGGCCGCGTCGACGATCGCACGATCGCGGCACTGAAACTCGCGGCACGCACCGAGGGTCTCGTGCTCGATCCCGTCTACACCGCGAAGGCGATGGCCGCGCTCACGACGTGGGCGCGAGAAGGCCGGCTTGCCACCGCGGCCAGCATCTGTTTCTGGCACACCGGCGGACAGCCGGCCTTGTTCGCATCGAAGTACGCGCCATGGCTCGGCGCGCCTTAGGAATCAGGCGTTACGAACCTTGTTCGCGATCACGGCACCGAGTGCGACGAGCACGACGAGCAGCAGCAGCTTCTTCACGATGGATCCTCCAGGGGACTCGACTCGCTGGGAGCGTAGCGGGCTAGCGTCGACCTCGCATGCGGCCGCTGCACAACCGTGATTGGGGCTTCGAGACCAACTGCTTCGTCTGCGAGCCTGCCAATCCGAGTGGCCTTCGGGTGCCGTTCATGCACGATGAGCAGGGCAAACGCGTCGTCGCACCGTTCAACCTCTCGAACGACTTCTCGGGCGCGCCGCAGTACGTGCACGGCGGCCTGCTGCTCGCGCTCATGGACGAGGCCTTGGCATGGGCGGCGATCGCGATCGCACGCAAGATCGCCGTGACCCGGTCGAGCGTGGCGGAGTTCGCCCGCCCTGTTCGCGTCGGTCGGGACCACGAGGTCGAGGCCGTGCTCACGGCCGCCGCAGACGATCGGATCGACGCCGAAGCGGTGGTGCGCGACGCCAAGGAGCGGGTGTGCGCCACCGCCTCCGGGGTCTTCATCCCGCTGGGACCGGCGCAGGCGCGCGACGCGATCGGTACCGCCCTCACCGATCGCGACGCGTCGTTCCTGCGCGAATAGCGGGTCCGACGCTCAAAACGCGCCGGACGTTCTCGAGCGTCCGCTCAGTCGGAGCCGGAGCCGGAGCCGGGTCCGAAGTTGTCCCCGTGCTCGTGCTCGTCGCCGTGATGGCCGTCACCGTGGTCATCCTCGGGGTCACGATCGCCGCGGCCAGGGCCGCGGTGGTCGCCGTCCTCCGCCTCGTGGTCGGCCTGGTCGTCGCCATCGTCGCGGTCATGGTCTTCACGGTCCTCGACGGTGGTCGGCGTCTGCGCGATCGACGTGCTGGTCTCGTCCGCGACCGAGGTCGAGGTGTGGTCACCGCGGTCGTCGGCGTGGTCGTCGCCCGCCTCGGGCCGCGGGTGCTCGGGGCGCGCGTGCTCGGCCTCGGTCGTGTCGGTGACGTGCACCGAAGAGCTCGTCTCTTCCAGGGAGGACGAGGTGCGGTCGTCGAACCTGAAATTCGCACCCGCCAGCTTCGCATCGTGCTTGGCCGGGTGGCCGCCGGTGGCGGCGGCAACCCCACCGACGCCGACGACTGCGGCGAAGCTGGCGGCGGCGGTCACAATTGTTCGGCGTGTCCTTCGCATCATGGACTCCTGTCTGGGCGGTGCTGACACGGGTCACACGACGCAGGCCGTCCCCGGGTTTGGCGCGGGCCAGAAATCGAAGGCCTAGCGGATCTCGGGCGAAAGCTGCCCCTCTTCGACGCGGACGCGGATCCGTCGATCCGCGGGTCCGGAGAAGCGCACCTCGACGTCGTCGGGATCGTCGCGGTGAACCTCGGCGTGAAACCCGATCGCCGCGTGGTACGACACGAGTGTGAGGCGCCCGCCGGAAAAGCGCACAGTCGCGGTGCCGCCCTCCGAGTGGTAGGTGTGCAGATCCGAAAGTGCGACCGTCGTCGTGGTCGCTCCGCGCGGGACCGATGGGGTCGGCGACGTCGGTCCCCCGGCAGGGACCGTCGGCCGGGGCGTGGATCGCTCCGGGAGGGTCGTGACCGTCGTCGAGCCCCGCTTCGGCGCGACCGTGGTGGTAGGGGCACGCGTCGTCGACGTCGTCGCGGTCACCGCCCCTCGCGTCGTGGACGGCAACGACGCAACCGACACTGCGCCGTGATGCGTCGACGGGCCGGCCAATGCGAACGCGGCCGATCCCATCGCGACGAATCCAGCCAACGTCACGGACGCGCGCACCATCCGACGGCGATTGCGAGCCCGGCGCATACGCGGACGCAGCGCCGCGAGTGTTCCGTCGGCGTCGTCGGCGTCTCTCGTGTCGGGCAGGAGCCCGCGCAGGCCGTCGGCGAGCGCCCGGTCGAGGTCATCGCGACCCTCGGGGCTCATACCCGCCGCTCCAATGCCTGGCGCAGCGTCTTGCGCGCCGCGTGCAAGTGGTACTTCACCGCCCCGTCCGTGAGCTCCATTGCACTCGCGATCTCTCCGACGCTCAGGTCATCGACGTAGAACAGCGCGGCGGCGATCCGCTGTTGCAGGGGAAGACCGCCGAGGAGGGCCGCGAGCTCGCTGGGCTCATCGGGCGGCGGGGTCACCACGGTGACCTGCGGAGCGAGTCGGCCGAAGGCGCGGCGGCCCCGTTCGCCCTTGCGGAAATGGTCGCGCATCCGATTGACCGCGACGTGACGGATCCAGCCCGCCGGATCCTCAAGCCGTGAGACACGCCCCCAGCGCACGTACGCGCGCATGAACGCGTCTTGCACGCAATCCGCCGCGACCTCCCGGTCGCGGGCAGCAACCGCAAGTGTCCGCACCATCGGTCCGTAGCACCGCCGAAACGTGTCGTCGAAGTCGACAGGCCCAGGCGATTCGCGCTCGTGCCCGTCTGCCATTCCTCCACCTACACGTCCGAGGGACCCCACCGGTTTGGGCCATCGGCAGGTCGCCGTCCGGTCTCCATACGATCGGCGGGCGCAACGGGTTCGGATCTGGGCTCCGAGCCGTCATCGCGGTCGGCGCGTTTATGGTGTGGCCGAAGGAGGTGAACGGGGTCTGGTGGCCCTCCTCGTCTTCAAAACGAGTGGGACGGACACGCGCCGTCCGGTGGGTTCGATTCCTGCCACCTCCGCCGAGCGACGGTTCAGGGACGTGAGAACACGGGCGTGAGGACGCCGAAGTCGCCGAAGGTCTTCACGGCGACGAGCGCGCCGTCCTCGACCCGGTACAAGGCGGTCTGCCCGGTGACCCGGCCGGACTCGTCGCGTGTCCTCCCGACGACAAAGGTCCCGGCCTCGGTGGGGACGACCTCCTTCAGGTCCCAGCCGAAATCGACGCGCAGCACGATCGTCCGACGCGCCAAGCTCACCCCGTCGTAGGCGACGACCGTTTGTACGTGGTCCTTCCAACGGGCGGCGACGTTGCGCTCGAGCACGACGAGGCTGCCGTCGGGACCGAACGCCGCGGACGGGCGCACCCCCAAGAATCCCGACCGGTCGACGACGCGGACGCGCAGCGGCGCACCGAGGTTGTCCGGGACCGAGTACGCGACGAGAGACTCACAGGTCGCATCGCAGATGCGCGTCACCAATGCGCGGCCGTCGTTCGACCACCGCATCTGGTTGAACGCGTGGACGCGGGAACTGGACGCGTCGATCCAGGTCGAGCGCGCCTCGGTCACGAGATCCGTGACCACGACCCGCGCCCGCGTCGTCGCGTCCGTGAGCGGGATGCATGCGCCTCCCGTGAAATCGCCGCCGCCGGCGAGCGCGAGGCGCGTCCCGTCCGGACTGATCGCGAACGACACCGCGCGCCCGACGATCGCCGAGGTTCCGCGCACGATGTCCGCACGAACCACCTCACCGCACTCGGCGCCGGCCTTCTTCGTCTTCGCAACGGACAGATACCAGAGCCACCGGTGATCGCTCGTGAGCTGCGCGTCGATGATCGTGCCGCGCCTGGCATTGACGAGCGTCGCGACCTGACCGCCGTTCGCGCCGACTGCGACGACAAAGGACGCACGGGAATCGAGCATGACCGTGCCCGCGACGAGCGGGTCGACGACACCGGGCGGCGCATTCACGTCGACCCGATTTGGCGCGGGTCCTCGCTCTGCGACCACAACGGTCGCCAGCGCAACGATGACGATCGCGGCGGCGGCCAGCGCGGTGAGCCGCGTGAGACCCCGCCGGCGGTTTCGCACGCGCGCGACGCGCTGCTCCAGGTCGGCGGGCGGCGCGAGCTCGTCGGGCACCGCGTCGCCGACGCGCTGCAATCTCGCCGCGAGCCGCTGCTCGAGCGTGTCACGCATCGCGACATTCCTTGCGTAGCCGCGCGAGCCCGCGGGAGAGCTGTGACTTCACGGTGCCGACCGGACAGTCGAGTACGCGCGCGATCTCTTCCTGCGACAGGTCGTTGTAGTAGCGCAGGACGAGCGCCGCCCGCTGCTGCATCGGCAATGTCCGCATTGCGACGAGCACTGCGTCGTTGGTCGCGATGTCGACGGGCTCGACGACGAGCGACGACGCGTCGACGGCACGCACGTGGCGCTTCGCGACCTCCTGGCGGCGGAAGTGCGACTTGGCAAGGTTCGCGACTGCGCGGGTCAGATACGCGTTGAACGCCGACGGGTCGCGCAGCACATGGAGCTTGGCAGCAACCCGGACGAACGCCTCTTGCACCAGGTCTTCCGACAGCGGCCGGTCACCGGTGAGCATGATCGCAAAACGGAGCGCGCCCGATGCATGTTCGCGGTACAGGCGGTCGAGCAGGGCCTCGGCGCGCACGTCGAGACGCGCGAGTGGGACGACCGCGGCCACGGGTTCCAGACGCTCGAGCCCCCTCGCGAGTTCCACTGCAGCATCATTCGCCGCCGGGTGTGCCGCCGGCCAGTCTGCCGCCGGGAGGTTGTCCCTCAGCCCGCCGCGATGAAGTCGACCGTCTTGATCCCGGTTGAGGTGTGGTCGGGCGCGATGACGACCTCCGCGGCATGCACGAGGTCCCATCGTTCGACCTGGGGGAGACCGCCCTCGAACTCGCCTGTCACCGCATACAGCAAGCCGCCCGGCCCCAGCTCGAGCTGCGACACGCCCGGGGAGAACGGGCTCGGCCGGGAGACGACCTTGCCGCTCGCGAGGTCGCGGCGGCCTAGCCGCTCGGGCGCGCCGTTCCCCGGGTTCTCGATGTACCACAACGCGTTGCCGGCGAACGAGGGCGCGACTCCTCGCCACGTGGGGACGTCGGCGGACACAGTTCCCTCCGCCGTCGCGTCGAGCACCGCGAGCCAAGACTTGTCGTTGTTCCCCCAGCCGACGACGAGGTGCGCGGCGTCCGGTGACCAACCGATCGTCGGGTCCGGAAAGGTGAGCGAGATGAGATCGCCGGCGTTCGCATCAGTGTGGGCGGACCATCTGGTGTCCACGAGTTCGTGCGTGCTGCCGGTCGCAAGGTTGCGCACGAGCAGCCGCGGTTGGGTATCGGCCGCGGCCTGTCCGCAGCCTGGCGACGAGCCATAGGCCAGGGATGATCCGTCCGGGCTCACAGCGAACGCGTATGTGCGATCGACAACAATCTCCGGTTGGCCACCCGCGATGGAGACGCGCCAGAGGGTGGCGCACGGCGTGGAACCTGTGTCCGGTGGCGAAACCATGACCAGGTACCACAGCGTGTCGCCGGCCAGATCGAGACCAATCACCGAATGCTGCTCGGGGAGATGCACGAGCTCGCGCCCGGCCGTTCCGTCGGAGTTGAAGAACGAGATCACGCCCGGGAGAGTGCGCCCGGCGAAGCGCGTGCGGTTCTTGTAGGTAGGCGCCGTCACCGTCGTCGGCCGACGTGTTGTCGTCGGCGTGGACCGGCTGGTCGGCGGGGACTGGGTCGTCGACGTGGACGGGGGATGCTCCACCCGCACCGAGTTGCCGTGACCATCACCGTCGACGACGAGCGCGGCAACGCCGACCGCGACGAGCACGGCCGCCGCCAGCGCGCCGCCGGCGATGAGACGCCGGCGCGTGCGGAGGCGTCGGACACGCCCATCGAGATCCATGGGCACTTCCAGGTCGTCACCGACGCCCGTTGCGCGATCACGCAACATGACGCGGAGTTCTCGTTCGAGGTCGTCAGACATCGGGGACCTCCTTTCGCAAGTGCTCCAAGCCGCGCGAGATGTGGGACTTCACGGTTCCGGGCCGGCATCCGAGCGTCGTCGCGATCGCGTCGATGCTCTGGTCGTCGTAGAAGCGCAAGACGAGCGCGGCGCGTTGACGTTCGGGGAGACGCTGAAGCGCTTCCCACACGTCCTGGCGCAGGGTTCGATCGGGATCGACGGTCGCTTCCGGCCTGTGCGTCACGGGCTCGTACTTGCGCACCACGCGCTGGTGACGGAAGTGCGAGCGAGCCTGGTTGATGACCGCGCGCCGGAGATACGCGCCGAACGCATCGGAGTCACGGAGTCGCGCCCGTCGCGCCGCGACACGTATGAACGCGTCCTGCACGATGTCCTCGCCGAGCGCCCGGTCGCCGGTCAGCAGCACCGAGAGGCGCAGCGCGCCCGGTGCGTGCACCCGGTAGAGCGCCTCGAGCGACAGTGGATCAAGCCCCACACCGAGGGATGCCGTCGCCTGCACACCTCCATAACGCCGAGACGACGCCAAAGGTTGCGAATTCTGTGGAGCCGGCTCCGTCAGACGGCGAGCAGGTCGCGGGCGCCGGTGTCGGCGCTCGGGTGCCGCAGCTTGGACATCGCGCGGGCCTCGATCTGGCGGATCCGCTCACGCGTGAGGTTGAAGTACTCGCCGACCTCTTCGAGCGTGCGGGGCTCACCCCGGTCGAGCCCGAATCGCAATGCGAGGATCTGCCGCTCCCGCTCGTCGAGCGGTGCCAGCAGTTTCTCGATCTCGGCCGGCAACAGCGCGGTCGCCGCGACCTCGAACGGCGATTCCGCCGAACGGTCCTCGACGATGTCGCCGAGCTCGGCGTCGCCGTCTTCGCGCAAGGGCTCCGAGAGCGAGAGCGGCTCGGCCGCGAATCGCAGTGCCTCGGTGACCTTGTCCTCCGGCATCTCGACCTCGGCCGCGAGCTCCGAGAGCGTCGCGGGCCGGCCGAGCTTGAGCTCCAGGCGCGAACGGGCCTTCTGCAGACGGGCGAGCGTGTCGCCGGCGTGTACGGGGAGGCGAATCGTGCGGCCGGTGTTGGCAATGCCGCGGGTGATCGCCTGGCGGATCCACCACGTCGCGTACGTCGAGAACTTGAAGCCCTTGCGCCAGTCGAACTTCTCGACGGCGTGCATCAGGCCGAGGTTGCCCTCTTGGATCAGGTCGAGCAGCGGGAGGCCCGACGCCTGGTACTTCTTCGCGATCGACACGACCAGGCGCAGGTTCGACTGCACGAAGGTCTGCTGGGCGTACTCACCATGGCGAGACGCTCGGCGCAATTCACGCTTTTTGGCGGGAGTCAGACCCTTGCCGGACTGCAGGTGCTCGCGCGCAGCGTTGCCATTCTCGATCTCCTGCGCGAGCCGGACCTCATCGTCCTTGGTCAATAGCGGGTACTGCCCGATATCGGTGAGGTAGAGCCGAACCAGATCCTCTTCGTCCCGCTCCACTCGCTCCTTCGCCACCGATCAATCCTTCGCTTTGTGGGCAGGAATGCGCCTGTGATCGGATCTCCGACCGGCGCCCCCCGGCGTCCCTCGATCCGTGTCCTGTACGATAACGGCCTCGTCAAGCCGGTCCTTGGGGATGGTGGACGACCCGAAAATGGGCCAGTCGACCCTTGCGAAAAGGCGTGCGAACGAGTGCCTGACGACCTCGAGATCGCGATGCTGACCGCCACGTTCGACGCGCGTCCCGGGGCCGAGGAAGCGCTCGCCGCGACCCTCGCCCGGTACGTCGTGCTCGCCCGTCACGAACCCGCATGCCGCAACATCGACCTCGTCTCGTCACTCACCCACGGTGGCCGCCTCGTGGTCATCGAGAAGTGGGACTCGGCCGACGCGGTCCAGGCCCATCTCGACTCACCGCTGATGACCGACATGGCCCGGCAGGCACTCCCGTCGCTCGCGACGAAACCTGACCTCGACGTCTACGACACCATCTCCGCCCACGACTTGGCTTGATTCCGGGTCGCACTCGCTGCGGGCCGCGGCCTGTGACCCAGTTATTTCTGGCGGAGGAGGTCGATTGGGATCTTGGAGTCGCGGCGATCGGCGGCACCGGTCTCCTTGCAGATCTCCCGGATCCCGGCCCACGTCATGTGCTTGGCGTCCCAGAGGCGCTCGAAGGCCGCATCGGCGACATCGGTGAACCCGTGTTGCAGCCGGAACTCGTACAGCTGCGCCTGTCTCCGAACCGGCAACCCGAGGCGCCGCGCCCTGCCCACCGCGTACACGTCCCAGGCGGCCCGTTCGCCGCGCGTCATCTCCCCGTCGGAGGGCGCGCCGGCGTAGTCATCGGAGCGCCGGTCCTGGGCGCGCAACAACATGATGCTGAAGTCGCGCCGGGCCTGTTCGGCCGAGAAGGTGCGCGGCCTCTTGTTGTCCTCGAGGTTGCCGCCCGAGATCCACAGCTTCACGGAACCGTCGACGAGATCGGTCGTGTGACCCGTGAGCGGCGCGAACAACTCTTCGTCCACCACGACGTCGATGTCGACGCCGGACGGGATGCCCACGACCGCGGCGACATCTTCGATGATCGAGGCGATTTCCTTGGCGTCGTACGCGATCAGCGTGAACGGATCAGGCGTGACGACGATCTTCACGTCACGAACCGCCGCCCTGCGCAGACACGTCCAACGCCGACGTCGCCATCGTCGCCATCTCGATTGCTTGTTGCGTGGACTGCCGTGCGAGCTCAGCCAGCGAGTCGTTCTCCTCTTCGGTGAATCCTGCGAGCCGGCGGAAGTTGCGGGCGAGCTGCACCGGGTTCTCGTCGTCTTCGCCGCGGAAACCTCCGAGGTTGAAGATCGCGTCGACCGTGCGCTGGAACTCGAGCGCCCGTTCCCGCCGTTCCGGGTCCTTGTCGGTCAGACGCCGCAGCCAGTCGGAACCCATCTTTACGTGGGTGACCTCGTCGGCGAGCATCCAGTCCTCGCAGAACTCCAGCACCGGGTCGCCGGTGTCGTTGCCGAAGTCCTTCATCGCGTTGAACACATCGATCGCGAGACCCTCGAGCGCGCGGTTCACGCCGCAGAGGCGCAGCACGGGATCGGGGTTGCACGCAGCGGCGAACAGGAACGTCGACTCCGTGTACTCGCCGATCTCGGTCCCCATGTGGTCGCCGAGCTTCACCGAGATCTCGCAGTGCCGGGATTCGTCCCAGCACTGGCGTGCCATGTCGAGCTTCAGCTGGAACGGCGCGCTTTCGTCGTCGAAGTCGTAGCAGGTGCGGCCCGCGCCTTCGAGCGCCTGGATCTCACCGACGAAGATGCCGTGCATCAGCGAACGCGAGCGCTCGCCGGCCGACGGGCGGTCGGCGGCCATCTTGGCGGGGCCGGTGTTGCGGACCGCCATCTTGGCGCCGCGCGGATCGAAGATGCGGTCCTCGATCTTCGTGCGCACGAAGCGCTCGTCACGGGCAAGCTCTGATTCGGCAAGGAACTTCTTCATCCGACTGCAACCCCTTCGGTCGCTGCGCTGTCTTCTCCCAGGCTACCGGGGCCGGCGACGCCGCCTGATTTGATGTAAAGGTGCTCGAGCTCCGCCTGGCGGCGGGCGGCTCGTTCGATCTTGTCGGGGGTGTCGAGCAGCGACTGGATCAACATCTCACCGTCGCGCCAGTCCTCGAAGTCGTCTTGCAACGCGAAGTTGAGCGAGCGGATCGTCGGCGCGTCGGTGATCCGGCTCGTCCCGTTGAGGTGATAGGTGTACACGCCGATCAGCCGCGGGATCAGCACGCGATACACGCCGACGAGCTTCTCGATCGTGAGCTCGGCTGCTTCGGGGTCGCGGACCGCGTCGATGAACGTCACGAACGCGTCGTTCGCCGGGACCGTCAGCCGCTCGGGATTCATCTCCCGCAGTTCCGGCAGACGCTTGTGCCACAGCTCGGCGTGCCAGGCGTGGTGATAGGTGTGGCGACCGAGGACCAGCTTGACGTCGAGCTCGGGAACGGTCGCGACCCACCCGCCGAGCGCCTCGAACAGGCGCATCTCGGTCCACTTGTAGTTGCCGACGCGGCGGGCGGAGTCCTCGACCGAGAACAGTCCCGGCAGCTCGCGCCGGTCCCAGGGCGAGAACGCAGCACGCGGCTTGGTGGTCTCAGTCATCCCGGTGATTCTCGGCGGTCCTTGACCGATCGGTCAAGCGGCGCGCCCCGGGGCCCGTGCCCGGCGCCACACCCGGGACTCGGCGATGACGATCCCGCTGAAGAGCACGAGCGTGCCGGCGTAGCCCACCGCGCCGAGGCGCTCACCCACGGCGTAGCCCACGATCCCGGCGACGATCGGCTCGAACTGCAGGATCACCGCGGCCCGGCTCGGCTCGACCCAACGCTGACCCCAGAGCTGCAAGGTGAACGCGACCGCGCTGCAGAGGACGCCGGTGACGACAACGGCGAGCACGACGCGACCTGTGATCTGGCCGAGGCCGGAGACCGCGACGACGGGGATCGCCAGCGCCGCGAAGATCACGAGCTGCACGGCCGTGACCGCGATCGGATCGAACCGTTGCGACAACTGCCCGCCGAGAAAGATCCACACGCCGAAGAGGAACGCGCAACCGAGCGTGAACGTGTCACCCGCCCCGAGGTGCAGCGTGCCGCCCTCGAGGAGATAGAGGCCCAGGACCGAGATGCCGACCGCGAGCAGGACGTTCGCGGGCGGTCGCCGGCGGGTCACGACCGTCTCGATGACCGGCGTGAACACCACGAACAACCCCGTGATGAACGCGGAGTTCGACGTCGACGTGCGCTCGAGCCCGAGGTTCTGGAGCCAGTAGCCCGCGAAACCGACGACGCCGAACAACGCGACTCCTCGCGCAAAGTCGCGGCGCGTCAACGCGGCATCGCCACCGGGGCGTCGCCAGCCGCGACGCAGCGCGAACGGCATCAGCACGATCGCGCCGATGGCGAAGCGCAACAGGATGAAGCCGACCGCGGTGACGTCCTCGAGCGCGGTCTGCACGATCTTGAACGTGGCGCCGTAGGCGACCGTCGACGCGATCAGCGCGAGCTCGGGGACGAACGGACGCGGCGCATCCAGCGTCCGCGACTCCGTGGGTATCAGCCGAGCCAACGGTTCGTGATCGGAAGCCGGCGGTCCTTGCCGAATGCCTTGGGCGACACGCGCACTCCGGGCGGCGCTTGCCGGCGCTTGTACTCGTTTCGGTCGATCATCCGCGCGACGCGCTTGACGAGCTCGGGGTCGTGGCCACGCGCGATCAGCTCTCCGACCGAGAGGTCGCCCGCGACATACCCCTCGACGATCGGGTCGAGCACCTCATACGGAGGGAGGGAGTCGGCATCGACCTGGTCGGGCGCCAGCTCGGCCGACGGCGGCTTCTCGAGCACGTGTGCGGGGACGATCTCACGACCCTTGCGCCGGTTGAGATCGCGGCACAGCTCGTAGACGAGGGTCTTCGGGACGTCCTTGATCACCGCGAACCCGCCGGCCATGTCGCCGTACAAGGTTGCGTATCCCGTCGCCATCTCGCTCTTGTTGCCCGTGGTGAGCACCATCCACCCGAACTTGTTCGAGATCGTCATCAGCACGTTGCCACGGATACGCGCTTGCACATTCTCCTCGGCGAGCCCCTCGGCGGTGCCTTCGAAGATCGGCGCGAGCATCTCGTCGAATGCCCTGTGCGCGAGCTCGATCGGCACCGTGTGCGTCCGAATCCCGAGTCGCTCGGCCAGGGCATCGGCATCCGACACGCTGTGATCGCTGGAATACCGGGAGGGCATGAGCACACCCGTCACGTGCTCGGCACCGAGCGCGTCCACTGCGATCGCCGCGACGAGCGACGAGTCGACGCCGCCCGAGAGGCCGATCAGCACGTCGGCGAACCCGTTCTTCGTCACGTAGTCGCGTGTGCCGAGGACGAGCGCCTCGTAGACCTCCTGGACGGGGGGAAGCACCGGTTCGACGCGGGGCTCGACCCGGTCGTCGACGATCCGGGCGTCCGACACGACGATCTCGGCGAGTTGGGCGGCGCGTGCGCGCCCACGCGGATCGAGCTGCCGCTTCCGGAACGTCGGTCGCACGTCGAGGTCCACGACGAGGAGATCCTCGACGAACTGCTTCGCGCGCGCCACGAGGTGCCCCTGCTCGTCGAAGACGACGGACGCGCCGTCGAACACGAGCTCGTCCTGTCCGCCGACGAGGTTCGCGTAGACGATCGGCACCGACGCGTCGGCCGCGCGAGTCGCCAGCATCGTCTCGCGCTCTCGCCAACGCTGCGCGTAGTAGGGCGAGGCGTTCAGATTCACAACGAGCTCGGCGCCGCCCGCTGCCTCCTCGAGGATCGGACCGCTGGGACTCCACGCGTCCTCGCAGATGGAGACGCCGACCTTGACGCCGGCGATCACGAACAGCACAGGCGCTTCCGTGCGAGGCACGAAGTAACGCTGCTCGTCGAAGACGGCGTAGTTCGGGAGCAGCTGCTTGCGATAAGTGCCGTGGACGCGCCCGTGGGCGCACACGGCGGCCGCGTTGTACAAGTCACGGCCCGGCTCGGGGTAGCCGATCACGGCGGCGCAACGTCCCGTGCGGGCCGCGATCTTGTCGAGCGTCTCGACCGCCTGCGCGACGAACGCGGGCCGCAAGAGCAGATCCTCGGGCGGATAGCCGGTGACCGTCAGCTCGGGGAAGACGACGAGGTCCGCGCCCGCCGCCTCGGCGGCGTCATAGGTGTCGAGGATGCGCTGGGCATTGCCGGGGAGGTCGCCGACGACGACGTCGATCTGGGCGGCGGCGATGCGCAGGCGCGGCATACTCCAAGGATATGACCGTGATCGACCGCCCGGACGTGCGTGATGCCGTCGAGCGGTCCGCGGACCCGGTGTGGGCCCGCGCGGCACTCGAGCGCCTGCTCGACGCGCACCCGGATCTCGACGAGCAGCTCGCGCGCGACGCGATCTTGACGGACGCGCTGGTGGCGGTGTCCGTCGCGTCCCGATCGCTGTTCGTCGCGCTCGAACGCGATCGCGGCGCGGTCGACATGCTGTGTGCCGACGCGCTGGGAGCCCCGATCTCGTTCAGCGACGCGCGCACACTGGTCGGGCATGACGATCCACCGTCGGCGCTGCGGCGGTGGAAGCGTCGGCACGTCGTGCGGATCGCGGCACGCGATCTGCTCGGCATCTCAGACCTGCGGGAAGTGGCGCGCGAGCTCGCCGGCGTCGCGGCCGCGTGCCTCGACGTTGCCCTCACGCTTGCCGAACCGCGCGTCGGCATGAGCGTCATCGGGATGGGCAAGCTCGGGGGCGACGAGCTGAACTACGCGAGCGACGTCGACGTGCTCTTCGTGCACGAAGGCGACGGTGAGGTCGAGGAGGCGGAGCGGGCGGCGCGTTCGGTGCTGCGTGTGATGGGCACGCCGACGCCGGAAGGAATTGTGTTCCGGACCGACGCCGCGTTGCGGCCCGAGGGTCGCGCCGGCGCGCTGAGCCGCACGTTGGACGCCTATGAGGCGTATTGGGAGGGCTGGGCCCGCACATGGGAGCGGCAGGCGCTGATCAAGGCGCGACCGGTCGCGGGTGACGAAGGGCTCGGGGCCGCCTTCATGGCGCGCGCCGAGCGATTCGTGTGGCCCGAGGTGCTCGATCCCGACGCGGTTCGGGAGGTCCGGCTGATGAAGGCGCGTACCGAGGAGATGCTACGCCGCCAGGGCGTGTCGGATCGCGAGATCAAGCGTGGCTACGGCGGCATCCGCGACATCGAATTCGCGGTGCAGCTGCTGCAGATGGTGCACGGTCGTGCGGATCACAACGTGCGCGCGCGAACGACACTCGACGCGCTCGAACAGCTCGCCGCAGGCGGGTACGTGAGCGGCGACGACGCGGCGGTGCTCGAAGAGGCATACGTGTGGCTGCGCACCGTCGAGCACCGCCTGCAGCTCGTCGACGAGCAGCAGACCCACACGATTCCGTCGGACACCACGGCCCGCACGCATCTCGCGCGCGTCCTCGGCTTCCGCGATTCTCCGGAACTGTCGGCGGTCGAGGCGTTCGACGACAGCCAACGGCGACATCAAACGGTCGTGCGGTCGATCCACGAGAAGGTGTTCTTCGCACCGCTGCTCGACACGCTCGCCGGTGTCGGCGCGCTGCCCGAGCCGGCCGCCGAGGAGCGGTTGCGCGCATTCGGCTTCCGCGACGTCGAGCAGACACGCGCTGCGCTGCAAGAGCTCTCCGCGGGCCTCACGCGCCGCTCGCGCGTCATGCAGCAGCTGCTCCCGGCCATCCTCGGCTGGCTGTCGGCCGCTCCCGATCCCGACCTCGGGCTGTTGCAGCTCCGCCGCCTGGTAGAGGGGTACACGCGCTCGTCGACGCTCGCGCGTCGATTCCGCGAGACACCGGTCGCGGCCGAACGCACGTGCCGGATCCTCGGTTCCTCGCGTGTGCTCGGGCTCGCACTGCACCGTCATCCCGACGTCGTCGACGCACTGGCCGACGACGCGTTCGTGACGGAGGAGTCCGAGGGCGCGGCGCTCGTCGACGCCGCGGTCGAGAGCCTCGACTGGCGGAGCGACGACGACGGCCGCCGGGCGGGGTTGCGGCGCTTCAAGCGCCGGGAGCTCCTGCGGATCGGCGTACGCGACATCGTCGGCGGCGCCGAGCTCGCGTCTGTCGGGCGCGAGCTCTCGCATCTTGGCGACGCGTGCGTCGAAGCCGCGCTGCAGTCGTTGGAGCCGGTGCTGCCGTTTGCAGTGATCGGCCTCGGGCGGCTCGGCGGCTGCGAGCTCTCGTATGCGTCCGACATCGACATCGTGTTCGTGTACGACGGCACGTCGGCCGGCGATTTCGATCAGGCGGAACGCCTTGCGACGCGACTCGTGCAAGCGATCGGCGCGACGACGACAGAGGGCGCGACGTTCCGCGTCGACGCGCGGCTGCGACCGGAAGGAAAGCACGGGCCCCTCGCGCGCTCCCTCGACGGTTACCGCACGTACTACGAGCACTGGGGCCAGACGTGGGAGTTCCAGGCGCTCACCAAAGCGCGCGCGATTGCAGGCGATCCCATGCTCGCGCGCCGGTACCTCGATCTCGTGCAACCGTTCGTCTATCGCGACCCCATGCCCGAGGACTGGACGCGCGAGATCCGGCGGATGAAGGCGCGCATCGAGCGGGAGCGGATTCCACCCGGCGAGGACCCGCAGTTCCACCTCAAGCTCGGAAGAGGATCACTGTCCGACATCGAGTTCACCGTGCAACTCGAGCAACTACGCCACGGTGCGGCCCATCCCGAGGTCCGCGCCACTTCGACGCTCGGGGCGCTGCGTGCGCTCGTCGAGATCGACGCGTTCGACGCGATCGACGCGATCGACGCGATCGACCACGATGACGCCGACGTGCTCGGTGCCGCGTACGAGCTGTGCGAACGGGCGCGCAACGCGCGCTATCTCCTCACGGCAGCGCCAAGCGACGCCTTGCCCGTCGACGGCGAGGAAGCCGAAAAGCTGGCACGGCTCCTCGGTTACGTCGAGCGACCGCACCAACGACTCCGCGACGACTACCGGCGCGTCACACGCCGGGCGCGAGCTGTGGTGGAGCGGGTCTTTTATGGAAGGATGGATTCATGACGACGTCGCTCGAGCAACTCCCGCGCGATCAACTCCTCGCCGTCGCTCACGAGTACATGTTGGTCGCCATGCTGGCGAACCAGGCGACGCTGCCGCAGACGATCGCCGCGGGCGGGACCCTCGACGATCTCAATCAGGTCGCAATCGATCTGTGGATGGGCGCCAGCCCGGCGTACACCAGTCGCATGCGCCGTCTCATGGGCATCGAGGGCGACGACGTGCCGACCATCATGAAGGCGCTGCAGCTCGACGTCGGGTTCGTGCACCAGTACATGGACGTGCACTACCAGGTGAACGATCCGTTGCACGGCGAGTTCTGGCTCGCGCACTGCGGTGCGCTCCTCAACGTCGAGCCGCACGGCGAGGAGCGTGTCGTGGGGATGTGCCACACGATCGAGGATCCGACGTTCGACGCGACCGCGTACGCGACGAATCCCCGCGCGCGTATCCGTCCGATTCACCGGCCGCCGCGCGTGCCGGCCGACCGCGAACCGCACTGTCACTGGACGATCATCATCGATCCCGCCAACGAGCCCGTCGGCCCGGCACGACTCTCCCAACAGATCGCGCAAATGCCGCTCGCGTCGTTGTCGATCGAGCCGCGCCCGCCCGGCGACGGTTACCAGGGCGCCTTCGATCCCAAGTTCCGCCTCGCCGACTGCTCCGATGCGACGCTCGCCGCAGTGGCGCGAGAGTTCGCAGTGCAGAACCATCTGCTCATGGCGTCGGCCGAGGTCGCGCTCGGGGAACGGTTCGGTGTCGACCGGGCGCGGGAGCTCATGGCGGAAGCGTGGCTGGCGACGGCGTGGGTCGGGAGCGTTCGGTTGCGCGACGTGCTCGGCGGCGACGTCGATCTGCCGGCAATCCTCGCGTTGCACCCTGCCATCCCACCCGGCTTCTCGCGCGCGATCGAGTTCCGCGACGATCACGTGCATTGCACGCTGACGCCCGAGTCCGCGGCGCTGCTCGACACGGATCAGCCTGGTTGGATCGGGGCGTTGGCGCGCGGCGAGACCGCCGGCATGCAGGGCGTCGTGCAGGCGATCGATGCCCGGGCGGACGTGCGCACGGTGCGCGTCGAGGACGGATGCGTGGTGATCGACGTACACCTTGATCCGAACGCCGATCCCGCACCTGAGCCCGCGGTCGTCGCGTTCATGCGTATCGGCATGCTCAGCCGCTGGAAGTTCGTGCTCTGACCGGAAGGCCGGCGGCGCGCCACGCCTGGAATCCGCCGATCAGATCGGTCGCGTTGCGCAGGCCGAGCTCCTGCAATGACGCCGCCGCCAGGCTCGACGCGAAGCCCTCGTTGCACACGACGATGACCTGCTGATCGTGGTCGTGCACCTCGGGAAGACGGTGTGCGCTCGCGGGGTCGAGGCGCCACTCGAGCACGTTCCGATCGACGATCAACGCGCCCGGGATCTCACCATCGCGATCCCGCTGCGCGACCGGACGCGTGTCGACGAGGAGCGCGCCCCGGTCGACCGCGGCGACCGCATCCTGTGGTTCGACCCTGTGCAGGTTGCGCCGCGCGTCTTCCAGCAGGTCGTCGATCTTCTTCGGCACTTCAACCCCCGGAGAGCGCTTGCATGATCGTCAGCTCGTCGCCGGGACGAAGCGAGATACCAAGATCACGTACCGCGTCGTCATTGACGAATACCTTCATGTGCTTGCGAATGTTGTTCTGTTCGTCGACCATGCGGAAGCGGATGCCCGGGTACTGCCGCTCGAGGTCGTCGAGAACGGCGGCCACCGTGTCGCCGGCAGCTTCCACCGTCTTGCGTTGATCGGTGTATGAGCGCAACGGGTCGGGAATGCGCACCTTCACGACCTACGCGCGCTCCACCGAGTAGATCTCCGGCAGATGCTGCGCGACGCACGACCAGTGCGCGCCTTCGTCGGTGCTCGCCCAGATCTCGCCGCTCGTCGTGCCGAAGTACACCCCGACCGGGTCGCCGTCGTCGACGGTCATCGCCTGGCGCTTGACGGTGAACCACGCGTGCTCCGGCAGGCCCTCGTCGCAACGGGTCCACGAATCGCCGGCGTCTCGCGTGACATAGACCGCCGGGTGACCGTCGGGCGACGTGCGCGGCCAGACATCGGTGCCGTCCATCGGGAACACCCACGCGGTGTCGGGATCACGCGGGTGGAGCTCGATCGGGAAACCGATGTCGCCGACCGTGCGGGGCATGTTGTCGCCGATGCGCGTCCAACGACCGTCGGGGCGCTCCATGCGATAGATGCCGCAGTGGTTCTGCTGATACAGGCGGTCGGGACGCAACGGATGCAAGCGGACACAGTGCGGATCGTGCCCGAACTCGGGGTTTGGATCAGGGAAGAAGTCCGCCGCGCACCCGGCGTTGAGCGGGTGCCAATCGCTGCCCCCGTCGTTGCTCTCGAACACACCGCCGCCGGACAGCCCGATGTAGAGATGCGCGGGGTCACGCGGGTCGACGATCACCGAATGCAGCATCGAGCCGTCGGGCGTGTTCTCCTCGGGATACTCCGCCCACGTTTCCCACATCGTGTGATCGTTCCAGCCGCTCACCGGCGTCCACGTGTCGCCGTCGTCGTCGGTGCGGAACAGACCTTGCGGCGACCCTCCCGCGTACCACGAGCCCGGCTCGCTCGCGTGCCCTGGTGTCAGCCAGAACACCGCGTTCAATGTTCGCTGCAACCGGTCGCCGGACGCGAACGCGGGAGGCTTCGATGCTTCCTTCCACGAAGCACCCATGTCGGTCGAGCGAAAGACCGTCGGACCGAGGTGTCCGGTCCGCATCGCGAGCAACAACGTCGTTCGATCGCGCGGGTCGAGCACCATGTGTTGCGCGATGTGACCCAGGAACATCGGCCCGGCCATCGTCCACGAGCGGCGCGCGGCGTCGCCCGACACGATCCACGCCCCTTTGCGTGTGCCGACGAGCAACACCGGACCGACTGCGACCTTGTCCACGGCGTCTACGTACGCAGTCGTCACGGCGCAGAACTTACTCAGGGTTCGACACGAACTTGAAGAGCGCGCCGGTGGCGTCGGCGGCCTGCGCCAGCCGGCCGTACGGCGTGTCCTCAGCGGGCAGGACAACCGAACCGCCCAGATCGACGACCTTGTCCAGCGCGGCATCGGTGTCCACGACGCCGAAGTAGATCGACCAGTGCGCCGGCACGCCGGCGGGCAGGAATGCGGACGCATCCATGATCCCGGCCAGCCTGCCGTCACCCTCGCCGAGCGTCGTGTACCGGAACTCGGGGCTGTCTCCGGCGACGTGGGCGTCCCATGCGAACACCTCTCGGTAGAACCGCACCGAGTCGTCGTAGTCGCGGGTGTGCAGCTCGAACCACGTCGGTGTGTCGGGTTCCCCGTGGATACCGAAGCCCTTGTGAAGACCGGGCTGCCAGATGCCGATCGCCGCCTGACCGGCGTCGGTCACGACGGCCATCGTGCCGAGCTCCATCACCGGCATCGCCGGCACCATCGCCTGGCCGCCGTGCGCAACCGCGGCGTCGACGGTCGCTTGCGCATCGTCCACCGCGAGGTAGACCGACCAGACGTCGGGCATGCCCGACTCCCCGTCGTTGCGCATGCAACCGGCGACGGGCACGCCGGCTTTGTGGAAGTTCACGTAGCCGCCGTATTCGGGACCGGGATCTTCGACCGTCCAACCGAAGAGCTCGCTGTAGAAACGCTGGCTCTTCTCGGGATCGGACGTGAGCAGATCGACCCAACACGGGGCACCGACGGGGGCAGAGTCACGCTGAGGCACGGGTCGCTCCTTCGAAGAGATTGCACGCTGTTGCAGCCTCCGACCGGGCGCGGCTCGAGAACTCATCGCGAGCGCGGAGAAAAGTCGCCGTGGGAGAACTGCGTTGCTCGCCGAACACGAACCAGCCGACTCTCACGCCGGCCGCAGGCGCGTTGCCGATCAGGAGGATCTGAATCTTGCCGGCGTTCGCCCGGTCGTGATCGGTACCGCCCGACCGCAACTGCGAGCGAACCCGAGTTCGACTGCAGTGTCGCGCGGCTAGATGTCGTAGTAGAGGTAGAACTAAACGGCGTCTGCTACCACCTGCGACGACGGATTCAATATGCCAGGTGACCAGCCGAAACGCCGTTGACACGCGTTGACTGTCGTTGGGTGCCGTTGAACATCTCGCGGACTTTCCGCGGACTGCGCCCCGGCGGGCATACCTTCGAGTTCAACCGGAACGATTAATAGTCGCTCAGGAGGCCGAGCATGGAGCCGGACGAGAAGACCTGTCCGTTCTGTGCGGAGACGATCAAGGCCGCGGCGATCAAGTGCAAACACTGCGGCGAGCACCTCACCGAAGCGTCATCCACAACCACGCCTCCGCCAGTCACACAGGGCCCGAACCGAACCACTGTGACGTGTTTCTACTGCCAGGAGCCACAGGTGATCGAAAGTCTGGCGACGGAGTTCATCTGTCAACGGTGCCGGCACCGAATCGTTTTTCGCAGGTGCTTGAAGTGCTCGTGGCATGGGCAAGTGGACGCGAGAGGCGAGGTCTTCACATGTCCTGGCTGCAAGGTCACCCTTCGGACCGATCTCGGTTCTCCGCAAGGCACGAACAGCACGTACACCGGCTTGGTCGGCACGCGCCAGAAGCTGAGCGTTGTCGGTGCGAGGGCCCGGATGGTCAGTTGCGATGCCCTAAGTGTGGCAGCACGTCTTTCAAGGCCAAACGATCAGAGACCGGGAAGGTGTATGCCGGATTGCTAGCTCCCAAGACGCGCGTGGAGTGCGTCGCCTGCGGTCTCATCTTCAAACGAGGCTAGGGCGTTCTACGGCCAGGTCTTGCGCCGGTAGCGGTCGAGGATGGTTATGCGAGCCGCTATCCAAAGCCTGCACGCCGCAAGTGAGTTGCAGCCGGCGAGCGACCAGATCGGCAGTTACGCGCTCACCCGCCGCCTTGCATTGCCTGCATGTTTTTCATGATCGTCTCCGACACGGGCCGCAGTTGTTCCTCGGGGCTGAACTGGAGATACTCGGTACCGGGCTCGTTTCGGATCGGGATGTGTCCCGGCGGCAGGTAGAAAGCGTCACCAGCCTCGAACATCTCCTCGTGGTCGCCGACTCGGAACGTCAACGCGCCCTTGAGCACGTAGCCCCAATGCGGACACGGGCACTGGTCACCGGGCAAGCCCTTGAGCAACGGCGTGTGGTCGATGTTCTCGCGGAATGTCAGGAAGCTCGTGACGTAGCCATTGAGGTTCTCGCTCCGGTCCACGACGGGACCGTGATCTCCACCCTGCGACGCGCTCGTCGTAGAAACCTTCGGCATGTGGTCTTCCTCCCCGGTGTGTCGGTCGGTCTCCAGTGCTGGCGACGCACAGATTGCCCGATCGGGAGCGGTCATGGCGAGTGCCAAACGGCAGTTGTGTGCGAACGTCGCGGCGAGCTTGGTGTGTCTCCCAAAGGCACTACTAGCCTGTGTCGAATGGGCATTCGGATCCGCCGTGCCGCCGAGAGGGACCTCGAACTGCTGACGTGGGTGATGCTGGCGGCGTCGCGTTCGCACCTCGATCGCGGTATCTGGGAGTACCTGAACGCCTCGGATGAAGCGGCCACGCTGTCGTTCCTTCGTCGCTTGGCGACAACTGAAA
>JBBRXX010000056.1:0-25616 GCA_038238245.1 Acidimicrobiia bacterium
AGGAACACCTCGAACCGGGCGACACGCTCTTGTTCTACAGCGATGGCGTCACCGAAGCGCGCACCGCGCACGGCGAGGACTTCGGCCTCGAGCGGCTGGGCTGGTTCTTGGAACGAGCCGCAGCGTCGGAACTCTCCGCCGGCGAAATCTCCCGCAGGCTCGCACACGCCGTGCTCGACCATCACGGCGGCAAGCTCCAAGACGACGCCACCACCATGCTTGTGCAATGGCACCCCGCTCAACGAGACCAGGCGCCGCACTTCCGAACATGGCACGCCTATTCATCGGCGAGCCCTACCGGCCAGGTCTTTGTTAACTCTCGCTCAAGTGCGACTCGACCCGCGACCTGATACTTGTCCGACATTGACAGGTTGGAACCAAATGGGACACGACGAAGGCTGCCCGCGTGGCCGCTCGTGTGTGCGAATCGAACAAGACGCCGAATTTCGGGCGGCACATATCGGATATCTGACGTATGGCAGCGGTCGGTATGACGGCGCGAAGGCTCAATGCAACAGTGCCCATCCAGGCTGCTCGACGACACCGACCCGCCCACACGTGTGGAGACACAAATCGCCTGGTCACCGGCGCGGCCGAGTATTCGGCACCCACAGGATCGTTTCGTCCCGCCGGCGCCATGTCAACGCCAGCGCCAGCGGAACAGTGCGCAGCGGCAAGCTCGGCGAGCCTCACCGGGTCCGTCGCGCGGTCGGCCGACAGGGCACTGTTGCGTTAGCGCAAAACGGACGCGCCTCGAGCCCTTCGACCGGCGCGATCTGGTGCGCGAACCGCACAACAGATGGTACCTCGGTCAGAGCAAATCGCCCATTCCGGTGCGCGCCCACGCTCAAGACAGTGGTGCGCCGGCTCAATGCAACAGTGCCCCCCGCAGGGGGTGGGGCGTCCAACGGGCGGTGGGGTCGATAGCGGTCGACCCCGGTAACGGCCGTCGACTGCCGTCGGGTTCGAACTCGTGAAAAGCGAGCACTCGCGAACGGGCCAGGTGCGGGATTCTTCCCCCACGTCGTCGCTGGGCACGGCACGACGGCATGCGACGCGCGGTTCAGTCGGGATCTTGTAGGACGAGGACGGGCTCTTCGAGTGCGAACCCGAGCGTTGCCGCGGCTATCCCTCGCCCCCGTGCTCCTCTGCTTCGCCTTCGGCGCCCCTGGCCCAGTGCGGAGGCTGGCGTCGATTCGTGTGCGCGTCCCTGTATGCCTGCGGATCGTCGCGCAGACTGAGCGCCTCGCATCGTTCTCCCAGCTCGCACCTGAAGTCGCCTTCAGTGTTTTCCCAGAGAACGGCCGGGCACTCGACCACGACCCCATCGTAGACACCCGCAAGCCCTCAACGTTCGTAGAGAGAGCTCAACGCGCGCCACCCTCGCGCAGGCCGGATCGCGGTCATCATCTCGCAACGAGCCGTCCGTGGTTCCGGACGCCGACGCCCGCGTCGATGAGCGCGTCGGTGACGCAACGTTTTTCGTGGACCGGAAAGCGCGGCGAGGCGTGATTGCAACGCTTGAACGATTGAGACCGAAGGTCGTCGCGTCTGTGGGTGCCGAAAACTCGATCGGGCGGCTGACCTGGACGTTTGTGACACAGCATCGTGGGTCGCGAGAACGCCGATCGCGCTGGTAGCGCTCTTGCATTCGCTCACGGCCGGCCGCCGGCGACTGAGAGCAAGAGTCGGAGCGCCCACAGACTCCGCGCAATCTTGGCGGGAAGGGACGGCGTCCGCTGGTCTCAAACGTGTGGGTGCCGAAAACTCGGCCGCGCTGCGGACCAGGCCGTTCGCGTTTGCCTGGCCAGTCAACAGACCGGTGCCACTGAACGGCCCGGGGTAATGGGCCAGTTTCAAGGACGAAAGTGTCTCACCCTGACGTTGACTACGCAGTCGTACACAAGCTGTTCGGCAAAGGGTGCGGAGGACGAGCACCGTTACAGCCCACCGAAGTGCACAGGCGTTGAGAAGCACCGTGTGACCGGTGACCCGAACATGCGCAAAGCGCCGACGAGCATCGTCGAGCGCGGGAACCTCGGGCTGCGTATGTCGTCACGCCGCTATACCCGTCTGACGAATGGGTTTTCCAAGAAGGTTGAGCACCACGCCGCGGCCACCGCGCTGCACTTCGGCTTCCACAATCTCTGCCGTCCGCACGGCACGCTCACCAAGCGCTACAAGGCTCCGACAACTCCCGCAATGGCCGCAGGCGTTGAGGATCACGTCTGGACTGCGACCGAACTGGTCGAACTGCTGGACCGCTACGCGGCCTAACTGATGGCAATGATCCGTATGAATCCGTACGGCGGTCCGTGACCAAACATCAAAAGGCTTGGCCTGTGAACCGCCCCGGGTTTTATAGAGGCTGTGGTTCTTTAGTTTCTGCTGTTCTGTGAAGGTAGTAGGTGGCTTCGCGTTCGGCGGGTGGGATCATGCCGATCTCGCCGTGGAGTCGTCGGTGGTTGAACCAGTCGACCCATTCCAGGGTCGCGAACTCGACGTCGTCGACGCCGCGCCAGGGACCGCGCCGGCGGATCAGCTCGGTCTTGTAGAGCCCGTTGAAGCTCTCGGCGAGCGCGTTGTCGTAGCTGTCACCGCGTGAACCGACCGAGTTGATGACACCGGCTTCGCCGAGCCGCTCGGTGTAGCGGATAGAGAGATATTGCACGCCGCGATCGGAGTGGTGAATGAGACCGTCAATGTTGCGGTCGCGGCGCGCGAAGATTGCCATCTCGAGCGCATCGAGTGCGAGGTCACTGCGCAACGACTTCGAGGCTTGCCAGCCGACCACGAACCGGGAGTACACGTCGACGACGAACGCGACGTAGACCCAGCCGGTGTGGGTCTTCACGTAGGTGAGGTCCGAGACCCACAACCGGTTCGGTGCTGACGCATGGAACCGACGTTCCACGAGATCGGCGGGACGGGCCGCCAGCTCGTTAGGGATCGTGGTCCGCTTCACCTTCCCGCGCCGGGCGCCCTGGACTCCTAACGAGCGCATCAGCCGTTCGACGGTGCAACGCGCGACCGGGATGCCCTCACGGTTGAGTTGGGTCCAGAGCTTGTCCGCGCCGTACACCCGGAAGTTCTCACCCCACACCCGAGCGATCTCGCGCTTGAGTTGCTCGTCACGCAGCCGTCGTGCGCACGGCGGGCGTTGCTTCGCCGCGTAATAGGTGGATGGGGCGACCTGCAACGTCGTGCAGATCGGCTCGACCCCGAACTGGTCCCGGTGGGCGTCGATGTAACGGATCACTTGGTTCGTCGGCCGTCGATCTCGGCCGCGAAAAAACTCGACGCGCTCTTCAAGATCTCATTCGCTCGTCGCAACTCGCGGTTCTCGCGCTCCAACTCCTTCAAACGCTGCCGCTCATCCGACGTCAACCCCGCGCGCCGGCCCGTGTCCCGCTCCGCCTGACGGACCCACGAACACAACGTCTGCGGAACCATCCCGAACTTCGAGCTGATCGACACGATCGCAGCCCACTGCGACGCATGTTCATCCTGATGCTCAAACACCAACCGGACCGCGCGCTCGCGCACCTCCGGCGAATACCGCTTCGTTCCTGCCATGACTCCAGCCTCTCAAGGGTTGGAGCCTCCACAAAACCCGGGGCGGTTCACTGTGTGTCGAAGTTCTAAAGCGTCGTTGAGCGCGGCGGTCGCCCGCGTAAGGGTGTCGCCTGCCGCTTCCAGTTCGACGCTCGCGTGGATGTAGTCGTCGATTAGCTGGCCTAAGGTCGTGGTGAACTCGTCGAGCGTCTTAACGCGGTGCAGTAGTCCCACAGGACCCTCCGAGTGTGGGTTTCGGGAACGCAACCGAAGGCGTCACCTTCTCGGACTTCGCGAGAAGCGGCACGCTCGGTCACGAGCGGCCGAGGAACAATGCGTCATGAGCTTGTCCGATGTCACAGGCAGCGTCAACCCGCCGCGCGGCAAGTGTCCTGAACCGCCCCGGGCGTCGCAAGTCTGTGAGGAAATGTTGCGGTTGCCTTGATTGTCTGTGGCGATGCATTCATCACGGATGCGCCTTTGTGGATTCCACAATGCACGTCTGCCGAGTGACGACGGGTCGACGCGATGTGCGGGGCGTATGGAGTCGTCATGATCGTTTCAGTACTGTTCTGACCGACCCGTCGCGAACGTCATGGTCGAGAGCTGAAGGTGGATGACGCCTTCTGCTCGTCGATCAGCCCACCGTACGCGCGTCGTACGTATTGCGACTCGCCGCTTGACGACGTTTGTGACGTGACGTGAAGACCGGAGCGAGCGGACGGCGGCCCAAGAGGTCGCGCTTATCGCGTCCGATCAGTGCTCGGCTGTCAACGGGTATAGTTGTGCCACGCGAAGAAGCCTGAACCGATCGAGGTGTCATGACTCGACGTGCATTGGCGTTCGTTTGTGTCTTAGTTCTCGTTGCGCTCGGTAGCGCATGCTCTGAACTTGCTCGCCTTCGGTCGCCGTCGGGCGTCTCAATGCCCGCAGGAAGCGTGCCGGGCTGGCGGCAAGTGTTTGCCGACGATTTCACCGGTCCGTCCCTCAACACCATGAAGTGGGGCGCGTATACCGGCCGAATTCCGGGAGATGATGGTGGGTGGTGGGATCCGACGCACGTGACCGTGCACAAATCGATCGCGACCCTCGCGACATACCGCGACGCACGCGTCGGAAACCGCTGGGTGTCGGGGGGCATGTCGAGCGCGCGGGCGCTCACGCAACAGTACGGGAAGTTCCTCGTGCGTTTCCGGATGGATCGTTCTCCGGGAGTGAAGTACGCGATCATCCTCTGGCCTTCTACAAAGCCCTGGCCATGCGGCGGTGAGATCGACTTCGGGGAGGACAGCGGAGCTTCGCACATGCGTACGACGCTCACCGTCCATTACTGCAATGCCCGCGGCGAAGACGCGATCCTTCCCCAACTGAAAGTCAACGCGGACTTCTCTCACTGGCACACGATAGGCGTCGAGTGGATGCGCGACTCACTTGTCTGGACGCTCGACGGAAGGCGCGTCGGCAACGTCAGTTCGAGTCGCGTTCCATCCTCGACAATGGAGCTGGACATCCAAACGCAGGCGGGAACATGCGGCGACCCCGAGTTCCCGTGCCCGAACGCGTCGACACCGCGTACCGTGAAAATGCAGGTCGACTGGGTCGTTGCGTACGCGCGCGCATGATCGATACGACCTCGCCGTTCACATGAGCCTCAGCGGCGGCCTGACATTGCGCGCCGTCCACATCCACCGATCGGCGTACCGAGACGATTGCGCGATATTCGACGCGATGTGGCGGATCCAGTAGAGCAGCAGCAGGTTCTCGAGGTCGGCACCGTCTAGGGGAACATTGCCCTCGAGGACCACAAGCTCCTCGCCGCTCCACCGCCTGCGCGACAAGCGGTCGCGGACCAAAGCGCCGAGTGAACGCCGCTCCGCAACACATCGTCCGTAGAGTGCGAGGTGCAGGAGATCGTGAGAGGGGAGGTCGCGCATCGCGGACCATTCCCAGTCGACGACGCCGGTCACCGCACCCGATTCGGGGTCGGCAAGTACGTTTCCGAGCCAATAATCGCCATGGACGATGCTCACTGTCATCGTCCGATTCGCGAGGTGCTCGACGAGCCGCGCTTCCAAACGATCGAGCGCGCGCCCGTCGCACTTCGTTGTCCTCAACCGCGAGATCGGTGCACGCACCCATCCCTCGAGCAGCTCGTCGTCGACGCGTGCGACGAGTGCGGTGCGACCGTGGAGCTGGGATATCGTCGTCGCCGCACCGCTTAGCATCGAGTGCGGCGCCTGGGACCTGACTCGCCGAGCGGGTTGCCCCGCGAGCAGAGTCTCGACAGTGAAGTAATGACCATCGACGTCGCCCGCATCGAGGGCCGCGGGCACGAACTTGCACCACGCCTCCAACGCGGGGTTCGAGTGGAGTGCGACGATCTTGCTGTGATGGCGATACAGGTTGCGGTTCGCCTCATGATTGAGCGCCAGCTTCACGAATGCTCGAACATTTTGCGCCCTATGGAAGACGGGCGCGACGGCGATTCGTGTCGAGGTGATGCGCACCGGGCCGACAACCCAGCGGCTCGAAAGGCTGGTCACATCACCGGCCGCCAGACGTGCGACAACCGATGCTATGAGGCTTCGCGCTTCGGACGCTCTCATGTGGATCGCGTCCGCTCGGCGACATATGCGTTCCAAATCAGCGTTCGCACATCTGCGCAGACAGTCTGTGCGTCGCGATTCGCGTTCACCAAGCACGCGTGCGGAGCGCGCGCAGCGATCGCGCGATAAGCGCCGCGGAGCTCCTGGAGCTCGTCGATCTCTTTGTCGGGCTTGCGGGCATGCATCACTTCGGCCGACGCGTCGAGCACAACCACGACGTCGGGCGCAGGGCAGGTGTGGCTGATGGCCGAGAGGTAGGCGCGCTTCAGTAGCGCGAGGGGAGCGGCGGTCGGCGCCAGTGCGTCGTATGTGTAACGGTCGAAGATCACGAGCGCGCCGGTGAGACGCCAGGCAAAGCCGCGCAGGTAACGCCACCAGATTCTCCACGGTCGCAGCGGCAGCTCGCGAAGCTGTCGCCACATATGACCTTCGTCGTCGCGGCGCCACAGGCCCATGTAGATGGTGTGGGCCTGTGGCCACGTCGCCGCGATCGTATGGGCAGTCGACGATTTTCCGGCGCCGTCCGGTCCGAGCAACGCGACGGACAACCCGCTCCGTCGTCTCCGCGCGACATCTGTGAGGTCGCGTCGAAGCCGGCGAGTCCCCTTCGAGAAGGCGCGCGCTCGGAATGCAATGGGTCGGGCGGCAGTTGCGCGCGCGACGAGCGCCGAGCCGAGACCGACGAGATTGTCGAATCGCCTCTCAGCGGCCGCGTCGACCACGAGCGCCGTTGACCACCCGGCGGGCCACAGCGGCTCCAGAACCTCGACGAGCGGACTCTGCATCGCAAGCAGGGCAAGCTCGGTCAAACGCTCCTGGTGCCGCGCGGCGACGTGCTGCTTGTCGACGATGCAATTCAGTAGGAGCGCCCAGAATGCATCTGCCGGCGAAAGCACCCAATAGCCGGCGGCGCGGACACGACGCGCGCAACACACAGCAGCGGCGCCCGTCTCGAGTCTTGGTCGAAGCCAATTCACGATGAAATTGCCGCTCGGACCGTACGAGAGCTCGAAGGTGACATCGAGGATGACGAATGCATCCGTGTCGCCGCTGAGCGCGCCGAAGACCGCGTGCGCCCCCGCGCCGATACCGTCGAGTGGTACGAAGCCGACCTTCGCGAGCGCGGGCGCGATCCGTCGGTTGTCGGCTTCGGCGACGAGAAGGTCGATATCGTGAACGGCCGATTCGAGATTCGCTTCGTCGTGCAACAGACACCATCGAATGCCTGCGACGTCGAGGGCGCGGAATGCGACCCGGACCAGCGGATGAACGGTGCGATCACTGACGACGTCATGCATCGACGAAACCGATCGCGTGTTTCACAGCGTTTTTGACCGCCGACTCCATCGCCGAAAGGGGCAGCGACTCGAGCCTGTACTCGCTGTAATCGTAAGGCTGCGCGCCGAACCGTTCCTTGAATTGTGCGAGCGATTTGGATGTCCCCGACTCGCCCATGTGGAACCAGCGGCAACCGGCGCGGCATGCGTCCTCGATCGCACATCGAAACAGAAGATCGTTCGCCCGGAGTTGGGCAAGGCGCTCGTCCATTGCCCCGCGGATGTAGCTCGCGTTCGTACCTTGCAGCACCACCAAGGCTGCCGCGGGACGTCCGTCGATGGTCGCGAGCCATATTTGACAGTGCTCGCCGAGGATACGGGCGATCGCGTCGAGCTTTGCCCGCGGATCACGATGTCGCAAGCGGAACCGCGCGAGCATCATTGGCTCATGCTGTTGTCGCGCCCACCGAAGCGTTGAGCGTTCGAGCAGATCGTAGAACGTCGGCACGAAGCGACCGGTGGTGTCGCACTCGACACGGACGCCTTCTCGCTCGGCGCGCCGAGCACCTGTGCGGGCGGCGCCGCGGAACCGTCGCCAGACCCGATCGAAGCCATCCGAGAGGTTCACGACGTGGGCGCGTCTACGTCGGACGACCGCTCGAGATGGTGCGTTGGCGGCCCAGATATCCGCGAGTAAAGGGTTCGGCACGATGCTGCGCCGTAACACGCGGTTGCCGCCAAGGTCGCGAAAGGTGGTTGCGATGTCGTCGCTGCGAGGTCCGCCGGGCTCGACGATCCCTCCGACACCCCAATAGGTCGGGTTGGAAGCCTCGATGGCGAGCGGCCCGCGCGCGCCGACCCGTCGCAGAAATGGGAGAACGAACGTCCGTTCATCCTGAACGTACATTCGGCTCACATCTTCGTATCTTCCGCTCGCGCATATGACGTCGGTCCACTGCGGAGTTTGTGAAACGAGCGCGTAGGGATCGGCTGCGACGATCCGCTGCCACTCGGTGCGCGGAGCCGGGCTGATCACCTCGGTGCGGTGCAGCGTCATCGTCATGCGGCCTCGAGCACTTCGTGGATGTTGCGTATCCGCCATAGGTCGTCGCGAGATCTCAGCTGGTTTGCGTTCCTACTCACGTGCCGCAACCAGACGATCAGTGCGATTGTCCTCGGTTTCAGCTCCGAGGCCCAGGGCACTCGCTCGGCAATACGCGTTTCATACGGGTTGAGACGGCCTCCGCGTAGCGTGTTGCACAAGATGACACCGAGATCTGTGTTTGCGGCGAGCGCTTCGGTCATCCAAATGAAATGCATCACGTCCACGATCGGAACGTCCAGCCCGGTGTCTTCCCACCCGGCGATGGTGGTCACGTGACGATTGTCCGAAAACACATTGCCCGGCCACAGGTTGCCGTGAACTGTCGCGAACGACAGCGATCTCTCCGCGAGCTCGTCCTCGAGGTCGGCGCCAATGCGAGTGAGCTTCGCTTCGTCGGCCGCCCTTCGGAGCGGGCTGGTTGAGATCGCTCCGATCGCGGCCAACGGCTCTCCGACGAGCAGATCAAGTGTGTACCGGTCGACGAGCGCTTGTGTGTGTGACGATCGATACAACGAGGTCATGACGTCGACAGCGTCCAACATGATGTCGGTGGCAGGCTCCGTGCCGCCAAGCGCGCGCGAGATTGGGCGGCCCGTCGGGATGGTCTCCACAACCCACGGTCGTCCATGTTCAGCACCGCGCGCGAGTACATGCGGCACAACGGCACGAATCGGCGCAGGTCCCGCCGCGGCCAGCTTCGTGATCATCGCCTCCCCACGCTGCAGCGCCCGCGCGGCGACGTCTGTTGGCGTAGCGATTTTGAGCACTGCGCGCGCACCGTTCGCGCGAGAGCGGACCGCAAAGCTTAGGAAGTTGCTGTGGTGTTCAACCGACTCTACGCGCTCCCACTCGTCGAACACACGTGAGTGCTTCATCAGCGCTTCGGTGTCCGCGACCGCCGCACGCGTGCCGACGTTGCGAATGCGCGTGAGCCGCGAGGGAAGCGTCCGGACGCGGACGAGCGGCACCCAGATCGTGCGCAGTTCACCGGCAAGAACGCCGATCGCTACTACCGACTGTGCGAAGAACCATCCGACTCCGACGCCTACGACGCCAAAAGCACGCAGGCCGAGGTACGAGAGCGACAATGTCGCCGTTGCGTGCGACGCCGATAGGAGAAAGAGCGTCCTCATCCGACGCTGCACGCGCAATATGCTGAAGGTGAGAGCGATAAACGCATACGGAATCGCAGACAGCGCGAACAGCTGCAGCACGCCAGTCGCTTCGGCCGCATAGTCGGCGCCAAAGAGACGCAGCGCGAGCGGCGCGGACACGACGAGGAGCACGCTTAGCACGCCGACGATGACGAGCGAGTACCGAGTGCCCTTGCGCGCGTACTCGAGGAGACGATCGGGCGATCGCGAACCCTCGGTGATCATCGACATCCCGACGTTCAGGGTGACGAGATACAGCGTGTACGCGACAGTCCATGACAGATAGACGTAAGCGCTGGCTCGCGCGCCGGCCGCACCAAGGACTATCAAGGGCAGGAGCCCGGTCGTTGCCGTCCAAAGAAGCGACGCCGCAAAGTCGATCGATGCGTAGCGGCCGACCTCGATGAGTGCGACGGTCGCACGAACCGGATCGTTTTTGCGCGCGGGGATCAGCCGCTTTCCGAGCAAGAGGTTGATCGCCGCGACGAACAGGACGAGCGGAACGGTCCACGCGAGGAACACGCCATGCGTGAAGATATGGGCCGCGACAACGAGGGCGGCGAGCTTCCCAACGCCGTAGAGCACGTTCTCGATCAACACCCAATGCGCCTCGCCGAGGCCGGCGAGCACCGAATCTTGCAACACGAAGATCGCCCAAATCATCGTTGCGACGACGAACCAGGCCGCTTCGGTGGGTGTGGCGGTGAGAAACGACAGCCTCGGGGACCAGAGGTGTATGCCCAGGAGGAAGGTTGCCGCTGCCAGAGCAGCAAGGGTGATCGCGACGCAGTATGCCAGCACGACGAGCCGACCGGTACGCCGGCCCGCTGTCGGCACGAAGCGATTGAGCGCCATGTGCAGGTTCAGTTGGGCGAGGCTCGCCAAGAAGACCATCGTCGAGATCGCAGTCGCGTCTCTTCCGATGGTCGAGGTCGGGTACAGCCGCGCCGCGACAATCCAGAAGATGAAGCCGAGCAGTGATGTCGCGATCGTCGAGCCGATGAGCGATGAGGCGTTGCGCGTGAGGGGTGTCGCGACGAACTCGCGGACACGCGCCGAGAGGGTGCCCGAGCTGCCGTGGCCAGATGCCGATTCCATCTTCATGATCTCGCCCGCACGAGCAGCGACAAGAAGGTGAGGCTCGCAACCGCATGTATCGCGATCACGAGTCGAAGACTTCCAGTGCGTTCGTAGAAGTAAGCGAGCACGACGCCGGCGACGGCGATTATTGCGACGACGGATAGACGATTGCTTGCGGCCGCGGACATCGCCCAGGCGGTGGTGCTGCCGATCGCGGCCACAGTCGCGCCGTTCACGCGCAGCGCCGTGTGTACGACGCGACGAAAACAAATCTCTTCGACGGCTGCCGCGAACACGAAAATGAACGCCATTCCGATGACGGCAGCCATCGAAGCGTGCTCGGTGGGGCGATGACGCGCGTTCCAGTAGCCGATACCGAGCGCGGCGCCAAGAGGCGGACCGACGACGTAACTCCAGTAATGTTGCTTTGTTGCTTCCCGCAACGGCGGTCGCCGGAGCTCATCGATGCCGGCGACCGCGAGCGCGGCTGGTAGCACCGCAGCTGCAGCAAAGCCGACACGCCACGCAAGCGCGATACCGCGTCCCGGTACGGTCGCCGCGATGACCTGGATCGTCGCTACGAGGGCGAGGGCGACGCCGGCTGTACGCGCTTCTGCCGGTCCGATCACATAGCAGACGATGCCGGCCGCAACGAGGATGGCCGAAGTGACCAGTCCCGCCATCGGTTGTACGAGCGCGGCCACGCCCGACGCGACGACCAGAGCCAAGAAGGCTGCGATGGTCAGGGAGCTCACAGCTCGAGAAAACGCGCGACGATCGTCAGGAGGACCACCATCGCGAATGACATCCCGAAGGCGGAGAACAACGCGCACCTTCGGCGCGTCTCGGAGCTCATCAGCGGCCACAACACCTCCCTTGCGACGAGAAATGCCAACGCGAGCGCGACGGCGGCGAGTGCGGGGCCTGAGGTGAACCGGGCAAACGATCGTGTCGTCAAGAGGTGGCTGTCGAAAGTCGTCATGCGCGGCTCCGTCGAGACACGCGGGCTCGCTGCCACGAGGTGAGTTGCGCGACAAGGCTCACTTGCGCGAGAAGCACGAGCGCGACCCACAGAGTGGACGGTGCCCACCAGTCGACCCATACGAGGATCTGCGCGCAAAGCACGGCGCACGCGACATCGACACCCAATCCGATCGTGATCGTCATCATCAGATCGGTGGGTTCGAACCACCCCGTTATCGCCACCGCGGGAACGATGAGGAACGACAACGACACGAGCACGGCTCGGACCGGTCCGTGCGCCGTTGCGATGCTCATGATCGACGCGACCCCTACGAGGATGGCTACAGCGGCAGGGGCCGGCCGCGGCACGCGTGGGTCGCGGTGCCCCGCGGTGGCGAGCCTCGTCTGATCGAGCTCGGCGATCAGGTCATGCCGCGTGCGAGACACCTTGTGGGCTCCGTTCGGGGACTAGTCGATATACCTGCGCTCCATCGGCGTCGTACAGCCTTCGGAAGGCCGGAGACGTGTCGAGCTGACGCTGGATGCGGCTCATCCAGCCGGGCGGATATCCCACAAAGATGTCGCCGTATGCCTGTTCTCCCGGCGTCACGATGACGAGAACGTTCCGCGTGTGATGGGAGAGGCCCCGCACCGCCGATGTCACGTTGAAGTTGCGGGGCAGACGGTTTTCGACGAGGGTCTCGTAATCCCGGGTCTCGATGTCGCGGTAGCGCCACGGAACGCTCGAGTTCAATGCGACGAGGACGTCGCCGGGGCGGGAGTTCGCATACGCGAACTGAACGGCGGCGAGATCGGCGGACCGAACCTGCTCGAACGATTCGTTGCCGTAACGGACGGTAACGCTGCCTGCGATACCGACCGCACTTGCGATCGCGACGATCAACCATGGCAACGACAAAGGATGAGGCGTGCGAGCGTGCGGATGCGTAGTCAGCGCGTACGCCGCTGCAAGGGCCAGGAACGGCAGCGCGAAGAGGTAGGCGCGAAGAAGTGCCTCGCCTCCGTAGTCCTGGAGCAACACGATGGGAAACGGAAGCGCAAGGCCGAGGACGAGGATGCTCTCGGCCCTTCCGGAACGTCGTCGTAACCAGAGTCCCACGAGTGCAATCCCCAATAATGCCTGTGCCATCACGAGCCGCAGTACGAGGACAACGCTTCGCCCGCCTGCGGCGTTTGCGAAGTGTGCCCCGACGTTCGCCTGAACGTTCGAGCCGGTAGAGCTGAAACCGGGGAACACCTGCGACCGATGACCAATCCAGAATGTGACCGCTCCCCACGACAACCACGACAGAAAGATGAGCGCGGTGACGAGCGCGAGGCCCGGCGATATGAGGCGGCGTCGCAGCGCGAGCGCGGCTATGAAGCCGATGACAAAGAGTGGAGTGAACGGGTGTGCGAGGACGCAGGCGAGGAAGACCGCAAGCAGTATCGCTGAGAGAGCCGCGAGTTGAGCTGGCCTAGTCGACGCGGGGGGCACCTCGGTCTGTCCGGGGGATGGCTCGGATCGGAACCAGCGCAACACGATCGCGACGATGATCAGGTACAAGAGGAACGTGAGTGCCTGGGGCGAGAGATAGTCCTGGCCGACCCAGTTGCCGATCGCGAACACCCAAAGGGTCAACCACTTCGCTCGTCGATCATGTGTGAGGCTCGACGCGATCGCCCACAGCGGCGCGAGATACGCGAGGGCGAAGAACAGCGGCGCCCAGCGAATGAGTGTCACCCCGCTGGAGATGCCGGCGACTTGCTCGAAGAATGCGGTCGCGGTGAACATCCCCGGCCACGCGAATCGACCGTCCAGCTGGGGGATGACGTGCCCGGTCCGAGCGACGTATTCGGCGAACCCGGCGTGTAGCCACGCCACCTGGAACCGGGGGACGGCCTCCGACAGTGCCGAAAGCGCGTACACACAGAAGAGCAGCGCTATGAGATTGAACGACAACAGTACGGAGCGGTGTGGCGTTCGCGCGAGCGTGAACGTGAATCCGACGCACGTCATCACGACCGCGACCCAGAACCCGACGCCGGCTTGCGTGGCCAAGCCGAGGCTGCCGGCGCGCGTTGCGTCGACGTGTCCGATCGACGCCGCGAAGGCGGCTAGGGCCGCGATCGCACAACCAAGTCCGACGCCGAGTGTGACGAATTCAGAATGGTCGGCACTCGAGGGCTCGGCCACGCGCTGCAACGGCCTCTCTTCGGTTCGCACTGCGACCTCGGCCGGCGCTGCCTGATGCTCGTCTACTGGTGACGCGTCTCTCACTGGCCGCGCATGACGCATCGCTTCCGGGCTGGCGTCGTACCAAATCTTGTCGCCGCGCGCACGTGGCTGCCGTCGCACGTGCGCCGCGCTCTTCGCCCGTTTCCTGTCGATAGTCATCGACCAGATAGCAGCCGTGCACAGGCGTGCGATCACGACGGCGCGGACGGTCGAGGTGCCAATGGATGCGCCTCGTACAACCATGTGATCGCGCATTCGTGCGCGTGTCATTCGCGTATCCGATGGGGCATCGTTCGCCGCGCGACGCGGGAGAGCTTCGTTCGCAGACGTTCGTGCCGGCGGCAGCGCCGATGCCCGCCTTCCAACAGTTGCCGAAATCCCGCGGCGTCCAGCTCCGGGCCGACGATCAAACGCGAGATCGCAAGCGGATCGTCGTGCAGCGTGCTGAAGCTGTCTTTCACCGCGCAGGCGTATTCGATCCCGGCCGCCGCGACCTCGGTAAGGACGCGTCGATCGTGACTTCCGTGCGGGTATGCGAACGCCCGCACATGCAGGCCGAGGCGATCTTCGAGTGTCCGCTTCGACGTTCTCACTTGGTCGCGGATGAGTCGGCGAGGCAGCTCGTCGAGCCGAACATGAGCGTGCGAGTGCGCGGCGAGCTCGACCGCTCGCTCCCGCAAGCCGTCGAGCTGCGACCAGGTCAATATCGGCATCGGGTTGCCCCCGCCGTTGGACGGAGAAGTGTCGTGCGACGAGACGGCGCCGGTAGAGATGAACAGCGTCGAGGGATAACCGAACCGGTCGAGGACCGATACGGCGTACTCGAAGTCGGCATACCCGTCGTCGAAGGTAAGGACCACCGGTCGCTTCGGCAGCGTTGCCGTCTCGCCACGAAGGCGTGACGCATACTCACCGAGCGACACCACGGAGTAACCGAAGTCTTGGAGGAGCTGCATCTGCGTCGCGAAGCTCGATGGTGAAACAGTCCACCGCTCGAGACGGCGCGGCGGCTCGTCAGAGATCGAGTGATACAGAAGAATTGGGACCATGTCGTCAGCGCTCGTGAGCCGCCCCAATCGACCAAACAGCGCGTGCTCCCCGCGCCCGCTCGTGCTTCATACGCTCGACGCGCTTGTCAATACGGCTCCAAAGATATAGCGGAACCCCGATCAGGAATCCAACCCGTTCTCGGCGCGCGGCCGAACGTGGAAAGTCTGCTGGTCGTCGCGAGTTCTTCGGCGAGCTCGGGGCCAGCATGTGTCGAGCGCCCATCGGAGCCGCGATGGCCATCCTCAGCATTCGCCTCGGGTGCCGGCACGCGATGTGAGTCACGTAGGCGGCCGTGCCGATGCCGTACGACAGGGCGTGCTCGTTGAGCTCGGCGATATCGCGCGGATGTGTGTGATACACGAGGGCCGCTGGCTCGTACATCAGCGCGTGCCCCGTGGCGATGATGTCGAAGAACGCAGCGGAGTCGTGGCCCCCGCGCGCCGCGGTACCAGTGCCCAGCGCTTCGTCGAAGCCGCCCATCTCGCGAAACGGCAACGTCCGAAACGCCATGTTAGCACCGGATCCGAACTTGCCGCCGGCGAATGGAAACATCGCATCGTTGGGCCGACGATTCCGCTCGTCCCATACCACGCGGCTCACACCCTTGCAGAAGCCGCCGAAGCTCTCGATCCACCACTGGGCCGGGGTATCGAGCTCAGCCGGAAAGATCATGCCGGTGACGCATGCGATCGTCGGATCGGACTCGAATGCCGACACCAGCGCCACGATCCAGTTCGGGTCGACGACGACGTCGTCGTCGGTGATCGCGAAGTACTCGCCGTTCGCGTGCGCCAACGCGAGGTTCTGTGCGGCCGCGACTCCGCGCCGGTCCTGGCGTAAGTATCGGATTCTCGGGTCACGCCCGGACAGGCGCCGCACGAGACCTTCTGTATCGTCTGTTCGAGGCGAATTGTCGACTACGAGCGTCTCGACATTCTGATAGTTCGTCGAGGCGAGGGACTGCAGGCAGCGCGCCAAGAGCCTGCTGCGGTCACGGGTTGCGATCGCGACCGTCACGAGCGGCTCAGAACGACGACTCAGAGTCGCATCCCGCTCGACGCGCTCGGCGCGAGCACGCACAGAAAGTGGCCGAAGGTGCTCCCCGTTTCGGAGATCGACGTCGATCACATCGACAGGAGTCCCGAAGTCACGCACCAGCACGCGCGCGCGTCCGTACTGCTGCGAGCTCGCGTTTCCGACGCACGGCCCGCTGTACTCGCCGCTCGCGAGCTCGAGCTCGGCGACGAGTATCGGCTCCCACGTATCGTCTGTCCGTGCGGGCTCAGCCCGGCGCAACCTCAAACGGACACTTCCTCGCCGGGAATTCCTATCGGCCGTCGCCGCGACGCGGTATCGCTGTCTCGCACGCGTTCATGGACCGGGCTCGGCGCGCCGGGTTTCTTCCGACCTTGGTATTCAGTCAGGATCGCGCCAAAGATGCGGAATCCGTCACGGAATGTTCGAAGGTTGCTTTCTCCCGATAGTCGTTTTGATTCGTAGCTCGGAACCTCCGCGACGCGTAGTCCCGCTTTGACCGCTCGGATGTGCACGACGGTCTCGACCTCGAAGCCGGTGAACGAGCCGTCCAGCTCGGGGAGAACATCGCGCCAGAACGCGAAGAACCCGTAACAGAGATCGGAGTAGCGAGTGCCGAACGCACTGCGCACGCAACGAGTCAAAACCCAGTTGCCCACGCGACGGAGGCGGTCCATGTCCGAGGTACCGCCGCCGACGACGAACCGGGAACCCAGCGCCACGTCTGCGCCGCCGACGAGGATGCCTACAAACGCCGGAATTTCGAGTGGGTCCGTCGAGCCGTCAGCATCTAATGCGACGATGACGTCGCCGACGGCTGCCCGGAAGCCGGCCCGCAACGCGACACCCTTGCCGCGTTCGCGGGCAAGGATTATGCGGGCGTCGGGTCGTACCGCACGCACGACGGAAATCGTGTCGTCCGTGGAGTGACCGTCAACGACGACCACGTCGCGGATCCACTGAGGAATGCGCGCGAGCACATAGCCCACGTTGTAAGCCTCGTTCAGTGTCGGTACAACCACGCTGACCGTTGGCGACGCGGTACGCGTCTGCCGCGACACGTCGTCCAACGACGCGAACCCGCCGCGCTGGCTTTTCAACAACATCGTTGACACCCCACTGAGCAGCCCCACCACTTGCCAGGGGACACTAAGTGTTGTCAAGACACTCTGTCTAGAAGACCCGCGCGTACGGGTGCGCGTCAAGCGCGACGACGCGTACTGATTTTGGCGAACGGCGCAGAGCGTTCGTACCGTCCAACCGCGTAGCCGAGAGCGGCGAGAACGATTCCGACGATTACCGCAAAAAGTCGCAATGCCGCGCCAATATCGCCGCGCACCGCGCGAGGACCTTCGCGTACAGCCGCACTCCTAATTGTAGACATCACAAACGCACGGTCGGCGGCGAGGTTTCCATCACTGTCGAGCTGCCGGTGCGCGTGAGCCTTCCCACGATTCACGAAGAAACATCGCCGCCAGAAGTAGCGCCAAGTCAGGCGTTCGGGCGGAACGAAGTGATGAACGGTTGCGGCCGGCTCGAACAGGATGACCTTTTGGGGCCAGCGGGTGGCGAGACGATGACACATGTCCATGTCGTCGTGGTTGTCCGAATGAAAGCCGCCGATCTCGTTGAGCGCGTCGCGTCGAACGGACATGGCAGCGCCTATCAGCCGTCGTGTCGGCTGGCGCGTCGTCGGGAGACCGACGTAGGCGCAGCCGAAGACCCAGTCGAATTCGAACGGCAGCCATTGCGGCCGCGGTCGCGAATACTCCGGAAGCGGCGCGCCGCCAACGGCAACAACGCTTGGTTGGCTGTAAGGCGCGAGCATGAGCTCGAGCCACCGGGGTTCGGCGTACGCGTCGTCGTCGAGGAATACACAGATGTCGCCACGCGCGATCTCTGCAGCAGTCGTTCTCGCCGATCCGAGACGGCCACGATAACGGTTCTCGACCACCCGCACGGATGGTCGAACGGATCCCGCGAAATGCAGACGGGCCAGTGCGAACAGCCCGGGATTGTGGTCGACGCAGACGATGATCTCATCCGGAAGAACTGTCTGCTCGAAAAGCGAACGGATGCAGCGATTGAGGAGCGGCCAGCGCTCGTCGAGATACGCGCACACAACGACCGTGGCGGTGAAACAGGACTGCGGTTGCGCGGCTGTCACGTGTGGTCCTCGCAGGTTGCCTGCAAACCCGAAAATGGACGGGGACGGACGCCGAAGCGTTCGAGCGTCGGCGACGCGACCGGCTGGGGCGCCGGTCGAACAAGCCCGACCAGCGAATCCGAGCGAAACGGCGTCTTGGCGCCGAGAAATTCTGCGGCGCGAAGCGCGAGAAAAACTGCTTGCCATGGCACCGGAACGTACACGCGCCGGCGACCATCGTTCGGGGAGAACGCTCGCACGACAGCGCCGAACGGTACCGGCGAGGGATGAAAGACGCAGACGGGGTCAACCGGCACGGTGCGGGCAGTCGCGAGGGCAACGAGGCACGCCGCGAGGTCGTCTTCGTGGACCATGAACTGATACGAACGGCCCGCGGTTACAGGAACAACACGCAACCGCGCAAGCTTGGACAACGCACCTACCATGCCGCCCGCTGCCGGCCCGTACACCAGGCCGGGTCGTACGACGCACGCGCCGACATCGCACGCGATCCGTTCGATCTCGAGCTTGGCCCGCCCGTATTGCTGCTGCGTCCCGTCGTACGCCGACATGCTCGACAAGACGATGATGCGCTTCACCCCTGCGTCCCGCGCGGCGGTGAGGACGCGCTTCGAGCCCTCGACGTTGACCCGGAGCGTCTCCTGCCATGTTCTCGTCGAGAAGTCGTACGCGCAGTGAACGAGCACGCCGACGTCCGCGAACTCGACCGGATCGAACCGGTCGTCGAGCGCGAACCGACGCGCCCGCGGGCCTTCGTTCGAGGGATGTCGTACGAGCGGAATCGTGCACCAGCCACGCTCGTCGAATGCCTTGAGGACGCGCGAACCGACATACCCTGACGCGCCCGTTACCGCCACTACGCCGGTACTCATTCGACTACGGCGAGTGACTCAGAGGCGATTCGGTGTGCATTCGCCATTATTGTCAGCGTGAACGTCGTCGCCGGAACGTCGGGAAACACTGACGCATCAACGAGGTGAAGTCGCCGGCGACCTGCGGGACGCCCCAGTCGGTCAGTCGACACCGGATCGCTGGAACCCTCACTGTGCGGAAAGCTTCCGCCGAAGTGATAGCTCTTGGCGCCGCCCGATAGGGCGAGCTTCGGCAGAACGGGCCACAGGTCGAGCGATGGCGCGGCGCGCGTCACCGCGGTGAGCACCTTGCGAAGCATTCGATTGCGACTCCAATGTGCGGGCTCACGCTTGATCTGCAGCGGAGCGGCGTCATCTCCGCTCAAGGGTGGTCCGACTCGGAGACGCAACGCCGGCGAAGCCCATGATGGCAGGTACCCCAGGGCGACCGATGCACGGGTGACAAATCGGGAGACAAAGCCCGTCGCGACACGCGATCGGAACACCGTCGGAAGATTGTCAACGAACGCGGGATTGTAAGAATAGAAGTGAAGTTGTGAAACGTCGCGTGCGGAGCCGTCGACGCGAACAACCATATTGAATTGATTGAGCGTGAAGCTCGGCTCGTGCCGGGGATCCTTCGTCGCGGCCCGGCTCACGAACGGCAGCACGAACTGCGCAGACTCCTGCATCATCACGTCACGGTCGAACAGCTTCAGCGATCCGAGCATTAGCCGAGTGGTGCCGATCGCGCCGCAGGCAACGAACACGCGGTCCGCCGTGAAGTGATGGTATTGACCCGACCGGAGTTCGCGGGCGTCCACATACGCATGCGTCGCCGACTCGCTCACTTCGACAGCAAGCAGACCATGCAGATATCGGAGCGTGCCTCGTCGGCGAAGCTCATCGAAGGTAGAACTCGATGAGTAGATCAACGAATACGGACATCCCGTCATGCAGAGCCCGCATCGCACACACCCTGACGACTCGAGCGCGAGCCGGGCACGACCAAGGGTCACGCCGAGCGGAGCGATCGCGGAGCGGCGCCGTTCGTATGCCACCATGGCGCGCGCACTCCGCTCCGAGAGTTCGGGGAGCGGCTTCGGCGGCACGAAGAGCGGAAACAAGTCCGCGAGATCGTCGTCGTGACCCGCGAAAGGGATATGCCGGAGAATGGCCTCGTAATGGGGCTGCATCTGTGCAGCGGTGATTGGCCATGTCGAAAAGGTCGCCGCCGTGAACGGCATCACTTGCGCCCCCCACACCGTGCTGAAGCCGCCATACGCAGGCGACACGATCGCGCCGTTCACTCGATCAGCGACGATCCCCGCAAGCTGACCGACGTCACGGTATGGGTAGTCGGAACCGAACACCCGCTTTTGCGGAAGTCCCTTGACCGCGGACGTGACGGGCGGCGCCGCAATGCTTGTGACGACATTCGGGGGCCACTGATCGGGCGTGATGGCAGACACCTCGCGCACGCGAGACGCCGTTTCGCGCTCGAGGTCGAGCCCGATGTCGATGACGGAAATGTCGACGACCCCCGCACGGCTCAGCGCGAGTGCGACGCCCGCGGCCGCAGGGCCGGACCCGATGATCAGTGCACTTCTCACTGCGACCCTTCTGTGTCAGCGATCGCGCATCGTTCGCGGCGTGTGCACAATAATAGAGCCCTTCTGTACAAAAGAAGCGAGTCGTAAACAGACCAGTCTCTCAAGCGGTCCGCTCAGTTGAGCGGACCAATGCGCGATGAACGTTGACTTCGCCACTTCCGGTGCACGACAGTTCCTCGATCGAGTTCGATCGATGACTCCCCGGAAGTGTGTGCATGACGAAGTTTCGCCAACGCAGCAAGATGGAAATCAAACGATCAACTTCAGTATGTTTTGTTGCGCTCCTTTTGACCGTTATTTGCAGTGCGTGCATCCGGCGAGAGCCGTACTTCACCGATGCGGTCACGACCTCGGAGACTCTCAACTTCGCGACGTCCAAAGGGTCGACGACACCAGTCGTCACCTACGGGGTCGCGCCCAGGTGTGCGTACTTGGCGACGACCGCAACGCCGGTCGGGCCGATACAAGTCGGTTCACAAACCGACTATCAGTGGTCTGCGACGCTGACGCGGCTCGCCGCCGACACGACGTACTGCTACAGCGTGTTTCAGGACGGTGCGGATCAGCTCGGCGGCCAGAAGCCGACGTTCACGACTCCAGTCGCGGCCGGTAGCTCCCCATTCTCCTTTGCCGTCATCGGGGACTTCGGCGCCGGTACTCCTGACGAGACGGACGTCTTGTCGAAGCTGCGGGCTTCGAACCCCGATTTCGTCGTCTCGGTTGGGGACAACGCGTATCCCGACGGGAGTCAGACCGACTACGGCGACGTCGGGCAAGGAAACGTCTTCTCGTCTGCCGACTGGCCGCGCGGACAGCGCACGCCGTTCTTCATGGCGCAGGGAAATCACGGCTTCGAGGACGCCACGCCGTACCTGCAGAACTTTCCGCAGACGAATGTCACCGGCGCGTCCGGCGGCCGCTATCAGGAGGACAACTACTGCTGCATCGGCGTGATGCAGCAGTCGAACACTTTCGCCAGCGCCTGGTATGCATTCGATTGGGGCAACTCCCGCTTTTACGTTCTCGAGGCGGCATGGTTGGACGGGCAGTACCAAGGTGACTTCCAAGCTCATTGGAATGGCCCGGTTGCGGGGTGCGCACCGTGCGGCGCGGAACTCGCGTGGCTCCGTAGCGATCTCGCCGCACACTCGTCGACGGTCCACAAATTCGCGTTCTTCCACTACCCGTTGCACTCCGACGATGGGAACGATTCCGACTCGTACCTTGATGGGGCGAGTGCACTCGAAGGGCTTCTCGCCACGAATGGTGTCCACATCGTCTTCAACGGACACTCACACGTCTACGAGCGGAACATTCCGCAGATCCCGGACACGCCGATGGTCAGCTATATCTCAGGCACCGGCGGAGCGGAGGTCGAACCGGTAACGCAGTGCAGCGCGTTCGACGCGTACGCGCTGGGTTCCGGATCGTCGTGCAACGCGCCGGTTCCGATGAGCGACGCGCAGGTCTACGGCTTTTTGCAGGTGACGGTGAACGGCACGCGGGTCACTGTCAACCCAATCAACGAGCAGGGCGCGAGCTTTGACGCGCAGACGTACGACTTCGCGTCGTTACAGCCGACTGGTCCCTGACGCGACGTTCGAGCGAGGAGACCGAGTGTCCGGACGCTCGCGAGCCCTTGCTCTCGGCCACGCTCGGCTAGCCCTTCGGCGTGATGCTGAAACGCCGCGCGCGATGGTGACCACCAGATGCGGGAGGATGTTGTCGCGACGAACGCGCGAGGAGCTCGCTTTGCGCTGGTGGTGACAGCCAAGTGCCGACGGACATTGCGACGTGCTCGCCGCATGGCAGTTGATCGCCGCGCCGCGGGGGACTCCTCCATCGCAGCGTGCGCGGCAAGCGGGGAGGGGGTTAAGGGCACCATTGCCATTTCGCAAATCGGGCCGTTCTCGCTCACTCCGCACACTTTGCCTGTAGTGCGACCCTGCGCTTCGCGCTAGACACCACGTTCTGCGCTCCTGTCACGTGGGGAGAGAGCGATGATGAGCAGGAGACGCCGTCAGCGTGCGGCATTACGAGAACTGCAACGACTCGTCTACGGAGACAGCTACGCGGCGCCCCGCACGGGGCACCGCACTCGACCTCCGGGGCGGTTCCGGGGCGTCCCGGCCATCGTCTTGGGCGTACAACTCATCGGTGCTGCGCTCTGGCTCGCGTTGTTCGCTCCCACCGCGTCGGCGCACACCAATCAGATCTTGATCTCATGTACGCAGGTGACGTTCAAGTACACGAGATTTCCTGACACCCCAGTCATCTCGATGGAATCGATCACGATCGACCGACAACAAACCCAGAAGAGCTTCAGCTTTGAGGGTCCCGAAGCGACCGACACGATCATGATCAATCCCGGCCCCGGCACACACTCGGTCAGCGCAACCTCGCAGTGGTCATTCAACGGCCAGCCCCAAGGCGCCGAAGAGGCCCACCAGTTGCTCTCAGCGTGCGGACCCACCACCACTACAACAACCACCGCGCACACGACGACAACCCGTGCGGTGACCACCACATCCACGACCGCGACCACAATCAGTCGATCGACTTCCACCACCACTTCACCAAACACAACGACATCAACGACATCAACGACCATGCCCATTGCCACGTCGACCACGCTGCACACTCAAGGGTCGACCACACCGACAACGGCCCACGTTCAACGCTCGACCACATCTACAACGGGGCACGGCCAAACCGCGACCTCATCGACCACAGGCGCGGCGCACCCACCACTTCCGTTTACGGGGAGCGACGACCGATCGCCGGTCTACATTGCGCTCGCGATGATCGGGGTCGGTCTCCTCGCGGCCGGACTCGCCCGAAGACGCTCGCCCCGATACACGACCAACCCCTGAGTCATTGTCTGGTGAGCCGTGCGCCTGGCACCGGACGATCGCGGCACGACAACGCGGCACGACAACGCGGCGGACGGCACCATCGCCGGCTGCACCGAAGACGACGAACCAGAAGGCTGCCGCGGACGCGACGTCGTGCACCATGGCGACCCGGTGCCGTGCATCGTCTGGACACCATCGGGGCACATCTACTGCGGCGTGCAGGCTGGATAGCGGCTCGCATAACAGCGCCAGAGCGAAGCCTGTTTGTGTCAAGGGGTTTGTTTGGAACGGGTGTTGGGCGCGTGGGGTTGGCCCGTGACATGACGGGTTGATCGGTTCTAACGTTCTGGGTCGGGTTCGGGAGTGACTTCTCCGAAGTGCCGGTGTTCAGGGATCTGCCGGCCGCGCTGGATTCAGAGTCGCCCCTGATTGTCCTCCCGAGCCCCGCTTCGTTTCAGTGGCCGGTGTCGGCGCGCAGCTGGCGGTAGATGGTGTCGCTGATCCGTCGTTTGAGGCAGCGCATCGTTTCTTTGCGGGACTTCCCTTCGGTCTGCTTCTGGAGGTAAGTTCAGCGGCTCAAGCAGGAGCCAGGCGAGGGCCTGTTCGTGGGTGGCGTGACGCTCCCCCTGGCGTTGGCAGATCTGGGACTGATCGACGAGTACGCGTTCCTTGTGCAGCCGGTCCTTGCCGGACACGGGCCGACGTTGCTCGCCGGTCTGCGCGAGCGCATCCAGCTCGAGCTCGTGGATCGCCATGAGTTCCGGTCGGGGGCGGTCGCCCTGCGATACCGGCCCACGCGAGTTACGGCTTGACGTGATCTGTCCTGGCACGTTGGCCGCTGCCTCGCGACGGAACGACGGTGCGGCGCTCTTGTCGAGCGCCGCAGAACGCACACCACCGCGGATGTCGCCGGCTCGCCCCACCTCCTCGCTCGTGCGAGCAATGCCCGGCAGCCAGCGGTTCAATATTCTCTGCGACGTCGGCGGCCTGGGGCGATGATCGAGGACATGCGGGAGATCGAGATCGTTGTCGCGCATTCGGAGCGCGTGACGCTGCGCGTCGGAGGCGTGTTCCTGAAGATCGACACGGATCAAGCGCGCATCGACCGAGAGGTCGAGGTCATGGCGAGGGCACCGATCCCCACTCCCGAGGTCCTTTGGCGCAAGCCGCCGGTGCTCGCCCTGGCGGCAGTTCCTGGAGGGGCGCTCGGCCTGCTTGAAGAGCCTTCGCGTGCGTCTTCGTCGGCGTGGGTTGCGGCGGGTGCCGCCGTCCGCACCCTGCACGACGCTCCGCTGCCGCCGTGGCCCAGCAGCCAGTGTCAGCAGCAGCCCGCTCGCAGCAGTCGGGGCACGGTCGAGTTTCCGCCAATGCTCGACTCGGAGTGTGAGTGGCTCGTCGCCAACGATGTCGTGTCCGCCGATATTGTCAGGCGCAATCGTGAGGTCGCAGAGGCTGCGCTGCGGCCATGGACACCGGTGTTCATCCACGGCGACCTGCAGATCGTGCATGTGTTCGTCGATCGTGATGAGGTGAGCGGCGTCGTGGACTGGTCCGAGGGTGGCCAAGGCGATGCGATGTATGACCTCGCCACTCTGACGCTCGCACACGAGGAGCACCTCGACGATGTCGTCGCGGGCTATGGCGGCGGCATCGAGATCGACGTGATTCGTGCGTACTGGTCATTGCGAAGTTTGATGGAGATCCGATGGCTGGTTGAGCACGGCTACGGCGCGCCGGCGACGTTCCCACAGGTCGCTGTGCTCAACTCCTTGTCAGGCAGTGCTTAGACAAGTGCAGATGTCACGCATGTCCGCCCACGCGTCCTGACGGTTCGCTCAGCCGACCGGAACGACGGCTCGGGGCGCGCTCGGACCTGCGCCGGTGTCCCCGAACGCGCGGCCAGAACCGCGTGCGGCATCGCCCCGATGTGCCTGCTTGAGACTTTGGGTTGGCGTTGCGGTTGGTCCGTAGCGTCTCGAGGTCCTGGCGGGTTCGCTCCCGAAGTGCCTGCCACCGGCGATTCGCTGGTTGGCTTTCGAACGAAGAGCGTCCTGTTGGGATCTCGC
>JBBRXX010000057.1:0-23325 GCA_038238245.1 Acidimicrobiia bacterium
CACGTCCCCGATGGCATCTCAGCTGAGGACCATGCCACTGGGCTCGCCTCCTCACTTGCGAATCTGGCTGAGCATGTCGAGGCCGGCTCGACAATGCGGCAATAGCATCGTTCCAAATCCGCGGCCAGCGAGCGGCGACCGGTGGCTACAGCGACTGGTTCAGCCTGAAGAGCACGTACACGAGGTTACGCCCGCGGCGGCGACCTCCTCATCGGCACCTACAACTGGCTCGACCTCACCGCGCGAGAGGGGTCGCACTCTCGGGTGGTGAGGCGCTCATTTGCGTGGCGTCTCGCGACGAGCGCGCCGCGCGTGTCACCAGGACTGCTACCCAAGGCCTTCGTTGGGTCGATGGACCGGTTGGGTCAGGCGCGCGGGATGTCCCGCCCGGTCGGTCGGCACTCGACGAGGAGCACGCGGCCGTCGAGGACGTGGTGGTCGACGAGGTCCAGGTCGGTTGACGCCACGTCCGTGAAGGCCGGTTCTCGACTCGACGGCTCGAGGGTGAATCTCTGAGCTGACCAAGCCAAACGCCGATTGGCCGCCCCGGCCCCGTCGGCGGGAGTGGCGACGGCGGGCGGTCGGCAGGAATCGTGGTTCATCTTCAAGTGACCGCGCGCCGCGGCTACGGATTGCAAAAGCCCGGCTGCGGTGTGCCGCACGAGAAGGTGACCTTGATCACGGTCCCCTTCCTCACGCTTGTCCCCGGCGGCGGGTCGGTCGAGATCACGCGGCCGACGGTCACGTTCTCGCTCGCTCGGTCGAACGCAATGTAATCGGGGGCCAATCCGGCACGAGTGAATACCGACGCAACCGCGACGTGGTCGAAACCTCGAACGTCCGGCACGGTCACCGTCACGGTCTTCGCGTCGTCGTCGCGCGCAACGATCACGACAAACACGATGCCGCCGATGACCGCGAGCACGAGAACAAAGACGACAATGACCTTGAGCTGAAAACGCAGGAGCCGTCGATATCCCGTTTCGACGTCCGCCATGAGCGGCGTCTCGTACCCCCGGTGGTCCGGGTCGTCAGCCATGGAGCGCAAAGCTACTGACCTGCGTGCACGCCCCGCACTGGACGCCGCTGCTTTCGACGCCTGTAAAGTCGAACCCGATGCCGCCACGCACCGATACGCCCGCCTCTGACGACGACGATCACCAGGTGCATCGAGCCGCAGACGCGCCAACACACCGAGACGTAGATCTCCACGGAAGAAATCTGCTCACCGTAGGGCGGGCAGCCGCCGCCGCGGGCGACGCGGGCGGCGCACGGGCGGCGTTCATCGCCGCGGCGGGGTCGGAGGATCCGGCCGTCGCCGGCGAAGCCGCCGCCGCGTTGAGCGAAGCCGAGGCCCTCGATGTATCTACGCAAGGGCGACGCGACCGGCGTTCGACGCGCGAGTAGGCCGCGTCAGTGCGAAGCCGTCTCTGCGTCGGCGAGGAACTCGTCTACTACCTCGTCCGGCAAGCCATCAGGAACGCGCAACACTTGTCCGGACGTCGTGACCGCGGGATGCGAGCCACCGATATCGCGCTGGGGCCCGCGCGGAACCTCGAACCGCCAACCGTGGGCGAGACGCGTCACGTGTAACTCACGTTCGGCGTGAGGGTCCTGCCAGGTTCGCAGTGCGGTGCGCGCGAGCTGCTCTGCCTCGTGTTGCTCCATACCCATGGTGCTCAACGGCCCGGAAAGTGGACCGAGTAGAAGTTGGTGTACTTGGACTGATACGGAGACGAGTTCCAGTCGTACACCTTGCCCGATTGGCCGTCGACCAGCTTCACGCTCCCATTTTCATAAATCGCGTTGAACGCATGAGCGCCATAGGCGCTCTCGCCAATGACGATCGCGGACCCTTGCTCCGCTTGAACCCTCGTGCCGATGGCGTCCCAGGTGGTCCGTTGCAAGCGCTGTCCGGACCATTGCTCGAGGTACCTCCCGTTCTCGCCCAGGTGCGGCCCCTCGCCTTGCACTTCGAGGCCGCCGCGGTTGATCGACGCTGCTGCGCGTGGTTGCCCTTCATATGTCTCCTGCACCGCGCGCGCGACTTCGACGCAATTGTGGGTTCGGCCGGGCAGGCCTGCGGCGCGCTCAGCGGCGTACCCAGGGTTGATGTGAGGCGCCCAGCTTTGCGCTCGCGCATCGCTCGCGTAGGCGTCGCGTAGGGCTTGGTGCTCGGCGGGTGTTGCCGGTGCGAACCGATCCGGGTGCAAGTCGCCGATGCCCACACGCTGGCGGAAGCTTTCGAGCGGCGCCCTCCCGTCGAGCAGGGGACGGTCGAGGGTCGGCGTCGTCTCGGGCGTTGTGCCTTTTTGTAGCTCGGCCGTCGTAGCCTCGACCGATTTGGGTGCGACTGTCGGCCCTTCAACTGTCGGTGATAGTGGACGCTCCACCGTCGGACGCTCCACCGTCGGACGCTCCACCGTCGGACGCTCCACCGTCGGACGCTCCACCGTCGGACGCTCCACCGTCGGACGCTCCACCGTCGGACGCTCCACCGTCGGACGCTCCACCGTCGGTCCGTGTGCGTCGACGGCGCCTGAACGCGGACCGCCCTGGTCCGCGCGCGGCCCGACCGACTGCTGCTCGCCGGTGCGAGCTTGGGTATCGACGCGGCGAGGCGCGCCGTGGTCTCGCACCGCAACATCGGGGCGAGGCGCCCGCGCGCTTTCCGCCGCGATGCGCGCGCTCTTCGCTTGGATGTGTTCGTTGAGCTGCTGCCGGTTCTCGCGGTACTCCGTCGTGTACTTCGGAGTGCCGTGAGCGTCGCGAACGAGGTCGCCCTTCGCGTCCTTGGCGAACTGCTGATCGTTCGCCTGCAGCTCCGCCTGCCTGGTCATGAGCGCGTCATGTTCCGCCGGTGACAGCTCCTGGGGAGTGCTCTTTGGCGTTTCGTTCGTCGTCAGCGTGCTCTCACTCGGAGCGCTTTGCGCGCCGCTCAACGATGGTCGGTCCTTGCCGTCGGGCCCGAGTTCGCCTTCTCGCGCCTGGGCGTGGTCACCGGCCTTGGCACTTTCACCCGCCGCCGGGCGTTGTCCGTCGACGACCTCGGGACCGCCGCGCACCTGTGCGTACGTCGGACCTGGTTTCGCGCCGGCCTCTACCGCGCTGCCGGCGCGCTGCGTCGGTGCGCTTGCCGCATCCGTCGGTGGAGCGACCGACTCAGCCGCCGGGCGTCCGTCGACGACCTCGGGACCGCCGCGCACCTGTGCGTTCGGACCTGGTTTCGCGCCGGCCTCTACCGCGCTGCCGGCGCGCTGCGTCGGTGCGCTTGCCGCATCCGTCGGTGGAGCGATCGACTCAGCCGCCGGGCTAACAGGCGATTCCGGAGCCGAGGCGCCGGGCGCCTCTGGTGTACTCCGAGAGCCGACCGGCGCACCCTCCGAGGCCATTCCCGAAAGAGCAAGTGTGGTCTCGCCGACGTAGTGCGCCATCCCCTGTGTTGCGCGCGCCGCGTTGTAGGCCGTGCCCTCGACATCGCCGCGGCTATATGCGTTCTCTGCATTTGTAACATTGTCGGCGATCTTCCCGAACGGCGTGTGGTCGGCGAAGCTGTTAAATCCCTTCTCGAAGGCTTCTTCATTGCTTTTGCCCGCGAGCTTCGCGCCGATTGCGTCGTAGGCGCCGTGCCGCGCAGACGATCCCGGCAGCATGTCGTGCACGCTCATCGCTTGCTGTTTCGCAGCGTCGATCGCTGCCGCCGCAGGATCCTTCGCAGTCGCAACGTCGATCATCTTGCCGACGCCTTGCACCATGGCGCCCGGCGTCGTCTTTCCGAGCGTTTCCTTCGCGTCCTCCGCACCTGCTTTCACCGATCCCTTGAGTGCCGACCCCGCCGCGTCGACAACCCGCTTCACGGCGTTGGCGGCGCCTGCGGCTGCATCCTTGACGTCCTTCGCGACGCCGGCGGCTTTGCCAGCGACTCTGTTGACGATGCCCACGTCCGCAGCTTTGCCCGCAGTGTCCTTCGCGTCGCTCGCGACGTTCTCGCCGCTCGCGTTGGCCTCGATCGAGGGGCCGTTGATGGCGTTCGAGTCGCTCGCCGTGGCGTTTGCGGCAAGTCGATCGCTCGCCGCGCTCTGGTCCAAGCGCGCAGAAGGCTCATGGCCCAGCTGACCGTCACGGCCGTTCGGGCGGACCGAACTCGGCTGGTCAGCTTGCTTCGCGACCGAAGCACTGTCGAGTTTGTCGGAAGTCCCCGTGCCCTTCGTGTCGCTGCGACCCGCGAGCGAATTGCGTTCAGCGTCGTGGCCTTTGCCACCGCCTGATGCGCGACTGTCGCCCGATCCCTTAGACGAGACACTGCCGTCGCGTTGTGTCTGTCCGCCGCCGCCACCCTTCGACGATCCCGAGCCGCTATCGCTCCCCGTTTTGCCGCCGTCTGACTTGCTCTCAGCCACGGACGCGCTCCCAACTACGATTCGTTATCGCGCAACGGATGCCACACGCTCAGCACCTCAGCCGACACGCTGAAAAGAAACTGTTCGAACCTCCGTTGATAGTCCTCTTTGGTCTGCCGAAGTATTGCTTCGTATTCGGCCTTCTTTCTTGCTTCGTCTTTGAGATTTTGCTCTTGCCGTGCTTTCTCGGTCTCCTTTTCTGTTTCCCCTTTGCCGCTATCCCCGTGCTCCCCCGACCCCGACCCCGACCCAACGCCGCCTCGGTCGTCGCGCGTCGACGGGTCGTCGCCTCCGTCGTCAGAATTCGAGCCGCTCCCTTTGCCAGACCCTGGCTCATCCGATGCCCCCATCAGATACCAGCTTCGGCGAGGACCCGGGCAAGGATGCGGCGCGCGGTGCGCGGCACCTTTCTGCGATCGTCGGCGAGCATCTGTTGCTCGAAGCAGAGGCACACACGCTTTGCCGCAGCCTCGACGGTCTGCTTGGCGGCGTCGGACAGTTCGGGCTCGGGAAACTCGACCAGTTCATAGGCCGCGTCCTGACATACTTCCCACGTCTCGTACCGCCGGTTTCCTTCCGATTTCACGTCGACGTCGTCGGCCTTCCGCCATGACTCGTGATACCGGCCACTGGACACGAGGTCCGCGACCGCGGATCGATACAGGCACACCGGCGGGTCCTGGGTGCAAACGAGATGGCACGCGGGATACGGCTCGTATTCGCGCGCGTGGAGCCGCCATACCGTCGTCAGCAAGGCGTCGAGTTCCGCGGCGGGCGTGACGCCGGTCTCGAGCTTGGCGATCAGGAGGGCGTGCAACTGATCGCGAACGGTAGCTGTGTCCTCGTACGACCACATGCCTTGCACGCCGCGACGGGATGCGTACCAGTCGGTACCGTGCCCGACGAAGCTGCGTAGCAGCGCGGACTCGGGTACCCGGACGGGGCGTCGGGCTCGGACGACGACCGTGAGGTCCTCCCACCGGCGGTCGAGCGCGCTCGGCTCGCCGATGACCGACAAGATCGTGCGTGACAACTGTCGTTGCACGTACTCGTCGCCGGCAAGATGGCGTGCAGCCTCGCACACGGCCGGCGTTACGCACGTCTCGGCACAGAACGGCTGCGGCAGGAACAGCTCGCCGAACGCGCCCGCTTCTCGCCAGCGCGCCATGTGCTCCTGTACACGCGCGTCGGGCGGCGGTATCGGCGCGATCGGGTCCTTCACCAGCGGGATTCGCACGAGTAGCGGCGCGTCGTCACCACCGCTGAACACTGCAGCTTCGCCGATCTCCAGCGAGGTGAGCGCCTTGGCTTGCTTGTCGTCCATCGCCATTGCGCCGGCGAGCGCCTCGCGGTCGTCGTTGGACACCATCCGGTGCGCGATCTTGAGGTTGGTGTTCTTCATCACGTCCGGTGCGAGCCGGACGGGCACCTGATCGGCGATGATGACACCTTGTCCGTACGCCCGGATCTCCGACAGGAGGTTCGAGAACGTTTCGACTGCCTCGCCGCGCGGGTTCGCGATCTCTTCTGACACTGCGGTCGCCACGTTGGCGAGGAGTCGATGTGCCTCCTCGATAACGAGCACATGAACCAGCTCGGGAGATTGGCCTTGCGACCTTCGATGTTCAGCGAGGCGGATCAGCAGCAGGCCCATGAAGAAGGCGCGATCGCCTTCGTCGCCGAGCGCCTCGAGCTCGACGACAGTGGGCTCGCCGAACAGCTCTTCGGGCGGCAAGGAGCGTGCGACGTCGAGCATTGCGCCTTTCGAGCCTTGACGAAGCGATTCGAGTCGCGTGACGAGGGCAGCCTTGAGGTCGCCCGTCACCTTCTCGTCGTAGCCAAGCGCCGGGATGACTTCGTTGGCCTTGGCGACGAGGTCGGAGAGCGTCGGGTATGCCGCGGCGGTGTCGGTACCGCCGGTCAGACGAGCGTTCTCGTTCGTCCGGAGATCCCAGCCGCGGTCGATGTACACGTCGTGCAGACATCGTTCGAGAATCTGCGGTAATGGTGTCCACATTCCGAATGACGCCGTGAACGCCGCGCGCAGCAGATTCAAGTGCTCGCTCACCGCGGTGCCAGGTGGCACCTCGAACGGGTTCAGTACCAGCGGCGCGACATTCGCGTCGCCCGCAGTGAACACGCGCATCTGATCGCCGAGTTTTGGATGGTCGATCAGCGCGCGATATTCGGTTTTGGCGGGCTCGAGCACTAAGAACGGGATGTCGTGGGCTGCGGCTTCCAACAGCATGGACATGATCGTGTTGGTCTTGCCCGACCCTGTCAGCCCGCCGACGAAGGCGTGCCGGGTCAGTGACTTCAGGGTCACGTCGTACGAACCGGCCGTTGTCTGCCGGTGTTGCAACACCTGCCCGAGCGCGATGCTCGGTCCAGTGCCCGCCCTCTTCGCGACAACGTCGAAGCGCGGCACCCGACTGACCGTGAAGCCGGGCGCCTCGAGCTCGGGAAGATGCACGCATGCGGCGAGCTGCGCGGTCGACAACAAGGTCTGACATTCGAATGGGCGGCGGTAGTAGCCGGGCGGCGGGTCACCTTCCGGGTCGGGTAATGCCCACGCGTGCGCGAGCTCGTCGACCTCGGCGCGGTCGAAGACTCGCACCGGCTCCGGCAACGACTTTTCGCCTGACATGACGCTCCGCCACGCGCTTGCGAGACGGGGATAACTGTCCTGGTCGCCGAGGAGGTACACGGCGGTTCTCCAGGCGCCAGTCGCGAGCCCTTCACTCGCGCTGGTCAGCGACGCTTTGAGAAGCTCGACGTACTGCTCGGTCAGCGGGCTCGGCGCGAGCTCGTTCTTCGCCGCGGACTCAACGGAGCGCATCTCGTTGAGGACCGACTCGCGCACGTCGCCGACCGCCGCCTCCGACGCGGGGTATGCGAGCACCAAGGCGGCCCAGTCGACTCCGGTCATCGAGCGGATGATGCGATCGATTGGCGCGGCGCCGTCACTGTCATCGGGCCCCACCGGCGCGGGCACGCCGAGCGCCATGCCGCCGAGTGGCCAACTGGTAGCGGTGTCGACCACGGGATCGAGGTCGACGACCGGGTACAGGCCGCGCAGGACCGATTCGATCACCGCGAGCCGGCGTGCTTGTACCTCGTCGGAGGCCGCGCGCGCCGACCAAGTGCCCAGGTGCATCTGAACGCCTTCGCGCGATCCGATGAGCGAGAACACCAGCGGGATGCGATAGCCGTACAAACCGGTGATCAGCTCAGCGGTCGTCGGCCGCCATTTCTCGTCGGGATACCTGGGGCGTAGCGGGCGCTCCTTCTCCGGCCGTCCGATGCCGCGCACACGCAATAACCGGCGCGCGCTCGGCACACCCTGCGTAAGCGGACTCGTGGCGACCGTCGGTCCGGGCCCGCAGCGCTGCAGGTAATCGACCCGTTCGGTTGTCACCGCGCCGCTCGGCATGCGTGCCTCCTCTCAGGGCGTTGTCGCCGGGCCGTTCGAGACGAACAACGTCACTGTGCTGCCGGCCGCGACCACGGTGCCCCCGGCGGGATCGGTGCGAAAGGCGATGCCCGCCGGTGCCGCGTCGGTCCCCTCGTCGACGACCTTAACCACGAGACCCTGGTCGCGCAGCTGATTGGTGGCGGCGGCGCCGGACTTTCCGGCGACTGCCTCAATCGTCACGGGCGGCGGCGTCGTTGGAGGCGGCGCAGTTGGCGGCGGCGCAGTTGGCGGCGGGACGGACGGTTCGACCGGGACTGGGCTCGGTCCTGCCGGCGCTCCCGACGACAGAAAGATCGTCACGCTGCCGCCCTTGGACAACGGGAAATCGGCCGGAGGCTGAGTTGCTGCCACGCTTCCTGCGGGGACGGCGTCGCTGGGCTCGGTCTGCGTCCTAATTTCGGGCTTCAGGCCCACGTGGCGGATCGCGTTGCGTGCGGCGGCGGGATCCTGCCCCACGACGTTGGGGACCTTGACTGTGTGCGCCGCAGTATCGGAACTCAGCAGCAGGATGAGGACGATCCCGATGATCGTCAACAACGCAACACCGAGCGCGAGCGCGACCCACTTGCCCGCGCCCGCGAACCAGCTGCGGACCTCGGAATCGGTCGTGAGGTTTGTGATCCGCGACGCCCGGAGCGTGCCGCGCGACCACCTGCCGACGACCTCTACCTCGTCGCCATCCGTGACGAGGCCGCCGCGATACCGCCGCATCTCAACCGGCACGGGGGTGAGCCGGTTGCCGGCGACGTCATAGCGGTCGACGCGAAAGATGAGCTTTTCCTGCTGTTGGCTCAGGTCCGTGCGGAGATCGACGCCGCGAGCGATCCCGCGGACCTTCTTCTTCGGCGGTTCGTCGACCGGGCCGCGACGCACTTCGGTTTGTGAAGCGGTCACCGCGAACTCGGACGCGTCGTCCGCGGGCTCGTCCGCCGGCCCCCACTCCTCGCGCAGGTCAAGGTTCTCGCTGCCATCAGAGCCGTGATCGGAAGCGTGGCCTCCTGCGCGGAGGGGACGCGTCGGTTCGTCCGGGCCAGTCATCACACCACCAGGGGCCGCCCACGAGTCAATGTGCCGGATGGATCGTTCCCTCCATCCCGCATTCTGTCACGTCTGGCCATGCGGCCCACGGGGTGAGCGTCAGGCTCAAGGCCCGTCGCCGAAAATAGCTCTGTGAGGATGGTCTCGACGCGGGCGCGCAGGCGGATCCATTGGCATCTTGAGCGACGACACGGCAGCGCACCGTCGGTCAGCACGCTCAGCGTGTGTGTTGCGTCGCCGGGTTGCGTCGTCTTGCAACCGAACAAACGACCGAAGTCGTCCTACGTCCGTTTCGAAGCGTCACTACCCAACGAATGCTCGCAGTCCGACTTCACGCACTATCAACTCGCGGGCGGCGTCGACGTCGAGATCCTCGCCAGGATGACGGTACGTACCGTCCCCAAAAGCGCGCGCGCGTAGTGGGGAGCGTCTGAGCTGTCAACTGGCGGGGCTGGCCCGCGCACGTACAGCTCCAAGACATGCGCGTGCGCAGTGGGCGCTATTTTCCGAACCGCCAGCGTCGGCGAACCTCTTGATGGCCGAGGCACGTATCACCCCCCCAAACGCACTCGTGCGCGGTTGGGAGTAGATGCCGCGCGCCGCGCTGTTGAAACTCTCGGTTGTCAGCCAGAACCGCCTCGTCGCACTCTTCGATCTCGCCGTCGAGCGACTCTGTCCGCGAATTGAAACTCACACGCCAACGCTGGCCCAGCGAGCGCTACGAGATCCGCGACGTCAACACAACTAGACGAGCATATCGAGCCACCTACCGCGGCTGCGTGTCGGGACCTGAAGATGCGCGTTTCGAGTTTCTGAGTGTTGAGCCGGTCTTGCAATACGACGTTGTGCGTCGAGCGTTGGCCATTGATGCTCGCGGCGGTCGACCTTGTCGACAAACAGGCAGCTCGCGGCCGACCGCGATGTCGAGCGCCAGCGGTCGGCGGCCGCTACCGTCTTGTCCATGCCAGGCGGCCGACCGTCGCCGATCGACTCGACCATCGGCGACGAGAACGGCGTCCCGATCACGGTCGCGGACCGCATCGTTCGCGGACTCCGGCTCGGCAACTACTTCGAGCAGGCCGCCGCAGCCGCCGGCGTGCACCGCGAGACGGCATACGGCTGGCTGCGTGTTGCGGGCAAGGCCCGAATACGAGCCCGCGGCCGCTCCATCGACGACCTTGCGCTCACCGACCACGAACGCCGATGCGTCGAGTTTTCTGACGCAGTAGCCGCGGCCGAAGCACAGTGGGAGGTGGGCACGCTCGCGAGATTGGAACAGCTCGGCCGCGGCGGTCTCACCCGCACACACGAGACCATCAGATACGACGCCGACGGCAACCTGATCGACCGGACGGTCCGGACCGAGACGCTGCCGCCGAACGCGCAAGTACTGGAGTGGCGGCTCACACGACGGTTCCCCGAACGCTACGGACAACGTGTCGAGCGGCTGGACGGCGCCTCGTTGACGGAAGAGGAACACGCAGCGGCATTGGTCGACTCGTTGGACGCATATCTCGAAGGCGTGCGCCATACATAGGGCCGGCCCCGACGAACTTGGGAGAGACCGACTCAGACCGCCGGTTGCAGACGGTCAGATGTTCGCAGCACCGAGCGAACACTCATCGCGGCCCACGCGCCACCGCGCTTCGTCCGCCGGCCCTCCTCGGTCATAATCTTCGCGATCAACGCGTAACCCATCCCCGACGCGCGTAGCTCGCGGGCTCGGACGAGTGTCTGCTGCTCGTCCGGATCGGGCACGAGTCGGCCATCGACGACCGCCCAGCCGAACGGCGGGTGATTCCACGCCCGGCCCTGACGACGCAACTCGTCGAGCGCCTCGGCCGTACGCGCCGCGATCAACGCACGCTCGAGCTCCGCGAACACGGCTCCGACTTGTGCCATCGCCCGACCATGCGGAGTCGCGAAGTCGAAGTGCTCGGCGACGCTGACAAGGCCTACCCGCCCAGAACGGAACCGCTTGAAAAGGTTGAGCGTCTCTGCAGCGTCGCGTCCAAGCCGGTCGCATCGCAGCACCACGACGGCGTCGGCAGAGGGCCGCCGAGCGTCGAGCAGAGAGGCAATGTGCGCGCCCCCCTTGCGGGACGCAAGCGGCTTCGTCCCGCTCACCCCGGCGTCCGCGATGACATCGACGACCTCGGCGCCGGACGCCTCCGCCCAGGCCCGACAACGGGCTTCCTGGGCGCCGAGTGACATGCCCTCGGCTGCCTGTTCCGCCGTCGACACTCGGGCGTAGATGACAACTCGCATACCTTGTACTATAAACGCTCGGTCCTGCGTTTACACGCTGAGGCTACCTTGTCATCAACAAGCGATGATCGACGCTGCAGCACGGCCTCCAGTGCGGCGAGCGCGCCCTCCCATCGAAGTCGACCATCACGCGACAAGCCAGCGTCGGGATCCGCGAGCAACGCCTGCACCGACTCCGCCATCCCCTCGATCTCGACGCGTGAGAGAGGACGATCAGGCTTGCGGTCGATCACCGTTGTACCCCCGGGTTGCACGCAGCCTCGCGTGCGGGTTTCGTGACTCCATGACGTTACGGACGAGCGAGCCAATACGCCCGCTCATGCGACGAATTCCCGTTCGACAATTCGCCGAGCGAGTTCGCGCTCCTCGGTCTCGGCAAGCTGCACGACCTGAAGCGCGTCGAGGTCGACGCAGGATTCGATCTCGGTGTTGATCAGGTCGCGTAATACGTCGGGCTCGATGGCATCGACCTCGACGCTGCCGTTCCCATCCCATGTCTTCGCACGGCTGTCGGTTCGTTTGGTTGGGCGGGTTGGTAGTTGGTAGTCGTCGACTTGCGCGGCCGTGACGGCGACGCGGCAGAAGTCGATGTCGGCGCCGGACAGTTCGGCGAGTCGTGCCTCGACGTTTCGGGCGATGTCGTCGCCGGAAGGGTCGCGGTCTCCGACGTACAGGATGGTGACGTTTTTCGTCTGGTGGAACGACGCTCTTCGGAGAGCTTCCTCGTCGGCGTCCGGGTGCATCGAGAGGTAGCCGAGTGCCCAGGTGGCATAGCAGTCGTCGTCCCGGCCTCTGCAGATGTCGGCGACGAGGTCGACGCCCGCGGTGGCACGAATGGTCTCTGCCGCGGAATGGAGAAAGGTGATCGACGGATAGCCGCGAGTCACCATGAGTGCCACGTCCCAGGGGCCCGTTATGTCGACCCCGACGCCCGCCAACGCCTCCTTTTCTAGCCAGACCTCGAGGTAGGTGTCCTGCGAAGTCCACAAAGATCTCCGATAGGTCGCCGCCGCATTCCGCAGCGCCGCCTCCATCGAATCGAATGTGGTCGGCTTGCGCATCCATCGTGTGTTGTCCGCGATCCACGAGTACGGCAGCGCACCGTCGCCTCGCATCTCGGCGAGCAGCCGGCACACGGTCTTATACGCGGCCTCGGTCTTCGGCCACAGCCCGAACCCAACACCCCGGTAGAACGCCTGGCGGACAGTCATGGGCTGCTGAGCCTCCACCATGACGTAAAGCGCGTCGCGTAGCTGGGTGATCTGCGCCCTGGTCCGCCGGAAGCGCTTTGCAGGACTAGTCCCGTAACTCTCCGCGCTCACGACGCCTGCCCTTCGAGCTCCCGCAACAACATCTCCGGCGGGAGGTCACTCCGGCCGCCGAGCGCCCTGATTTCCTTCCTGACCGCACCGACCTCATGCCAGGCCGGGTCGTTCACGTCGCGGCGCTGCAACACCAAAAGTCTCCGATATGCGGCGACCAACGCGACGTCCTTCTCGGCGGCCGTCATCACCGTCATCTGCGAAATCTGCGCCGCGCGCGAATTGTCGCGTGAGGCCCGCGCGAGAGAATTCTCTTCCTTCATCGCGATCTCTTCGCAGCCGTCCGCCGGAGACGCAGAAGAGAGAGAATTAGAGCTGTGGTCCTGTGGATGTATCAGATCGGGAAAATCTGATACATCCGCGTGATCACCGTCTGACACATCCGCGTGTGTCAGATCGTTCGCTCCGTCTGACACATCCGCGTGTGTCAGATCGTCATCGTCGAACCACCCGCGTGCCGGGTTCTTGATCACGCTCATCACCCATTTGGACCGCGGGGTCGTCTGCTCCAGCCCGATCCATCCACCGCGTTTGAGCAGCTTCGCGATCCTTCCGACCACTCGGTAATCCCACCCGATGGCGCGGCCCACCTCGCGGTAACCGGCCGCGGGCTTCGTGGTCCAGTTCTGCACCTCATCCAGGAAGGCGAAAAGGTGGACCGCCATCGCCCGGGTCTCGACAGTGATCGCCGGGTCGTCCCTGAACGCTTCGACGATCAGCTCGCGATGCACCATCGCCCATCTCGGCTGTGCCTTGCGCCTCGGTGCATGCCGCTGTCCCTGGGTCGCGGTACGATCAGTATCCGATCGTCCTTGCCCCTCGATCTCGCACGACGCCCGGGTCTCTGCGCCCGGGCGTCGTCGCGTCATGACGGCCCTCGAAGGACGGCGGCGACGGTCTCGACCGCTCGGTCGTCCTCGAGCCGCTTGGGTACGCCGCTTGCGGCCCGCGTCCGCGTGACGAGTTCATGGGCGATGCGGTCGGCCTCAGCATCCCCGTCGACGAACAAACCACGAACGTCCTCACCCAAGAAGCCCGAGATGTCGTCGAGCAATCCCTCTGACGGCCGCTCGAAACCATTCAGGCAGCGGCCGACGTAGTGGGGGGTCCGACCGACCCCGCGGGCGAGCTCGGCGTTGGTGATCCCGCGCAAGGCCAAGTAACCACGTAGCGGCTGCACGCACCGTTTCGATTGCATCGAACCTCCGGGACGCGAAAAGCCGCCCGACACGCAGGGGGTGCAGGGCGGCAGTCGTGCGCTCGGAAGCTCTAGGCGGCTGCTAGCACCACCGGTGCGTACGCGCGGGTCGAAGCCCTACACGATGCGCGTGCGGGCGGCGCGTGCGCGCCGACTGGCGCGGCGCGATCAGCGGGCGAATGCGGTGGCGGCAGATCGTGGGCATGATGCTCTCCGAGCGGACGCTCGACGAGCTGAGGCGCGTCGGCGGCCGGCCCTGCGACCTGCTGCGCGATGCGGTCCCGAGTCTCGGCAGCGAGCCGACGACGCTCGGCGAGCATCCTGCCCACGACGTCGTCAAGGCTCGCGACCTCGACCATCTTCACGAGTTCGGCGAGTTCGGCGAGTGTCGGCGCGACATCGAGGGACCGCAACAGCATCGCCACTCCGCCGACGGTGCGCGGGATGCCGTAGCAGCCGGGACGTGCGGCCTGCCGGACCGCGCAAACGACACCAGGGTCGAACGCATCGCGCGACTTTTCGAGGTAGGCCGTTCGCGCAGTCCTCAGGATCGGAAGCACGCCGCGACCCTACAGTCGTCAACGGACGGCCCGGTGACTTGCCCCACGCCCAGGCGTTTCAGGCCCGCCACTTGATGGCGATGCGGTCGGGGTCGAACGGCGCGCCGCGAGTCGGGTTCGGCGCGATCGTGATGCCGTCGATGAGCACCATAAGGACACGGCGCTTCTGGTCGACGTCAAGGCGCCTCCAGGCCTTCCGAATGTCGGGTGCGTCCGCGAGCGCCTTCGCGGCGGAGGAAGGCCGGTCTTCACTATCGACGGCTTGCGCACGGGCGCGGGCGAGCCGCTCCTCCAACGGCTTCCGAACACGCAAGTACTCGCGCATCGGGAGCTCGCCTCGCCCGGTGAGATCGGCCAACTCATCGAGTTCGGCTTGCAGCTTCTCGGCGTCGTCGCCCTTCCGCGTCCGTTGCCGTTTCGGCGCGGCCAACGCCTTCGCCATCTTGCGCGAGTCGTTGAGCACTTCGAGGACCGCCGCTTCGATAATTGCGTCGAGCGCGTCCTTGCGGATCCGGACTTTGCCGCACGTCGGCAGCTCTGGAGAGGTCCCACACTGGTAGACGTTGTGGCCCCCGGCGCGCATGATCCCGCCACACGCGCCGCACGTCATCATGCTCGTGAGCATCCCGCGACGGGCCGGTTCACGGCGCTGCCGGTCGGGCCCGTCGAGGAGCCGCGTCAACCGTTCATGGTCGGCGCGGGAGATGATCGGCGGCCAATCACCTTCGCCGATGATGTCGTAACCGGTTTTGCGTTTGGTCCAGTGGTCCGGGCCGCGTTCGACGTCCTCGAAACGGGCGCGGGCGAGCAGCCCGGCATGACGAGGGTTCAACAACGTGACCCGCACGGACGGGACACCCCATAACGAGCCCGTGCGCGGAGTACGGAAGCCGGCCGCGTTCCAGCGACGGGCGATGCTCGCGAGCGAGGAACCGGCGAGCACATCCTCGACCGCCTTCCGATAGGCGTTCGCTTCCCGCTGGTTGATGACGGTCCCCGCACGCCGGCCCTTCTTCGGATCGGCGCCGAGGTAACCGAACGCGCGCGAGCCGCCCGGCCCTTGACCGCCGTCGACAAGTTCGAGTTTCTTGCGGCGCACCTTGTCGCTCACAAAGTCAGCGTACGAGGCGGCCACCATCGCCTCCGTACGTAGCCGCAGCTTGCCGGTGCCGCTGTTGGGGTCGTATTCGCCGCCCTGCACCGAGACGAGGCGCACACCCCGTTTCTGGGCTCGTATGAGGCCCTCGATGACGGCCGGGTCGCGGGTGAACCGGGACAACTCGAGGACGAGGACGACGTCGACGTCGCCGGCCCTGACCGCTCGCAACATCGCGGCGAACTGTGGTCGTCGGCGCCGCGAGTACGTAGAGGCCGAGGTGTCGTTGTCGACGAACGGGACCGCCTCCCAGCCTTCCCGTTCGCAGTAGTGGCGAAGGTCTTCCAGTTGCCGCTCGACACCGAGGCCAGCGTCGGCCTGGTCGCGGCTGATACGCGCGTAGATCGCGGCCCGACACGTAGCAGCGGGTGCTACTGCCGCCAGTGCGTAGGCGCTTGCATTCTTCGTCTTAGCGGTCACGGCGCGCTGCTCGCGAGCGAGATCGCGGCGACGAGCTCCCGGACTGCGACGTCGAGCTTGCCGACGGCGTCGGCCGACAAGTTCATCTCGGGGAGCGCAGCCGCGATGTCCTCTAACCAACCGAGCCACTCGTCGACTGGTGCCTGGTGCCGGGCCGTCTCGCGATTTGTCTTAGGAGGCGCTACAGCGGGAGCAGGGTTGGGCGTGTCGACCGGCTTGTCCTGTTTCCGGGATGCGGCCTGCCGGACCGCGTCGGCCTCGGCCATCTTCCGGGCCGCGGCCCTTGGCAGGCGAGGCGACTTGCGTTTGGTGGTTAGCTGCATCCGTCCCTTGGTGTCGACGCGCTTCACGTTCGGAATTTCCGAACGTGATTCGAGATCGTCTCGCACTGCGCCGACCGTCTTGTCGGAAACGCCGACAAGGTTCGCGGTCGCGTTGTTCGACCGTTCCGGCCGCGCCTTCAACACCGCGGCGATCAGCGTCCGCTTCTGCCCGGCGGTGAGATGCCGACGACGCACGTTCGCCGACAACACGTATTCATACGGGTCGAGCTCATCGAGCAGGATGCGGTAGTGGTCGTCGGTCAACTTGATGCCGACAAGTTCCATTGCATCAAGCCGGTTGCGCCCATCGATAACGACTCGCGGTTCACCGGGAGCAGGAGACCACACGATGATCGGGTGCTGCAGCCCGTGCTGCTTGATGTCCTCACCGAGGTCGCGCAACTCGTCGGGGTTCATCATCGGGAACAGGTCCGCGGCCGGATGCACCTTGTACACGGCGCGCCATGACTTCTTGGTGGTGGTCATGCCGCGGACCCTAACACGGTTTATGACTACTGGGCACCGTCGCAGTACCAGGGTCGCGTCCTCACCGACGAGGTCACCGCGCACGGCGTCACGATGCCGAAGGGATCGCGCGTGTTGCTGCTCACGGGCTCGGCAAATCGCGACGAACGTGAGTACGCCGACGCGGACCGCTACGACGTCGGGAGAGGGACACATATCCCGCTCGGCTTCGGGCACGGCCTCCATTTCTGTCTCGGCGCCGCGCTCGCACGCCTCGAAGGCCGTGTGGGTCTGGAGGAGTTCTCGAAAGCCTTCCCCAGGTACGAGATCGACGAGGCGAAGGCTCGGCGCGTGCACATGAGCAACGTCCACGGCTTCGCCAGCGTTCCGTTCTCCGGATAGCGATCAGCGCAGCGTCGCCGCGGCGGCGCGGAGACCGTCGCGGAAGTCGGGGTGGGCGATCTCGGCCAGTGCCTTTGCCCGCTCGCGCGTCGTGCGCCCGCGCAACTCTGCCGCGCCGTGCTCGGTGAGCACGACGTCAACCTGATGACGGGGCGTGGTGACGGTCGTGCCGGGCGGCAAAGTCTCGACGATGCGGGACACGGCCGCGCCATTCACCGTGACGAGCGACGGCATGCAGATCAACGAGCGATCCTCGAGCTCGAGGCCCGACGGCGCGACGAAGTCCTCGTGGCCGCCGATGCCCGAGTACTGACGACCTCCGATCCGGTCGGCGGCCACCTGGCCGAGGAGGTCGACCGCGAGCGCACCGTTGAGCGACACCACGTGATGGTTGCGCGCGATCGTCTCGGGCGCGTTCACGACCTCTACGGGCAGGAATCGAACGTCCGCATTGCCGTCGAGCCATGTGTACAGCTCGAGCGTGCCGAGCGCGAACGTCGAGATCGAGAACCCGTCGAACTGACCCTTGCGCGCGTTCGTGACCTTGCCGGCACGGTGCAGGCGCATGAGGGCGGTCGTGAACATCTCCGAGTGCACGCCGTAGTCGCCGCCCTCCTGCTCCGCGAGGAGCGACACCACCATCGACGGCACTCCCCCGATACCCGTCTGGAGCGTGCAACCGTCCGTGATGAACGTGCGCGCGCAGGCGGCGATCGCTCGCTCGACATCGTTCGGCGGCGCCTCCTCCAGCGCGAAGGGCGGCTGGTCGGTCGGGACGATGACGTCGACCTCGTCCACGTGGAGCGCATGCGGAAACTCGGGCGGGAGACCCATCGTACGAGGCACCTGCGTGTTCGCTTCGACGATCACGATGCGATCGGGATCGGCCGCGGCGCGGTGCAGCTCGCGCACGGTCGCGCCCGCGTGCAACGACAGACTCATGTTGCCGTGCTCGTCGGGCGGCGTCGCCGTCGTCGTCATCACCCGCGGCGCGAATTGTTCGGCCATCGTCGCGAACCGCCGGAAGTCGGCGGGCAGGTACTCGATGTCCGCGCCGTTTTCGATCAGCAGACGCTCCGCGGGTCCGAAGAAGCCACTGAGGGAGCGGACGCCCGGCTTCGTGAACAGCGGATACACATCGAGCAGGAGCCCGCCGAACACTTCGAGTCGGACCCAGTCGTCGCGCCCGCCGAGCGCGTGCAGCAAGGCCGCGGGCGCGCCCGGGCCGAGGGGCGTGGCCATCGTGTCGGTCGTGCGAACGAGCGCGGCCGCCTCCTCGACGCTCATCTCGCGAGCGGTCATTCGCGATGCGCTGCTTTCGCGGCGACGATCGCGGCTGTGGCGGCGCCGGCCCCTTCCCAACCCCGCGTGCTCGTGCTCTTGCCGGGCTCGATGGTCTTGTAGAACTCGAAGAAGTGCTCGATCTCGCCCAGCTGGTGGTCATCGATGTCGCCGAGGTCGTGGACCGTCGCCCACCGGGGATCGTGCGCCGGAACACACAGCACCTTCGCGTCTTCGCCCTTCTCGTCCGACATCCAGAAGACCGCGACTGCGCGCACCATCACGTGGCATCCCGGGAATGTCGGCTCGGCCAGGAGCACGAGCGCGTCGAGGGGGTCGCCGTCGTCGGCAAGCGTCCGCGGGAAGAAGCCGTAGTCACCCGGGTATTGCATCGAGGTGAAGAGGGTGCGATCGAGCCAGATCGCGCCGGCGTCATGGTCCATCTCGTACTTGTTGCGCGAGCCCTTCGGGATCTCGACGATCACCTCGTGCTCGTGCGGTTCGTGTTGGCCGCTCAAGGGCTCGGCGGCGGCGAGATGACACTGTTGACGGTGCGACTCGCCGCGTTCACGCGCTCGAGCACGGCGGTGAGCATGCCGAGCGCCTTGGCGGTGGCTTCGAGGTTCGCCCGCATCGCGCGCGCTTGTAGCTCGCCCTGCTGGGCCGCCACCGTCACGCCATCCATCGGCGCCCGCAGGATCCGGTCGAGCTCGCGGGCGCCTGGCACCTTGCGCACCGCGTCGAAGGCAGCGTTCGCGACGGCGCTCGCGTGCCCGACGACTTCGCTGAAGACGGTGCTCTCCCGTTCGGTCGTCTGCAGCATGGACCCGACGTCGCGCTGGGCCTGGGTCGCAAGCCCGATCGCGTCGCGCACCAAACCTGCGACGGTGGGATCCTCGGTGGCCTTCACCAGCGCGCGCATCTGCCGCAGCGCCTCGCGCACGACCTCCGGTGCGTCGACGTATCGGCCCGTGCGCACCTGGGCGTGCACGAAGTCCTCGAGCTGGGGCGGAAGGTCGACGTCCATCAGATCGTGAGGACCGTGCGCAGCCCGCGCCCCGCGGTCATGTCGTCGAACGCGTCGTTGATCTCGACGAGGGGCCGGCGCGCGGTGATCATCCCCTCGAGATCGAGACGGCCCGCCCGCCACAACGCGAGCAGCCGGGGTATATCGCGACGCCCGTTGGAGCTGCCGAGCAGGCAGCCGATCAGCTTGCGTTCCGACAACGAGAAGGCGAGCGGCGGCGCGATCGAGAGGCTCTGTTCCAAGCCGCCGGCACCGACCATCACCGTGGTTCCTCCGTTGCGCGTCGCCCAGATGCACATCTCGATCACCGGTCCCGTGCCGACGGCGTCGAATGCGTCATCGACACCGATGCCTCCCGTCAGGTCGTGTACCGCGCCGATCACGTCCTGGTTCGTCGGGTCGATCACGTGGGTCGCACCGAACCGTTTGGCGTTCTCGCGCCGCTCGGCGACCGGGTCGGAGACGATGATCGTCGACGCGCCCGCGATGCGCGCGCCCTGCACGATCGCGATGCCGATGCCGCCGGCGCCGACCACGAGCACGGTGGCACCCGCGGGCACGCGCGCGGTGTTCAGGACCGCGCCGACACCGGTCTGCACCGCGCAACCGATGACGCACGCCACGTCGAGCGGAGTATCTTCTGCGACCTTGACCGCGCCGCTCGCGGTCGTGATCACGTGTTCCGCGAAGCCACCGAGCCCGACCCCTCGGAGCACGGGTTGACCGTGGCGCGACAGCGGGGTGTGACCGTCGAGCATGGTGCCGGTCGAGAGCATCATCGCATTCACGCAGCAGCCGTATTCTCCGCGGAGGCACCAGTAACACTCGTTGCACGACGGCACCGGGGTCAGCACGACCTTGTCGCCCGGCGCGACAGAAGTGATGCCGGCACCGACCTGCTCGACGACGCCGGCCGCTTCGTGCCCGAGCACCGTCGGCGCGCCGACCGGGAACGTGCCGTTCTGCGCAGACAGGTCGGAGTGGCACACGCCGCAGTTCGTGACGCGCACCAGCACCTCACCGGCGCGCGGTTCCTCGATGTCGATGTCGTCGACGACGTTGAGGGGCTTCTCGGACGCTTCGAGCAGGGCGGCGCGCATGTCCGCACGGTACCGGGAGGATTCGGCCCGCGACCACCTCACCGGTGCGGCCGGGCGCGATGAGTGGGCCGTTCGCTAGCGTCCGCGAGCCGTGGACGCATCGACCGACATCCTCGACCTCTGGGTCAACCTCGTCACCGAGCAACTCGCAGACGACTTCGTTCGTCAAGAGGGCTACGAAGGAGTACCCGGGTATCTCGGCAGCAGCGGACCGGTCGGGGTCGAGGCGCTGCTCGCGACGATGGACGACCTCGGCGTCACAACCGGCGTCTTCACGGGTGGCCTCGACCGCGACACCGACAAGCTGCTCGCGATCTGTGACGCCCACCCCGGCCGCTTCCTCGTGGCCGGTGGTGTCGGTGATCCATCACGACCGGGCCGCCAGGTCCGCCGCATCCGTGAGCTCGCGCAGCACCCGGCGTTCTGCATGGTGCGCGTCATGCCGCTCGCGTCGCAGGCGCCCACGAACGACGCGCGCCACTATCCCGTGTACCAGGTGTGCGAAGAGCTCGGGCTCCCGTGCGCGATCAACGCTGGCATCCCGGGACCACGGGTGCGCTCACGGGTGCAACATCCCGAGCTGCTCGAGGACGTGCTGATCGACTTCCCCGATCTCACCGTGATCGTCGCGCACATGGGCCACCCGTACGAAGAGCTCCTCATGAACTACATGCGCAAGTGGCCGAACCTCTTCCTGTCGTGCACCGCCTACGCGCCGAAGTACATGGACCCCAACCTCGTGCAATTCATGAACACCAAGACCTACCGCGGGCGGGTGCTGTGGGGCAGCGACGAACCGTGGTTCCCGATGCGCCGCTCTCTCGCCGAGACAAAGTCATTGCCGCTCGACGACGAGGCGATGGCGTTGTTCCTGGGTGGCACCGCGCGCCGCCTGTTGGCACGCGCGTCCTGAGACTCGGGATGTCCCCGCGTCAGGTGCGGGACGGCTTCAGCGCGCTGCGGACGCGTGCACGGTCGCCGGCCGGGAGCTTGACCTTGCGCAGCCGAACGCTCTTGGGCGTCACCTCGACGCACTCGTCGTCGGTGATGAACTCGAGCGCCTGCTCCAACGACATCACGCGGGCGGGAACGAGCCGGACGAGATCGTCCGAGCCTGATGCCCGGTGGTTCGTGAGCTGCTTCTCCTTCGTCGGGTTGACGTCCATCTCGTCGGCGCGCGCGTTCTCGCCGACGATCATCCCCTCGTACACCTCGACGCCGGGGCCGATCAGCATGGCACCGCGTTCCTGGAGGTTCATCAGCGCGTAGGCCGTGGTCAGGCCCCGCCGATCGGCGACGAGGCTCCCTTGCGGGCGCGTCCGCAGCTCGCCGAACCACGGCGCCCAACCGTCGAAGACGTGGTGCAACATGCCGGTGCCGCGCGTCTCGGTCATGAACTCGGTGCGGAAACCGATGAGGCCGCGCGCCGGGACGCGGAAGTCGATGCGCACCCAGCCCGTGCCGTGGTTGACCATCTGCTCCATACGACCCTTGCGCAGCGCCAACAGCTGGGTGACCACACCGAGATAGTCCTCGGGGACGTCGACGGTCAGCAGCTCGACCGGCTCGCAGCGCTTGCCGTCGATCTCGCGGATCACAACCTGCGGCTTGCCCACCGTGAGCTCGAATCCTTCACGCCGCATCGTCTCCACGAGCACCGCCAGCTGGAGCTCGCCACGACCCTGCACCTCCCACGCGTCCGGTCGCTCCGTCGGCAGCACGCGCAGCGACACGTTGCCGATGAGCTCCTGCTGCAGGCGCGTTTCGACCTGGCGGGCAGTGACTCTTTTCCCTTCCTGGCCCGCGAGCGGCGACGTGTTGATCCCCACCGTCATCGACAGGCTCGGCTCGTCGACGGTGAGCGGCGGGAGCGGACGGGGATCGTCGACGTCGGTGAGCGTCTCGCCGATGGTGATCTCGGCGATGCCCGCGACGGCGATGATGTCGCCGGGGCCGGCATCGGCCGCGTCGACCCGGTCGAGCGCGTCCGTGAGATAGAGCTCGGAGATCTTGACCCGTTCCATCGTGCCGTCGAGCCGGCACCACACCACCTGCTGGCCGCGCTTCACATGCCCGTTGCGCACCCGGCACAGCGCGAGCCGGCCGACGTACGGCGAGGCGTCGAGGTTCGTGACGAGCGCCTGGAACGGCATGTCCGCGTCGTACTCGGGCGCCGGGATGCGTTCGAGGATCAGCTCGCACAACGGCTTGAGGTCGCTGCCGTCGACATCGCGCTCGAGTGAGGCCCAGCCCGCGCGCGCGTTCGCGTATACGATCGGGAACTCGATCTGGTGCTCGTCAGCGCCGAGGTCGAGGAACAGCTCGTAGACCTCGTCGAGCACTTCGCCGATGCGGGCGTCGGGCCGGTCGACCTTGTTGACGACGAGGATGACGGGCAGACGCGCCTCGAGTGTCTTGCGCAGCACGAAGCGGGTCTGCGGGAGCGGTCCTTCGCTCGCGTCGACCAGCAGGAGCACCCCGTCGACCATCGCCAGGGCCCGCTCGACCTCGCCGCCGAAGTCGGCGTGACCCGGCGTGTCGACGATGTTGAGCGTGACGTCGCCGTACCGGACGGCGGTGTTCTTGGCGAGAATCGTGATGCCCTTCTCGCGCTCCAGGTCGTTCGAGTCCATGACGCGCTCGTTGACGTCCTGGTTCTCACGGAACGCGCCCGACTGCCACAACAAGGCGTCGACCAGCGTCGTCTTGCCGTGATCGACGTGGGCAACGATCGCGAGGTTGCGCAGTTCTTCGCGCCTGGGCATCAGGACAGTCTACGGGCGTGGGGGGGGGGGGGGATACCCACCCCCCCAACACCACAGAGCCCCGGGACAAAACCGCGCGGCGGGTAATTTAAGGGGTTTTGAAGGGGGGGGGCCCCCAGCAACCC
>JBBRXX010000058.1:0-23070 GCA_038238245.1 Acidimicrobiia bacterium
CACTGGCCCCCAACCCGATCTCGGGGTGTTTCCCCGTGGCCCCCCACTCGGTGCCCACTAAATCCCCGGGGGTTTTGGCCGCGCCCCCCGCCTGGGGGGGGCGGCGCGTCCAATCAGATGGAACAACGGTGGGGGCGGGCGTGGCTGAAGCGCTGTTGGTGCTGGCGGACGGGACGACGTTCGAGGGCGAAGCGGTGGGCTACGCGCCGCCCGGCGGGGTCGCGACCGGTGAGGTCGTGTTCAACACCGCGCTGTCCGGCTACCAGGAGATCGTCACCGACCCGTCATACGCGGGCCAGATCATCACGTTCACGTATCCGCACATCGGCAACTACGGGATCAACGAGCGCGACGACGAGGCGCGCGTGCCGCACTGCCGCGGCGTCGTCGTGCGGGATCTGGCGCGCCGGGCGTCGAACTGGCGCGCCACCGAGCACCTCGACGCCTTCCTCCGGCGCCACAAGGTTCCCGGCATCACGGGCATCGACACGAGGCGGTTGACGCGCCACATCCGCGACGCGGGGGCGATCCCGGGCGCGTTCGGCATCGCCGATCGCGAGACCTTGCTCGCCGCGGCCGAACGCGACGGCGGCACGGACGGCTGCGACCTCGCGTCCGCGGTGACGACCCAGCAGCCCTACACGATCGGTCCGGACGCGGCGAGCCTCTACGTCGTCGCGTACGACTTCGGCATCAAGCGCTCGATCCTCGACCACCTGGTTGCGGAGGGGTGCCAGATCGAGGTCGTCCCGGCGCACACGAGCGCGGCCGACGTGCTGGGGCGCGCACCGGATGGCGTGTTTCTCTCGAACGGTCCGGGCGACCCTGCGGCCGTCGCGGGCGCGGCCGCCAATGTGCAGGAGCTCATCGGCAAGTTGCCGGTGTTCGGCATCTGCCTCGGACACCAGATCATGAGCCTCGCCCTCGGCGCGCGCACGTTCAAGCTGCGGTTCGGGCACCACGGCGGCAACCACCCCGTGCGCCACGTGCCGAGCGGGCGGGTGGAGATCACGAGCCAGAACCACAACTACGCGGTCGACGCGGACACGCTGCCGGAAGGCTCGAAGGTCTCGCACCTCAACCTCAACGACGGCGACATCGAAGGTGTGGACACTGGCGGTCTCGGCGCGTTCAGCGTGCAGTATCACCCCGAGGCGGGACCGGGCCCGCACGACGCGCGTTACCTGTTCAAGGAATTCACCGAGCTGATGAGGGCGGGCTGACCCAATGCCCAGGCGTGACGACCTTGCGTCGATACTGCTGATCGGCAGCGGCCCGATCGTGATCGGGCAGGCGTGCGAGTTCGACTACTCGGGCACGCAGGCCTGCCGCGTGCTCCGTGAGGAGGGCTATCGCGTCGTCCTCGTGAACTCGAATCCTGCGACGATCATGACCGATCCCGAATTCGCGGACGCCACCTACATCGAGCCGCTCGACATCCCCACGATCACACGCATCATCGAGAAGGAACGTCCCGACGCGCTGCTTCCGACGCTCGGGGGTCAGACGGGACTCAATCTCGCGGTTGGCCTCCACGAAGCGGGCGTGCTCGACCGCTTCGGCGTAGAGCTCATCGGCGCGAACGTCGAAGCGATCCGTACCGCCGAGGACCGCCAGCGCTTCAAGCTCGCGATGACCGAGATCGGGCTGCAGGTGCCACCGTCCGGCATTGCGTACAACGTCGACGAGGCGCTGGTCGTCGCGCACCAGGTCGGCTACCCCGTGATCGTGCGGCCCGCGTTCATTCTCGGCGGCGGCGGCACCGGCATGGCATATGACGTGGACGAGATGCACCGCGTCGCTACGCGGGGTCTCGCCGCGAGCCCGATCTCGGAGATCCTCATCGAGCGCAGCATCAGCGGGTGGAAGGAATACGAGCTCGAAGTGATGCGTGACCATGCCGACAACGTCGTGGTCATCTGTTCGATCGAGAACGTCGACCCGATGGGCGTGCACACCGGCGAGTCGATCACCGTCGCACCGGCGCAGACCCTCACCGATGTCGAGTACCAGCAGATGCGCGACGCCGCGTTCGCATGTATCCGACGTATCGGTGTCGAGACCGGCGGATCGAACGTGCAGTTCGCGGTGCATCCGCGCAGCGGCCAGCAAGTGATCATCGAGATGAACCCGCGCGTCTCGCGGAGCAGTGCGCTCGCGAGCAAGGCGACCGGGTTCCCGATCGCCAAGATCGCCGCCAAGCTCGCGGTCGGATACCGGCTCGACGAGATACAGAACGACATCACCCGCGAGACGCCCGCGAGCTTCGAGCCGACGATCGACTACGTGGTGACGAAATTCCCGCGGTGGGCCTTCGAGAAGCTGCCGGGCGCGGCGCCGGTGCTCGGGACGCAGATGCAGTCGGTCGGTGAGGTGATGGCGATCGGCCGCACGTTCGCGGAGTCGCTGCAAAAGGCGGTGCGGTCCCTCGAGACCGGTCGGCTCGGCCTGAACTGCGATCCGGCCGAGCGCGAGCTCGAGGCGTTCGGTGACGACGAGCTCGTCCTGAGCGCGGCGGTCCCCACGCCCGAACGGCTTTTCCACGTCGAAGCGGCCCTGCGGCGTTTCGTGTCCGTCGAGCGGGTGCACGAGGTCACCAACATCGACCCGTGGTTCTGCGACCAGATCCTGCAGATCGTCGAGGAGCGGGACCGTCTCGACCAGCTGGGCCTGGCGAGCATGACACGCGCCGACTGGCGGCGGGCGAAGCGACTGGGCTTCGCCGACGGCCAGCTCGCGTATCTGTGGGGCGTGACCCAGGACGAGATCCGGGCGGCGCGACTCGCCGCCGGGGTACGCGTCACGTACAAGACCGTCGACACGTGCGCCGCCGAATTCGCGGCGTACACGCCGTATCACTACGGCACCTACGAAGACACCGACGAGATCGCGCCACTCACCAAACCGGCGGTCGCGATCCTGGGGAGCGGCCCGAACCGCATCGGCCAGGGTGTGGAGTTCGACTACTGCTGTGTGCACGCCGCGTTCGCGCTGCGCGATGCGGGGTTCGAGACCGTCATGATCAATTGCAATCCCGAGACCGTCTCCACCGACTACGACACGAGTGACCGCCTCTTCTTCGAGCCGCTGACCGAGGAAGACGTCCTCAACATCTGCGAACGTCTGATGGAGCGCGGCGGGACGAGCGATCCGGAGAGTGCGCTGCGGGGAGTCATCGTCAGCCTCGGGGGCCAGACGCCGTTGAAGCTCGCGCACGTGCTCGAGCGCCATGGCATTCCGGTGCTCGGCACGTCGCCCGGCTCCATCGACCTGGCCGAGGACCGCGAGCAGTTCAGCGCGTTGTGCACGAAGCTCGGCATTCCGCAACCTCCCGGCGGCACCGCGTCGAACGTCGAGGACGCCTTGCGCATCGCGAACGAGATCGACTATCCGGTGCTCGTGCGGCCGTCGTACGTCCTCGGGGGTCGCGCGATGCAGATCGTCTACGACGACGCCGACCTCCGGCACGCGATGATCGAGCTCACGCACACGGGATCGCTCGGACGGGAGGGCGGGCTGTCGCTCGAACGCCCGGCGCTCATCGACCGCTTCCTCGAGGACGCGATCGAGGTCGACGTCGACGCGGTGCGGGATCGCACCGGTGAGGTCCTCATCGGCGGTGTGATGGAGCACATCGAGGAAGCGGGCGTGCACTCCGGCGACTCCGCGTGCGCGATCCCGCCGCCGACGCTGTCCGCGGACGCGATCCGCACGATCGAACAGCACACGCGCGCGCTCGCCGATGCCCTCGACGTGATCGGGCTCTGCAACGTGCAGTACGCGGTGAAAGACGAGACGGTCTTCATCATCGAGGCGAACCCGCGTGCGAGCCGCACCGTGCCGTTCGTGAGCAAGGCGACCGGTGTGCCGCTCGCAAAGGTCGCGGCGCGCGTGATGCTGGGCGCCACGCTCGACGAACTCCGCGAGGAAGGGCTGCTGCGTCCGCCCGCCGAGGGCGGGCACGTCGCGGTGAAGGAAGCAGTGTTGCCGTTCAGTCGCTTCCCGGACGTCGACACGATTCTCGGACCCGAGATGCGCTCGACGGGCGAGGTCATGGGCATCGACCGCACGTTCGGGATGGCGTTCGGCAAGAGTCAGGCCGGTGCGGGCAACACGCTGCCGCACCGCGGCACGGTGTTCCTGTCGCTCGGCGATCGCGACAAGGACGCCGGGCTGGTCGCCGCGCGTCGCTTCGCCGAGCTCGGGTTCGTGATCGCGGCGACCGCCGGCACCGCGCGCGCACTGGCCGACGCGGGCGTGCCGGTCGACACCGTCGTCGCCAAGGTCGGAGAGGACGTCGGGGTCGACGCCGTCGACCTCATTTCCTCGGGCAAGGTCGACTTCGTCGTCAACACACCCCGCGGCCGCGGCCCCCGCGCCGACGGGATGCACATCCGCCGGGCCGCCCTCGCGCACGGGGTCGCCTGCGTCACCACTGTGGCGGCCGCCCTTGCCGCCGCGGCCGGGATCTCCGAGGAGCTCGCCCGTCCCCCCGAGGTGCGGTCGCTGCAGGAGTACCACGCCGACGGCCAGCTGCGGCTCGAGGTATGAGGTCCCACAGATTGCCGGACACCGACGTCGATCTCGGCGTCGCGCTCGGAGGGGTGCAGCTGCCCAACCCCGTCGTCGCGGCGTCGGGCACGTTCGGCCACGGCGACGAGGTCGCCCGCTTGTGTCCGCCGGCCGGGATCGGCGCGGTCACTGCGAAGTCGGTCGCGATTTTCGCATCCGACGGCAACCCGCCGTTGCGCGTCACCGAAGCACCCGGCGGCGGCATGTTGAACTCGGTGGGACTTCCCGGCCCGGGCGTCGACGCATGGATCATGCATGATCTGCCCGCGCTCGAAGCGCACGGCGCGCGCGTGATCGCGTCGATCTGGGGTCGCAGCGTCGAGGAGTTCGAAAAGGCCGCGCGCGCGCTCGAAGCGGTCGCGCATCGCATCACCGCGGTCGAGGTCAACTTGTCGTGTCCGAACGTCGAGGATCGCGCGCACGTGTTCGCCCATTCGCCGCACGCGACGCGCGAGGCCACGAGCGCGGTGGTCGACGCACTCGGCAACACCGTCGCGGTGTTCGCGAAGTTGTCGCCGAACGTCACCGACGTCGTCGAGATCGCGAGCGCGGCGATCGACGCGGGAGCAACCGGCCTCACGCTCGTCAACACGGTGATGGGCCTCCTGATCGACGCCACCGCGCGCGCGCCGCGCCTCGGCGCGGGTGGCGGAGGTCTCAGCGGTCCGCCGATCAAAGCCATCGCGCTCCGTGCGGTCGCGGACGTGGCGCGCGCACATCCCGGTGTGCCGATCATCGGCACCGGGGGAGTGACGACCGGCGAAGACGTGGTCGAGATGCTTCTCGCGGGCGCGCACGCGGTCGGTGTCGGTACCGCGACGTTTCTCGAGCCGCGCGCGACACTGCGCATCGTCGACGAGGTTCGCACGTGGTGCGCGCGCAACGGTGTGGCGCGCGTGCGCGAGCTCACGGGAGGGATGCAATGACGACCATCGACGCGGGACACGTACGCGACCGTCTGGCGCTCGCGCTCGACGTCGCCGATCTCGACACCGCCGAGCACCTCGCCAAGGAGGCAAGCCCCTGGTGCGGGGTCGCCAAGGTCGGGTTCGAGCTGTTTTCGGCGGCGGGCCCCGAGGCGATCATCCGGCTGCGGGCGCTGGACCTGAAGGTGTTCGCGGACCTGAAGCTGCACGACATCCCGACCACCGTCGGCCGCGCGTCACGGGTGCTCGGCCGCCTCGGCGTGCACTACCTGAACTTCCACGCGGCGGGCGGCATCGACATGATGCGCGCGGCAGTGGAGGGCCTCGCCGAAGGCGCGCAAGGGGCGCACCACCCGTCACCCGTTCCGATCGCGGTCACCGTGCTCACGAGCGACCCCGACACGAGCCAGTTCGACGCGCGCCTCGCGGCCGCGATCGAGAGTGGCTGCCGGGGCGTGGTGTGCTCCGTCCAAGAGGTCGGTCGCGTGCACGACGCGCGCCGGGACTTCGTCACGATCGTGCCCGGCGTCCGCTTCGACGACGGCGCGCGGCACGACCAAGCTCGCGTCGGTACACCTGACGCGGTCGTGCGCGCGGGTGCAGACGTGCTCGTGATCGGTCGCGCGGTGACACACGCGAAGGATCCGCGCGCCGCCGCGCGACGCGCTTTCGACGCGGTCACGCACGCGCTCGCGAGCCCGTAGCGCGTCGAGCGCGGCCGCGCAAACGCTCGCCCAGTTGCGACGCAGCAAAGTGTCGCTATGCTGAACCGCTGCATTCCCCGACCGGCGGAGGACGGGGATCAGATCGCCACTTGCCCCATCGCCGCCCAGTGGAGGACACCATGGCGAACCCGCCTCAGCTCACGCCGGAGCAGCGTCAGCTCGCGCTCGAGAAGGCCGCGGCCGCTCGTCGCCAGAGGGCGGAGGTGAAGGACAAGTTGAAGATCGGATCGCTCACGTTGTCGGAGCTCTTCGATGCGGCCGACACCCAAGACGGTGCCGGCGCGATGCTCGCCAAGCTGAAAGTCGTCAGCGTGCTCGAGTCGTTGCCGGGCGTCGGCAAGGTGCGAGCGCGCAACATCATGTCGGAGCTCGAGATCTCCGAGAGCCGCCGGTTGCGAGGACTCGGTACGAACCAGCGTCGGGCGCTCCTCGACAAATTTGCCTAAGACCAGCAAGCGCGGCGTTCTGCTCGTTCTCGCGGGAACGTCCGGCGCGGGGAAGGGCACGGTCGGCGCCCGGTTGCGCGCGACCGATCCCGACCTTCACTGGTCGGTTTCGTGGACGACGCGTCCTCGCCGGCCGAACGAAGTCACCGACGTCGACTACCACTATGTGTCGCGCGAAGCATTCGAACGGCTACGCGACGAGGGCGGCTTCCTCGAATGGTTCGAGGTCTACGGGGATCTGAAGGGCACGCCCAAGCAGTTCGTCCTCGATGAGCTCGCAGAAGGGTGCGACGTCATGCTCGAGGTGGACGTGCAAGGTGCATTGGCCGTGAAACGGGCGCTGCCCGAGGCGTTGCTCGTGTTCGTGAAGGCGCCGAGCCGGGCCGAGCAACGCCGGCGCCTAGAGGCGCGGGCCCGGATCACGGGCGAGGCGGCGGAGAGCATCGAACGGCGACTCGGACACGCCGAGGACGAGGAACACATCGGCGAGACCCAATTCCACCGGGTCGTCGTCAACGACGACGTGGATAGGGCGGCCGCCGAGATCGCTGGTATCCTGACCAATCGCCGTACGACGGGTGAAAACCCCCAAGGAGCCTGATGGCCGAGCGCCGCCCTTCGCTGATGGAGCCCCGGATCGAACAGCTGATGGGCAAGGTGGACTCCAAATTCACCCTCGTGACGCTCGCCGCCATGCGGGCCCGGGAGATCAACGACTACTACAACCAGCTCGGCGAGGGGCTCGGTCGGATCGTCCCGCCGCAGGTGACGTCGCTCTCGCGCAAGCCGCTGTCGATCGCGCTGGAAGAGGTGGCGCTCGGCAAGATCGTGTACGAGCGGATCGTGCCCGAAGAAGAGGGTGCGAGCGCAGCCGGCGACGCCGCGGCGGCGCCCGCCCCGCCCGACGCGACCGCCTGAGCCGCCGGGACTTCGATGCCGCCCTCGATGCCCCGGGTCGTCCTGGGTGTATGTGGGGGAATTGCCGCGTACAAGGCGGTCGAGGTCTGCCGGCGCCTCGTTGACGCCGGCGTCCACGTCGCGCCGGTGCTCACCGATGACGCGCAGCGCTTCGTCGGCGCGCTCACGTTCTCGGCACTCGCGTCGGAGCCCGCGCGGACGTCCCTCTTCGGCGGCCTCGAACCCATTCCGCACACGCGCCTCGGCCAGAACGCCGACCTGATCCTCGTCGCGCCCGCCACCGCGAAGCTGCTCGGGAAGTACGCGGCCGGGATCTCCGACGATCTGCTGACCGCAACCCTGCTGGCGACGACTGCGCCCGTCCTCGTCTGCCCCGCGATGCACACCGAGATGTGGGAGCACCCCGCGGTCCAGGCGAACCTCGACACGCTCCGCGGCCGCGGTGTGCACGTGCTCGCGCCCGAAGCCGGCCATCTGGCCGGCGGCGACCGCGGCGCGGGCCGGCTTCCCGAGCCCGCGACCATCGCCGACGCCGCGCTCGCGCTGCTCGTACCGGGCCGTCCGCTCACGGACCGCACGGTGCTGGTCACGGCCGGCGGCACCCGCGAAGCGATCGATCCCGTGCGCTACATAGGGAACCGGTCCTCGGGGAAGATGGGTCACGCGCTCGCCGAGGTAGCGGCCCGCCGGGGTGCGCGGGTCGTCCTGATCACCACCGCCCCCCATCCGGTGGTTGCGGGGGTGGAGGTCGTGCGCGTCGAGAGCGCCGAGGAAATGCACGACGCGGTCGTGGCCCGCGCCGGGTATGCCGACGCGGTGATCATGGCGGCGGCGGTCGCGGATTTCCGGCCCAAAGCGGTCGCACCGCAGAAGCTCAAGAAGGGCGACGGGGTGCCCGAGGTCCTGCTCGAGCCGACCGTTGACATCCTCGCCAGTCTCGGCCGCTCCAAGCGCGCCGACCAGATCGTGGTCGGATTCGCGGCCGAGACCGAACGGGTCCGGGAGCACGCGGCGGCGAAGTTGGCGGCCAAGCGCGTCGACCTCATGGTGGCCAACGACGTGAGCGCCGCCGATGCGGGATTCGAGGTCGACACGAACCGCGCGGTGTTGCTCGACGCCGACGGCGGGGTCGCCGAGACGCCCCTCCTGACCAAGGTCGCCCTCGCCGGCGTCGTGCTCGACCGCGTGGCGGCGCTCATCGACCAGCGTGGCGGAGCGCATCGATCGGCGTGACGGGCGCCGGTCCCCCTAGCATGCGGGCCTCGCATCTGGTCACGCGGTCGAGGGGGAGTTCGTGAGCAGGCATACCTTTACGTCGGAGTCCGTCACCGAGGGACATCCCGACAAGATGTCGGATCAGATCAGCGACAGCGTCCTCGACGCAGTGCTCGCCGAGGACCCGTACGGCCGGGTGGCGTGCGAGACGCTGGTCACGACCGGTCTGGTCGTGGTGGCCGGCGAGATCTCCACCAAGGCCCACATCGACGTCTCGCGCCTGGCCCGGGAGACGATCAACGGCATCGGCTACACCGACGCCGCCTACGGCATCGACGGCAAGACGTGCGGAGTGATCGTCTCGATCGACGAGCAGTCGCCCGACATCGCGATGGGCGTCGACAAGGCGCTCGAGCAGAAGTCCGGCACCGGTGACGTGTACGACGAGGTCGGCGCCGGCGACCAGGGCATGATGTTCGGCTACGCGTGTGACGACACCGAAGATCTCATGCCGATGCCGATCTGGCTCGCGCACCGCCTGGCACGTCGCCTCGCGCAGGTGCGCAAGGAAGGCATCGTCGACATCCTGCGGCCCGACGGCAAGACGCAGGTGTCGGTGGAATACGAGAACGGCCTCCCGCGTCGCCTCGACACGGTGCTCATCTCGACCCAGCACTCGCCGAACGTCGACATCGACAAGCAGCTCCGGCCCGCGCTCATCGAGCACGTCATCAGGCCCTCGCTCCCCGCACAGTTCGCCGACGACGACTTCGACGTGTTCGTGAACCCCACCGGCCAGTTCGAGCTGGGTGGTCCGCACGCGGACTGCGGGCTGACCGGACGCAAGATCATCGTCGACACCTACGGCGGCATGGCTCGCCACGGCGGGGGCGCCTTCTCGGGTAAGGACCCGACCAAGGTGGACCGCTCCGCCGCGTACGCGGTCCGCCAGATCGCCAAGGCCGTGGTGGCGTCCGGTCTCGCCAAGCGGTGCGAGGCGCAGGTCGCGTACGCGATCGGGGTGGCCCACCCCGTCTCGATCATGGTGGACACGTTCGGGACCTCGGAGGTCGAGCCGGACAAGCTCGAGGCGATGGTGCGCGACGTGTTCGACATGCGGCCGGCCGCGATCATCGAGCGTCTCGACCTCAGGCGGCCGATCTACAAGCGCACGGCCGCGTACGGACACTTCGGTCGCACCGACGGTGACGGCTTCACTTGGGAGCACGTCGAGCCGTACGCCACCGAATTGCGCCGCGCCGCCGGTTGACGCGCGTTTGTCGCGTTCTTCCTGACGTCACGGCCGTCGACCGCGCCTTCGACTACACGATCGACGACGACGCGCCCGTCGGGACGATCGTGCGCGTGCCGTTGCACGGACGGCGGGTGCGGGGCTGGATCGTCGCCATGGACGTCGAGCCCGAGGCCGACACACTCCTTCCCGTGCTCGCGGTGGTGTCGGCCGGCCCGCCGCCCGAGGCCGTCGGGCTGACGGCATGGGTGGCCCACCGATGGGCCGGGCCCCGCGTCGCCGTCCTCCGCTCCGCGTCGCCGCCCAACCTCGTCCCACCCACCGTTTGGTCGGGGAGTGGCCACAAACGGTCACCTGGCGACCAAACGGGTGAGAGGCAAACGGGGGAGAAGGTCGTGCGGTGGCCGCCGTTGCCGGACCGGCGGGCGCTGGTCGCGGGGATGTGTGCGCCCGAAGGGTCGACGATCGTGTGCGTGGCAGATGCGGGCCGGGCGCGCACGCTCGCCGCGTTCCTCGGTCAGACGCACGCGCGGGTCGCGCTCATGCACTCCTCGCAGCCCGACGCGGTGCGCACGGAGGCGTGGGCGCGGGCGGCGGGCGGGGATTGCGTGGTCGTGGGCGGGCGGATCGCGGCGCTCGCACCGGTGCCCGACCTCCGGGCCGCCGTCGTGGTCGACGACGCCGACGAGGCGCTCCAGGAAGAGCGCGCCCCGACGTGGCACGCACGCGACGTGCTGCGCGAGCGCGCCGCGCGCGCCGGGGCGTCGTTCACGGTGTGCTCGCCGGCACCGACTGTCGAGGCGGTGTTCGCCGCGGGTGACGCGGTCGCGGTCCCGTCGCCCGACGTCGAGCGGGGCGGGTGGCCCCGCGTCCAGGTCGTGGACCGGCGCGAGGAGCCGCCCGGCGCCGGTTTGCTGAGCGAGGCCCTCGCCGATGCGCTGCATCACGCCGCGGGCCCGGCGGTCTGCGTGCTGAACCGGCGCGGGCGGTTCCGGTTGCTGGTCTGCACCTCGTGTCGTGAATTGCTCCGCTGGGACGCGGCCGCCGAGCGACCGGCGGTGTGCCCGGCATGCGGCGCCGCCCAGCTGCGGGTCCTGCGCGCCGGCGTGCGCCGCGTACGGGACGAGCTGGCCGCGCTGATGCCCGGCAAACGGGTCGTCGACGTCGACGCCGCGACCACCGAGGTCCCCGACGCGGACATCGTCATCGGCACGGAGGCCGCGCTGCATCGCGCGGCGATTCGCCGGCGGCGTCCGGCCCTCGTCGCCTACCTCGACCTCGATCAGGAGCTCCTCGCGCCCCGGTACCGCGCCGCGAGCCAGGCGCACTGGCTGGTCACGCGGGGGGCGCAACTGCTCGCGTCGCGGCCGCGCGCGGAGACGCTGCTGCTGCTCCAGACCCGCGTTCCCGACCACGCGGTCGTCGAGGCGATCGCGCGCGCCCAGCCGCAGCGGATCGTCGACGTGGAGCTCGATTACCGGCGGACGCTCGGGTACCCGCCGTTCGGTGCGCTGGCCGAGCTCTCGGGCGACGACGCCCCGCTCGCGGCCGCGATCGACGAACTGCGCGCGCTCGACGTGCAGTCCGGCGGGGTGCAGGTGTTCGGCCCCGACGATGGCCGCGCGCTCGTCACCGGACCGACGTGGGACGCCCTCGCGGACGCGCTCGCGCGGTCGCTTCCTTTCGGCCGTGCGCTGGGCCGGCTCCGTGCCGCAGTCGACCCGCCCCGAATCTGACCGCATTCGAGCGTCGGTAGCATGGCCTCCATGGCCACGCACACGATCCGCGTCTTCGGCGACCCCGTGCTGAAGCGACCCGCGGCACCGGTCACCGACATCGATGGCGCGCTCGCCCGGCTCGTCGACGCAATGTACGAGACGATGTACGAGGCACCCGGCGTCGGTCTCGCCGCGCCGCAGGTGGGCGTGCAGAAGCGCTTCTTCGTGTACGACGTGAACGACGATTCCGGCCCGCACGTCGTGTTCAATCCCACGATCGTCGAGGCAACGGGCGAGTGGATCTACGAGGAAGGTTGCCTGTCGTTGCCGGGGCTCGCGTTCGACATCGTCCGGCCGAAGCTGGTGACCGTGCGGGGTGTCGATCTCGACGGCAACGAGGTCGTCGTCGAGGGCGACGAGTTGCTGGGCCGCGTCTTCCTGCACGAGATCGACCACCTCGACGGTGTGCTGATGCTCGACCGCCTCGACGGCGAAGACCGCAAGCGCGCGATGCGAGAGCTGCGGGAGCAGGGCATGGGCGTCCCGACGCCCGGCGGCCGCACGCACGCGCTGTGACCTAGCGTCCGTCGCCGTGCGGATCGTGTACCTGGGTACGCCGCAAGACGCGGTCCCGCCACTGGAAGCACTCATCCGGCACGGGCACGACGTCGCGTTCGTCGTCACGCAGCCGGATCGCCGAAGGTCGCGCGGCGCGGGGTCGGACGCGTCGCCGGTCAAGCACGCGGCGACTGCGCTCGGTGTGCCCGTCCGCACCCCGCACAAGGCGCGGGAGATCGTGGACGACGTGCGTGCGAGCGGTGCCGAGCTCGGCGTCGTGGTTGCGTTCGGCCAGCTCTTGCCGGTGTCGCTGCTCGAGGCGCTGCCCCACGGGTTCGTGAACCTGCACTTCTCACTGTTGCCGCGTTGGCGCGGCGCCGCCCCCGTGGAGCGGGCGATGCTCGCCGGCGATCCGGAAACCGGCGTGTCGCTCATGCAGCTCGAAGCCGGCCTCGACACCGGCCCGGTGTTCGCGACGACGCGGGTCCCGATCGCGCCGAGCGAGACCGCGGGTGAGCTGCGCGGCCGGCTCGTTCAAGCGGGCACCGAGTTGCTGGTTGCGCACCTCCCGTCGCTTCCGACCGCGACCCCCGAGCCGCAACGCGGCGAGCCGACCTACGCGGACAAGCTCGAGGTCGGCGAGTTCCGGCTCGACGTCGCCCGACCGGCCGCCGATCTCGCGCGACTCGTACGGGCGGGCAACCCGCGCCCGGGCGCGTGGTTCACCGTCGACGGCAAGCGCGTGAAGGTGTTGCGCGCGCACGAGTCCGCCGATGCCCCGACGTTGGCGCCCGGAGAGATCGCGCCCGACGCCGCGCTCGGAACCGCGAGCGGCGCGCTCGTGCTCGACGAGGTGCAGCCGGAGGGGAAGCGACCCATGGACGGACGCGCGTGGCGCGCCGGCCGGCGCGGCACGACTCGGACAGACACCACCCCATGAGCGTCGGACCGATGCACGCACCGACGGAGAACCCGCGGCGCGTCGCCCTGGAAGCGTTGTTGCGGGTCGAGCAGGGCGCGTACGCGAACATCCTCGTGCCGGAGATGCTGCGACAACGGGAGCTCGACGCCCGCGACCGCGGTCTGGTGACCGAGCTCGTCTACGGCTCGGTACGCATGCGCCGGGCCGTCGACCACCTGCTCGCGCAGGTGTCGACCCGCCCGCTCGACGAGGTGGACGACCGCGTGCGCGCGGCGCTGCGGCTCGGCGGGTATCAGCTGCTGCTCGGGATCCCGCCCCACGCGGCGGTCGGGGAGACGGTGAATCTTGTCGGCGCCCGCGCGCGGGGGTTCGTGAACGGAGTGTTGCGCGCGCTCGCGCGACTGGGACCTGCGTGGCCGTTGCCGACCGGCGACGACGTGTCGTCGCTCGCCATCCGGACGTCGCATCCCGACTGGATCGTTGGTGCCCTCGTGGACGAGTTCGGCGTCGACGACGCGGTCGCGACTCTCGAGCTCGACGACGAACCGCCGCCGGTGACCCTGCGCGTCAATCCCATGCGGGCGACGCCGCATGGGCTCGCGGTCGAGCTGCGCCATGCCGGTGTCGAGGTGTCGCGCGGGATGCTCGACCCGGACGCGCTGCTGGTGCGCCATTCCGGTGATCTCGCGCGGCTGCCCGCGGTGCGCGACGGGCGCGTGTCGCCGCAGGACCAAGCGAGCCAAGTGGTGGTCGCGCTGCTCGATCCGCAGCCGGGTGAACACGTCCTCGACCTCGCGTCGGCGCCCGGAGGCAAGGCGACGGCCGCTGCCGAGCGCATGAACGCGCGCGGCGTCGTGATCGCCGCCGACCTGCATCCCGGTCGAGTGCGCACCGTGATGCGCGCCGCGACACGCCTCGGGCTCGGCGACGTGATCCTGCCCTTGGTCGCCGACGGCGCGCACCCCGCAGTACGGGACGGCGCCTTCGATCGCGTGCTGCTCGACGCCCCGTGCAGTGGCCTCGGTGTGTTGCGCCGGCGACCCGACGCGCGCTGGCGCATCCAGCCCACCGACGTCGAGGATCTCGCGGCTTTGCAGCGCACGCTGCTCGCCGCGGCCGCACCGGCGGTCAAGCCGGGCGGCCGGTTGGTGTACTCCGTCTGCACGTTGACGCGCGCCGAGACACTCGACATCGACCAGTGGGCCGAGCGGGAGCTTCCCGACCTGCACGCGATCGATCCGCCCGGGCCGCCGTGGCGCCCGCACGGGCGCGGCGCGATCCTGCTTCCCTCCGACGCGCACAGCGACGGCATGTTCGTCCTCGTGCTCGAGCGCATGACGGCGACCAACACCGCTCCTCGGTCACAGTGGTCGGATTCGCCGCCGTCGTGAGCGGCTGCGGCGCTGCCCGGGGCCGCGACTCCTCGGTAGCCTCCGCGGATGAAAGTCGCGCCCTCGATCCTCGCCGCGGACTTCTCGTGCCTCGCGGCTGACGTCGCACGTGTCGCTCCCGCCGCGGACCTGCTCCACGTCGACTGCATGGACGGCCATTACGTGCCGAACCTGACGATCGGGCCGCCGGTCGTGAAGGCGTTGCGCAAGCACACGGACCTGTTCCTCGACTGCCACCTCATGGTTGACAACCCGCAGGTGCTGCTCGCCGCGTTCGCGGATGCGGGTGCCGACGGCTGCACGATTCACATCGAGCTCGGCGATCCGGGTCAATGCTTCGACGAGATCCGTCAGCTGGGCATGCGTGTCGGCCTCTCGCTCGAACCGCAGACACCGTTCGAGGCGGTGGAGCCGTACCTCGCGCGGATCGACCTGCTGCTCGTCATGAGCGTGCACACCGGCTTCGGCGGCCAGCCGTTCATCCCCGAGGTGCTCGACAAGGTGCGCGCGGCCCGGGCCGTGATCGACGAGCAACAGCTGCCGGTCGAGATCCAGATCGACGGTGGCATCAAGGTCGACAATGCACACCTTCCCGCCGATGCCGGTGTCGACATCATCGTGTCGGGCACGGGCATCTTCGGTGCCGACGACCCGGTCGCCGCCGCGCGCAAGATTCGTGAGGCGGGCACGAGACGGTGACGTTGCAGGCCAAGGTGCTGACGGTCTCGGACGGCGTCGCCGGCGGGACGCGCGACGACAAGAGCGGGCGCGCGCTCGCCGAGCACCTCGCGGCCGCCGGGTACGACGTCGTGGCGCACGAGGTCACGGGCGACGGAGCCCGCGAGGTCGAGCAGGCGCTGGGCGTGCTGTGCGAGGGCTTCGCCGGTCTCGTGGTGACCACCGGCGGCACGGGATTCGGACCGCGTGACCTCACGCCCGAAGGCACACGCGCTGCGCTGGACCGCGAGGCGCCCGGGATCGCCGAGGCGATCCGGCGTGCGAGCGACGTGGGCGGCCGCGGCTTCGGGATGCTGTCGCGTGGCGTCGCAGGAGTGCGGGGCCGGGCGCTCGTCTGCAACCTGCCGGGATCGGCGAGTGGCGCGATCGAGGGCGTCGACGTGCTGCTCCCGGTCGCGGCCCATGCGCTCGACCTCCTCGCGGGCGGCCATCCCCATTAGGAGCGGCGCCCGCAAGAAAATAGAACGCGTTGCAATTCCGCGCGCGTGGGGATACGCTTCCCGTATACAACCGAATGCCCTCGGGGTTGGGTGAAAGTCCCGACCGGCGGTGAGAGCCCGCGAACGCCCCGCAGCCAGCGGAGCGCCGACCAGGTGGAACTCCTGGGCCGACGGTGAGAGTCCGGATGGGAGAGGGTGGAGCGTTTCGACCCGCGACGTCGCGGGCCGGCTCGCTGTTGCCGCGCCCCGCGGGTTGCCGAGGAGGGCGCGCGTGCGCGACGACGAGCTCATGGGGCGGGCCATCACCCTGGCCCGTGGTGCGCGCCGTCACACCGCGCCGTGGCCGGCGGTCGGCGCGGTGATCGCCGACGACGGCGAGATCGTCGGCGCGGGCGCCACCGGTCCCTTCCCGACCGGTCCGCACGCCGAAGTCGTCGCGCTCGGAGCCGCGGGCGCGCGCGCCCGAGGTGCGACCATCTTCACGACGCTCGAACCATGCGACCATCACGGGAACACGCCGCCGTGCACCAACGCGCTGATCGACGCGGGGATCGCCCGAGTGGTGTCGGCGGTCGACGATCCCGACGAGAAGGTCGCCGGTCGCGGGTACGCGCGCTTGCGGAGCGCCGGCATCGAGGTCGTCACGGGGGTGGGCGAGGCCGGCGCCCGGCACGACCTGGCGCCGTATCTGCACCATCGGCGCACCGGACGCGCGTTCGTCACGGCCAAGGTCGCGACGACGCTCGACGGGCGCGTTGCCGCGGCCGACGGCTCGTCGCGGTGGATCACCTCGGCACCCGCGCGCGCGGACGCGCACGAGCTGCGCGCCGATGCCCAGGCGATCGTCGTCGGTGCCGGAACCGCGCTCGCAGACCGACCCGCGCTGACCGTGCGCAACGTCGAGGTGATGCCGCACCGCGCGCCGCTGCGGGTGCTGTTCGACGCGCGTGGACGCGTGCCCGCGGAGGGGCCCCTCTTCGACACCGCGCTCGCACCGACGCTCGTCGTCACGACCGATCGCGCGCGTGCGGGTGCCGTTGACGCGTGGCGGTCCGCGGGTGCAAAGGTCGAGACCGTGGCGCCGGCGCCGGTCGGCAGCGGGGTCGATCTCGATGCTGCGTTCAGGCTCCTCGGCAGCCACGGCGTGTTGCACGCGGTCGTCGAGGGGGGTGCCACGCTGCTCGCCGCACTGGTCACCGGCGGTCATGCGCAGCGCCTCGTCGCCTACGTCGCGCCCGCGTTGCTCGGCACCGAGGGCGTGCCGGCCTTCGCGTTCCCCGGCCCGGTATCCATCGATGGTGCGCTGCGCTTCGAGCTCGTCGAGGTGACGCGTGTCGGCCCCGACGTCCGGCTCGAGTACGAGGTGGCGGCCTGATGTTCACCGGGATCATCGAGGAGCTCGGACGGGTGCGGGCGGTCATCCCGAACGCCGACGGTGCGCGCCTCGAGATCGACGCGACGACCGTGCTCGAGGACGCGGCGCTCGGCGCGTCGATCGCGGTCAATGGGTGCTGCCTCACGGTCGTCGACATCGGCGACGGGTGGTGGGCCGCCGACGCGGTCGTCGAGACACTGTGCCGCACCACGCTCGGCAAGCTCGCGGGCGGCGACTCCGTCAACCTCGAGCGGCCGTTGCGGCTGGCCGACCGCCTCGGTGGGCACCTCGTACAGGGTCACGTCGACGGCACCGGCACCGTGCGCGCACGCGAGGTGCAGACCGATGGCTCGACACTCGTGCGTTTCGACGCGCCCGTCGACATCATGCGTTATGTCGTGCACAAGGGCTCGATCACCGTCGACGGCATCAGCCTCACCGTCGCGGCGATGCACGACGACGGCTTCAGCGTCGCGGTGATTCCGCACACGCTGGCCGTGACGACCCTCGGGACACGCCCGGTCGGCGAGCGTGTGAACCTCGAATGTGACGTCCTCGCCAAGTACGTCGAGCGTCTGTTGCATGGCGCGGCGAACGAAGCGAAGCGAAGCGAGCTCGCAGGAGCAGGCGAGCGACCGCTCGACTCGGCGCCGGGTATCCCGGCGCCGAGTGAGCGCGACCAGAGATGAGGAGTACGAGATGACCTTCGATACGGTCGAGAGCGCGATCGACGCGGTGCGACGCGGCGAGTTCGTGGTCGTCGTCGACGACGAAGACCGCGAGAACGAGGGCGACCTCATCATCGCGGCCGAGAAGATGACGCCCGACAAGATGGCCTTCATGATCCGCTACACCAGCGGCGTCATCTGCCTGCCGATGGAGGGGGCGCGTCTCGACGAGCTCCAACTGCCGTTGATGGTGTCGGGCAACGAGAACACCGAAGGTCAGCGGACGGCGTTCACGATCTCGGTCGACGCGCGCCACGGCACCACGACCGGCATCTCGGCCGCCGACCGTTGCACGACCGTGCATGCGCTGATCGACGCGTCGACGGGCCCCGCCGACCTCGCGCGTCCCGGTCACATCTTCCCTCTGCGCTACCGCGAGGGCGGCGTGTTGAAGCGAGCCGGTCACACCGAGGCGGGCGTCGATCTCGCACGGATGGCGGGCTGCTTCCCGGCCGGCGTGCTCGCCGAGATCGTCAACGACGACGGGACGATGCAGCGCATGGCCGACCTGAAGCAATTCGCGGCCGAGCACGAGCTCGTCCTCGTGACGATCGCCGACCTCATCCGCTTCCGGCGCCACCGCGAGAAGCTCGTGCGCCGCGTGTCCGAGGCTCGCATCCCGACCCAGTACGGCGACTTCACCGCACACGTCTTCGCATCGCTGCTCGACGGCACCGAGCACCTCGCGTTCGTGCGGGGTGAGGTGTCGGGCAAGAGCGACGTGTTGGTGCGCGTGCACTCTGAATGCCTCACCGGTGACGTGTTCGGCTCTTTGCGCTGCGACTGCGGGGTGCAGCTCGACCGTGCGCTCGAACGCGTTGCCAGGGAAGGCGAAGGCGTGGTCGTCTACCTACGCGGACACGAAGGACGTGGCATCGGGCTCGGCCACAAGCTGCGCGCGTACTCGCTGCAGGATCAGGGTCGCGACACCGTCGAGGCGAACCTCGAGCTGGGATTCCCGGCCGACTCCCGCGAGTACGGCATCGGGTCGCAGATCCTCGTCGACCTCGGCGTGACGACCATGCGCCTGATGACGAACAACCCCGCGAAGTACGGCGGCATCGAAGGCTACGGGCTCGAGATCGTCGAGCGGGTGCCCATGCGGACCGAGCCCAACGAGGAGAACATCGCCTACCTGCGCGCCAAGCAGGAGAAGCTGGGCCACCTGCTCGAGATCGCACCCGACGAAGAGCTCGGCGGCTCGTGACCTGACGCGAGCGACCGGGAGGCACCGATGGGGGAGTACACCGCGCACGAAGGCGCACTCGACGCGACCGGCATGCGGTTTGCAATCGCGGTCGCACGCTTCAACCGCGACATCACCGAGCGCCTGCTGGAGGGTGCGGAGGCAATGTTCACCAAGCACGACGCGGCCGACGTGCATGTCGTGTGGGTGCCGGGCGCGTACGAGCTGCCGCTGGTCGCGAAGCGGCTCGCGGGATCGGGCGCGGTGGATGCCGTTGTCTGTCTCGGTGCAGTGATTCGCGGCGAGACGGCGCATTTCGAATATGTCGCAGGTGAGACGGCCGCCGGCATCACCCGCGCCGCGCTCGACACCGGTATCCCGGTGATCTTCGGGGTCCTCACCGTCGACAATCGGCAGCAGGCAGTCGACCGGCTCGGCGGCAACGAAGGCCACAAGGGCGAGGAAGCGGCGCTCACCGCGATCGAGATGGTGTCGCTCCTGCGCGAGCTCCCGTGAAACCGCTGAGTCGCTACGACACGATCGGTCGCACCTACGCGACGACGCGCCGGACCGATCCTCGCATCGCCGCGCGGATCCACGCCGCGCTCGGTGACGCGCGACGGATCCTGAACATCGGCGCGGGAACCGGGAACTACGAACCGGCGGACCGTGAGGTCGTCGCAGTCGACCCGTCGACCACGATGCTCCGACAGCGCGCGCCCGGCGCCGCGCCGGCGGTGCGGGCCGTCGCCGAAGCGCTGCCGTTCGGCGACGACACCTTCGGTGCCGCGATGACGACGCTCACGGTGCACCACTGGAACGATGTCGAACGAGGGCTGCGCGAGATGCGGCGCGTTGCGGCGCGCCAGGTGATCTTCTTCTTCGATCGGGCAACGACGATCGATCTCTGGTTGATCGACGAGTACTTCCCCGAGGTCCTCGACCTCCCGTCCGAGCGTGGTGCTCCGGGTCCCGACGCACTTGCTCGCGTGCTCGACGTCACGCGCATCGAACCGGTCCCCGTCCCGGCCGACTGCGTCGACGGCTTCGGTGGCTCTTTCTGGAACCGGCCGGAGGCGTATCTCGACCCTCGGGTGCAGGACGGCATGTCGTCGTTCGCGCAGCTCGATCGGGAGACACGCGCCCGCGGCACCGAGCGGCTTCGGCGTGACCTGGAGTCCGGTGCTTGGGACGCGCGCCACGGCGAGCTGCGGACGATGGCGGAGATCGATTTGGGATATCGATTGCTCGTCGCCGGAGTAGCCTGATCCGGCAATGCTGCGAATCGTGCTGCCCAAGGGTTCGCTCGAACGAGCCACCCTGCAGCTCTTCGATGATGCCGATCTCGGCGTCGTGCGCTCGTCCGACGTGGACTACCGCGCGAACATCGACGACCCGCGCGTCATCGACGTCACGATCCTGCGACCGCAGGAGATTCCGCGCTATGTCGCCGACGGGCTCTTCGATCTCGGCATCACGGGACGGGACTGGATCGAGGAGACCGGCGTCGACGTCGCGTCGCTCGCGCAGCTCCACTACTCGAAGGCGACGGCCCGGCCGATCCGCATCGTCCTCGCAGTCGCCGGCGACTCGACCTGGCGAACGGCGGGCGACCTGCCGCCGGGTGTGCGCGTGCACACCGAGTACACGGAGCTGACGAGGCGATATCTCGAGAAGCACGGGGTCGACGCACGCATCTCGCTGTCGTACGGCGCCACCGAGGCGAAGGTTCCGGAAATCGCGGACGCGGTCGTCGAGCTCACCGAGACGGGCCGGGCGCTGCGGGCCGCGAGGCTCCGGATCCTCGACACGGTGCTCGTGTCGCACACCGAGTTGATCGCGAACGCCGATGCGTACGAGGACCCCGACAAGCGCAAGGCGATGGAACAGCTGCGCACCTTGCTCCTCGGCGCGCTCGAAGCGCGCGGTCGCGTGCTCGTGAAGCTCAACGTCGAGGAGAAGAACCTGCAGTCGGTGATCGACCTCCTCCCCGCGCTGAAGTCGCCCACGGTGTCGAAGCTGTTCGGCGAGGACGGGTACGCGGTCGAAACGGTGGTCGCCAAGAGCGACATCAACGTGCTGATCCCGGAGTTGAAGGACCACGGCGCGACCGGCATCCTCGAGCTGCCGATCGGCAAGATCGTGCAATGAACCCGTGACCGTGCGGACGCAGCGGAGCCAGGGATGGCGCAGCGAGGGAGCCGCGTGACGGGAAGCGTTGTCGGGTTCGACGAGCGTCGCGGCATCGGGGAGATCGCGGGTGACGACGGCGCGGTGTATCCCTTTCATTGCACCGTGATCGCCGACGGTTCACGAACGATCGCGGTCGGCACCGCCGTCGCATTCGAGCGTGTCCCCGGCCACCAAGGCTGCTGGGAAGCCGCGTCGATCGTTCTTGCGACACCCGGCGACAAATAGCGTCGTCGATCGTCGCAAGAGCTCAGTTGCCCTGGGACTCCGCGACTTCTACGAACAGCATCTGCGCCTGGCCGAGCGCGTCGCGCAGCATCTCTTCACCTTCGCCGAGTCGACCGACCAGCGCGTCGACGAGTGCGGACAGCGCGTCGATCGCGAGGCCGGCCGCCGCGAGGTTCGGCTCGGGACGCCGCCCTCGCTCGTCGGGTGGTGTCACGACCCCGAGGTGCACGAGCGCGAGCTGCCAGATGCCTATCGCGTGGTTCACGATGACGTCGGCGACGGGCGTCCCCGCCAGCCGGGCGTGCAGCTCCCGCAGCGCCTCGAGCTCCTCCTCCGACGGTTCGTCCCCGGAAGGCGGTTGTCCCGGCGGCGGCGGGGGCGGGGGCTGCTGCGGCTCGCCGCCGCCAGGTGTCCAGAGTCCAGTCACGCGCGACTATCCTTCCCAACGACAATCGAGGGAAGCGGGACGCTACTCAAAAGGCGGTGTCCCCACCCGGCCGGCCGGTTCCGTGCACCACGCGGAGGACGATCGCGACGGGTCCGTCTTGGAGCAGCCGAGCGAGAGGTTCGGTGCGACGGTGGACGCTTTCCCCGGAGGAAACGGGTCCGCCGTCATTTCGCGTCGGCGGCCGAGAACATAGAGGTGACGCACTGGCCACAGACGACGCCCGCATCAACGACCGCATACGCGCTCGTCAAGTCCGCCTGATCGGTGCCGACGGTTCGCAGCTGGGAACCAAACCGCTGCCCGAGGCATTGGGGATCGCACGGGAGTCCGGCCTCGATCTCGTCGAGGTCGCCGCCAACGCCGACCCGCCGGTCTGCAAGATCATGGACTACGGCAAGTACAAATACGAGCAGGACCAGCGGCGTAAGGAATCGAGGCGCAAGGCGTCGAACGTCGTCATCAAGGAGATGAAGTTCCGCCCGAAGATCGACACGCACGACTACGACACCAAGATGAAGCACGTCGAGCGCTTCTTGGAAGAGGGTTCGAAGGTCAAGCTGACGATCATGTTCCGGGGACGCGAGATGGCGCACCCGGAGCTCGGCAGAAGGATTCTCGAAAAGGTCGCCGAGCGGGTCGTCGAGATCGCGACGGTCGAGTCCGCCCCCAAGCAGGACGGCCGCAACATGACGATGGTGCTCAACCCCATCCGCAAGCCCAAGGCAAAACCGGCCAGCCATGCCGTCCCGGCGGCGGCCTCGCCCCCGCAGGCCGCGCACGCCTGACACGACACGACAAGGAACGCTGAGATGCCCAAGATGAAGACGCACCGCGGCGCGGCCAAGCGCTTCAAGATCACCGGTACCGGCAAGATCCTGCGGCGCCACGCGTATCGGGACCACCTGCTCGAGCACAAGGCGACGCGGCGTACCCGCAGATTGGGTCGTGAAGCCGAAGTGGTCGGCGGCGACAAGAAGCACGTCAAGCGTCTGCTCGGGAGGTAGCGCAATGGCTCGCGTCAAGCGTTCTGTGGCCGGCAAGAAGCACCGGCGGGCGATCCTCGAAGAGGCGCAGGGTTATACCGGCGCGCGCAG
>JBBRXX010000059.1:0-21481 GCA_038238245.1 Acidimicrobiia bacterium
CCGTCACCCCCCCCCCCGGGGGCCCCCCCTTGGGCGCGGCCTCCCTCCACCCCCACCCCTCGGGTTTCTTTTTGGGCGCGGCCCCCCGCTTGGGGGGGGCGCCGCCTCCAATCTGATGGATCACTTCTGCTGCAGCAGGTGGGGGATGGCGTTGTGCCACAGGTCGGCGGCGGCGGCGACCGAGACGTCGAAGGCCTCCGTTGCAATGAGGCGGTCGCCGCCGGTCTCCCCGACCACGCGCACCGGGACGCCCGCGGCGGCGGCCCGCCCGAGCACCTCGGCGGTATGCGCGGGATCGGCGCTGCACACCACGACCGACGCCGGCTCCGCGAAGCAGGCCTCCGCGGGCGTGCAACCCTCGACCGTGAGGTCGACGCGCGCGCCGACACCACCGTTGATCGCCATCTCGGCGAGCGCGACCGCGAGGCCGCCGTCGCTGACGTCGTGCACACCCGCCACGACCCGATCGCGCACCAGGTCGGCGACCAGCTCGTGTGTCACCCGCGCGACCTCGAGGTCCGCGGCCGGCGGCATGCCGCCGTCGAGCCCGTGCACCACCGCCGCCCATTCCGAGCCGCCGAGCTCGGGACGCACCGCGCCGATCACGATGACGTCCTCGCCCGCGTGCCACTCGGCGACCGGGGGTCGCTCCCGCAGCTCGTCGATGAGACCGAGCACCCCGACTACCGGGGTCGGGTCGATGTCCTCGTCGTTGGAGGTGTTGTAGAAGCTGACATTGCCACCGATGACCGGGACGCCGAGCGCCTCGCAGGCCTCGCTCATCCCCTCCACGACCTCGGTGAACTGCCACATCACTTCCGGGTGCTCGGGGTTGCCGAAGTTCAGACAGTTGACGAGCGCGATCGGCCGCGCCCCACCGCACGCGACATTGCGGGCCGCTTCGCAGACGACCAGACGACCGCCGGTGCGCGGGTCGAGCCGGCAGAAGCGCGCCTTGCCGTCGGTCGCGAGCGCGAGTCCCTTTCCCGAGTCCTTGACTCGCAGCACGGCTGCGTCGCCGCCGGGACCGACGACGGTGTGCAGGAAGAGTTGATGGTCGTACTGCCGCGACACCCAGGTCTTGTCCGCGATGGTGGGTGTCGCGAGCAACGCGAGCAGCTCGCCCGACAGATCCGTGCCGGCCGGGAACTTGTCCCGTAGCTGCGCGCGCGGATCGGCCGCCTGCAGCGCGTCCTGCGCGCGGGGGCGCGCCGCGGGCCGCCGGTAGAGCGGCCCGTCGCCCAAGCTCTCGACGGGCACGTCGGCGATCGGCGGCGCGTCCGACGACACCTCGGGCGCGTCGTCGCCCGCGGCACCCGGCGGGTTCTCGCCCGGCACGCCCACCGCGTCGAAGAGCCCCTCGTACACGCGGAAGCGTGCGGTATCGGTGACGCGGCCCACGACAGTGGCGCGGATCTCCCAGCGCCGCGCCAGCGCGAGCACCGCATCGAGCTTGCCCGGCTCCACGATCGCGAGCATCCGTTCCTGGCTCTCGGACGTCATGGTCTCGACAGGATTCATGCCGGGCTCGCGCTTCGCGACGCGCGCCACGTCGACGTCCATGCCCGCGCCCGCCTTCGCCGCGGTCTCCGACGCCGCGCACGAAAGGCCCGCGGCGCCGAGGTCCTGCACGCCCACCGCGAGTCCCGCGTCGAGCAGCTCAAGGCACGCCTCGATGAGCCGCTTCTCCTCGAACGGGTCGCCTACCTGTACCGCCGGTCGCTTCGCGTCGTCGCCCTCCGCGAAGCTCGCCGACGCCAGCACGCTCGCGCCGCCGATGCCGTCGCGGCCCGTCGACGAGCCGAGCAGCACCGCGAGGTTCCCCGGACCCTCGGCGCGAGCGAGCACGAGACGCTCCTTGGGCAGGATGCCGAGGCAGAACACGTTGACGAGCGGGTTCCCACGGTAGGTGTCGTCGAACACGACCTCACCGCCGACGGTGGGCACACCGACCGAGTTGCCGTAGCCGGAGATCCCCGACACGACGCCTTCGAACAGGTAGCGCGTGCGCGCGTCGTCGAGCGACCCGAATCGCAACGCGTCCATCAGGGCGATCGGCCGCGCGCCCATCGAGAACACGTCGCGAATGATGCCGCCGACACCGGTGGCCGCGCCCTGATACGGCTCGATCGCGGACGGGTGGTTGTGGCTCTCGATGCGCACCGCGATCGCGATGCCGTCGCCGATGTCGACGACGCCGGCGCCTTCACCAGGTCCTACCAGCACCCAGGGAGCGCTGGTGGGAAATCGCGAGAGATACGCGCGTGACGACTTGTACGAGCAGTGCTCGGACCACATCACCGAGTACATCGCAAGCTCGAGATGAGTGGGCGGCCGGCCCAGCTCGTCGACCACCGCCGCGAGCTCGTCGTCGGTCATGCCGAGTTGCCGGTGCAACGCCTCCGCCATCGCGAAGGAGACTACCGAGCAGCCAACATGACAATATGCACGTACCGCAATCACCGAAAGACGGGGGAGCCGTATGCCGACCAAGCCCAAGAAGCGGGCGATGTCAGATGATCACAAGGCGGCGCTCACCGAAGGCAGAAATCACGCCCGTCTTGTCGGTCGCTATCTCGAAGCGCTCGAGGCGCACAAGCCCAAGCGCGGCCGCAAGCGCACGGCGGACTCGGTAAAGAAGCGCCTGGGTGCCGTCGAAACGGACCTCAAGAACGCAGGCGCGCTCAACCGCCTCACGCTGCTCCAGGAACGCCGGGACCTCGAGGTGGAGCTCGCCGGGATGCAGGGACGGGGCCCGGACTTCTCCGGCCTCGAGAAAGATTTCGTCAAAGTTGCCAAGAGCTATTCCGCTCGGAAGGGCATTTCGTATGGCGCGTGGCGCGAGTTCGGCGTGACGCCGGAAGTGTTGAAGAAGGCCGGCATCTCCCGGGGCACTTGACCCCGGATCGTTACACGTCCTTCACCCAGACCGTCTGACGGAGCTCCCACATCACAATGTCTTCGGCGCCGTCAGCTTCGATGCGGCGGAGCGCATCGACGAGCTCGGCATCGCCGCCCCACGTCACGGCATTTCGCCAGAACATCGCCGCCGCGCGCGCCGCGGGAACGGGATGCTCGACGACACGGTCCATGACCCGTGCGCACCGGGGCGGGTCGCGATCGAGCGCCGGGCCGGCCCACAGGGTGGCGCCCTGCGCGGCGACCACTGCGGTCACCACGTCCTCGTAGCGGGCGAAGACCTGGTTGTCACTGCGATAGCGCACCGGTTCCTCGCACACGAGGAGACCGCCCGTCAGCAGCGCCGCGCCCCAGTGTGCAAGCGCGTTCCCGGGATCGGGAAGGTGGCCGAGCAGAAGCCGCGCGTAGACGACGTGGGCCGGCAGACGCAGCGGCGCGGTGACATCGGCGACGGCGAACGAAGCTTGGGGAAGGCGCACCCGCGCCTCGGTCACCATCGCGTGGGACGCGTCGAGACCGGTGACGAACCCGTGCGGGAATGCGTCGCACAACAGCGCGGTGCTGTAGCCGGGGCCGCAGCCCAGATCGACGACGTAGCGACGGCCGCCCGGCGGGAGCGCATGCAGCAACGCTCGTGTCGGCGGTGCAAACGTGTCGGCGACGATCCCGAGTCGCTCGCGTGCCAGATCGTTGTCGCCGAACGCGTACGAGACGCCCGCAGCTTTCGTCACCCGGGAATCGTCGCGCGATCCGCCGCAGCCGCGAGGAGGGATTTCAGCAGGACCACGCCGTCCGCCGAGCCCAGCAGCGTGTCCGAGGCGCGCTCGGGGTGCGGCATGAGGCCGACGACATTGCGTCCCGCATTGCAGATCCCGGCGATGTCGTCCAGGCTGCCGTTGGGGTTGCGCACGTAGCGCACGACGATGCGGTCGTCGGCGCGGAGCGCAGCGAGCGTGTCGTCGTCGCACACGTAGTTGCCCTCGAAGTGGTTGATCGGGACGCGCAGGAGGTCCCCGACGCGCGCCTGGTTGGTGAGCGCGGTCGTCGTCGTCTCGACGCGCAGCTCGACCGTCTCGCAGAGGAACTTCAATCCCGCGTTCTTCTGGAGCGCGCCCGGTAGCAGGTGCGCCTCGCAGAGCACCTGGAACCCGTTGCAGATCCCGACGACGGGTCCTCCGCCGCTCGCATGGTCGGTGACGGCATCCATCACCGGCGAGAAGCACGCGATCGCGCCGGTGCGGAGGTAGTCGCCGTGTGCGAAGCCGCCCGGTACGACGATCGCGTCGACGCCCTTGGTGGAGGCCTCGCCGTGCCAGAGCAGCTCGGCCGATGCGCCGAGCGCCTCCACCGCCCACGAGACGTCGAGCTCGCAGTTCGTGCCCGGGAACACCACCACACCGACGCGCGTGGTCACGTGATCGTCACCTCGTACGCCTCGATCACGGGGTTGGCGAGCAGTCGCTCGCACATCTCCTTCACCTGCGCCTGCGCGGTCTCGGCATCGGGGGCGTCGACGATGAGCCGGACCGTCTTGCCGATGTGCACCTGCGACACATTCGTGTAGCCGAGCGCCGGAAGCGCCCGCTCGACGGTCGCGCCCGCCGGGTCCGCGATCCCCGGCAGATGCGAGATCTCGACGTGCGCGTGGAACGCGGGCATGCGCTGCAGTTTACCGGCGCGTCAGTCGTCGTCCGGGCTGTACCAGTCGTCGAACGCGAGTCCGGAGATCAACTCGTACGCCTCGATGTACTTGGCGCGCGTGTTCGTGATCACTTGCGCCGGCATGCGCGGCGCGGGCGGCTCGTGGTCCCAGCCGCTGCTGTCCATGAAGTCGCGTACGTACTGCTTGTCGAACGAGGGCGGCGACGTACCTGCACGATACGCGTCCTTCGGCCAGTACCGCGACGAGTCGGGTGTCATCATCTCGTCGATCACGAGGATGTCGCCGTCGATGTCGCCGAACTCGAACTTCGTGTCGGCGAGGATCACACCCCGGCTCTCGGCGTGACGGGCGCCGGCGTCGTAGAGACGCAGCGAGATGTCCTTCACCTGCTCGTACACGTCACGGCCGACGAGGTCCGCTGCCTCGTCGGCGGTGAGGGACATGTCATGACCGGTGTCGGCCTTCGTCGTCGGCGTGAACATCGGGCTCGGCAGCCGGTCCGCCTGACGCAAGCCGGCCGGTGCCGTAAGGCCTCCGACCGTGCCGCGCTCGGTGTACTCCTCCCACCCGTGCCCGAACAGGTAGCCGCGCACCACACACTCGAGGCGTATCGGCCGGGTCGCCCGGACGAGCGCGGCGCGCCCTGAGACTTCTCCGGACATCGGCGGAAAGTCGGTGGGATCGAAGGAGATCACGTGATTCGCCACGATGTCGCGGGTGTGCTCGAACCAGAACGACGACAGCGCGGTCAGCACCCGGCCCTTGTCGGGGATCTCGTCGGGGAGCACGACGTCGAAGACCGAGATCCGGTCACTCGCGACCATCAACAATGCGTCGTGCTCCACCGCGTAGAGCTCTCGCACCTTGCCGGAGTACACGTGCGGTAGTGCGGTCCTGCTCATTGCGCGCCGCTCGTCTCGGAGTCCTCGTCCAGCGCGTCGAAGACCCGGCTGATGTTCGCGAGGGCCCGCTTCAGGTCGAAGCACCCGTCGATGCGCGCACCGTCGAGCACGGTCGTGACCTCGGGATCCGCACGCAACAGGTCGCGGAACGGTTGTTCCTCCTGCCAGGCGCGCATCGCGTTGCGCTGGACGACGCGATACGCGTCGTCGCGCGACATACCCGCTTCGACCAACGCCAGCAGCACCGGCTGGCTGAACACGAGGCCGAACGACGCGTCGAGGTTCCGCAGCATCCGCTCGGGATATACCCGCATGCCCCGCACGATCTCCGTGAACTTCACGAGCTCGTAGTACGCCAGCATCAAGGAGTCGGGGATGATGATCCGCTCCACCGAGGAGTGCGAGATGTCGCGCTCGTGCCAGAGCGCAACGTTCTCGAGCGCGGCCTGGAGGTTGCCGCGCAACACCCGGGCGAGGCCGGTGAGCTGCTCGGCCTTCACCGGGTTGCGCTTGTGGGGCATCGCGCTCGAGCCCTTCTGCTCGCCCTCCCGGAAGGGTTCCTCGACCTCGCGCACCTCGGTGCGTTGGAGGTGCCGGATCTCGAGCGCGAAGGCCTCCACCGTCGCGCCGACCGACGCGCACGCGTACAGCACTTCGGCGTGGCGATCGCGCGGGAGCACCTGCGTCGCGGGCACGGGTCGCAGGCCGAGCCTCTCGCAGACGGCGCGCTCGACCGCGGGATCGATGTTCGAATACGTCCCGACCGCGCCGGAGAGCTTCCCGACCGCGATCGTGCGACGGGCACGCTCGAGACGCTCGCGGTCACGCCGTACCTGCATCGCCCACAACGCGAGCTTGGCGCCGAACGTCGTCGGCTCGGCGTGGATGCCATGGGTGCGACCGACCATCGGCGTGTCACGGAACTCGCGCGCCCGCTTGGCGATCGCGGCCTCGAGCGTGGCCGCGGCAGCGAGGATGCGGTCGAGCGCACGCGTCATCTGCAGCGCGAGCGCGGTGTCGACCACGTCGCTCGACGTGAGGCCGTAGTGCACCCACGCGGCGGCCGGCATCCCCACGCGTTCCTGCACGACGTCGACGAATGCGGCGACGTCGTGGTCCGTCACCTTCTCGCGCTCGTGGATCGCGGCGACGTCGAAGCCGGCCCGCTCGCGCACGGCCCGGGCGTCGTTCGCCGGCACGACACCGAGCTGCGCCCACGCCTCGACCGCGAGCACTTCGACCTCGAGCCAGGCACCGAAGCGCGCTTCGTCGGTGAACAACTCGGCGATCTCGGGGAGGGAGTAGCGGGGGATCACGTGAGGGCCTGGGCCGCGATGTCGTGACGGTAGTGGACGCCGGGCCAGGAGATCTCGGCCGCCGCCGCGTACGCACGGTCGCGCGCCGCGCCCACGTTGCGGCCCGTTGCCGTCACCGTGAGCACGCGCCCGCCGTTGGTGACGACGCGCCCCGTGTCATCGGTGCCGGTGCCGGCCTGGAAGACGATCACGCCCTCGTGTCGATTGGCCGCGTCGAGACCGTCGATGAGGTCGCGTCGGCGAGTCGGCGTCGTTGGATAGCCCTCGGTGGCGAGCACGACACCCACGGACGCGACGTCCGCGATCTCCACGGGCGTCTCCAAGCGGCCGGCCGCCGACTCGCGCAGGTGCACGTACAGGTCGCTCGAGAACCGCGGCACGACGACCTGGCACTCGGGGTCGCCGAAGCGCACGTTGTACTCGAGCACCTTCACACCGTCCGGCGTGAGCATGAGCCCGCAGTAGAGCATGCCGCGGTATTCGGCGGCGCGGCGCGCCAGCTCGCGCAGGGTCGGCCGGATCGCGCGCTCCATCACGTCTTCGACCAGGTCGTCGCTGACGAACGGCACCGGCGCGTACGCGCCCATCCCGCCGGTGTTCGGTCCCTCGTCGTTGTCGAACGCCCGCTTGTGGTCCTGCGCGGTCGCGCAGACCGCGGCGTCGTGACCGTCGCACAAGACGAAGATGGAAAGCTCCGGTCCGGTCATGCCCTCTTCGATCACGCACGTGCGGCCGGCGGCACCGAACGCATCGCCCGAGAGGTACGCACGGACCGCGTCGCGCGCCTCGTTGATCGATGCGGTGACGATGACGCCCTTGCCTGCAGCCAGCCCGTCGGTCTTCACGACGTAGAGCCCGGGGAGCGTCTCGAGGAATGCGAACGCCCGCGCCTCCCCGCCCGCGGTGAACGAGCCGTGCCGGGCGGTCGGCACGTTCGCCGCGACGAGCACGTCCTTCATCCACGTCTTCGAGCCTTCGAGGGCGGCCGCCGCCTGGCGCGGTCCGAACGCGAGGCGACCGGAGGCCTCCACCGCGTCGACCACGCCGGCGACCAGCGGGTCCTCGGGTCCCACGACGACGAGATCGGCGTCGAGCTTCGCCGCCAGCTCGGCGACGGCAGTGGGATCGGCCGCCTCCACGGCGAGGCACTCACCGATCGCCGCCATTCCCGGATTGCCAGGCGCGCACACGACCTCGTCGACGTGCGGCGATCGCGCCACACCCCACGCGAGCGCGTGCTCCCGCCCGCCGGATCCGATGACGAGGACCCGAGTCATGGTGTCTCCACGCTGCTCACGCGGCTCGGGGCAACACGATGGTCTGGTCGCGCGCGGGCCCGACACCGACGATGCTCACGTGCACGCCCGCGAACTCCTCGACGAACTTCACGTAATCGCGCGCTTGCGACGGGAGCTCCTCGAGGCGCCCGGCCCGCTCGATATCGACGCCCCAGCCCGCCAAGGTCTCGTACACGGGCCGCACCTTGTGCAGCACCGACTGGTGGTACGGCACGTGGTCGTAACGCGTGCCGTCGTCACCTTCGTACGCGACGCACACCTTCAGCTCCTCGAGCGGCGACAGCACGTCGAGCTTCGTGAGCGCGAGATCCGTGCATGTGTTGAGGCGCACTGCATGCTTGAGCATCACGAGATCGAGCCAGCCCGTGCGACGACGGCGGCCGGTGTTCGTCCCGAACTCGCCGCCGCGATCGACCAGCAGGTCGCCCACCGCGTCGCCTTCGAACAGCTCCGTCGGGAACGGCCCACTGCCGACGCGGGTCTGGTAGGCCTTCACGAGTCCCACGACGCGCTGGATCGCGAGCGGACCGACACCCGCGCCGGTACACACACCGCCCGCCACCGGGTTACTGGAGGTCACGAACGGATACGTGCCGTGGTCGAGGTCGAGGTACGTCGCCTGCGCACCTTCGAACAGCACCCACTGCTGCGCGTCGAGGGCCTCGTGCACCAGGTGCACGGTGTCGTCGATGAGCGGCGCGAGCCGGGGAACCATCTGCAGGTAGCGCTCGGAGAGCTCCTTGGCGTCGATCGGCAGGCGGTTGTACACCTTTGCGAGCACACCGTTCTTCTCGCGCAACACGAGATCGAGCTTCTCGCGGAAGATCTTCGGGTCGAGCAGGTCCTGCACGCGGAGCCCGACGCGCAGCGCCTTGTCGGCGTACGCGGGGCCGATGCCGCGCTTGGTCGTGCCGAGCTTGTTCTTGCCGAGGTACCGCTCGGTCACGCGGTCGAGCTCCTGGTGGTACGGCATGATCAGGTGCGCGTTGCCGGAGAGCCGGAGCTGCCGCGTGTCGACCTGCTTCGACTCGAGCATCGCGAGCTCGTCGAGCAGCACGGCCGGATCCACCACGACACCGTTGCCGATGACCGGTACCACCCACGGGTAGAGCACGCCGCTCGGCACGAGCTGGAGCTTGAAGACCTCGCCGTCGACGACCAGGGTGTGCCCCGCGTTGTGGCCGCCCTGGTAGCGGACGCACATCGACGACTCCTTGGCCAGGTAGTCGGTGACGCGGCCCTTGCCCTCGTCGCCCCATTGGGTGCCGACGATCACTACACCGGGCATTGCCAGCTCCGCTCGGGAGCACGCCGCGTGACGGCCGCATTGGGTCTCACGTTGGGGACATGGTACTCGACCGGCCTCCGGGCACCGCCCGCTCCGTAGCATGGCGACCTTGACGACTCGTCGGTGGCTCGGCGTCCCGTATGCGCGTGCGGAACGCTTTGCCGCGCCGCAGCCCGTCGCGTTCGACACGACCCGCTCCTACGAACATTTCGGTCCGGCCGCGCCCCAGCCGCTGAACAGCCCGCTCGGCGAGATCGTGCCCGGCATGCGGGTGACCGATACCGACGAGCACGCGTGTCTGAACCTGAACGTGTGGGCACCTGCGGAGCGCGGCCCTCATCCGGTGCTCGTGTGGTTCCCGGGCGGGTCGTTCATGATCGGCGCGTCATCGCAAGGGGTCTACGACGGCACGATGTTGGCCGGTGAGCAATCTGTCGTCGTCGTGACGGTGAACTTCCGCCTGGGCGCGCTCGGCTTCCTCGATACGCGAGCCTCCGGCGGTGTCGCGAATTGCGGGCTCCGGGACGCGCTGTGCGCGCTCGAGTGGGTACGGGACCACATCGGCTCCTTCGGCGGCGATCCGGCCCGGGTCGTCGCGTTCGGCGAGTCCGCGGGCGGCGGCCTGCTGCTCCACGTGCTCGCGTCGCCGATGTCCCGAGGCCTGCTCGCGGGCGCGATCGTCCAGAGCGGCGCAACCTTCGCCACGTTCGACGATGGGCGGGCCGCGCTCGTCGCCGAGACGATGTGCAAGGAGGCCGCGGTGGCGGACGCGGCTGCGTTGCGCGCGCTGCCGGTCGACACGCTGCTCGACGCGCAGAACCGCACCCTCTCGACCCTGATGCAGCCGGTCGGCATGATGCCGTTCCACCCGATGGTCGACGGCGACGTGCTGCCCGCCCGGCCGGTGGACGCGCTCGCCGCGGGCGCCGCCGCAGGCGTGGCGCTGATCGCGGGGACAACCGCCGACGAGATGGCACTGTTCGTCGATCGTTCGGCGCTGCCCCGCGACCGTCTGGTCCGACGGGTCGCCCGTTACCTGCGCGTCGACGACACGCACGCGGCGCGCGTCGCGGACGCCTACGCCGCACGACTCGGCAGCTCCGACAATGCCGCCGTCTGGCGCGCGTTCTTCGGCGATCGCGAGATGCAGGACCCGTGCCGCGCCGTGCTCGACGCCCACGCACCGCACGGACCGGCGTACACCTACTGCTTCACGTGGGAGGGCCCGGACGTCGGCGCGTGTCACGGCATCGACATCCCGTTCCCGTTCGGCAACTTCGTCGACGGATGGGAAGCGTTCGCCGGCGTCGACGCCGACGCGCTCGCGCTCTCACGCACGATGCGCGACGCCTGGGCCGCGTTCGCCCGCACGGGCGACCCTGGATGGCCGCAGTACCCGAACGCGATGATCCTCGGCCGCGACGCGCACGTCGCCTCGGCCCACCCCCTGTTTGCAAGAATTGCGACCGCCTAGGGGCGTTTCGTTGCAAACACGGGGGTGGGCGGGCGGTTGAGTGTGCGGGCGACGGTGTCGGTCACCTCGGCGAGGGCGCCGCGCGCGACGGCCTCGTAGAGGTGCACGGTGGAATCCGCCAGCCAGGGGTCGAGGCCACCGGCGACGGCCGCGTCGCGCCACCGGTCGAGCGGGGGATCGAGCCGGCGCACACCGAGACGGGCCGCGACCTCGTCGCCGTCGAGCGCCTCCGGTCCGGTGAGATGCAGCGCGCCGCCGAGGTCCTCGCGCGTGAGCGCGTCCGCCGAAACGTCGGCGATGTCGGCGGGATCGATCCATGCGATCTTCCCCGGGCCGGTCGGCAGCACGAGCTTGCCGCGTGCCACCAGCTCGCGCTGCTTGTCGATGACGCTCGTGAAGAACGAGGGCTGGAGCACGGTCGACGCGACGGGCGACGCCGCGAGCCGCCGCTCGAGCGCGCGATGGTTGCCGTGGAGTCCTGCCTCCACTCCCGCGATCGGGATGTTGGAGACCTTGACGATGTGTTCGAGACCTGCGCGCTCGGCCGCCTCGATCGCGTTGGTCTCGAGCGACACCTGCTCACGTGTCGGTGTCGACACGAGGAACAACCGCGCGACTCCGACGCATGCGGCGTCGAGCGACGCCGGATCAGCAAGGTCGCCGCGCACGCAGCCGTCCGCGGGGCGTCGTGCCAGCCCGCGCACGTCGACGCCGCGCGCGCGCAGGGCGGCGGCGACTCGCCCGCCGAGATCCCCGGCCGCCCCGATCACCAACACCGTCACGCGGACTACGTTGACACACGTGCGAGAGCCCCGTCCTGGCCCGGGTATCGGCCGCGAGCTCACTGTGCAGCAGCAGCTCGCGTGCGCCGTGCGTATCCTCTCGCGTGAAGGCTGGGCCGAGAACATCTCCGGGCACCTCACCATCGCCACCGATGACGGCGGAATGTGGTGCAACCCGTGGGGCAAGTGGTGGCAGGAGGTGCGCGCGTCGGACGTGATCCGGCTCGACGCCGACGGCAACGTCGTCGAAGGGAAATGGGACGTCACCGGTGCGGTCTTCCTGCACACCGAGATGCACCGGGCGCGTCCCGACGCCGCGGTGATCGTGCACCATCACCCGTATCACGCGACGCTGCTTGCCGCGATGCGCGAGATGCCGCGCATGGTGCATCAGAACTCGTGCATCTTCGATGGCGAGCTCGCGTTCGTCGACGAGTACGGCGACGTGTTGCACGCCGAGGGTGGTGAATGGCTCGCGCAGCAGGTGGGCGACGCGAGCGGCATCCTGCTCGCCTTTCATGGCGCGATCGTCACCGCGCCGACGATCGACGAGCTGTGTTACAAGGCCGCGACCTTTGAGCGCATGTGCCGCTTCACTTACGACATCCTCGCTGCGGGTCGCGAGCCCGAAGAGCTGCCTGCGCAGCAACGCGCGGACGTGAAGAAAGTGGTGCTCATGGCGAGCCCGCGCTCCTACTGGGAGGGCGCGGTGCGTCAGCTCATTGCGACGGAGCCCGAGGTCCTCGAGTGACATCCGGAATGTCGATCGACGACCTCCAGCACAACGAGCACTTCGGTGGCGGCAAGGGCCGGCGCACCCAGATCAGCTGGCTGCCCGAGCCGGAGCCGCGCGAGCGCGTGTACCGCGTCATCTCCGTCGACGATCACGTCGTCGAGCCGCCCGATGCGTTCACGGGCCGGTTCCCCGAGAAATTCGCCGATGCGGAGCCGCGCGTCGTCCCCACCGACGACGGCGGCGAGGCGTGGGTCTGGCAGGACCAACTGCTGCCGAACGTCGGCTTCAACGCGGTCGTCGGACGGCCGTCGAGCGAGTACGGGTTCGAGCCGACCCGTTTCGACGAGATGCGCCGCGGCGCCTGGGACGTCGACGCGCGCGTCCGCGACATGGACGTCGACGGCGTGGACGTGTCGCTCTGCTTCCCGTCGTTCCTCCCGGGCTTCGTCGGCCAGCGCCTGACGTTGTGGCCGAGCGACGACGAGCTCGCGCTGACCGCAATGCGCGCGTACAACGACTGGCACCTGGAGGCGTGGTGCGGCGCGCATCCCGGTCGGTTCATCCCGAACCAGATCACGTACTTGCGCGATCCCGCGATCGCGGCCGAGGAGATCCGCCGCAACGCCGAGCGAGGCTTCCGCGCCGCGACGTTCTCGGAAGCGCCCGACAAGCTCGGGCTCCCGACGATCCACTCCGGCTACTGGGATCCGTTGTTCGCGGCGTGCGCGGAGACCGAGACCGTGCTGTGCCTGCACGTCGGGTCATCGGGGACCTCGCCGACCACCTCGGCCGACGCGCCGCCCGAGATCCCGGCCGTCCTGTTCGGCGCGTACGGCATGTACAGCGCGGTCGACTGGCTGTACTCGAAGGTGCCGGTGCGGTTCCCCGACATCAAGATCTGCTTGTCCGAAGGCGGCATCGGGTGGGTGGCGGGCATCCTCGACCGGCTCGACCACTGCTACCGGTACCAACTCGGCTACCTGCCGACGTGGCGCGACGTCGACGCGCCACCGAGCGAGGTGCTGCGCCGAAACTTCTGGTTCTGCTCCCTCGACGACGACGCCGGCATGCAGATGCGTCACCGCATCGGCGTCGACCACATCCTCGTCGAGTCCGACTACCCGCACGCGGACTCGTCGTGGCCGAACACGCAGGCGATGCTCGCCCGTCAGCTGCGCGATCAGGACGTGCCCGACGACGAGGCCGCGCAGATCACCTGGCGCAATGCCGCCGAACTGTTCCGGCATCCGCTGCCGTGAACACGGTGGCGGGCATCGTTGCCCGCAACGCGCGTGCCGACCCCGAGGGCATCGCGTTCGTCGAGGCGATCTCGGGCGAGTCGATGACGTGGGCCGAGTACGACGCACGGTCGTCGGCGATGTCGGCAACGCTTGCTCGCGCGCACGTTCCCGGCGATCGCGTCGCGCTCAAGTTGCGGGACGGACCAGGCGTGCACGCCGCGATGCTCGCCTGCGAGAAGGCGGGCCTCGTCGGGGTCGGCATCGGCGCCCGCGCCGGGGCACGCGAGACCGCGCACCTCGTCGACCGGACCGGCGCCCGCACGCTCCTCGTCGATCCGCCCGCCGCATCTGCACCCACCGGCCAGCACCCGATCGGCGCCGGCGAGCTGTGGTTCCTCAACTCGACGTCGGGAACCACCGGCCTTCCGAAGATCGTCATGCACGACCAAGCGCGCTGGTTCGCGTTCCATCGCTTCGCGGACGACGTCGCCCAATTCGATGCGAACGACGTGTTCATGAGCGCGCTCCCCGCGCCGTTCGGCTTCGGCCTGTGGACCGCGCACTTCACGCCCGCGATCGTCGGTGCACCGTGTGCCGTCTGCGAGCGATTCGAACCGGAAGCGGTCCTCGCCGCGATCGAGAAGTACCGGGTCACGGTCCTCGCCGCGGTGTCGACCCAGTTCGTGATGATGCTCAACGCCGCGGCGCTCCCACGTCACGATCTCTCGAGCCTGCGCATCCTGTTCACCGGCGGCGAGACCGTGCCGTACGACCGGGCGCGTGAGTTCGAGGACCGCACCGGCGCGTGCGTCCTGCAGTTCTACGGCTCCAACGAGACCGGCGCGCTGTCGCGCACGACCCCCTACGATCCGCAAGAGCGTCGCCTGCGCACGGCCGGGCGTGTGATCCCCGACATGCACGTGCGCCTGCTCGACCCCGACACCGACGAGGACGTGACGGCCACGGGCGGTCCGGGGGTCCCGATCGCCAAGGGCCCGACCCTGTGCCTCGGCTACTGGAACGATCCCGACGCCAACGACCGCCTGTGGACCGGCGACGGCTGGATGCGGATGGGTGACCTGGCCACCATCGACGCCGGCGGGTACCTCACGGTGACGGGCCGCACCTCCGACGTCATCATCCGCGGCGGCAAGAACATCAGTGCCGCGCAGGTCGAGCACGAGATCGCGTCACATCCCGCCGTCGCCCTCTGCGCGGCAGTCGCGATGCCAGACACGACGTTCGGCGAGCGGGTGTGCGTGTACGTCGAGCTGCGACCGAACGTCGACGCGCTCGCAGTCGACGAGGTGTGCGCGTATCTCGGCGAACGCGGTGTCGGGAAGGAGCTGTGGCCCGAGCACCTGGTGGTCGTCGACGCGTTGCCGCGCGCCTCCGGCGGCAAGATCGCCAAGGCCGAGCTGCGGTCGCGTGCGCGTACGGAGGCGCGCAACTAGGCGGCCAACGCCAGATGCGACTGCGCGTACCAGCGCCGGGGCACGATCGCCGCGGCCGCCGCGACGAGCATCACCGGCTCCGCCGCCGTCCGGAACCGCTGGTTCCCGTAGCTCAACGCGACGGTGACGACCAGCGCGACGAGCACCGCGAGCAGGGGCCATACCGGCCGGCGCATGCGCACGAGGCGCACCATGCCGATCGTGCCGAGCAGCATGACCGGGAGCCAGCAGGCCCACGCGACGATTTGGAAGGAATACGAGCGAGTTTCGATCGCGTCCAAGTGCGTCTGCGCGCGGGTGGTAGAGGCCGAGCACGCGCAGCTCCCGGACGGCGACGACCAACGGCAATCGGCCCACGTGCCCGCGTACGTACGCGATGCCGTCCTCGTTCGTCGCCACCGTGTACGCGCGCTCACTGAGCCCGCGGTCGTTCGGGGCGATGCACGTCGGGTCCCAGTAGCCGATCAGTCGCCCGTGATACACGGTTGCGCAGTTCGCCCCTGCGACGGTGGTGGCGGCACTCGTTGTCGTGACCGTGAACGAACCGATCTGCACCTCGTTGCGCACCAGCCATGGCAACACGACGAGCAGAAGTGCTCCCGCCGCGAACGCGCCGAGGACCACGCGCTGGCGCAAGCTCGGCGCGGAAAGCCATACCGCCGGCCCGAGGACGAGCACCGCGGGGACGACCGCGTCGGCGCGAGTGAGCGTCATCAGACCGAACAACGCACCGGCAAGCGCCCACCGCCACCGCGACGGGTGTGCGCGCGCATGCATCGTGGCAAGGACGCCGGCGAGGAGCAGCGGGATCGACAAGGTCTCGCTCATGAGCGCGCCGTCCACTGCGATCAGCGACGGATACCCGGCCGCTAGCGCAGCCGCGACGAGCCCGACGGCGGGACCCGCGATACGGCGGCCGATGCACCCGACGAGGATGACGGTCACGGTGCCGGCCAACGCACCGGCAACGAGAAACGTGTCGCGTTCGCCGTTCGCGACCCGAGTCACTGCGGCGAGAAACAACGGATAGAGAGGCGGGTGTCCGGCGGTCGCGACCTCGCGACCCGAGGTGAAGTAGATGACGGGATCGATGACGCCTTTGCCGTGCGCCAAGGGGCCGGACACAAACGCGTACCAAATCGCGTCGAGGCCGAGCGTGAGGTGTCGGGCGACAGTGAAGACGTACACCAGCCGCGCGGCCAGCGCGACTGCGGCAATGACGCCCAGCCTGATGGCAAACGCCCGCCTCGCCACTACGGGGAAGGTAGCCCGTTCGGACGCGGCGATGGCTTCTTGCGATTTCTCGTCTTCGTTGCCTAGGCGACGATGTCGGCGGTCATGACGTGGTCGAACACCAACCCGCCGTCGGGTCGGGCATCGACCGTGATCGTGTCGCCCTGCTGGTACGTGCCCTTCAACAGCTCGAGCGCGATCGGGTCGGCGATCTCGCGCTGCAACACGCGCTTCAGCGGCCGGGCGCCGAAATCGGGGTCGTAACCGGTCTCCGCGATCCAGTGCTGCGCGGCCGGGGTGAGCTCCAAGGTGAGCCCGCGATCGGCGAGCCGGGCTCGCAACAGGTCCACCTGGAGGCCGACGATGCGCTCGATGTCCTGCTCCGATAGGCGGTCGAACACGACGATCTCGTCGACCCGGTTGAGGAACTCAGGCTTGAAATGGCCGCGCACCGCAGCCAGCACCTGCTCCTCCGGTGCGCCCGCGCCGAGGTTCGACGTCATGATCACGACGGAGTTCGTGAAGTCGACCGTACGGCCCTGGCCGTCGGTGAGGCGACCGTCGTCCATCAGCTGCAACAAGATGTTGAAGACGTCGGGGTGGGCCTTCTCGATCTCGTCGAGCAGGATCACGGCGTACGGACGTCGGCGCACGGCCTCGGTGAGCTGGCCGCCTTCTTCGTAGCCGACGTAGCCCGGAGGCGCGCCGACGAGACGCGACACGGAATGCTTCTCCATGTATTCCGACATGTCGACGCGCAGCATCGCTCGCTCGTCGTCGAACAGGAACTCGGCGAGGGCGCGCGCCAGCTCGGTCTTGCCGACACCTGTCGGACCGAGGAACAAGAACGAGCCGATGGGCCGGTGCGGGTCCGACAATCCTGCACGCGACCGCCGGATGGCGTTCGCGACGGCGGTCACGGCCTGGTCCTGGCCGACGACACGCTCGTGGAGGTGCTCCTCGAGCCGCACGAGCTTCGCGAGCTCACCTTCCATGAGTCGCGACACCGGCACACCCGTCCACTTCGCGACGATCTCCGCGACGTCTTCTTCGTCGACCTCTTCCTTCAGCATGGCGCCGTCGTGCTGGAGCTCGTTCAACCGCTCGGTCATCGCTTCGATCTCGCGGCCGACGATCGGGATGTGGCCGTAGCGCAGCTGGGCGGCCCGCTCGAGGTCACCGTCGCGCTCGGCCCGCTCGGCATCGAGCTTGGCCTGCTCCAGCCGTTCCTTGGCGTCTTGTATCGCGACGATCGCATCCTTCTCGGACTGCCAGTGCGCGACCATGCCGTCGCGCTCCTCGCGCAGTGACTGGAGCTCCGCCTCCAGCGTCTGGAGACGCCCGCGCGACGCCTCGTCGGTCTCCTTCGCCAAGGCCGCCCGCTCGATCTCGAGCTGGCGGATGCGTCGCTCGACGACGTCGATCTCGAAGGGCATCGAGTCGATCTCGATCCGCAGGCGCGACGCCGCCTCGTCGACGAGGTCGATCGCCTTGTCGGGGAGCTGGCGGCCGGTGATGTACCGGTCGGAGAGCACGGCGGCGGCAACGAGCGCCGCATCCTGGATGCGTACGCCGTGGTGCACCTCGTAGCGCTCCTTCAAGCCGCGCAGGATCGCGATCGTGTCCTCGACGGACGGCTCGCCGACGAAGACCGTTTGGAAGCGTCGCTCCAACGCGGCGTCCTTCTCGATGTACTTGCGGTACTCGTCGAGCGTCGTCGCGCCGATGAGGCGGAGCTCGCCCCGGGCGAGCATCGGCTTGATCATGTTGCCGGCGTCGACCGCACCTTCGGCACCGCCGGCACCCACGATCGTGTGCAGCTCGTCGATGAACGTGACGATCTCGCCCTCGGAGTCGCTGATCTCCTTCAGCACGGCCTTGAAGCGTTCTTCGAACTCGCCCCGATACTTCGAGCCCGCGACCATCGAGCCGATGTCGAGGGCGATCACGCGCTTGTTGCGCAGGCCCTCGGGCACATCGCCTTCGACAATGCGCCGCGCGAGCCCTTCGACGATCGCGGTCTTGCCGACACCGGGCTCGCCGATGAGCACCGGGTTGTTCTTCGTACGACGCGAGAGCACCTGGATGATGCGACGGATCTCTTCGTCCCGGCCGATGACAGGATCGATCTTTCCCTTGCGCGCGGCCTCGGTGAGATCACGGCCGTACTTCTCGAGCGCCTGGTACTGCTCCTCGGGGTTGTCGCTGGTGACGCGATGCGAACCGCGCACCTCGCGCAACGCTTCCAACGCCGCGTCACGGGTCACGCCGAAGCTGCGCAGCAGGTCGCCGACGCCACCCGGCACCTCGGCCATCGCGAGGAGAATGTGCTCGGTCGACAGGTACTCGTCGCTCAGTGCCTCCCGTTCGGCGTCTGCATGCTCGAGCACCCGGTAGGTGCCCGCGCCGAGCTGGGCGTCACGCACGGTCGCGCCGCTGACACGCGGCAGGTTCTCCAACACCTCGTCGACCTTGCGTCGCACCGCACCCACGTCGATGCCGATGCGCTCGACGACGCCCGACACGATGCCTTCGGGTTGGTCGACCAGCGCGCGCAAGAGGTGCTCGGGCGCGATCTCGGTGTTCCCGGCATCGCGCGCCAACGCCTGCGCGGCGGCGAAGGCCTCTTGGGTCTTGCGTGTGAAGCGGCTCGGATCTATGGGCATGACAATCTCGTTTCGTTGCTGGCTACCGCGTCTCGTTTCTGGTTACCGCGTCGACGGGAACGGCGAAAGCGCCGCGCTGCGCAGCGGTACCAGCTCGCGCTTGTACTGCCGGTGCGCGGCCGCGACGCGCTCCTCCATCTCCCGGACGAGCGCGTCGAGACGCCGCTCGAGCGCGGCGATGCGATCATGCGCCGCGCCGAGCTCGTCTTCGAGGGCGAGCACCTTCTGGACACCTGCGAGCGAGACCCCGTCAGTCGTCAGCTCCTGGATGCGACGCAGCAACGCGATGTCGCGCTCCGAATACCGGCGGCTGCGGCCGCTCGTGCGTGCCGGCGCGACCAGGCCCTTGCGCTCGTAGATCCGCAACGTCTGGGGATGGACGCCTGCGAGCTCGGCCGCGACCGAGATCACATAGAGCGCCCTGCTGTCAGGTTCCATCGTCGTCCCTTCGGTGTTGCGTCTGCGTCTCGGCGAACAGCGCCGCACGCGGGTCGTCGTCGACGGCCGCGGCGAGCGCCTCGAGCGCATCCCGCTGCTCCGCGTTGAGCTTCGCCGGCACCTGCACCTCGACCGTGACGAGGAGATCGCCGGCCTTGCCGCGGCCATTCATCCCGCGCCCGCGTACCCGCAGCACCTTGCCGGACGGTGTCCCCGCCGGAATGCGCACCGTCACCTGCCCGTCGAGCGTCGGCACCTTCACGTCGGCGCCGAGCGCGGCTTCCGGGATCGTGACCGGCAGCCGCAACGTGAGGTCGTCCCCGCTGCGGCCGAACACCGGATGCGTCCGCACGTGCACGACGACGTGGAGGTCGCCGGGCGGCCCGCCGTTCGCGCCCGCCGCACCGCGCCCCTTCACACGGATGCGCTGCCCGTCGGCCACACCCGCGGGAATACGCACCTTGACCTCGCGCGCGCGCATCTCGACACCACGACCCTTGCAGTTCGGGCACGGCTTGGGGATGACCTGGCCGGGGCCGCCACAGTTCGGACATACCTGCGAGAAGGAAAACGGACCCTGGTCCACGGCGATCGAGCCGGTGCCGTGGCACTCCGGGCACGTCTCGGGCGTCGAACCGGGCGCGGCGCCGGAGCCCGCGCACGTCGCGCACGTCGCGTCGGCTCGGAACCGCACGGTCGACGTCGGCCCGCGCACCGCGTCGTCGAACGACAGGTGCAACTCGGTCTCGAGGTCGTGTCCGCGCCGCGGGCCGGCCGCGCGACGCTGGCGGCGCGCGCCGAAGAGGTTGCCGAACAGCCCGCCGAGGTCACCGATGTTGCCTTCGAAGTTGAAGGACTCGCCGCCGCCGGCACCGCCGGGGCCGAAGCCGCCGTATCCGCCCGGACCGACGCCCGACGCAACCATGCGCCGTACCTCGTCGTACTCGGCGCGCTTGGACGTGTCGCCGAGCACGTCGTACGCCGCCGAGATCTCCTTGAAGCGCTCCTCGGCATCCTTGTTTCCCGAATTGGCGTCCGGGTGGTACTGCTTCGCGAGCTTCTTGTAGGCGCGGGAGATGTCCTTGTCGGTCGCGCCCTGGGGCACGCCGAGCACGGAGTAGTAATCCTTCTCGAACCACTCGCGCTGCGCGGACACTCGTTCCTCTGGTTCTCTCGTACCTAGTTCCTGGTGACTTTCACCATCGCCGGCCGGAGGACACGCCCACTCAGCCGCCAGCCGGTGCGCAGCACGCCGCCGACATGCGGCTCGCCGTCGCCTTCGTCCTGCATCACGGCCTCGTGCTCGTTCGGGTCGAACGGCGCACCGTGCGCGTCGATCCGCTCGAGACCCGCGCGCTCCAGCACGCCGATCAACTCGGCGAACGCGAGCTCGATTCCCTTGCGCACCTTCTCGTCGACATCGCCGGCCTCGAGGTTGTGCACCGCGAGCTCGAAGCTGTCGAGCACGGGGAGCAGCTGTACGAGCAGTCCTTCGGTCGCGCGTTCTACGAGTGCGGTCTGCTCGCGCAGCACACGCTTGCGGTAGTTCTCGAAGTCCGCCTGGAGCCGCCGCGTGGTGTCGACCAGGTCGTCGCGCTCGCGCTGGAACGCGTCGATGTCGTTGGCGACCTGTGCGGCTTCGGCCTCGGCCGGATCCTGCAGCGCAGGATCCGGCGCGGGGCCGTTTCGATGGGTCGAGCTCGCATCGCCCATCGGTTACGCGCTCTGCTGATCGTCGTCGATGATCTCGGCGTCGGCGACCTCGTCGTCGGACGGCGGCTCGCCGCCCGCACCCGGTCCACCGGCACCGCCCGCAGCCGACTGCTGCGCCTGCACGTTCTCGTACAGCTTGCGGGTGAACTCGTTGCTCGCCGTGAGCAATGACTCGTGCGCCGACTTCACCGCATCGATGTCCGCGCCCGCGAGCGCGTCCTTCAAACGCTTCAGCGCGTCCTCGATCTTCTGACGGTCGTCGGCCGGGACCTTGTCGCCCTGCTCCTTCAGCAGGTTCTCGGTCTGCCACGCGAGCTGGTCGGCGGTGTTGCGCGTCTCGGCTTCCTCGCGCTTGCGC
>JBBRXX010000060.1:0-18464 GCA_038238245.1 Acidimicrobiia bacterium
CATGGAAGGTTCGCAGTTCTGGTTCGAGTCGATGCAGAACTGGCAGAGCGAGTTCCTGGCCGTCGGAGCGATCGTGGTATTCACCATCTTCTTGCGCCAGAAAGGCTCACCCGAATCGAAACCCGTCGCCATGACCAACAAAGACATGCACGCTGCGTAACGTTTTTGACGCTAGGCAGTCCACGACATCCTCAAACGGACTGCACCGCGTCCCGGGTGGCGCGACCTGCGCCTTCTGCCAGGCGCCGTGCGCATGCCTGGTCTGCCCGACGGCGACTCAATGGCGATGTGATCTGTCAGTCAGGCGTTTAGCCGTTGGTCAAGACAAGCGAACCTATCCAGGTCGGAGGTCGCGAAGCGCGTGCAACTATGCGAGCAGAACCGCGCATCTCTACAAGGCGAGCTGCTGATTCAAACAAGGTGAGATGGTGCTTTCTTGCGCTACGTTCCTACCGTCCAACGAGGCATCCTAGGAGGCGGCCCATGGGACTGATGCGCAAGACGTTCTCGGTCGGCACGTTCGGCATTGTGTCGTTCCGCAGCAAGAAAGACAAAGTACGACGTGCCGAACGGGCCCAGCGTGAGGCGGAAACCGCGCTCGAGGAAGAGCAATCGGCTCGCGCCGTGGCCGAAGCCCGCATCGCGACGGCGGAAAAGAAGGTGAGGGATGCCACCGTTCAGGCGGCGCAAGCGGCCAAGCGGCTCGGGCAGACGAAACGGCGGACTCGCCGCGCAAGCAGGGGTGAAAGGCTGGGAGAGCTGATCGCGAGTGCCGAGCCGATTCTTCGCAGTGGCCTGGAGACTGCTCGTGGCGCAAGCACCAGCACCGTCGCTCGTGGCCGCACGGCAGGCCGCCGGGCCCGCAAGGCGTCGAAGCGTGCCACGCGAGACGCAAAGAAGGGCGCCAAGCGATCGTTCCGGCATGCGAAGGCGACAGCATCTACAGCGAAGGGAGCCATCTCACCGCATCCCGAGCGCTAGGAACTGCCGGCGCGTTGCGTCATGAGTCCCAGTCGAACGTGCGGCCTGGTGTCGCGCCCGGCATCTCAGTTTGGGTGGGGGAGGGTTCGGTCCCAGCGTTCAGTGCGCATTCACGCCCTGAGCCGCTGAGAGCTGGTCGCCTCCCTCATTCGTTCTCCGGGGTCGTCTTCACCAGCCGACCGAGATCGCGCACGAGTTCAAGCACGCGCTGCTCGAGATCAGCGAGCCGTGCCGCTCCCGTTCCGCAAACCAAATGCGGCGCGGCGAAGGTCGCCGGTGGGAGTGCAAGGTGTACGCAATGCAGTGACCGCAGACTGCTCCACAGAGCGACCTTCCGTGTAAGCGTAAGCGCGCGGTCAAGATGACGCTCCGCCGATTACCGTCGTGTCGGGGCGAACGGTCCAGGTCGGTTGATCCTCGACCCTGTCCGCTGCTGGTGTGGACGCTCGCCGTTCAACTACTTGGAGTAGTTCGCCGTGGCAGCCGTCCGGCTCGTCGTCCTCGGTGCAGCCCGCGACCGTGCCGTCGGCATGAACGATCAGGCCGCCGCGACATGTCACGAAGTCGAACGGCGCGACGCTCGCGTGTATGCGGACGGTGCGTATCGGGAAGCCATATTGCCGTGAACTGTGTGTCCGACACGCGCCGGGTCGCAGGCGGACGTGGGTATCGCGTTTTGTAGTGGGCTGGAACTTTGCTGCTCGGCTTGACCACGAGCTAACGGCGATACCCGAACTGCGCCATCGAATCTGGCAAGAGCTACCAATTCGGCGTGGCCGAGAAGAGGTCACGTTGATCACGACCGAACTCGCCACCAACGCGATCCTTCACGGTGCATCACCGGTCTACGTGCAAGTCAACATCGCCGATCAGATCGCGCGCGTCGAAGTGGAAGACGGTTTCCCGGGATGGGGTTCGCCCGCCGAAGACTCTCGGGGAATGGTGCTCGTGGACGGGCTCTCATGTTGCTGGGGAGTGAACTACGACGACGGCCTCGGGAAGGTTGTGTGGGCGGAGATTCCCGTCGGGTGACCGGCGGGGTGGCGCGTCGCGTCCGAACTGCCAGCTTTTTGGCGCGTAGCTCGTGATTCACGGGTAGGAGTACGGCTCGTCTCCCGGGAGGTCCGCGTGCTTTTAACCGTGGGAATGCGCGTCGTCGTCGACATGGCCGGCTTTCGTCGGTACGGCCTCACAGTCGCCGAAACGGCGTCGTCGGTGTACGGCACAGTCGTTTCGGTCGTCGGCCCGGATCGCATCACGGTGAATCTGCACGACAAACTCTTTGGCCTCGATACCCTCATCGTCGAGTCCGCACGCGTCACTCGCGCACGGTCAATGGACGCGTGATGGAGCGTGGCAAGGTGACGCGTCCATATCCAGGGTAGAAATAGTGCTCGCCCTGCGGCGAGCGGATGACGACGGCGGGGTCGGGGTCCATTCGGCTCGGTCGCCGCTGGACGTGCGCAACGCGGATCGTGCGCAGTTCCATCGCGCCGATGTGGGGGAGGACGTGATCCCGCCGGTGCTGGCGGTAGCCGTCGATCGTGCGGGCCCGGATCTTGCCCTGCTTCTCCAGATGGGGGAGCCACTGGTCGACCGCGAACGACCGCACGGTGGGCTCGGCGGGGAAGGCGTCGGTGCTGTCGTCGAGGAGACGCAGTTTCTCGCGGAGCGCCTTCTGCGCCAGTGCCTTCGTCGCGAAGCCGCTGACCCACTTCTGGCGGCGACGACCGGTGGACGCGTCCGACGACATCTCGACGACGAACGCCCACTTCTGGCCGCGCCTGCGCACGTGTCCGTTCATTTCGTGTCTCCTTCGATGTAGCCGTGCTTCCGGCCCCATCGTTCGATGTCGCGGGATCGCCAGAACGCGGCCCGCGGATGCTCTGCGGCCGACGTCGGGAAGTCGTCGAACTCGCGCCGCAATTGGTGCACGCGCTGACGGGTGACGCCGAGCAGTTGGGCGGCCTCTTGCGTGCTGACGAGGTCGCTTGCCACATGGCAAACCTACCCGTTCATTTGCTACAGAACAAGCTATCTTGCAAACGGTTTGCAAGCGGGAGACGCGCAAAAACCTGCAAATGCTTGCATGCACGCGCAGGTATCGAGCCCGGTAGACCGGAAGGGATGAAACCGCGCGCACACCGCTGCAAGGGCCCGAAGAGACTCAAAATCCGTTGCTCGCAAGGGCGTGAGGGTTCAAATCCCTCCTCGGGCACTGTATTGACCAGGACCGACGCCGCACTCGGACGCGACTTCCACGGCTCCGTGATCACGGCGTGATTGCAAGAGCGCTTCGAGGCCGTCGGCACCTCGAGCGATGAGCCCGCCGCGCATTCCCTCGTCGAGATGGGCAACGGGCCCTTCGCAATCGCGTACCCCTGCGGAGAATGCATCGCTTCCTGAGGTTCCCCGCCGGCCAGTCGCAACGCGCCGGTGAGAGAACAGCCGATCTGAACTACATCCAAGGGGCGTACTCTGCCGAGCGGCGCGGTTACGGGCGTATAGGAGTATTTGCGCAGCGCCGCCAAAAGTGGTACAAATGCGGCGGGGAGGCGTTGATCCGGCACGCGAATTGGTCGCTGCGCTGCCGGGAAGCCACTGCGAAACCGGCCCCATGACACGCGGACTCGTGTCGGGCCGGAGCCTTCCGGTGCCGCTCGAGTCCCTGCATTGGGATGGTGGGGCCAGTGTTGAAGATCTGGGGTCGGGTTCCGAGTGCGTTCGCTGCACTCATCATGCTCGTGGCCGGGATGGTGTTCGTCAGCGCGGCCGTGGCAGGCGCGACCGGCGACGACGCCGTGACCAGCGCGGTGGCCGGATGTGACGGAAACATCACGTTCACGTCGACCAAGGACTTGAGCAACATCATCATTCAGTACGCCGACGGTTTCGAGATCAAGCTCGAGGACGGCGACCTGAGCGGGAAGACGCACACCACCGACTACGTCGACCCGGAGCACGGCGCGATCGTCAAGGTGTGGATCCACTCGGGCAACAACCACAACGACAGCGATCCGCAGCCGACGAACTTCGGCGGCAACAGCGTGGGTGAGTATCACTCGGTCTCCGCCCCGGACTGTGGGACGACCACGACGACGTATGTGACGCCGACGACGGAGTATGTGTCGCCGACGACGGAGCATGTGACCCCGACGACGGTCATCGAGAATGAAGGCGAGAGCTCGACGTTGCCGACCACCTCGACGACCGGCGGCAAGGTGGTCGTAAAGGGCGACTCGACAACCACGACGGTGGCGGCCGGAGCTGCCGCAACGCCGACGTCGGCGATCCGAGGCGATACCAAGACAGGTGCCTTGCCGTTCACCGGAGGCAACAGCTTCGCCCTGCTGATGGTCGGGCTTGCGCTCGTCGCCGCCGGCACGCTCACCTTCGTCGGACGGCGTCGTGCGACAGATCTCGATATCCGCGTGAAGTAGGAGATCGGCATTCCGGCCGAAGCGTCGCGTTCGAGAGACGAAGCGATCGCTCGACGAGTTGTCGGGTTGACCGGTCAGCGTTGACCGGTCAGCTTGCCTTGGTACCGACTCGGTCGTACATCGCTTGCGCGAGCGCAATTTCTGTGGCCCGGTCGAACGGCTGAGTGCTATTGATCGCGGTGAGGTCGATTCCCGCGCGGTCGCGGGCCACGTATAGAAGGTCGGCGTAGACGACGACGTTTGTGCCCTGCGTCGTTGCCGGGATCTTGACGGTGTAGCCGACCGATCGATCTCCGATCGCGACCTCGAACCGCTCCAGCGATGCGGTACCCACAGTGGTTCCGCTCGGCGCGCTGAGCGTGAATGCAGCTTGGAGGAGCTGCTGCAGGCATTTGTCGACTCCAGGAGTCGTCAGCTGGTTCCAACCCTTGTCGATGTCGCTCTTCTGCGGGTCGATCTCCACGCTGCCCGAGACCTGCGCGCCGTCCTTGTCGAAATCGGATGAGTGAGCTTTCTGTGCGCCGGGTGTGTCATCGAAGATCGTCACATCGGTGTGCATACATTCGGCGAACTTCTTCTTGACCGACTGCGGGATGTCATCCGATTCCTTGTAAGGAGTCTCCGTGTAACCCGGAAGGTCGGCAGCGCCGAGCACCGCCGCCTTCGCGACCGCGAGGTCCGCAGCCGGACCGGTCTGCTTCGTCTCCGCGGTCTTCGCGGCCGACGAGGAGCACGCCGCAACGGCCAGGAGTCCGACCGACACGATCGAGGCTGCCCGCGTTCTCATCATGCGAAGTTCTCCTTCTTGCGTCGAGGGAAGCGACCAAGGTGCCATGTTCTCCCCGACTCGATGCGCATGCTCGAGCGAAACGCGCCGTGACGACTGCTCGGGCGGGGAGAAAACACCCGGATGCGGGCGCGATGCGAGGTTTTGGCGTCTTGCAGGGCTGCGTGAGGCTGGTGTTCAGTGTGCGTCGCGAGACGGCCCAAGTGCTGAGAGGGACATTCAGGATGAAGCGAATTGCTTGCTTGGTCGCCCTGGTCGCGGTGGCTTCGGTCATCAGTGTGCCGGCGGCATCAGCGAAGGACGCCGATCACCACTCCCGCCACCACAACGACGAGCGCCACCACCGTGGGGACGGCGACCACCGCATTGGGAGCGTCGAGGTCGTCATCGACGGGCTCAACAATCCCCGGCAGATCGCGGTCCGAGGGAGCTCCGTATACGTCGCCGAAGCAGGTACAGGCGGCAACACCTGTTTCGACGTTGCGTAAGGCGTCAACGTCTGCGCCGGCTTCACCGGCTCGATGACGCGTTACCGGCACGGCCACGCGTCCAAGGTGCAAACGGGACTGCTGTCGATCGCCTCGCCCGAGGGCGACGTCGTGGGCGTCGACGCACTCGCGTTCAAGGGCCACCGGCTCTACGGCATCGCAACCGGAGGCTGTGTGGCTCCCGGGTTCGCGTTCCCCGCGAGCGTCGCCGCGCAGGCCGGCAAGCTGCTCCGACTCCACGGTGGCTCCTCGGTGAGCGCCGTCGGCAATCCCGGTGCGTTCGAGTGCAAGCACGACCCTGACGGCCAGGGCCCGGACACCGACCCGTACGGTCTCGCCATTCGCGGCCACGACGTCTATGTGGCCGACGCCGCAGGCAACGACATCGTGAAGGTCGAGCACCATCAGACCTCGCTCGTCAAGGTGCTGTCCACCACCGCGCAACCCGTCCCCACCTCTCTCGCGTGGGGTCCTGACGGCGCCGCTCTACATCGGCGAGCTCAACTTCGAGGCAGGCATCGGCAAAACGGCGGTGTACCGCCTCGAGCCGTGGAGCGGCAGGCTCACGAAATACGCCGATGGGTTGTCCGCGGTCACGTCGCTCGCGTTCGGCAGGCACGGCACCCTTTACGTGACCGAATGGACCACCGCGTTCGGACCGACCGGCCCGACGCCCAACGGTGACGTCATCGCAATCCCCTGGGGTGGCGGTACGGCGGGCCGGCAGGTGATCGGCGCGGGAAGCCTCCACTATCCCACCGGCGTCGGCGTCAAGGGCGACTCGCTCTACGTCTCCAACTGGGGCATTGCGTCCGGCACCGGCCCAGCACCACATGGACAGCTGGTGCGCATTCGCCTGGGCCACGACTGCTGAACCCTGGGTCATGACTGACGCGGCGCGGATCCTCGAGACTGCGAAGTCAGTGCTGGTCGTCGACTGGCCGCTCGTCGAGGTGCCGGAGACGCTCGCCCGCGCCGGATATACGACGGTCGAGCACGGTGGTCCGGAGCCGGACAACTATTCGGCGTACGAGCTGAAAGACGGCGAGGTCGTCATGCGGCGCGTCGGCCGTGCTCCCGAGCACGCCGATCTGGTCTTCACGCACCGGCCCGTCGACGAGCTCCCACAGATCGTCGAGTTCGCCAAGTCGATCGGCGCGACTGCCCTGTGGATCCAATCGGGACTCGCCGACGGTGGAACGCCCGACAGCAAGGGCTGCTGGCTTCCCGACGACGAGTCACAACGAGCACGCGGGATCGTCGAGTCGGCTGGCTTGAGCTATATCCAAGAGCCCTACATCGCCGACGCCGTGCGCGACCTCGGAGCCCGCAGGTAGCCCAACGGGCGCCCCCGCCCCGCTCGCACCGCGGGCCGTCCGCCGTTTCGCCACCACGGGGGCGAGGCGATCTGAAGGTTCAATTCCGGGCCTGGCTGCCGATGAACTCCAGGAGCCGGAATCTCCGCGGCAGGTCGAACGGAGCGACGCGAGCGCGATGCCTGATGAACCGGAATCCAACCGAAGGATCGAGCGCGCGGCAATGAAGGCCTCCCGAGCGCGTGGCGACGAGTCCGGGTTCACGCTCGTCGAGCTCCTCGTGACCTGCGTCGTGCAGTCGATGATCGTGGCTGCGATTGCGTCTTCATTCTTTCTGTTCGCGAAAGCGCAGGACTCGACCAAGAAACGCCTTCAGAAGACAACTGATGCCCAGCTGGCCGCGACGTACTTCATCACGGACGCGCAAGCCGTGAGCGGCCCCGAGGTCTCACTCACCGACACGACGTCGTGCGCGGACCCGAGCCCACCGGTCACCGGCACACTCACTGCGGTCGCCCGGCTCACGTGGTCCGTGACGGCGGGCGCCGGGACGACCACGACCGACACGATCAACTACGTGCGGACCGGCAGCTCGTTGATGCGCCGCTACTGCCGAGGCGCGAGCTTGATCGACGACATCGTCGTAGGGCGCAACATCGCGACCGCGACCGTGACGTGCAGCCCGACGACGAACTGCACCGGCACGCCGACGACCATCACGATCACCGCCACCGAGACCCAGGACAGTTCTGAGACATCGGCATACAGCTATACGTTGAGTGCCGCCTTCCGGAAGGTGCCCGCGCTCGGAAGCGCACCTACATCGCCGCCCGCGGGTCCGTTCCCGTTGCTCGCACTGAACGGCACGGGGAGCGGATTGAACATCACCGGGAACGGCACGCTCAAGATCAATAACAGCGGCACGATCATCATCAACTCCACCACCAACGATGCGGCACTGAACGTTGGTGGCACCATCATGGGAGCCGCGGCGGTGCAAGGCCTCGGCACATGCACGAACCTGTTCTGTCCCTCCAACTACTCGCAGATCGCGCAGGCGCCGGCCGACCCCTACAAGGGACTGGCCGCGCCCTCGACTGCGGGACTTCCGGCGCGCTCGGGATGTGCCGGCGGAAACGCACTCCCAGGTGTCTACGCCGCCACGCTCAACCTCACGGGGACGGGCATCTCGTGCGCGTTCGCCAGCGGGGTCTACGTATTCCAAGCCGGCCTCTCGATCACGGGCAGCGTCTCGCTCACCAGCGCCGCAGGAGGCGTGTTCTTCTACATCGCGGGCGGCAGCCTCAGCCTCACCGGCAGCGGAAGCATCTCGCTCACGCCGATGACAACGGGCACCTACGCCAACATCCTCGTCTACCAGAGCCGCACCAACGCTTCCACGATGACGCTCACGGGAAGTGGCACGGTCAACGGTTACAACGGTCTCGTCTACGCACCCGCCGGCCAGGTCAGTCTCGTCGGCAGCGGCAGCCTCGCCGTCAAATCGCTCATCACCGCCTCGCTTGCCATGACCGTCTCGGGCGGTACTGCGACGGTCGGCTGACGGGTCGGCGCGTTCGACGCGTCTCGACGGCCGCGTCACGACAGAGCGAGTGAGTCGAACGCCTCATGTCTTGTTCGCGCGCGAAGTGTTCTACTTCTTGGTGAGAACGGTGTCGCCGTAAGTCAGGCACCGGGCACGCACACAACGTGCCACTCGGGGAGGCGTTGATCCGCAGGCGATCTCTGGTCGCAAGAGCCTGCGAGGAGCCAATGCGAAACCGGCCCCAGCTCCACAGAGCTTGTCGCTGGCCGACGTCGCATCGAGGCGCTCATGCAATTTCTCCGAATATCGGGCCGGGCCACACTCAAGGTGGTGCTCGTCGCCGGAGTCGGGGCGGGACTTCTCGCCGGAGTCGGTGTCGCCTCGTCGACCGTCGCCGAGTCGACCGTCGCCGCGCCGCGGACCGACGGACGCAACATGGCGAGCCCCCCGAGCCCGACGCGCACAAAGCCGTCGACGACCACGAAGCCGACGAAGTCCACGACGATGGCCGGGGCCACGGCCAGGCCGACCATCACCAAGCGGACTTTGGTCACCGCGACGAAAGGCCCGACCGTTCCCGCCGCATTCGCAACGGGCAACGCGCGACTCGACGCGCTTCTTGCGACGCTTCCGCCGGTTCTCTTCACGGCTGGAGCGCACGTGCACTTCGGCTACAACCCGATCGACTGCTGCCACGCGGGCGGGTACAACCTCGAGCCCAATGACGTGTGGATCAGCGAGCGTGCGCTCGGCAGCACCGCAGTGCTCACCTACGTCACCGTGCACGAGTTGGCCCATAGCGTTCACCTCGATTCCAGGAAGGGCGAGGCGCTCACGCCGGCCGTTGCCGGCGGTCCCGTGGTGCGACCCGGGAGCCCGTGGGATGTCTCCGAAAGGGTGGCGGACTGCGTGGCGTGGGCCCTCTTCCCGACGGAAACCGCCGCGAGCGGGATCACGTACTGGAACTGCCCCGAACCATTTCGCAGTCAGGTGCGCGCCGCGCTCCGTTAGCCCGCGTTGGCGCATCGGTGCCTCGCCGCCGGCGGCGGTCACCGGCGTAGCGTGAGTGTGATGTTCGATCGCTTGCGCTTGCCGTCGGGGATCGTGACGTTCCTGCTCACCGACATCGAGGGCTCGACCGAGCTCTGGGACCGGTCGCCGGAGAAGATGGCAGATGCGCTCGAGCGCCATGACCGGCTGCTGGAGCAGGTGGTCACCGATGCCGGCGGGATCCTCCTCAAGCACAAGGGCGAAGGCGATTCGACGGTTTCGGTGTTCGGGGATCCTCATGCCGCACTTTCTGCCGCGATCAACGCCCAGCGACAGCTCGCCGCCGAGCCTTGGCCCGATGATCTCGACCTGCGAGTGCGCGTCGCGGTGCACACGGGGTCGGCCCACGAACGAGACGGTGACTACTTCGGCCCCACGCTCAACCGCGCGGCGCGGCTTCGCGGCCTCTCGAGCGGTGGCCAGATCCTCTTGTCGGCCGCGACCGCGGAGGCGGTGCGGCACCACTTGCCGGACGACGTCGCTCTCGACGACCGAGGCCGATACGGACTGCGCGGGCTGAGCCGCGAGGAACACGTCTTCGCGGTCGTCGGGCCGTCCGGATGGAGCACGCTCCCGCTCGCCAAGATGCCGCCGGCGAGCACCTGGCCGATGCCGCCCGCACTGTCGCTCGCGGCGGGCGGATTCGTCGGTCGGGCGTCAGAGCTCGCGCGGCTGCGGTCCGCGTGGCGTGAGGCCGTCGAAGGCCGGCGCCGCGTCCTGCTGGTTTCGGGCGAACCGGGAATCGGCAAGACGCGGCTCGCGGCCGAGCTCGCCCGCGGCGTCGCGGGCGTCGACGGGATCGTGCTCTACGGCCGTTGTGACGAGGTTCCCGACACGCCGTACCAGCCTTTCGCGCAGGCGCTCGGTAACTATGTGAGCGTCTGCCCGGCCGGTCTGCTCCAACGTCAGGCGGGACGGATCGGCGGCGACGTCGTCCGGCTCGTTCCGGGCATGAGGGACGCGCTGGCCGGCGTGCCGCCGCCGACGCAGGGCGACCCGGACATCGAGCGCCACGCGCTGTTCAACGCCGCGGTCGTACTCATCAGCGCCGCGTCGGAGGTCGCGCCTGTCCTCCTCGTGCTCGACGACTTCCACTGGGCCGCCGCGCCGACCGTGCTCCTGTTGCGATGGCTGCTCTCGACCTCGCGCGACCAGCGGGTGCTCACAGTCGTGATCTACCGCGACACGGATCTCGGCGCTACCCACCCGTTGACCTCCACGCTCGCCGAGCTCGCCTCGTACGAGTGGGTTGAGCGCGTCGCCGTTCGCGGCCTGTCGCTGGACGCCGTGACGGCGTATCTCGAAGAGGAACGCGCCGCCGAGGACCTCGGCGCACACGCTGCGGACCTGGCCGCTCCGCTGCACGACCGAACGGGTGGCAACCCCTTCTACCTCGGACAAGTGCTTCGTCAACTCGTCGAGTCCGGTGCGACCACCCACGCCGACGAGCGCGGGACGGCTCCCGCGTTGGCTGACGCCGACCTTCCTGAAGGCATTCGCGAGGTCGTGCATCGTCGACTCGCCCGCTTGAGCTCGACGACGGGAACAGTGCTCGCGGTTGCCGCGATCATCGGCTCGGAGTTCTCCGCGGCTCTCGTCGAGCGCGTGCTCGGGACCGACGACGACGCCGTGCTCGACGCCTTGGACGAGGCGGTCTCGGCGGGAATGGTTGTCGAAGCGGGGGCAGGTGAGTTCGTCTTCACGCACGCGTTGACCCGACAGGCGCTGCTCGACCAGCTCACGCCGACGCGCCGGATGCGGCTGCACCGCCGCGTGGGCGACGCGCTCGAGGGCATCGCGCCGCTCGGCGAGCACGCGGAGGCGCTCGCGCATCACTTCACCGAGTCGGCACGCGACGGAAGAGCCGATGCGGCGGCGCGCTACGCGCTCATCGCCGGCCGGCGTGCACTCGAGCGCCTGGCCTACGAAGAGGCAATCGCCCATCTCGACGCCGGGATCGCCGTCTTGGTCTTCTCGCCCCGTCCCGATCCCCGGCGACGCGTGGAGTTGCAGTTGGCGCTCACCGACGCGCATCAGCGCTACAGCGTCGGCGAGCAGGCCCTGTGGTCGGGGCTCGAAGCCGCGGCGGGCGCCCGTGCGCTCGATGACCCCGTCCTCTTCGCGCGCGCGGCGCTGATCACGAGCTTCAAGTTCTGGCTCGGCCAAGGTGACGTGATCTCCCGGCTGCTCCGCGAGGCACTCGTTCGCCTCGGTGACTCCGACCCGATCTGGCGCACGCGCCTCCTCGCGCGGCTCGCGACCGACATCGCCTTCAGCGAGTCCGACATCGGCCGCGCCCGTCCCCTCGCCGATGAGGCCCTGGCGGAGGCGCGTCGCCTCGGCGATCCCGAGACACTCGCGTTTGCGCTCGTCGCGGCGGCGTCGACGCTGTCGGGAACTCCAGAGGTCGGGCGCATCACCTCGCTGCTCGACGAACTGGATGCGGTATTGCAGTGCGACGGGCTCGAATACTCCATCCACCTCGGTCAGCTCAGCCTGCGCGCGAGCGTCGAGTTGGAACGCGGGGACGTCGCCGCTTTTCGTCGCCGGGTGGGTGAGATGGAGGTCCTCGCGACTTCAATCGGCTGGCGCGACGCCGGTCGACTCACCCGCGCGCAGCAAGTCGTCATCGCCTATCTCGCCGGCGACCTCCCCGAAGCAGAGGCACGCAACGCGGAGCTCCTCGAGAACTTCGGCGATCACCCGAACGCGCTCAACGCGTGGGCGGCGAACACTGTGATCATGGCCCGCGACCGTGGCCGACAACGCGATGTGCTGCCCATGGTCGCGGCGGCGGTTGACAACGACGCGACTCTCCCGGCGTGGCGCGCCGCGCTCGCGTTGCTCTGCGCCGACGAAGGTGACCTCGCAGGGGCGCGACTCCACTACGCGCCCTTGCTCGCCGACGACCTCGCTTCGCTGCCGGACGATCAGACGTGGACCGCTGCGGTCGCGTGCTTGGCCGAGGTCGCCGCGGTCCTCGACGACGAAGCAGGAGCAAGGACGCTGGCCCGTCACCTTGCGCCGTTCGGCGGCTTGGTCCTGTCCCAGGCGACGAGCAACTTCGTCACCGGCGTCGCCGACCGCTTCTTGGGGATGCTGGCCGCGACGCAGGGCAACTGGGACGAGGCCGTTACCCGCTTCGAAGCTGCGCTCCGCCTCGATGAAAAGCTCGAGTCACCGACCCTGCTCGCTCGCACGAAACTCTGCTACGGCCGGTCGCTCCTCCGGCGAGGGCACGACGACCACGCGCGTGTACTCCTCGAGGATGTCGTAGCCATCGCGGAGCCGCTCGGTCTCGAAGGGCTCAGCGGCCCGGCAAATGCGCTCGCGCGAAAGCGCGACCAATGACGCTCCCGCGCCCACGCGCGCGCTTCGCGATCGCGCACTACCTGAACGCAGGAAGCACTTCGCGCTCGAAGAGGCGCAGGCTCGACCACGCCAAGTCGATCGGCATCCCGCCACACAGCGGATGGAAGAACGCGAACGGAAATGGCGCCGCCCTCAGCTCGTCCACGAACTGCTCCGGCGTGAGAACGCGGTATTGGCCGGTCGCGCGCAGCTGGTCGGGCCCCTCGACTGTGTGGAAGGGAGAGGAGATGTCATTCTGCGCCTGCCAGCGGCCGTAGGCGTTCACTTCATGGAGGAAGAACTGCACCATCTGCTCCCAGCCTTCCTCCGGGTCCCTTGCCAGCGCCACGACCCGGTTCTCGCCGATCGGGCTGGGTCCGGGATCGAGCCGGCCGAGCTTTTGGACCTCGTCCCGATAGAACTCCCACACCTCGGGCACGGACGGGATGAACCCGTCGGCGATGCGAGCGGCTCGCCGCGCCGCCGGTTCGCTGCTTCCGCCGAGAGAGATGCTCGGCCCGCCGGATCGAAGCGGCGCCGGCGTGATCTGCACGGTGCGGCCGCGGTACTCGAAGGGCTCGCCGGTGAACGCCGCTTTCAGAGTCGTGACCGTTTCGGTGACGCGCCGGCCGCGCTCGTTCATCGGCACGTCGAACATGGCGAACTCCTCGCGGACGTAGCCACCGGCCACGACGAGGTCGACGCGTCCATTGCTGAGATTGTCGAGCACGACGAAGTCCTCGGCGAGGCGCAGCGGGTCGTGGAAGGGCGCAATCAGCGCGGCGATCAGGAAGCGCACCTTCGTCGTCCGAGCGGCCATTGCGGCCACCACTGGAATCGGGCTCGGGAGGTAGCCGTCGGACGACCCGTGGTGCTCGGAGACAGCGATGCTCATGCACCCCGAGCGGTCGGCCCACTCCGCGATATCGAGCGCCGCCGCATAGCGCTCCGCCATTGTCGTCCCGGCGAAATCAGGGTTTCGGAAGTCGAAGCGAAGCCCGAAAAGCATGGATGGGGATCTCACGCTCAGCCCCGCTCGTCGTCTCGACGTCAGCCGCCGACCGGCTCGGTGAAGTCCATGCGGAGGCGGGTCAGCCTCAAAGTCTTGATACGCCATACACCGTCAACCTTCTCGTAGGTCTCGTGATAGTGGCCGTAGCCGTGCAGCTCGCCCCCGTTGGGCCATCGGAGCATGTCTTCCATCGCCCACACGCCCGTGGCGGTCGTCGGGGAGGTCAGCTCGATCTCCGGTGTGTGGCCGTGATGCACCGTGATGACGTCGCCGATCGCGTCACACAGAAACACCATGTACTCATCGGCGCCGGTCATGATGTTGCCGCCCGACGCCGTGGTGTCCATCACCACGTCGTCGGCGAAGACCTGGCGCATCGACTCCCAGTCTTTCGTGTCCATGAAGCGGAAATACCGGGCTTTCAGCTGCAAGATGGCTTCGACGTCATCCACCTGGGGTCGCTCCGTCGGTAGTGACCAGGCGAACCTGGAGATGTAGGAAGTACGGCATGAAGTCACCCTGGAAATCGCTGAAGGTGCTCGAGGCCGGCCGCGAGTACGTCGTCCTCGCCTCGAGCATCCCTCCGCTCAGCAGGTCGTCGACCCGCCGCCTGTTTCTCGGGGCGAGTGCGGTGCGTAAACAGCTCGCAGGCACGGACGGAGTGGTCGGGTTCTCGCTCTTGGCACGACCGTGGCGGAAGCAGTACGCCACGCTGTCTGTGTGGGTCGATGAGCATGCCCTCGCGGCGTTCGCCGCTGCGAGCCCTCACCGCGAGCTCATGGCACAGCTCTCGCCCGAGATGGGTCCGACGAAGTTTGTGCGATGGACGATCAGCGGCTCCGACGGCAAGCCGTCGTGGGCTGACGCGCTCCGACGTTTGTCCGAAGCCACTGACAATCCGTCTCGGTGATCGACGGGCATATGTCGTCAGTGTGCTTGACGTGGCCCTACGCGGGCCCGCCGCTCACGACCTTCGCCGGTACCCCCGCGACTGTCGCGTTCGCCGGCACGTCTCCCAGCACCACGGCGCCGGCGGCGATCGTTGCCCCACGTTGCACGGTGAAGTGTCCCAAGAGCGAGGTGTGCGTGCCGATCTGCACGTCGCGCTCGATCGTCGGACCGCGAAAGTCGCCCTTGCGTATGCCGATCGACGCCCACGGACCAATCGCAACGCCCGGATGGATCTCCGTGAAACCCTGGATGACGACCTGCCCGTGACCGAGCACGACGCCCGGATGCATGATCACGGTTCTCCCGATGCATACCTGCGCTGTGCTCATTGCCAGCTTGTGTGCGATGCGCGGCAGTACAGGCACGTTCAGCACGTCGAGTCGTGCCTGGGCGCGGTAGCAGATGAGCGCGAAGAACGCGTCGTTCTGCCACGCGAGCTTGAGCACTTGGAACAGCGCGTCGAATCGGTTACGGAAGCGGTACGGCTCACCGAGTTGGCTCGAGATGATGACCTTCGCGTCCTCCACGACCGCGGGAACGAAGTGCGGGGTCTTCTCGCGCACTTGTTCCATCAGTATGTTCCAGGCCGCCCACACGGGTTTCCGTGCGCCAAAGATGGGCGCTCGCCGTGCCCCGCCGTCGCTGTTTGCCGTCGTTCGGTCCATAGTTCGTGTCGCAGGATGCTAGGCGACGCGCGTCAGGGCGCCGTGGTGGGGTCGCGTGAACGGCGGCGTCACGCGAGCACCGCGTGCACGCGGGACGCGATGTCGTCATGACCGCGCTGGCTCGGGTGAAGCGGGTCCGACAGCAAGCCGGCGCTGCGAGCCGCGTCCCAGCCCGTCCCGAATTCGTCGGCCCACGCCTCGTAGAGGTCGAGAAATGCGCACCCTCGTTCACGCGCCACGCGTCGCGTGACCGCTCGATACTCGGCCTGGAGCGCAATGTCGCGGCCCCGCCCGATGATGAGCTCGCCGCGGTCGGCCGAACCGGTCGCCGGTACGGTCATCGTTGCCTCACGGAACGATGTGAGCGACGCGATCCTCGCGCCGGGGGGAATGTTCGTCCCTGCGACGAGTGCACCGATGTCGCTTCCCGCGAAGACGTTCTTGTCGGTTGTCACCACGGGAGAGCCGCTTGTCGTCAGCGCCGATCGAGTGACGATCGGGTCGTCGGAGGTGAGATGTTCCGGCGGCGGTCGTTGCTCGTACGGTGCGACGAGCAACACGTCGGCGTACGGTTGCACGCGATCGAGCAGGCGGCCGAACGCCTGACGGAAGCGCGGCGGATCCTTGTACCGAACGTCGTTCGAGAAGAGCACGATCATCAAGTCCGGGCGAAGCATGTCGAGCAGTGCCAGCGGGTCGCCCGCCGACTCGCGGCAGAACACTTCGAGAAAGAGGTGCTGGCATCCGAGGTTGTGGACCACGGTGCCTTCGCGTGCCGGTGAGCTCGACGCGTGCGTTCCGATGCCCACGATCGACGCGCCTCTGACATCCACGTGTGCGCGCACTTCCTGCGCGACGCGGTAGCGCCGAAGCCCGTGCGCCGCGAGCGCGTCCGCGCCTGTGCGGTCGCTCCCGCCGTTGCACCATGGTCCGTCATCGACGCGGTACTCCAGCGGGCTCGTCGCAGGGAGGTCCACGTAGTAGACGTCGAACGCCGACACGCGCATCGCCGTCGGCTTCTTCCAACGTGCCACGTCGCCCGGCTCACCCGAGCTTGTGAAACCCTGGCGGAACGGTGCGAAGTCGTGCGGGTCGTTCACCTCGAACTGGGTCCACTTGCCGTGCAAGGTCCACTCGTCCCGCCACAACCCGCGAAAGCCGTCGCCGGGTCGCGAACCGCTCGTCGCGTCGAATGCATCGGTGAGCTGTTCGACCCAGTTGCGACGAATGCGCGCTGCGATCATCGCGCGGTCGTAGGTGATCGAGTCGCCGAGGCAAACGACCTGGCGCAGCCGTCCACTGGCGGTGTGCCATCGCGCCAATGCGGCGGTCGGCACGCTTTGCGAAATCTCGGCCAACTTCGCCTCACTCGTTCAGGCGGAAGGTGTGGCTGGGTCTCCGCCGGCGTGTCGGGCCCGCGGGAGAACCTCGAGCCGGTCGTGACAGTATCCCGCCCTCCTCGGGTCGCGAGTAGAGATGGGGCGGCAACGCGGTTACTGCGTCAGCCCCATCCTCTTCGCGATCACCTCGTTCATGTTGAACGGCTGAGCGCTGTTCGCAGCGTTGTTTCGCCTGGTGGAGACGGAGCGGAAAGGGCTCCGTGTTCTCGCCAAATCGAAGGAGCCAACGCATGACTCAAACGACCGTCATCAACCCGCTACAGGAAGCCTTGCTCGGCATCGTCCCGGCCGAGCTGCGCGACGAGTTCGAAGCCATCGTGGTCGAGTTGCGGCGATGCGAAACTGACATCACGGAACTGTGCGCTCGCGCGATGCGGTTCAAGGAACAGGTTCGACCCTTCGGGGCCGAAATCGAGGAGGGACTCGTCTCGTTTCTGGACAACCCCGACATCGAGCTGCGGGACGGCGTCGGACAGATTGCCGACGTTTGGACCGGTGCGTCGAGAATTCACGACACTCTCATGGCCCTCAGTGAGTGCTTGCGAATCTCGGCGGAATCACGGACCGTCCACCAGTTCGATGCCGACATCCGCGACTACGGCTTCGCCGAGGAAGAGGCCGACAATCCGATGAGGGCGCGGTGGGAGAGGAACCAGCTTCACCCGCCCGCGCCGAGCATCGCGCGGTCGCATCGTCGAATCGCTGAGTGAGTGAGTTGTCGGCGTCAACGTCGCGCGGTGAGGCTCAGGCCTGGCACGCGATGACGAAGGTCGAAGAGCGCGGCCATCCTTTCTAAGCGCGAAGACGCGACCTGCGCCGACCGGCGGGGCGCGCGCGGCGTCGGATGCCCGGCTCGCGCAGCCCCGCCGCCGTCGACGCCGAGTCCGGGCGGCGCATAACGCGTGACCTTGTTCGGTAGACCGAGTGCTCGCCCCTGCGGCGAGCGGATGACAGGCGGCCGGGTGATTCAACCCGCGCGCCCGGCCGCCGGTCCGTTTGTTACGTGCTGTCCGTCACAACGCGCAAGCGCATGTCTGGCCAAAGGCACTGCCCGACATGGGCCTAATGCGCGCGGGTTGGCAGCGTCCCAAAGCCGTCTTACGCGGGTCCGGTCCGAGGCGACATGGACGAAGCCTTCGGACCGGACGCCGCGTTGACAACGCTCCGGTTTTCTTATCGGTCGGTGGCGGGCATCAGTGAAGGTGCCGCCAGCCGAACGCGACGAGAGGCCGCCTCACAGAGCGGCCTCTCATCGGGTCTTTGGGAACGGGGATGCGAGGCCCCCGTCGCCGCTCAACGTAGCCGAGTACCTCGGGTTTGGAAACGACGGTAGTGACTCAGTTTGAGATCGGGACTGTCTGGCCTTGTGGTGCGACACCCCAGCCGAGTTGACCGAGCATTGCGATGAAGTTCGTTCCGAGCCAGCTATCCGTGACCATGCCGTCCGCGTCGAGTTGCAGCGACAGCAGGATCGAAG
>JBBRXX010000061.1:0-17980 GCA_038238245.1 Acidimicrobiia bacterium
CGGCTCGGGCCGGTTGGGGAATGGCACGACGACCAATGCGTCGACGCCGGTGGTGGTGAGTGGTCTGACCACCGCGACTGCGATCGCCGCGGGCGGTTCGCATTCGTGTGCGTTGTTGGCGAACGGGACCGCCAGGTGTTGGGGTCTCAACGGCTCGGGCCGGTTGGGGAATGGCACGACGACCAATGCGTCGACGCCGGTGGTGGTGAGTGGTCTGACCACCGCGACTGCGATCGCCGCGGGCGGTTCGCATTCGTGTGCGTTGTTGGGCAACGGGACCGCCAGGTGTTGGGGTCTCAACGGCTCGGGGCAGTTGGGGAACGGCACGACGACCAATGCGTTGACGCCGGTGGTGGTGAGTGGCCTGACCACCGCGACTGCGATCAGCGCGGGCGGCAACCACTCGTGCGCGTTGTTGGCGAACGGCAGCGGCAAATGCTGGGGTCTCAACATCCTCGGCGAGGTGGGGAACGGCACCACGACCAACGCGTCGACCTCCAGGGTGGTCAGTGGCCTGAGCACCGCGACCGCGATCAGTGCCGGCGATTTCCATTCCTGTGCGTTGTTGGCGAACGGCTCCGCGAAATGCTGGGGCTACAACGGCTCCGGGCAGTTGGGCAACGGCAACACCACCGACTCGTCGACCCCGGTGGTGGTGAGCGGCCTCAGCGCCGGCACCAAGGCCGTCACGATCAGCGCAGGCGGTTTCCATTCGTGTGCGTTGTTGGGGAACGGCACTGCAAAGTGCTGGGGCTACAACACCTACGGCCAGTTGGGCCACGGCGGCACCAACAACGCGTCGACGCCGGTGGTGGTGACCGGCCTGGCCGGCGCGGTCGCAATCTCCGCGGGCGACTACAACACGTGTGCGTTGTTGGCGAACGGTACTGCAAAATGCTGGGGCTACAACGGGAATGGCGAGTTGGGGAACGGCACGACCACCAACGCGTTGACGCCGGTGGTGGTGAGCGGCCTGACCAACGCGGTCGCGATCAGCACCGGCCTCTTTCATTCGTGTGCGTTGTTGGCAGATGGCACCGCGAAATGCTGGGGCTACAACGGGAATGGCGAGCTGGGGAACGCGACGATCGCCAACGCGTCGACGCCGGTGGTGGTGCTTGGCCTGACCAACGCGGTCGCGATCGACGCCGGGGGCTACCACTCGTGTGCGTTGTTGGGGGACGGCACCGCAAGATGCTGGGGTGCCAACACCTACGGTCAGTTGGGCAACGGCACCACGAACGGCTCGTTGACGGTAGTGGTGGTGAGCGGTCTGACCAACGCGGTCGCGCTCACCGCAGGCAGCGACTCTTCGTGTGCGTCGTTGGCGGTCGGCACCGCCAAATGCTGGGGGTACAACGGCTACGGCGAGCTGGGCAACGGGACCAGGACCAACGCGTTGACCCCGGTGGTCGTGAGCGGTCTGGCCACCGCGACCGCGGTCAGCGCAGGCGGAGCACATGCGTGCGCGTTGTTGGCAAACGGCACCGCAAAATGCTGGGGCTACAACGAGAGCGGGCAGTTGGGCAACGGGACCACGACCAACCCGTTGACCCCGGTGGTGGTGAGCGGTCTGGCCACCGCGACCGCGGTCAGCGCGGGCGGCGCTCATTCGTGTGCGTTGCTGGGGAACGGCACCGCGAAATGCTCGGGCCTCAACAGCTACGGAGAGTTGGGCAACGGCACGACCACCGACGCGTCGACACCGGTAGTGGTGAGCGGCATCTAGACACGTGTCCACGCAGAGGCGCGGAAGGACATGAGGAACGGGTGAGTCGATTCAAAGCGCTCGCGCCTGGGGTCGCGATCGTCGCGGCGCTGAGCAGTTGCGCCAGCACGACTCATTCGGCGAGTCCGTCGCGGTCTTCGACCACGATCGGGGCCACGTCGTCACCGCACCCGCGCCCAGCTGATCCGTCCACGCTTGTGTTGCGTTCCGACGACTACCCCACGGGCAGGGTTGACGAGCACGGACGAGCCGATCTGTACGACGAACCGCCTCCCGGCTTCCAAGCGATATTGGACACGGCGGGGCTCTCACCTGGATCAGGAGCTTTCATCCGATCGTTCCACATCCCCGGCGTTCGGTACGGCTTGATCACGAGCTTCGCAGTCGCGGTCAAGACCTCTTCACAGGCTGCATCCCTGTTCCGCAACGGAGCGAGCGGTCTCCTTCTCTTCACCGGGTTTGCTGGGAGCAGGCCGATCCGAACCCCGATCAAGACCCCAGCCGGACTAGGTACGGAAGCGGTCGCATTCTCGGCTCGCGGCCTCAACGGCGGAACGACGCTTGCGGTGGTGTGGCTGAGAAACAGCGCGGTCGGGCTGTTGATCGTTGACCGCTCGGACGGTGATCCTCGGCCTGCGCTCGAAGAGTTGTCGAAGCGGATGGACGACCGAATGAAAGCGCTCGCGTAGAGCGCCGACGCCGTCTCCAGCGCGTTCGTTGTCCTCGTACCGGACCTCGTAGAGGCCCTGCAGGTTGGACGGGAGCTTGCCGCCTCCCGGCGGGCTTTCTTGCAGCTTTAGCCGGATGCGAAACTCCGAGTCGTGGGTCTTGAGGACGATCTGCGAGCGATGCTGGCCACGCGTGCGGGGACGTGGGGCGTCTATGCGCGTCATCTCGACACGGGCGAGACCGTTGCGATTCGAGCCGACGAAGTGATGCCCGCGCAAAGTTCTGTGAAGGTCTGCGTCCTGCTCGCCTACACGAAGAGGATTCGGCTCGGCGACGACGATCGGAATCGGCGTGTCACGCTGCTTGGCGAAGACCACGAACTCGGCAGCGGCGTGCTGCGCTATCTCGCGCCGGGTTTGTCGCCCACTCTGGAGGATCTGGCATGGCTGATGATCGTCCTGTCCGACAACATCGCAACGCGAGCGCTCATCCGCGAGCTCGGCGGACGTGAAGTCGTCAACGCCGAGATGGACGCGCTCGGCGTCTCGCAGCTCCGACTGCATGATTCGTTGCAGCAGGGCGCGTCGTATTTTACGGCGACGCCGCATGACCTCGCTGAGGTCTACACGCACCTCGACGAGCACGCTCGGGAGATTCTGTACCGAGTCGAGAAGGTGGACTTTCTCCCTCGTCGTATCCCTCACGTACATGCTGCGATCGACCACGACCTCACCGCGCCGGTGCGGGTGTACGGCAAAGCCGCTGGGGAGCGTGCGAGTGCGTCGACGCGGGTCTGTTCGAGACGGACGCGAGTTCATGGGTTGTCGCCGCGATGGCGAAAGATCTTCCCGACCTCTGGCAGAAGACCGATGACGACGGGCCTCGCACCCTCGCCGACCTCGGAGAAACGATCTACGCGAGGTGGAACGAGCAAGGAATTCGCCGAGGCGGTGCGCGCGCATAGCGCCGGTACGAACAACGGTTCACGGACGGCCGCGCCCCCGATACCGCGTTGAGTTCCTGCTCATCTGCGGAGCAATCCTCGACAACGGCGTAGACGAAGAGCCTGAGCGTCCCTTCAACCATCTCGGTCGGCCCGCCCTGTTGGCGGCAGTCGTTTTCGCCGAATCCGGAACGCGCTGCCGTGCGCGACGCCGATCGGCAGCTCTGCGCTGGATTCACACGGTCGAAGCAGGCCGCGAAGCTCCACCAGGTCACCCGTCGGTTCGTCGCGTCGGCACGCGAAGACGTGCCAGTTGCTCTTGGGCAGCGGCCCGGGTCTCAGCGCTCGGCGCGCGGCGAACCGGCGGCACAGCGGTCGGATCACCGCCTCCGTAGAAGATGAGCAGGTCGATGTTCCAGCCGTTGACCTGGGCTCCGATCCGGTCGGCATAGATGTGGTCCGGCTGTCCCTCGAAGTTGGTGTCGGTGACTGCATCGTCGAGCGAGAGCGGGAGCTCGCGCTTCGGGAAATTCGCGTCCACCGCGGTGTTCCCCATCGGGTAGACCATCGCAAAGAGCACCATGTCACCGTCTTCGAGACGTTCAACCGTGTCCCAGGGCAAAGACCCCTTCAAGCTGTACGGCCCGAGGGCGATGTTGGCCGCGGTCGCCGAGGAGGCGGAGGGTGTTGTGACGGTCTGCCAACCACGTGCCGGGAGGAAGCCCGGAAAGTTCGCCGTGGACGACGTGGACGTCGTGGGCGCGGTTGTCGTGGGCTCTCCGATGTGCACTCGACCCGAGCGCTCGTCAGAGCGGGCGAGGACGGCGCCAACGACAAGTGCGACGCTCGCGATCGCGAGAGCGCCCACCATCATCGCTCGCCGCCGTCTTGGCCGGGCCTCGGTGGTGGTCGACCAGTGCTCGAGCTCCTGAAAGGCCGGGGCGGCAGGGGAATGTTCAGCCAATTCGACGATGAGTGCGCGAATTCGTTCGTCGGTGCGATCAGGCATCTCGAAGCGTTCTCCTCAGGTTTGCCCTGGCTCGGGCGAGGTGGCGGCGTACGGAGCCCTCAGAGATTCCCAGCAGCTCCGCGGCGGCGGCCGGGTCGAGGTCGTCCCAGTAGGTCAGGTAGACGACGGCGCGCTGACGGACACTCAGGCGACCGATGGCGTCCAGCACCTCCGGGCGAACCTGCGCCGGCTCCCAGGCGCTCGACGCGCCGAAGCGTGTCTCCCGAGCTCGTCGTTGTTGCTCGGCACGATGACGTGAGCGTGCCGCGTTGAGCACGCTGCGGTACAAGTAGGCCCGACGGTTGGACACCCCTGGCCATTGCGATGAGGCGAGGGCTCGGATCACCGCCACGGAGAGAACGTCAGGCGCATCGCTCGGGCCGACAAGGGTCGTCGCGAAGCGGATGAGCTCATCCGCGTACTTCTCGTAGACCTCCGCGTCCGCGTCGCCGTCATCCATCACCACTGAGACTCCGCCAGACCGCCCACAGGGTGACGCGCGTCGGAGCTGATGTGTGAGGCGTTCCTCACACGCGCCAGATTGCCCTGATAGAGGATCGGATGCACGCGTTGCGATGTGTTCGTAGCGTCGAGGGTGTCGGCGGGTTGGTCTCGAGAATGCCCTGCAACCTGCGGGTTGGCTTCCGAACGATGAGGCCATCGCCGGTCTCCGGGCCGTGGCGGGGCTCGAAACAGGAACGGCATCCCCGCATCAGGAGTGCCCGCCGCGGCGTTCCACTTCTGAACCAGGAGGGTGTTCGTGTTCATCACTGGGATCGATCCGCATAAGGGGTCGCACCGCGCAACGCCAAAGCCGCTCTCGCGCATCAACAACGGGCGGCAGACGAGCAGCCTGAGGGTCCCTTCATCCATCTCGGTCGCGCCGCCCTGTTCGCGGCCGTCTCGGCGCAGCAATTTTGCTCTGGGAACAGTGGCGAAGCGTCGCCGAGCAGTCGAGGCCCTACGATCGACGGCGAAGGAACGACGCGGCGCCATTTAAGCGCCGGTATTCGCGCCGTCCCCCGCCGGATTAGCTCAGTTGGCCAGAGCAGCTGATTTGTAATCAGCAGGTCGTCGGTTCGAGTCCGACATCCGGCTCTCGTTACACGACGCGCCTTGCAGCAGCCTTGCGCACCGAGTCTTTAGACGTCGCGGGCCCTGCCACGTACGATCGGTCCGATGGCTGTGACGGTGCCGCGTGATCTCGGGCCGCCATCCGAGGTGCCGCACATCTGGGAGTATCGGCCATATCTCGACGGGCTCCGGGCCGTCGCGGTCTATCTCGTCGTCGCGTTTCACGCGGGAAGTCATCGACTGAACGGCGGTTTCGTCGGCGTCGACATCTTCTTCGTCCTGTCCGGCTATCTCGTCACCCAGCTCCTCACGCGCGACCTGCTCAACGATGGGCGCATACGCCTGCCGCGCTTCTACGCACGCCGGTATCGTCGCCTGCTTCCTGCCGCCTTCGTCACGCTTCTCGTGACATCAGCCGTCTACGCGGCGATCGCGTCGCCCGCAGAGGTTCTCAATGCCGTCGGCGGAGTCCGTGCTGCGTTCCTCTATGTCGCGAACTGGTTCTTCGTCAGCCAGTCCAGCAATTACTTCGCCGCGGACATCAACGCCAGTCCCGTGATCCACTTCTGGTCCCTCGCGGTCGAAGAGCAGTTCTACGCGATCTGGCCGCTCCTCCTGGGCGGCATGTACTTGGTCACGAGACGCGCGGGACCGAGACAGTGGCAAGTCGTACGGATCATGATCGCAGTTGGAGCTGTGATCTCGCTCGCGGCCGCATGGCACCTGGCGGTCACGGACCTCAACCGCGCGTACTACGGCACCGACACACGCGCGTACCAACTGCTCGCGGGTGCGTTCATTGCTGTCACTCCGAGTTTGCTCAGCTTGGACGCGTCGAAGCGGCGCGTGGCCCGGCGGGCCTCGCCGGTCATCCTGTTCGTCATCGTCCTCGTGGCGACATCGGTCGTCGATCTCGGTGCAATCCAGCGGGGCGCGGTCATCGCACTGGCAACGAGCCTCTTCATCGTCGCGGTGGAGAATTCGGACGGCGGTATCGTCAAGCGATCGCTGTCCGCATCCCGGCTCGTGTACCTCGGTCGTGTGTCGTACGGCACCTACCTTTGGCATTGGCCGGTCCTGGTGGTGACGACCCGCGCCTTCCATCTGAGCTCGAGTGCAAGGATCGCAATTGCGTGCCTCGTCGCCACGGCACTCGCGGCGTTGAGTCATGAGATGCTCGAGCGACCGATTCGCCAGGCGCGGGTGCTCGACCACTTGAACGGCGCAGTCATCGTGACCGGACTGGTCGTCACCGCAGTGGGTGCCTTCGCGCTCGTGCCTGCCATCCTGAAATCGTCTCGCGGTTCCGGGGCACTCGTGTCCGCGACGCGTGCGGGCACCTCGGAGGGGGTCATTCCGAGCAAGGTGGACTGGCGAGACGCGAAGAACGACAAGGTCGCCGTCCCCGTCTGTCTCGGCGTGGACGTCGACAAGTGCGTCGTCGTTCACGGCAGGCCCGGCGGCGTGCTGCTGGTCGGCGACAGTCACGCGCGCATGCTCGTTCCGACGTTCAAGAAGATCGCAGAGCGGGAGTCGCTCACCTTCTCCGCCGCGATCATGCCGAACTGCCCCTGGCAGATCGGTCTGCAATACGACGTTGCCGGCGGCGTGATTCAGCAGTGCGAGAAGCGCAAGGCCGACTGGTACGGCCGAGTCATTCCCACCCTGCGGCCCGATGTCGTCGTCCTCGTCGACCGGTCGTTCGACGATCAGATCAGTCCGATCCCGTTCGTCGGCCCCGGTGGCGAGGTGCTGAGGACCACGAGTGAGAACTATGAACGCGTGCTGGCCGACGAGTCTTCTCGCACGGTGCAGCAGCTGCGGGACGCGGGCCGCAAGGTCGTGATGATCGAGCCGGTGACCGTGGCACCCTTCGACACCATCAACTGCCTGTCGGGTGCCGCCACGCTTGAGGCCTGCCGGTTCGTGGCGAACCTGGAGCCCACCGAGCTCGAGCGTGCTTATCGACGTCTCGCGGACGGCAAGCGGGTGTTCTCGATCGACATCGACCGTTTGGTGTGTCCGTACCTGCCGATCTGCGACCCCCTCGTGGACGGCGTCGTCGTCAGGCGCGACAACTCTCACCTTTCGCTGCGGTTTGCCGAGTCGATCGCCGGCCAGATCGAGGACCTGCTCGTGCAACAGGGCGCCCTCGCCAGGTAGCGGCCTCCCTCGCGTCACGTGGGTGCTTGTATTTCGCGCGCGTAGCGACCAGGATCGTCACCCAATGGAGCTGACCCCGCACGACCGCGCGGTGCTCGATTTCGAGCGCGCGTGGTGGCAGCTTCCGGCTCGCAAGAACGACGAGATACGTCTGCGCTTTGCGATGGCTGCGAGCACGTACTACCGCGCCCTGCACACTCTGATCGACCGTCCCGAGGCATTGTCGTACGACCCGCTGACGGTACGAAGGCTGCGCCGGCGGCGTGACCAGGCCCGTCGCGGGCGTCTCGAGGGCCGGCGCGCCGATCCCGGCACGCGGTGACTCCGCTCCCGCGACCCGACAAGGCAGAATGAGCGAATGAGCCGGACGCCCGGGAGCTCCAGTGGTGACGTTGCGCGCGGCGCAAGTTTCGCGGCGGCGAAAGGCGCGATGCTGATCGGTCTCGCGGTCGTCATCGGTGTCGTCCTCCTGCAACAGGTCGACAACGACACCAAGCGTCCTGTCGGTGCCGCGACCACGACGACGAAGCCGAAGTCGACGCCGAAGACCACGACGACCGTGGCGTCGACGGGCACAACCACGACCACGTTGGCGAGCACCCCCGCCAAGGCGCCGGCCCAGCTGCGGGTCATCGTGCTCAACGGCGGCGCGGCGTCGGGCCTCGCGGCGCAGATGGCAACCAACTTGAAGCAGCACGGCTACACGAGCCAGCCGCAGGATGCCAACAACTGGACCGACCATCACCAGCAGGGCGACTCCGTGCTGTGCAAGCCGGCGTTCCAGCGCGAAGCGGCGGCGCTGTCGCTGGCCGTCGGCCAGGGAACCACGGTGGGGGCGTATCCGTCGACCGCGCCCTCGGTGATCCAGTCCGAGGTCGACTGCATCGTCGTCGTCGGCGGGTCTTAGCGCATCAGCCGGTCGCGCAGGGGCCCGGTCGCGGTGTCGACCACCGTCCAAGCCATGCCCAGCGCGCCTTCGGTCACCGCGCGATCCGCTGAGGCGTTGATCGCCGCCGCCGCGAACTCCGGTTGGTGATTCACCGCTCCTGCGGTGTCGATGCCGAGGCACGGATGGATCGACGGCATCGCGAGCGAGATGTTTCCCATGTCGGTGGAGAACGTTCCCACGCCGTCGCGCGACGGAGGCCGCCCGAGCGCCTCGGCATTCGCGCGGAACGCCTCGGCGATGTCGTGATCGTGCTCCATCTGCGCGTAGTCGGGGCTCACGTTCCCGACGGAGAGGGTCGCGCCGGTCGCGAGCGCGCCGGCTTCGAAGCAGTGCATCACGCGGGGCCTCAGCTCCTCGAGCTCGTCGATCGTGCGCGCCCGCGCCATCCAGAGACCTTCGGTATGCGCGGGGACCACGTTGGCCGCGTCGCCGCCGTGGACGATGACACCGTGGATCTGATCGGTGGCGCGCAGGTGTTGGCGCAACAAGCCGATCCCGACCTGCGCGACCGTGAACGCGTCCGCGGCGTTCACACCCAGTTGCGGAGCGAGGGCCGCGTGTGCCTCACGGCCGGTGTACTGCACGCGCAGATGCGCCACCGCCGTGACGCGTGGATAGAGATCCTCGTTCGGCGTCGGGTGCACCATCATCGCCGCGTGCACGCCGGAGAACCCGCCGCGCTCGAGCATGAGCACCTTGCCGCCGCCGCCTTCTTCGGCGGGGGTCCCGACGATGTGCAACGTGATCCCGAGCTCGTCGACGAGCGGCGCGAGCGCGAGGCCGGCACCGACCGCGGTCGCGGCGATCACGTTGTGCCCGCACGCGTGCCCGATCGCCGGAAGCGCGTCGTACTCGGCGCAGATCGCCAGGTGGAGCGGACCGTCACCGACAATGCACGAGAACGCGGTCGGGAGGTCGCACACGCCCATCGCGACGTCGAGTCCGGCATCGGAGAGGATGCCGGCCGTCCATGCGCTCGAGTGTTCCTCTTCGAACTTCAGCTCCGGCCGCGCGTGGATACGGTGACTGAGCCCGACCAGCGTGTCGCGGGCATCGTCGATGGTGGTGCGGGCGGCTGCCTTGGCGTCGATACCGGTAGCGTCCCACTGTGCTCGATGCCGACGCAACGATCGCTGCGCTGGCCCGGCGTCCCGATCGGACGGCGTTGCTCGTGGACTTCGACGGTTCGTTGTCACCGATCGTCGAGCGTCCCGAGGACGCGCGTCCCCTGCCGGAAGCGATCACGCAGCTCAGCCGGCTCGCCGCGCGTCTCGGGCGGGTCGCCATCGTGAGCGGCCGTCCGGTCGGGTTCCTGGCCACGCACGTGCCGATCGAGGGTGTCACCTATGCCGGCCTCTACGGCATCGAGCGACTCACCGACGGGGTGCGCTCGGTCGACCCGCGCGTCGAGCCCTATCTCGACGCGGTGGCCGCCGCGACATCCGATGCCCGGCAGCGCCTCCCCGCCGAGCTCGTCGAGTCGAAAGCCGGGGTGAGCGTGACACTGCACTGGCGCCCGAGCCCCGAGCGGGCCGAAGCGGTATTGGCCGTCGCGGACGACCTTGCAGGCCGCTACGGGCTCGCCCAGCTGCGAACGCGCATGGCGCTCGAGCTGCGGCCGCCGGTCGGCGTCGACAAGGGCGACGCGACGCGTTCGCTCGTCGCGGGATTCGACGTCGGCGCGTTCGCCGGTGACGACACCGGCGATCTCCCCGCGTTTGCGGCGCTCGCGGCCGCAGTCGACGATGGCACGCTCGCCGAGGCCGTGCGCATCGGCGTGCACTCGCCCGAAGCTCCGCCCGAGCTCGTCACGTCGGTCGACGTGCTGGTCGACGGCCCAGCCGGTTTGGCTGCGCTATTCGCCCGCGTGGCGGATGAGATCGTGTAGCCAGTCGCCCGGCGTACGCGCGGTCGCGAGCGTACGCAGACGGGCGGCGCGCTTGGCCCGTTCGTCGAGCGGCAGGCTCAGCGCGGTGTCGAGTGCCGCCGCCGTGTGCTCGATGTCGTACGGATGCACGGGAATCGCGGCAGTGTGGAGCTCTTCGTACGCCCCGGCTTCGGGCGACAGGCACAGCACGCCGTCCCGGCGATTGCACACGGGCCCCTCTTTGGCGACGAGGTTCAAGCCGTCCCGCAATGGATTCACGAACAGCACGTCGTAGCGCTCGAGCCCGGCGACCGATCGGGCGAAGTCGTCGCGGTCGTCGAGCACGATCGGCGTCCAGTCGCGCGTCGACCACCGCTCGTTGACACGCTCGACGGCCTGGGCAACCTCGCTCGCGTAGGCGAGGTACTCCGCCAGCCCCTGTCGTGACGGATACACCATCGCGACGAAGACGACGCGGCCGCGTAGACCGGGCCGCGCCTCGAGCAGGCGGTCGAACGCAAGGAAGCCGCGCACGATGTTCTTCGACGGTTCGATGCGATCCGTCCGCATGATCACGAGGCGTTCGCCGACCGTGTCTGCGAGCTTGCCGGCGGCCCTCCGCGCCGCGGGAGACGCGGCGACCTCCTCGAGCGCGCCGGCGTCGGGCCCGAGCGACGCCGCGAACGGCGGCGCGATCGTCGCCCCTTGCCCGAGCACGGCGCGGGCCGATTGCCGGTAGGCGTCCGCCCAGCGGCCGGTGTGGAAGCCGGCCGGCCCGGATGCCAGTGACGCGCACAGCTCGACACCGACGTCCTCGGGCAGGACGGTGATGTCGTCGGGACCGCAGAACGGCGTGTGCGTGAAGTGCACGACCCGCAGGTCGGGACGGAGCGCCCGAAGCTGCCCGGGCACCAACGCGAGCTGGTAGTCCTGGACGAGAACGATGTCGTGCTCGTCCGCCTCGTCGGCGGCAGCCTTCGTGAACGCCTCGTTGACCGCGACGTATGCGGCCCAGGCGTCACGGAAATGGATGTCGAAGCGCGGTCGTCGGATTCGATCGAAGAGGTTGTGGTGCAGGAACCACAGCACACCGTTCGCGATCACGTCGTAATGCATCCGGTGCTGCGCGACATCGAGCTCGAGCAGACGAAGGTCGATGTCGAGCCCGTCAGTGGCGCCCGCGCGTGAGGCTTCCAGATCGTCGTCTGACAGTGCGGCCGCGATCCACGTCGACTCCTTTTCCGCGAGCAGGGGTCCCAGCGCACTGACGATGCCGCCCGCGCCTCGCTTCGCGACGAACGTACCCTCGGCATTGCGCTCGAAGCGGTACGGACCGCGATGCGAGAGTACGATCATCGCAGCTCGGTGAACAGTCGCAACCAGTCCTCGAGCTCTCGGGTCGAGAGGAAGTTCTTCCGCACGTGCTCGCGCCCGGCCGTTCCCATCTCCGTGGCGCGCTCGGGATCGCGAAGCAGGTCGGAAGCGCGCTTGGCGGCGGTTTCGACGTCGTCGACGAGGAAGCCGTTCACGCCGTCTTCGATCTGCAGGGTGATGCCCCCGCAGCGCCCGCCGATGACCGGTCGCCCCTTCCAGAAACCCTCGCTCACGGTCAGCCCGAAGCCTTCGCGCAACGATTTCTGCATCACGACCTCCGCCGCGCGTTGGAACGCGTTGATCTGTACGTTGCCGATCTGCTGGATGTTCGAGAGAAGATGCACGTTGGTGTCGCCGGCTCGCGCCTCGTTCGCGAGCTCCCAGTAGTGGAAACCCTCCGGGTCGTCGGTCGCCATGGAACCTGCGAGCACGAGCTGAACGTCGGGAATCTCCTCCTGCACGATGCGATACGCCTCGATGACGCCGATCGGGTCCTTCCACGGGTCGAATCGGCTGACCTGCACCATGAGGGGATCACGCACGCGCACGCCGTACTGCTTCACGATCTCGTCGACGAACGGCAACGGGAGGTCGAGGTTCTTCACCGACAACGGATCGATGCACGGAGGGGCGAAGACGATGCGCTCCATCGACAGACTGCTCGGCACGAACTGCGGCATCGTCCACACCGAAGCGTCGTACTGTTCGATGAACGGTCGGAAGAACTCGAAGACGCGCGCGTTGGCATCAGTGAGGTCGATGTGACAGCGCCAGATCCACTTCGTGTCCTCGGGCGACAACCCGCGCGCGCGCACGTAGTCCCGCAGGGCGGCGGGCTGAGGGTCGTGAATGACGACGAAGTCCCAGTCGCCTTCTATGAGCAGCGCGTTGTCGAGCACGCGTTCGAGATATATGCGCTCCATCGGTTGGGTCCATTCAATGTCTGCACCCTGCAATCCGTTGTGCACCGTCTTCGTGACCGCGAAGAATTCGTCGCTGCCGTGGATCACCTGCCATTCCGCCTCGATGCCGAGGTCCTGCAACAGCGCGACATGGGTGGCCAGCAGCTCGGCGACGCCGCCGCCGTACGCAGTGGCGTTCACGTGGAGCACGCGGGCGCCACGTAACGGCTCGGCAAGCGCGCGGATCCGCTCCAGCGTTCCGGGTTCGACCACGGCGGCATAGTCGTCGAGGCTTTTGTCGAGCAAGGGCACGCGTTCGAGCAACGTCGGCTCCCGGGGCGACGGAGGGTCGGTGCAGCGGCCAATCTATTCGCGTGCCCAGAGCGGTTGTGTGTCCTGACAAGTTCCGTGGCACATTGCGCGCCGACGAGGCTGCACACGCGATGGCCGCCGGCCTGCGGCGCACCGGTTTCGACGACGTGGTCGAGGTGCCGATGGCCGACGGCGGCGAGGGAACACTGGAGACGCTGCTCGCGGCGTGCGGCGGCTCGCGACGCCGGACACAAGTGACCGGGCCACTCGGTGCGCCGGTCGAGGCCGAGTGGGCCGTGTTGCCCGGTGGTCTCGCGATCGTCGAGATGGCGCGCGCGAGCGGGCTCTCGCTCGTGCGGGACCGCAACGATCCACTGCGCGCGAGCACGCGCGGCACGGGCGAGCTCATCGCCGCCGTGCGCGCACAAGGGTTCAAGCGCATCGTCGTCGCGGTCGGGGGGAGTGCGACAACCGACGGCGGTCTGGCCGCGGTCGAAACGCTGCGGTGGTCACTGCAGGGACTCGAGGTCACCGTCGCCTGCGATGTCGAGACCGACTTCATGGACGCCGCGCGTGTCTACGGTCCCCAGAAGGGCGCGACCGAGGCGCAGATCGCGCTGCTCACGCGCCGGCTCGAGATGCTCGCGGGCCAGTACCGCGCGCGCACCGGTATCGACGTGACCAAGCTCACGGGGGCAGGTGCTGCCGGAGGGCTCGCGGGCGGCCTGGCCGCGATCGGCGCACACCTCGTGCCGGGCTTCGAGGCCATCGCGGAAGCCGTCGGGCTCGAGCGCGCGTTCGAGGGCGCCGATCTCGTGCTCACGGGCGAGGGCATGCTGGACGCGTCGAGTCTCGCGGGCAAGGTCGTGGGTGGCGTGCTCGCGTGGGCGGACGATTTCGGCATCGCTCGCGTCGGCATCATCGCCGGACAGGTCACCGACGACGCGCGCTCGGTCCTCGCGGAGCGCACAAACACTCAGGTACTCGCGCTCACGGATCGTGTGTGGCAGAACTCCGAGGCGTACGAGCGTGCCGCCGTGTTCGTCGAAGAAGCGGCTATCGAGGCGGGGCGAACCGCGCTCGGTACGCGGGAAAGGTGATGATCGGCGGACGCTCGCGCACGGTTACCGACTCCGCGACGCCGGCGCGTTGCAGCGCGGTCGCGATGACTTCGAGGGCCTGCGGCGACAGTTCCTCGAGCGGGCGGTTGCGATGCTCGCGCATGCCCAGGTCGACCTGGGCGATCGCGTCGCGTCCGAAACGGTCGACGACATCGATCAACAGTCCGATTTCGACGCCCCAGCCCTCGACGAACGGGAGCTGTTCGAGCACGTGCCGGCGGGCGGCATACTCACCGCCGAGTGGCTGCGAGATATCGGCCAGCTTGGGAAACAGGAGCGAGAGCAGCGGCCGGGCCGCCAGCTCGGTGACGCGCCCGCCGCCCGAAGGCGCTCCTTGGAATGCCCGCGTATAGGACGCTTTTACCAGCAGGGTGTCCGCGTCCGTCATGATCGGTTCGCAAAGACGCTCGACGCATTCGCCGTGGAAGTTGCGCAGATCGGCGTCGAGGAAGCAGATGATGTCGCCGGTGCACGCGATGAGCGACTTCCACAGCGCATTTCCCTTGCCCGCGCCCGGGCCCGCTTCCGGCAGCAGCGCCGACTCCGCGACGACGCGCGCGCCCGCGTCGGATGCGATCGCAGCGGTCGCGTCGGTGGAGCCGTCGTCGATCACGACGACCTCCTCGACGACCGAGCATTGAAGGGCCTCGCGCACGATCGACGCAACGGTGGGCCCCTCGTTGCGCGCCGGAAGGCACACGGAGATGGCCATCAGCGTGCGGACGCACCGGAGGTGCCCCGTACGGCGCACCGCAGCGAGGGAGCCATTCTCATGGAGGAATCGTAGGGGAGCGTGCTAGGGTTTTTGCTCAACGCGCTCATCGAGAGCGGCCGAGGGACAGGCCCTTTGACGCCGCGGCAACCAGCGTGATGCCGGGAGAGATCCCGACATGGCGTCAGGTGCCAATGCCTGACCGATGAGCAGCCGAAGAGCGGCGACGGCGAGAGCCAGGTCGCTCGAGGCGCTCGGAGCGCGTCGAGGAAAGGGAGACGCGCTCATGGTCCATGTGCAAGGCCTTCGTTGTCGGGAATGCGGTCGCGAGTACGACACGGCGCCGGTCTATACGTGCGAGTGGTGCTTCGGCCCGCTCGAGGTCGCGTACGACTATGACGCGATCGCCCGCGCCACCAGCCGCGAGAAGATCGCCGCCGGACCGACGTCGTTGTGGCGCTACGCAGATCTGCTCCCGGTGGCGGCCGACGCGGCCGTGGATCTCGGCACCGGCTTCACACCCCTGGTGAAGGCCGACCGCCTCGCGGCCGAGCTCGGCCTCGGCGAGGTGTGGGTCAAGAACGACACGCGCAATCCGACGAACTCGTTCAAAGATCGCGTCACCTCGGTCGCGCTGAGCAAGGCGCTCGAGTTCGGCTTCAAGGTCGCGGCCTGCGCGTCCACGGGCAATCTCGCGAACTCGGTTGCGGCTCACGCGGCGCGAGCCGGCCTGCGCAGCTATGTCTTCATCCCCTCGAACCTCGAGCAGGGCAAGATCATCACGACTGCGATCTACGGCGGCAATCTCGTCGCGATCGAGGGCAACTACGACGACGTCAACCGCCTGTGCGCGGAGCTGGCCGGCGTGTACGAGTGGGCGTTCGTCAACGTCAACATGCGGCCGTTCTACGCCGAGGGCAGCAAGACGCTCGCATTCGAGACCGCCGAACAGCTCGGCTGGCAGGTACCGGACCATGTCGTCGTCCCGGTCGCCAGCGGCTCGTTGCTCACGAAGATCCGCAAGGGATTCGAGGAGCTTCATCGCGTCGGTCTGCTCGATGACGCGCCGCGGGTTCGCGTGTCGGGCGCGCAGGCGCTCGGGTGCTCGCCGGTGGCCAAGGCGTTCATCGAGGCGTCCGACACGATTCGGCCGGTCAAGCCCGACACGATCGCGAAGTCGCTCGCAATCGGGAACCCGGCCGACGGGTACTTCGCGCTCGACGTCGTACGAACGACCGGCGGCGGCTTCGCGGCGGTGACCGACGACGAGATCGTCGACGGCATGCGTCTTCTCGCACGGACCGAGGGCATCTTCGCGGAGACGGCGGGGGGCGTGACGGTCGCGACGTTGAAGAAGCTCGCCGCGGACGGAATCGTCCGTCCGAACGAACGCGTCGTCGTGTACATCACGGGTCACGGCCTGAAGACGCTCGAAGCGGTTTCGCCCACGTGCGGACCGACCGCGACGATTGCCCCTACGCTGGATGCGTTCCACGACGCTTTCGACATCGAGGGGAACCAGTGAGCATCACGGTGCGCATCCCGACCCAGCTCCGTAACCTCTCGGGGAATGCATCGGAGGTGCAGGTCGAAGCGGGCACGGTGGCCGAGGCGCTGAAGGCGCTCGACGGCGCGCATGCCGGTTTCAGCGAGCGGCTGTTCGACGAGTCGGGCACGCTGCGGCGATTCGTGAACGTGTTCCTCGCCGACGAGGACATCCGCTTCTTGCAGGGCATCGACACCCCGGTCACCGACGGTCAGGTCGTGAGCATCGTCCCGGCGGTCGCGGGCGGCTGACCCCCCGTTTGCAACGAACGTGACCGCACCGGTCCGTTCCATTGCAAACAAAACTCAGCGGGGCGCGACGTAGAGGAAATCCGCAACGCGTGCCGGGACGCGGTATTCGCCGGTCGTGGTCTTCACCGTCACGCCGTCGGCGTCGCGGGTGATCACGGTCGCGTCGCATCCGGGCATGAGCTGCGCGTCGGCGACGAGGACGAGCGCGTCGTCGGACATCTCGAGCCGCTCACTCACGCGTACGACCACGATCGGACCGGGTTGTACCTCTGAGAGCGGCACGGTCTGCAGCGGCGAACCGGCGTTGTGCGAACCAGGAATCGGATTGCCGTGCGGGCATGTCGCAGGATCGCCGAGCAGCAGCACGAGCTTCTCCTCGACGTCGGAGGAGATCGCGTGCTCCCAGCGCGCGGCTTCCGCGTGCACCTTTTCCCACTCGAGCCCGATGATGTCGACGAGCAACCGTTCGGCGAGGCGGTGCCGCCGCACCACGGTGGTCGCGAGCCCGCGCCCCTTCTCGGTGAGGTTGAGACGGCGGTCGCCCGCGAGCTCCACGTACCCCTGGTCCTCGAGCCGGGCGACGGTCTCCGACACCGCGGCGGCCGACAGTCCGAGGCGCTCTACGAGCCGGGCGCGGAGCGGAACGATCCCTTCCTCCTCGATCGAGAGGATCGTCTCGAGATACTCCTCGGTGGTGTCGTGCATTTCCGCCACGCGCTCCAGGTTACGGTCACGGGAGCCGCGTCCACCGGCTTGCACTCGCCAACCTCGAGTGCCAAACTTCGTTAGCACTCTGGTAGCCTGAGTGCTAACCAGTCCGCCCACAGCTGCAGCAGCCCCGCTTGCTGCCCGAGGGAGATTTCGCCTTATGCCGAAGCAAATTGCCTACGACGAGCACGCCCGGCGGGCGCTCGAGGCGGGCATGAACAAGCTCGCCGACGCGGTCCGCGTCACGCTCGGGCCCAAGGGCCGCAACGTCGTGCTCGAGAAGAAGTGGGGTGCGCCCACGATCACGAACGACGGTGTGTCGATCGCCAAGGAGATCGACCTCGAGGACCCGTACGAGAAGATCGGCGCCGAGCTGGTCAAGGAAGTCGCCAAGAAGACCGACGACGTCGCCGGCGACGGCACGACGACCGCCACGGTGCTCGCATGGGCGATGGTCCGCGAGGGCCTGCGCAACGTCGCCGCCGGTGCGAACCCGATGGACCTTCGCGTCGGCATCCACGCCGCCGTCGAAGCGGCCGTCGACGACATCAAGCGCCAGGCGAAGAAGGTCGACACCGACCCGGCTGCGATCGCCAATGTCGCCGCGATCTCCGCGGCCGACAAGGAGATCGGCCAGATGATCGCCGAGGC
>JBBRXX010000062.1:0-17165 GCA_038238245.1 Acidimicrobiia bacterium
CGCGGACATGCGTCTCGACGTCGAGGTTCGGGTCTTCGGCGAACTCGGGGGGCACGAGCCGCAACGGCGCGCCGATCACGCGCTGGCGTAGGCGCGGAATCGCGGCCAGCGCCCGGTCCATGGTCGCGCGAATGCGTTCGTTGCTCGGCCGCCGGTCGAGGATCGTGAGGTTGCAGAAGTCGGATCGGAGCGCCGGATCCTTCTCGACCGCCCACATGATCGCTTCCGTGTCACTCATCCGCATGAGCGAAAGCTACGCCGCGAAGCCGGTTCGACACGAGGCCGTGCGCGGAGGCGCACACGAGGCCGTGAGCGGAGCGCCGGAGGCGCGACCCGGAAACTCAGCGAGGGACGCTGGTTTGCTTGAACTCGTTCAGATCGGCCCACTCGAACAGGTCGAGGGTGCGGTCGATGTCCTCGGGGTTCTTGCGGTCCATGAAGCGTACGAACACGGCCCGGTCCTCGACGATGAACGTCGGCACCCCGAACATCGCGTGGCGTTTCACGGCTTCGGTGTGTGCCTGCGCCAGCTTTTCCAACGGACCGCCGGAAGCGACCTCGGCCTCGACCGCGTCGACGTCGAGTCCGACCGACTTCGCGATGTCGCGCAACACCTCCACCTTGGCGATCTTTTGGCCCTCGTCGTGACGGGCGGCGAAGGCGGCGACGTGCCATGCATTGAAGGTGTCGGGGAACTTGTCGCGCACCGCGATGCCCCACAGCAGTGCGTTCACGCCGGTGCCCCACGCCGAGGGCTCGCGTTCCCATACGGCCGGCTCGCCCTCTTCCACGTGCACCTGGTCGAGCGAGAAGGGCACGAAGGTGACATCCCAGTCCCGGCCCGCCTCGAGACCGGCGACCACCGACTCGTGGGCGTTCCGGGCGAACGGGCAGCGGTAGTCGAAGCTCACTGCGAATTGACGGGCCACGCGGGCCTCCCTGGGACGAGGGCAGTTCGTTGGGGCAACCCGCCCAGCATGGTCGTCATTCCCCGCCGTTCACAAAGGCGCGCATCGCGAGGCCGAGGACGAGCCCGAGCGCAGCGCCCGCGACAACGTCGGAGGCGTGGTGCAGACGCACGTACACGCGAGTGGCGGCGACGGCTGCGCCCGCCACGTACCAGGCGCCGCCACCGAGCAGTGTCGCCGCGCAGAATCCGGCGGTGGCGTGTCCCGACGGGAACGAGCTCGTGATGGGGCGGCGCAGGCCGTGGCGGAACGCGATCTCGGCGTAGTCGAAGGGACGCACCCGGTTGAACAGCGACTTCACCGGGCCGTTGACGACGACTGCTTCGACACCCATCGCGGCGGCGAAGCGGGCCGCGCCGTCGAGGTCACCGCCGCGCAACAACGCGCGCGTCACGCCGCACACGTGCCACAACAGCCCGTGGTCCGCCGCGCTCGACAGCGGGTAGACGACGGTGTCCATCGCCGGCGAGCGAAGACGGTCGACCGTCTTGTCGACCTTCGCGTCGAACGCGACGATCAGCTCGCCGAGATCCACATTCACCCGCTCTGAGGGCCGCTCTGGCCACGGCGCCCGCGCGCCTGCGGCTTCGCGCGCCTCACACGAAGACGAGCGGGAGCTGCGGCCGGCCGTCGCGTTCGGACTGCCGCGCGAGCAGCGTCGGCCGAGCGAGATCGGGACGGCCACCAAACTCCGGGCAGAATTCCCGGAACGAGCAGAACGCGCACAACGCCGACGGCCGGGGCCGGAAGTCGTCTCGCGCGCACGCGATGCGCACCGCCTTCATCACCGCGCCCGACTTCACCTCGACGCCGCGCACCGACTGATCGGACGGGCAGGTGATGATCCGCTCCGGCTTCGACAGGTACAGCAACTGCACGCGTGCGGGCCGGCGGCCGAACATCTTCTCGCACAGCAGCGAATAGATGTGCACGCCGGCCAAGCTCTTCTGCTCCCAGCCCTCGCTCGGTGCGCTGCCGGTCTTGTAGTCGGTGACGACCAGCTCGCCGTCCTCGTCGAGCTCGAGCCGGTCGATCACACCGCGGATGACGACGCCCGTGCTCGTCTCGGCCGTCACGCGCAGCTCGACGCCCAGGACCTTGACCTCGCGGGGATCTTCCATCTCGAAGTAGCGCCGCACGAGCTTCTCGGCATCGCCGTGGAAGGTGGCCCATTCCTCGTCGGTCAGCGAGAGCTCGGCGAACTCGGGATGCGCTGCGAGCTCCGACACGGCCCGGCCGAGATCGACGAGCGCGTTGTCGATGGTGCGGTCGGCGGGTGGGCGCCAGAGCAGGTGCTGGAGCGCGAGGTGCACGAGGGTGCCCTTGCTCGCGGGCGCCGACGGTGGCTCGGGCAACCGCTCGATGTAGGAGAAACGGAAGGAGAGCGGGCAGCTCGTGAACGTGCCCATCGAGCTCGGCGACAGCGACTGCGGGAACGGGTGCGCGGACGCCCGCGCCGCCTCCGAAGTGGTCTCCGCCGTCATGACTCGACGATACCGCCGGGGTGTGCCACTTACGGTGGATGACCTACGGTGCGGACATGAAGGTGGACACCGGAGTCATGGCACCGTCGCTCGGCGACATCGGCCCCGCCGCCCGGGAGCTCGAGGAGATGGGCTACGACGGGCTGCTCACCGCCGAGACGGGCCATGACGCATTCCTGCCGCTCGCGCTCGCGGCCGAGCACACCGAGCGCATCGAGCTGGCGACGGGCATCGCGGTCGCGTTCGCGCGCACGCCGATGGTGCTGGCCTATACCGCGAACGACCTGCAACAGATGTCGAACGGGCGGTTCATCCTGGGTTTGGGTTCACAGATCAAGCCGCACATCGAGAAGCGGTTCTCGATGCCGTGGTCGCATCCTGCCCGCCGCATGCGCGAGTACATCCTCGCGCTGCGTGCCATTTGGAGCGCGTGGAACGACGAGACGCCATTGAAGTTCGAAGGCGAGTTCTACCGGCACACGTTGATGACGCCGTTCTTCGCGCCGCCCGCCAACCCGTTCGGGGCGCCCAAGGTCTTCTTGGCCGCGGTGGGCGAGAAGATGAGCCAGGTCGCCGGGGAAGTTGCCGACGGCATCATCATCCACGGCTTCACCACCGAGCGGTACGTCAAGGAGGTGACGGTTCCCGCGATCGAGCGAGGTCTCGCCGCCGCGGGCCGCGACCGGTCGACGTTCGAGATCTCGGGCCCGCTGTTCGTCGTCACGGGGACCAACGACAAGGAGCTCGCCGACGCCGAGCGCGGCGTGAAGCAGCAGATCGCGTTCTACGGCTCGACGCCCGCGTACCGCGGCGTGCTCGAGCTCCACGGCTGGGGCGACCTCCAAAGCGAGCTCAACACACTCTCCAAGCGCGGCGAGTGGGTGCAGATGGGCGAGCTCATCGACGACGACATCCTGCGGGCCTTCGCGGTCGTCGCCGAGCCCGAGGGTGTCGGCGGGGAGCTGAAGCGGCGTTACGGCGGGATCGTCGACCGGTGCTCGTTCTACGCGCCGTACCGCAGCGACCCGGAGCGTTGGTCGCGCGTGGTCGACGACCTCAAGTCGGCCTGACTCAGCTCGCGGGTTGTTCCTGCTCCTGCTCGGCGGCGTGGTCGACGATTGCCTTGGTGATGGCGGTGATCGCGCGGTTCACGAACTCGCCGCCGCTGCCGGTCACCCATTCGCATGATGCGGCCGGCCGATCGAGCTGACCGGTGAACTTGGGCATCACGTACTGCGCGAACAGCTCGAAGCTGCGCCTCGTCGCGGCGGGCGAGGCCCAGTCGTGACCGAAGAGAAGGAACGTGCCGAAGCCGCCCGATTCGTCGACCAGCGACTGGATCTTCTCGATCGCGTCGTCGGGGGTGCCGATCACGGCGAAGCCGTCTTCGTCGACGTTCGCGATGATCTCTTCCGCGGTGTCGCCACGCGTCGGGCCGGCCGGGAGCACGTGGGTGAAGTAGTGCGAGAACGGCACGATGCCGTACTCGACGTCCTTGCGCGCCTGCTCCTTGGTCTCGGCCAGGTGCATCGGCCCGACGAGGCGCCACTTGGCGCGGTCCGCGGTGTGGCCGTGCTTGGCGGCGACTTCGTTCCACGTCTTCCAGTGGGTTCCGATCGCGTCGAAGCCCTGCTTCGTCGTTGCCGCGATCGAGAGCAAACCGGCACCGTGCTTGCCGGCGGCCTTTGCGCCGGTCGGCGAGATCGAGGCCGCGACCGCCACTTCGAGCATCGGCTCGCTGTATGGCTTCAGCTGCAGGCGCGCGTCCTCCAAGGTGAACCAGTCGGTCTTCATCGTGACGATCTCGCCGTGGAGCAGCGCCATGATGGCGTCGAGCGCCTCGTCCATGCGCGGGCGTTGCATCTCGGAGGGGATCCCGAGCATGTGCGCGTCCGACGTCAGCTGCCCGGGACCGCAGCCGAGCATGGCGCGCCCACGCGTGAGGTGGTCGAGCAGCACGAAGCGGTCGGCGAGCATCAAGGGATGGTGATACGGGAGCGAGTTGACGCCGCTGCCGAGACGCAGATGCTTCGTCCGCTGCGCGGCCGCCGCGATGAACACCTCGGGCGACGAGATGATCTCGTAGCCGCCGGAGTGGTGCTCGCCGATCCACGCCTCATGGAAGCCGAGGCGGTCGAGGTGTTCGAGCAGCTCGAGGTCACGTTCGAGGGCGAGCGTCGGGTTTTGGCCGGTCGGGTGGAACGGCGCCATGAACAGGCCGAAGCGCATCCGCCCATTCGACTCGCGTCTTGACCGCCCGGTCAACTACTGCGGCCCGCGGGTGTCGCGCAGTGCGCGGCCGTAAAATGCGTGACCGGAGCTAGACCGACGACGGCAGCTGGGAGTTGATCCACGCGTCGAGCGTGGGCCCGCTCTCGAAGCTGCAGATCAGCGCGTAGCGCGGCGCGTCACCGGTGTGCACGACGACATGCCAGAGACGCTGGGTGTCCAGCACGAACCGCGCGCCCTTGTGCAGCGGGAGGCGCACTTCGGTCGACGGATCGGGCAGGCCGTCGGGCCCTGTGTCCATCAACAACATGTAGCTTTCGGGGAAGTCCGTGAGCTCGAGCCACGTCCGCACGACCCAACCTTGGTCGTCGGGATTGAAGCGGTTGTTGTCGTCGCGGTGGAAGCTGCGGAACGCGGTGTCGTGGTCCTGCGGCTCGAGCTTGATCGTGCGGACGCGTCCAAAGTCGGCGCCCACGCTCTCGACGTACCGTTTGAGCGTCGGGCACTTCTCGGCATTGGACGTGAAGCGGGCACCCTTGTCGGGACGCTCGTCGCCCTTGTGCCAAAAGCCTCGGCAGTCGAGCTGGCCGTCGGCGGTGGCGATCGGTGCGAAGTTGGTGTCGCCCCCACTCTTCCAGTCCATGTATTCGAGGTCGGCGTACTCGGCGGCGGGTACCTCGAACGGCAGGTCGGTCAGCTGCGCGAAGCCGTGCGCGGCGAGCGCGTCTGGGCGCGGGTGGCGGGTGTCGAGCGGGATCGCACACGACCAGTGATCGGTCGTCGGCCAGAACGTCGTGCTCATCGACGGAAAGTCTACGGACGCACGCCGCGAGATCGCGGACGCTAGACGGGAAGGTTGCCGGTGGCGGCCTTCGTCGTGCCGTGGTCCCGGAACGCGGAGATCGCCCGCTCGGCGGTGCGCATCAGGTGGATCTCGTCGGCGCCGTCGGCGAAGCGGGCCCAACGCGCGTGCAGGAACATGTCGGCGAGCGGCGTGTCCTTCGAGTACCCGAGCGCGCCGTGCACCTGGATCGCCCGGTCGATGATGCGGTTCAGCGAGTTGGCGACGAAGTGCTTCGTCATCGACACCTCGCTCTTGAAGTCTTCCTTGCGGTCGATCTTGTACGCGGCGTGCAGCACCATGAGCTTGCACTGGTACAGCTCGATCGTCGACTCCGCGATCATCCACTGGATGCCCTGCTTCTCGGCCAGCAGCGAGCCGTGCGAGAAGCGTGTCAGTGAGCGCTCGACCATCATGTCGAGCGCCATCTCCGCCTGCGCGATCCAGCGCATGCAGTGCGCGAGCCGCGCCGGACCGAGGCGATACTGGCCGAGCAGGTGACCCTGGCCCCGGCCGCCGAGCATCTGGTCGTCGTGCACGCGCAGGTCCTCGATGCGAATCTCGGAGTGCCCGCCGGGTCCGTGCATCGTCTCGATCTCGCGCACCTCGGTCCAGCCGTCGGACGGCAGGTCGACGATGAACGCACTGTTCGCGGCCTGGGGGATGTCGGGTTCTTGCTCAGTGCGCGCGATCAGGATCGCGAACCGGGCGCGGTGCGCGTTGGTGATGAACCACTTGTGGCCGCTGATCACCCACTCGTCACCGTCCTTGTACGCCCACGTCCTGATGAGTGTCGGGTCGGAGCCGGCAACTTCGGGTTCGGTCATCGCAAAGCACGACGCGCTGACGCCGTCGCACAAGGGCTTCAGGTACTTCTGCTTCTGTTCCTCGGTGCCCCAGTGCAACAGCGTGTGCATGTTGCCCTCGTCGGGCGCCTGCGCGTTGATCGCGAACGGGCCGAAGCTGCTCTTGGCTGCTTCGGCTTGCACCATCGCGAGCTCGACGTGGCCGAGGCCCATGCCGCCCCACTCCTCGGGCATGTGCGGCAGCCAGAGTCCCCGTTCCTGCGCGGCCTTGCGCATCTCGATGATGCCTTCGATGAGCTGCGTGCGGTCGTTGGGATCCCACCGTTGCTCGATGGGACGCACCACCTCGTCGACGAGCGCACGCACGCGGTCGCGGATGTCTTCGAGCTCGGGGGAGAGGCTGAAGTCGATGGCCATGCCGGCAGTTCACCGCCGGCTCGACCAAGCGGTCAAGACCCGTCACCGCCCGAGACCACACGGAAGTTCGCCGTGGCAACGACCGCTCCCGACGCCTTGTCGCGTGCGGTCACCGTGCCCGTCGTTTCTCCCGGGCCTCTCAACCCGACGCTCGCTCGAATGCGGCATACCGCGTCCCGGCACGCAGGATCATCGATGATCGGGTCGTTCGTGATCGTCGCGATCGCCGGGTCGGCGCTGCTGAAGTCGAACGAGAAGGCGCCGAGATTCTTCACCTCAGCACAGGTCGCGGGGTCGAGCAGCCGGGCCGAGATGCCGCCGCTGGAGTCGACGGGATCGTCCGACGGGTCGAGCACGTATTGGCTCGTCGGGTTCGCACAGGCAGGCGGCCGTCGGAACGCTTCGAGACGCAGCTTTGTGAAGTGCAGACGAACGCCGTGTTGCGAGATGTCGAGGTCGCCCTGGAAGACGGAGCCGAGCGGGGTGCGGAACCGCTCGCCCTCGTCGTAGATCCCATCGTTTTCGGCTTTGTTGTCGTACGCGCGGATCAGGTTGACCCACCAGTCCTTGGCGTCGGCCGCGAAGAAGAAGTACACGCGCATATTGACGCCGTGCTCGTCCCACTCGAGCTCGAGGGTCTGATGGTCGTCACCGGGATTGGTGCTCACCCAAACCCGCGTGTCTTTCGCGGTGAACCGCTTGCCGTTCGCTTCGACGAAGAAGTCGTCCGCGTCGAGCTTCACTTGGTGGGTCTCGAAGTGCACGGCGGGAACCTCGGGCGCTCCCGTAACGGCCGGCTTCACCTCGACGCGCTTCCCGCTCCCGCCGATGTTCATCAGTCCGACGATGAGCGCGGCAACCGCCGCAATCGTGGCGAGGGCGCCGAGCGTGGTGCGCGTGCGACGGCGCCTGCGTTGCTCGTCGAGCAGAGCGACCGACGCGACAGGAACGGCCGACCACTCGCGTCGCGTGTCGGGAAGCGCGCGCGCCTGGGCGTCGAACAGCTCGGCGAGGCGCGCCTCGAGCTGGTCGTGGGTCTTGGCGCTCATTGCTCGATTCCCTTCTTCAGCTGCTCCAGCGCTCGAGACGCGAGCGACTTCACGGTTCCCGGGCGGCACCCGAGCGCGTCGGCGATCTCGGCCTCGCTCAAATCGTCGTGGTATCGGAGTATCAGCACCGCGCGTTGCCTGTAGGGCAGTGCGGCGACGGCGTCGGCGAGCTCGTCGAACGCGAAGTCGGTGGCGGCCAGCTCGGCGAGCATCGGGAGCTTGATGCGCTCCGTCGTCTTCTGGCGGTGCCAGTTGTGGCACACGTTCACGATCGTGGCCCGCAAGTACGCGGGCGGATGCTCGGCCCGGTGCCACTTGGGATACATACGGGCGAAGGCCTCCTGCGCGAGATCCTCGGCCCCGCTGGCGTCTTGCGTCAGCAGGCCCGCCAGTCGGACCGCGCCCGGCCACGCCTCCCGGTAGAAGCGTTCGAACTCCTCTCCGTCCGGGAACGAGTCGGACGGCGTCGCCGCCTGCATCATGCTCATGCTCCCAAAGACACGGGAGGCACCTCGTCGGTTCCGGGCCGAATCAGCAGGCACGGCGGTAGCAAGCGATTCGGGAAGGCGGCGGCGAGGCGACGAGTGCAGCTGGCGCCGGGCCGGGCGCGCATCGTCGACATGTAGCCGATCACGCGAGGGACGGTAGCCTCGCCCCGTGCGTGCCGCGATCGCTCGAGACGGCAGGTTGCGCGTCGACGATGTCGCCGATCCCCGTCCGGGCGCAGGCGAAGCGCTGGTGGCGGTGAAGGCGTGCGGGATCTGCGGCTCCGACCTGCATGCGCTCGTCTACGCGGACGAGCTGCTCGGCGCCGCGCGCGAGATCGGCGCACCGATCGCCTTCGATCCGTCGCGCGACTACATCATGGGCCACGAGTTCGCGGCCGAGGTGCTCGAGCTCGGCCCCGAGACCGCGGGTGTTCCCGTCGCGCCCGGCGACCTGGTCACGTGCCTCCCGATCGCGCTCACCCCCACCGGTATCGAACCCGTCGGCGCGTACTCGAACAACTACAACGGCGGGTACGCGGAGCTGATGCGGCTGACCGCGGGCATGTGTCTCAAGGTGCCGAACAGTCTCGATCATCGGCGCGCGGCGCTCACCGAGCCCATGGCGGTCGGGCGACACGCGGTGGCGCGATCGGCGATCGCACCCGCCGAGGCCGCAGTCGTGCTCGGTGCGGGTCCGGTCGGCCTGGCCGTTGTTGCCGAGCTCCGACGAGCAGGTATCGAGACCATCGTCGTCTCCGATTTCTCGCCGCGCCGGCGTGCCGTCGCGCTGGCGATGGGCGCAACGGCCGTGGTCGATCCCGCGAACGAACAGCCGATGGACGCGTGGCAGCGCGAGGACGGTCGTCGCACGCCGGTGGTGTTCGACGCGATCGGTGTCCCCGGCACCCTCGCCGCGGCGCTCCTCGCGGCGCCCGCGAACGGCCGTGTGTGCGTCGTCGGCTCGTGCATGCAGACCGACACGCTGCGGCCCGTGCTCGCGCAGGCCAAACAGCTCACGGTGGTGTTCTCGTTCGCGTACGACCCGTTCGAGTTCGCCGACACGTTGCGCGCGATCGCCGAGGGCGAGATCGACGTCACGCCGATGATCACCGGGACCTGCGGGATCGACGGCGTGCCGGCCGCGTTCGACGCCCTCGGGCATCCCGACGACCACGTGAAGATCCTGGTCGAGCCGGGCGGACCCGCCGGGCCCACGCCCATCTGAGTCGGGCTTGGCTGCGCGGGCTCAGCTCTCGACTTTCTTCTTGATCTCGACCACCGAGCCTTCGTAGATCGGCAGGAAGAGGCCGAGCAGCTCGTCGGGTGTCACCTCGACGGACCAGGTGACGTGCGAGCCCGAGCCTTCCGGTGCGACGGCGATCGTCACGAGGTGCGATTCCAGGTTTCCGATCGGTGACTCGATGAGGCTGTACGAGATTTCGTGCGCGTCCTCGTCGAGGCCGCGCAGCTTTTCCTTCACCTGCATGCCCATCATCCCGAGCGTGCGCACGTCACCGTCGACCGTGCACGTCTCGACACCGGGCATCCACTCCGCGATTCCGCCGAAGTCGCGCAGGAGCTTCCACACGTCGTCGGGGCTGCGATCGATCGAAACTTCTGCTTGTCCGCTGGCCATGACAAGGCTCCCTCATTGCGTTCCATCCGAACGGGCGGGCGATCCTTACACGGACCACGCGCCGGGCGCACGGAGCACGCCACGCTGCCAGCGATCGGGTGTGCCGAGGATCGCGCGCGGATAGTCCTCCCACATCCAGCGCGCGAAGTTGCGCCGCGTCCAGGGCGTGAGGTCGGCGGCGCGGACCGCGGCCCGGGCGCCGAGCGGCGAACGCAGGACTCGTTGGAGGAGACCCGCGAATCTCAGGTCGCGCCCCAAGGTGCGGTGCACGAGGGCCGGGTAATCCGCCCCTGTCGCGATTGCGTCCGCGGCGAGCATGCCGGTCTCGATCGCCTGCGCGATGCCTTCGCCCGTCATCGGGTCGACCACACCCGCGGCGTCGCCGACGAAGAACACCCGCGGCCCGTGCACCAGGCGCGCGGGGGAGTAACGGGTCGGGATCGGCCACGCGTGCACCGGTTCGCACGGGCGCGCATCCGGGCCGAGGATCTCGCGCACGTGTGGGCGCGACAGCAGATCAGGCCACAACGCCTTCAGGGCGCGACCGCTTCGCCCGTCCGCGCGCAGCACGCCGTAGCCGACGTTCGCCCGTCCGCCCGGCAGCGGAAATACCCAGGCGTATCCGGGCAGGAGATCCCGCTCGAACAACACCCACAGCCGCGCGTCCGTGACACCGTCGAAGTACTGGCGCACCGCGTGCCACTCGCCGAGGTCGCGCGGCGTGCCGGGCTCCAACGCGCGCCGCACCGGCGACCAGTGCCCGTCGGCAGCGATCACGTACGGCGCTTCGACGTCGTCGACCTGCACGTGGTCGTCGTGGACGACGACCTTCTCGACATCGTGGTTCTCGTGCACCTCGACGCCGCGGCCGCGCGCCACCGCGAGGAGCGCGGCGTCGAGCTGACGGCGCGGCACCACCGCGCCGTGCAACCCGTCCGGACCGAGCGGCAACACCGCGTGCCGGCCGCTCGGCGAGACGATCACCGTCTCGTGCACGGCCATCGGAGCGAGCGCGTCGTATGTCACGCCGAGACGCTCGAGCAAACGCAGCGCATTCGCGGTCAGGCCGTCGCCGCAGGTCTTGTCGCGAGGAAACGTTGCCTTGTCGAGACACACGACGCGCAGGCCCCGCTCGGCCGCGGTGATCGCGGCGGCGGTCCCGGCGGGACCGGCTCCCACGACGACGACGTCGGCCTGTTCCATCGGGAGCGACCGTACCGGCCCGGGTCCGGCTCAGCGCACTTCGGCCCGGGCAAAGATCACGTTCGAGATTGCGAGGAGCACGACGACCCAGATCACGGTCAGCGCCACGCCCCCGGCCACCGTGCTGATGCCGTTCTCGAAGATCGCGTTCGATCGCTTCGGGTCCGAGAGCACCGCCAGCAAGGCCCGCAACGGGTTGTAGTACGAGATGAAGCCGAACGGCTTCGACGTCGGCTTGATGAGGAAGAGCAGCGGGAACTGCACGAAGAACGCGACGATCGCCGCGCTCGTACGCTTGGTCACGAGCGTGACGGAGTACGCCATGACGCCGGCCAGCGCCGCGGTTGCGGCGACCCGCAACCCGTCGCCCAAGCGGTCCCACCAGAACGTTCCGTCGACGCCCTGGACGACGCCTTTGAGCTCACTTCCGACGTACATCGACGCGGCGATCAGGCCCGAGACGAGGAGTGAGACGACGCCGCTCCCGATCGCGACGGCCGCCGCCTTCGACACGTGCACGCGCGTTCGGCGCGGTTCGAACAGCAGCTGGGTGGTGAGCGAGCCGACGTTGAACTCCGCGCCGACGAACGACGCACCCAGCACGATGGCCATGAACACCATCGCGACGCCCGTTCCCTCGAGCACGTCCTTCAGATCCTTGCCGATATTCGTGCGCGTGTCCGACGTCGAGTACGAATACGTTCCCCCGTCGCCGAACGGGTCGTCGGGAGTCGGGAGATAGCTCACGCCGGGCCTCACCAAGAAGGCACCGGGCTCCTTGACGGTCCGTTCGGTCGCGGGCTTGCCCCGCACCGTGCCGATCGTGACGGCCGCGAGCACAATGAGCGCCGCGAGCAGGAACGCGCCGCGCACGATCCGGCGTGCAAAGAAGCGACGCAGCTCGGCATCGAATTGCCTCACGGCTCCTCCGTCAATTCGAGGAACACCTCTTCGAGGGAACGGGCCACGGGTGTGAGCTCCGACAAGAAGATGCCCGCTTCGGCGAGATCCCGGGTGACCGCGTCACTCGGTGCGGTGCCCACGTCGACGACGAACGTGCCGTCGCCGCCGGGGCTCACCGTCCATCCCAATCGCGCGAGCACGTCCGGCGCGCGTCCGTCGTTCGCGCGGACGCGGTAGCGCGCGGTGGCGCCGCGCAGCAGCTCATCGACGCGCCCGTCCGCGATACACCTGCCGTGCGCGACGATCGCGACCCGGTCACAAGCGTGCTCGACTTCCGACAGGATGTGGCTCGACACGAACACCGTGCGCCCTTCGGCCGCGAGTCCGCGCATCAACGTGCGCACCTCGAGGATGCCGGGCGGGTCGAGCCCGTTCGCCGGCTCGTCGAGGATCAGGAGCTCCGGATCCTTCATCAACGCCGCTGCGACCCCAAGTCGTTGTTTCATCCCGAGCGAGTAGGTCGCGAATCGTGTGTCTCCGCGGGCACCGAGCCCGACCTGGGTGAGCACGGCGTCGACGCGCTTGGGACCGATGCCGCGGGTGCGGCCGAGCAGCTCGAGGTTGCGGCGCCCCGTGAAGTTCGCGAAGAACGACGGCTGCTCGACGAGGGCGCCGATCCGGTCGATCGCGCCGGCGAGGTCGCGCGGCACGTTGCGGCCGAGCACCGAGACGCGGCCCCGGGCGCCGCGCAACAGGCCGACCGTCGCTCGGATCGCCGTGGTCTTTCCCGCCCCGTTGGCGCCGAGGAAGCCGAAGACCCCGCCCTCGGGCACGCTGAGGTCGAGGCCGGCAAGCGCGGTCACGACGCCGCGCCGCGTGCGGTAGCTCACCCGCACGTCCTCGAATTCGATCGCCGCCATCGTCCCCCTCTGGTCTGACCGACGCTTCGGAATCCCCGGATGTTGCACCACGATCCGACACGTTTCGACGCCCGGTGCGGACGGTTGCCAGAATCGTGGGTCTTTCCCGCCCGAACAGGAGTCCAATGAACGTCGTCGTCTGCGTGAAGCAGATCCCCGATCCGGCCGTGCCCGGATCGCTCGAGGCCGACCATACGCTCAGCCGCAGCGGCAAGCTCATTCTCGATGAGTCCGACAGCTACGGCGTCGAGATGGCGCTCCAGCTCGTCGACACTGCGGGCGGCGGCGAGGTCACGCTCGTGTCGATGGCCCCCAACAACGAGGTGTCGGGGCTGCGCACCGCGCTTGCGATGGGTGCCGCGAAAGCGATCCTCGTGTCGGATCCTGCACTCGAAGGGTCCGATGCGCTCTCGACCGCCAAGGTGCTCGCCAAGTCGGTCGAGCGGGCCGGCGACGTCGACCTCGTCCTCACCGCGACCGAGTCGTCCGACGGATACACCGGCACCGTTCCCGCGCAGGTTGCAGAACTGCTCGGCTGGCCCGCGGTGACGTTCGCCAAGCACGTCGAGATCGCGGACGGCAAGGTCAAGGTGCAACGCCAGACCGAAGCGGGATACGACATGGTGGAGGCACCGTTGCCCGCCGTCGTGTCGGTGACCGCCGGCGTCGTCGAGCCGCGCTATCCGTCGTTCAAGGGGATCATGGCGGCCAAGAACAAGCCCGTCGACCAGGTGACCGCGTCCGACCTCGGGCTCGACGCGTCACAGGTGGGATGGTCCGGTGCGCGCCAGGAGATCACGAACGTCGAGCAGGCGCCCGCGCGCCAGGCCGGCGAGAAGTTCGAAGACGACGGCACCGGCGCCGAAAAGGTCGTGGCGTTCCTCGAGCAGCTGAAGGTGGTCTGACGACATGGCAGGGAAGGTCTGGGTCTTCGCCGAAGCGGACGAGGAAAAGGTCACGACCGCGACGCTCGAGATGTTGACAAAGGCGCGCGAGGTCGGCGACACGGTCGAGGCGATCTACGCCGGCAAAGGCAACACGGAGTCGATCGCGACCACCGTCGGCTCGCACGGCGCGACGAAGCTGTACGTCATCGATCCGGGCGACGGGCTCCCGGGCCAGGTCGCAGCGGCCGGGATCGCCCAGCTCGTGGCGGACCAGAGCCCCGATGCGATCTTGTTCGCGCAGACCTACGACGGCCGCGACGCGATCGCGCGGCTCTCGGTGAAGCTCGACAAGCCGGTGCTCACCAACGGCATGTCGCTTTCCGACGATGGCGGACTCACGTTCGGCACTGCGATCTTCGGCGGCGTCACACTGGTCGACGCCAAGTTCACCGACGGCGGACCCGCGCTCATCGCGGTGCGGCCGAAGTCGTTCGTCGCGGAGCCCTCGGGGGGTGGCGCGGCGGAGGTGCAGAACGTCGGCACGCCGGACGCCGGACGCGCGGCCGAGGCCAAGGTGCTCGACCATCACGTCGAAGAGCAGCAAGGCCCGAAGTTGGAAGAAGCGACGGTCGTCGTGTCGGGTGGCCGGGGGATCGGCTCGGCCGACAACTACGGCCCGCTCGTCGAGGAGCTCGCGAAGTTGCTCAAAGGCGCGTGGGGTGCGTCGCGTGCGATCGTCGACGCCGGGTGGGTGCCGTACGCGTTGCAGGTCGGCCAGACGGGCAAGACGGTGAAGCCGAAGGTCTACATCGCGCTCGGCATCTCGGGTGCGACCCAGCACCTCGTCGGCATGAAGAACAGCGACAACATCGTCGCGGTGAACAAGGACGCCGAGGCACCGATCTTCTCCATTGCCGACCTGGGCATCGTCGGCGACGTGCACAAGGTCGTCCCTCAGCTCATCGAGCTCCTCAAGGCGAAGTAGCCGCGAGCGCGGGCATCCACACGTCACCTTCGAGACGCGTGCGCGGATCGGTCGCGGCGTCGAGGCGCGCGAGCGCGTCTCGGTGCTCCCACATCACGAGGGCCGAGCACACGGCGTCACGCTCGTCGTTGCCGGCAAACGGTCCGGCATCGGGAACGAGGCGCCGGAGCGCGCTCGGGTAGATCTCGATCGCGGTGCGCGTCCCGGCGGCGTCGAACGGCCAGATCGCAAAGCCGTCGGCGCGCAGGTCGGCGAGGAAGGGCATGCCGCGCACCGAACCGGCACCGACCTGGCCGTTGCCGACGAGCTGGAAGACCGACTTGGCGGTCGGGAACCGCTCCTCGCAGCGTCGGAACCGTTGATGCGCGGCCACGCCGCAGCGCGTGCGCCAGAACGGCGGCGTCGGTCGCAGCCACGCATCACCCGAGCGTGCCGCGAGCGCCCACACCTCCTCGACGCTGCCGCAGCCGTGCTCGCGTGCGAACCACGCCGGCACCGAGAACGAGAAGTCGAACCCCGCCACCACCGGCGGGGCAACGGACATGACCCGTCCGATCGCCTCCTCGCGGGTCGGGACCGCACAGCTCTCGACGACGTCGCCGTCGCGCACCACCGCGAGCCAGATCCCCTTCGGACGCTTGGCGCCCGACCAGTCGACCGCAATTACGGTCGGCGCGACCATGGCCAGAGAGTACGTTGCGCGCGTGCCCGGTAACGTCGTGCTCGAAGCTCGCGGTCTGGTGAAGGACTATCGCCGCGACCGCGCCGTTGACGGCATCGATCTCGTCGTGCACGAAGGCGAGCGGGTTGCGCTGCTGGGGCCGAACGGCGCGGGCAAGACCACCACGTTGCTGATGATCCTCGGCGCGGTGTCGCCCGACCAGGGCGACGTGACGATCTGCGGGTTCGACCTCGCGCATCACCGGAGCCGCGCGGCCGAACAGGTCGGCTTCGCCGCCGGCTACCTGCCGCTCACGGAACGCATGCGCGTGCGCGAGTATCTGAAGCTCTACGCCCAGCTCTACGGGGTCGCGGATCCGACCTCGTTGATCGACGAAGGCCTCGAGCGCTTCCGGATCACGCATCTCGCCGACGCGATGGGCAACGAGCTGTCGTCCGGGCAGCGCACGCTGATCGGCATCGTCCGCGCCACGTTGCACCGGCCGCGGTTGCTCGTCCTCGACGAGCCGACGGCGTCGCTCGACCCTGACGTCGCCCAGCGAGTACGTCGGGGTCTCCTCGACCTGTGCGAGCGTGACGGCGCCGCGATGCTGATGACGAGCCACGACATGAGCGACGTGCAGCAGGTGTGCGAACGGGTGGTGTTCCTGTCGCACGGCCGCATCGTCGCCGACGGCACGCCCGATCAGGTGGCAGCGGCGTACGGCCGCGGCGACCTCGAAGGGGTCTTCCTGCACCTCGCCGAGCGGCACGAGTCGTCCGGCTCCCAGCAGAGCGATCACCCGTGACGACGACACAGCCGACCGGGCAGCTGAGCGAGCGCGCCAAGACCTGGCTGCGGATGCGCGCGATCGCGCGGCGCCACGCGTACGTGCTGTGGCGGAGCCCGCACCGCCTGTTCGACGTGACGTTGTGGCCGCTCGTCGACGTGCTGCTTTTCGGCTCGCTCGCGACGTTCGTCGGCACGTCGGGTGCGTCCGGTCCCGCGCGGGCGTCGGCGTATCTGCTCGCCGGCATCGTGCTGTGGCACGTCATCTACCAGTCGCAGATCGCGCTCAGCACCGGCTTCCTCGAAGAGACGTGGACGCGCAACTTGCTGAACATCATGGTCACGCCGCTGCGCGAGATCGAATATGTCGGCGGCGTTGCGCTGTTCGGCATGGTCAAGCTCGTCATGGGCGTCGGCGTGATGGTGCTGGGCGCCCTCGTATTCTTCTCGTTCGACACGTGGTCGCTCGGGCTCGGCCTGATCCCGGTCGGCGTCGTGCTGCTGATCGTCGGCTGGGCGATCTCGCTGCTGGTGATCGGCCTCGTGTTGCGATTCGGCACCGGTGCGGAAGCGCTTGCCTGGGGCGTGATGTTCGTGCTGCTGCCGCTCTCGGGCGTCTTCTATCCGACCGACGCGCTCCCGGCGGCAATGCGACCGATCGCGCTCGCGTTGCCGACCACGCACGCGTTCACCGCGCTGCGCTCGCTCGTCGACCACAACGGCAATGACTGGGGCCAGCTCACGCTCGCGGCGGTCGGCGCCCTCGTGCTGCTGGGGCTGTCGATGTGGTTCCTCGTGACGATGCTCCGCGTCTTCCGCAAACGCGGCTACGTCACGCGCTACACCTGAACAACGAAAAAAGGGCGGGCGTGTGTGGAGCTCGAAAATCGAGCTCCACA
>JBBRXX010000063.1:0-17051 GCA_038238245.1 Acidimicrobiia bacterium
CCTTCAAACGCTTCAGCGCGTCCTCGATCTTCTGACGGTCGTCGGCCGGGACCTTGTCGCCCTGCTCCTTCAGCAGGTTCTCGGTCTGCCACGCGAGCTGGTCGGCGGTGTTGCGCGTCTCGGCTTCCTCGCGCTTGCGCCGGTCCTCCTCGGCGTGAGCCTCGGCGTCCTTGACCATCTGGTTGATGTCGTCCTTGCCGAGTGCGGTACCGCCGGAGATCACCATCGACTGCTCCTTGCCCGTGCCGAGGTCCTTGGCGGACACGTGCACGATGCCGTTGGCGTCGATGTCGAAGGTGACCTCGATCTGCGGCACGCCGCGCGGCGCGGGCGGCAAGCCCGTGAGCGTGAACGTGCCGAGCGGCTTGTTGCGGTACGCCATCTCGCTCTCGCCCTGCAGCACCTTGATCTCGACCGACGGCTGACTGTCGTCGGCGGTCGTGAAGGTCTCCGACCGCTTCACCGGGATGGTGGTGTTGCGATCGATGAGCTTGGTCATGATCTGACCCTTGGTCTCGATGCCGAGCGACAGCGGCGTGACGTCGAGCAGGAGGATGTCCTTGACGTCACCCTTCAACACGCCGGCCTGGATCGATGCGCCGGCGGCAACGGCCTCGTCGGGGTTGACGCCCTTGTGGGGCTCCGCGCCGGTGAGCTCGTGCACCAGCTCCGCGACTGCGGGCATGCGCGTCGAGCCGCCGACGAGGATGACGTGGTCGATCTTCGACTTGTCGAGGCCGGCGTCGCGGATCGCCTGCTCGAACGGGCCGCGGCACGCCTCGAGCAGATCGCGCGTCATCTCCTGGAAGCGACCACGCGTGAGCGACATCTCGAGGTGGAGCGGACCGTCACTCGTCGCCGTGATGAACGGCAGGTTGATCGTGGTCTCCTGAAGGTTCGAGAGCTCGATCTTCGCCTTCTCGGCGGCTTCCTTCAGGCGCTGGATCGCCATCTTGTCGATCGAGAGGTCCACGCCGTGCGCGTTCTTGAACTCCGTCACCATCCAGTCGATGACGCGCTGGTCCCAGTCGTCACCGCCGAGATGGGTGTTGCCCGACGTCGACTTGACCTCGAACACGCCGTCACCGATCTCGAGGACCGAGACGTCGAACGTGCCGCCACCGAGGTCGTAGACGAGGATCGTCTGGTCCTTGCCTTCCTTGTCGAGCCCGTACGCGAGCGCGGCCGCGGTCGGCTCGTTGATGATCCGCAGCACTTCGAGCCCGGCGATCTCGCCGGCTTCCTTGGTCGCCTGGCGCTGGGCGTCGTCGAAATACGCCGGAACGGTGATGACCGCCTGGGCGACACCCTCACCGAGGTAGCTCTCGGCGTCGCGCTTCAGCTTCTGCAGGATGCGGGCGCTGATCTCCTGCGCGGTATAGGCCTTGCCGTCGATGTCGATCGACCACTTGGTGCCCATGTGGCGCTTGACGGAGCGGATCGTGCGATCGGGGTTCGTGATCGCCTGGCGCTTCGCCACTTCTCCGACCAGCACCTCGCCGGTCTTGCTGAAGGCCACGACCGATGGGGTCGTGCGACTGCCCTCTGCGTTGGGAATCACGGCGGGCTCGCCGGCCTCGAGCACCGAGACGACGGAGTTGGTGGTGCCGAGGTCGATGCCGACGGCCTTGGACATAGCTGGCCTCCTTGGGCTTCCTGTGAGGAGAGAACTTGAGCGGGTTCCGGGAGTATAACTTGACAACACTGTTGTCAGATTCCCGGATCGGGGGAATTGCGCGGGTCGGAAGGGGTTCGCGTGCGTTCCGGGGCTGGTGGGGATAACTTTCCGGCCCATGGCGAGGCGAGACGCATTCATCGATCACCTCCAGCAGGTTCCGCTGTTCGCGGCGTGCTCCCGCAAGGACCTCCAGCTCGTCGCCCGGCGGGCCGAGGACGTGCGGGTGCCGGCGGGCAAGACGCTGGTGTCGGAGGGTGAGACCGGCCACGAGTTCTTCGTGATCCTCGACGGCGAGGCCCGCGTGACCCGTCAGGGGCGGAAGGTCGCGAACATCGGGCCGGGCTCGGCGTTCGGCGAGCTGGCGTTGCTCGAAAAGGCGCCGCGCAATGCCACGGTCGTCGCCGACAGCGACATGGAGCTCGTGGTACTCGGCCAGCGTGAGTTCGCAGGCCTGATCGACGAGGTGCCGGGCTTCGCCCGCAAGCTGCTCGCCGGCATGGCCCACCGCCTCCGCGAAGCCGACGCCCGAAGCGTGCAATAAGCCTTTGCATCTCGCTTGCTGAGGGGCTCGCTGCGCTCGCCGTGGAGACTGCGCGAAATGCGGCGAGCGCCGCATCATGCGTCCCGTAGGGCCCACCCCTTGTAGATTTCCGGCGCGATGCGACTGCCTACGCCGCGGAAATTGCCCAAGCCCTCGCAGCTCGTGCTCGGCACGGGGATCTTTCTTGCACTGTTCGTGATCGCGAGCGGGCTCATCCCCGTGATCACACAGTGGCACGACACCTCGACCGTCCAACGCGAGGTGTTCACGAACGTTCCCAACCCTGTCGTCGTCGCGTTCTACGCGTCGATCGCGACGATGCTCTTGGTGGTCGCGTGGCTGGCATCGCTACGCGTCCGCAACTACGAGCGCGGCGGACCCGACGACCGGCGGACCAATCGCAAGAACGCCGAGCGACGCCTGCGCGACTTCCGCAGCGGCGTATGGATGCAAACGCTGCTGCGTGACCCCGCCGCCGGGCTGATGCACTCTTGCCTCTACTTCGGGTTCATCTTCTTGTTCATCGCGACGGTGATCAGCGAGACCGATCACCAGATGCCCGACCGGTTCAAGTTCCTCCACGGCGACATCTACCGCGCGTACTCCATGGGCGCCGACCTCGCCGGCGTCATCTTCCTGATCGGGGTCGGCTGGGCGGTCGTCCGTCGCTACGTGCAGCGGCCGTACCGCATCCGCATCAAGAGCAAGCCCGAGGATGCGTTGATCCTCGGGTCGCTGTTGTTGATCGGCCTCACCGGATTCCTCGTCGAGGGTGTGCGCATCGCTTTCGAGCACCAACCCTCATTCGAGAAATGGTCGTTCGTCGGCTACCCGATCTCGAACCTCGTCAACAGCTGGTCGGTGGACACGTTGACGAACGCGCACAAGTGGCTGTGGGTGGTCCACATCGTCGCGTTCCTCGGGTTCCTGGTGATGATCCCCACAACCAAGCTGCGTCACATGTTCACCTCGCCGATGAACATGTACCTGCGCGACCGGCCGCGCCCGAAGGGCGCGATGAAGCCGATGCCGAACCTCATGGAGACCGAGCTCGAGAGCTTCGGCGCGGTGAAGATCGAGGACTTCACCTGGAAGCAGCTGTTCGACACCGATGCGTGCACGATCTGCGGGCGCTGCACGTCGGTGTGCCCGGCGCACAACACCGGCAAGCCGCTCGACCCGCGCGAGATCGTGCTGAAGGTCGGCGAGGTGATGGCCGCCACCGGTGATCCGCAGGTGTCACCGCCGGTCGGTGTCGATCCCGAAATCAAGATCGAGGCCGACACCGTGTTCGCACGGATCACGACCGAAGAGCTCTGGGCGTGCACGACGTGCAAGGCGTGCGACGAGATCTGCCCCGTCAACATCGAGATCCTCGACAAGATCCTCGACATGCGCCGTTACCTCACGCTGATGGAGAGCGATTTCCCCAACGAGCTCGGCAACACCTTCCGCTCGATGGAGAACGCCGGGAACGCGTACGGGCTGAATCAGGGTGAGCGCGGCGATTGGGCGTCGTCACTCGAAGGCGTCGACATCGTCGAGCCCGGTGGCGCGTTCGACCACGAATACCTCTACTTCGTCGGCTGCGCGGGCAGCTTCGACGACCGCAACAAGAAGACCTCGCGTTCGCTCGCCAAGTTGCTCCAACGGGCCGGGATCGACTTCGCGATTCTCGGCCCGAGCGAGATGTGCAACGGGGACCAAGCTCGCCGCGCCGGGAACGAGTACATCTTCCAGATGCTCGCGATGCAGAACATCGAGACGTTCAACGGCATGGGCGTCAAGAAGATCATCACGCAATGCCCGCACTGCTTCAACGTGCTGAAGAACGACTACCCGCAGCTCGACGGGAACTACGAGGTCATCCATCACTCGCAGCTGCTCGACCAGCTCGTGAGCGACGGCCGTCTTTCGCTGGCAGGCGCATCACTCGCCGAGCGAGTCACGTACCACGACTCGTGCTACCTCGGGCGGCACAACGATGTCTACCTGGCGCCCCGACGCGTCGTCGGGTCCCTCGCCGGCATCGATCTCGTCGAGATGCCGCGCAACGGGACGCGCGGCATGTGCTGTGGCGCCGGCGGCTCGCGTATGTGGATGGAAGAGAACATCGGCAAGAAGGTCAACGCCGAGCGCAGCCAGGAAGCGATCGCCACAGGCGCGTCGCGTATCGCCGTTGCGTGCCCGTTCTGCTACGTGATGTTCGACGACGGCGTGAAGGGCGAAGGCAAGGACGAGGAGGTCCGCGTGCAGGACATCGCGGAGATCCTCTGGGAGGCCATCGACAACGACGCCGGCGGCGTCGCACCCACCAGCGGCGCCGTCGGCGACTGATCGCTACTGCTCGTCGGGCCTGGTCTCGTCGTCGAGCGCCTTGTCCCACCACGATTCGCCCTGGCGCTCGGGCACCTCGGACGCGTGCTCGGGCCCACCGGGCGCGGGTGGTGAGGCCGCCGGTGGGGCGGGCGGCGGTGGGGTCCCCCACGACTGCGGTGCGGGCGCGGCCCAGCCGGGTTGATCCGGCGACGGCTGCTGGTACGGCGCGGGCGGCGGCGGTTCGGTGCCCCACGCGCGTGGTTGCGCGCCCCACGTCGGTTGCGGAGGTGGCGGCGGCGCGCCCCATGTCGGCGCGCCCGGTGCCGGCGGCGACCATCCACCCTGGCCCGCGTACGCGTACGGGGGCATCGCGACCTGCGCCGCGACCGGCCGGCCGACGTCGGCGGCCGCCACGACGTACGTGCCCGCGATCATGTCGCCGACCCGTCGGTGGGGATGCGTGACCAGCACGACGATCAGCCCGACGATGAAGAAGCACGCCTGATCGACGAACAGGAACAGCCAGCGCACGATCGCACGGCCGACACCGCACACCTGGCCGCCCGCGTCCACCACCCGCAGGCCGAGCATCATCTTGCCGACACTTGCGCCGGTCATGCCTTGAAGGACGACATGATTGACGAGGCTCGCGAGCAGGCTCAGCGCGATCGCGAGCGCGACGCGGCCGCCGGTCCACGTGAACACCCGCGAGCCGAGCTGGACACACGAATCGGAGCTCCCGAGATCGCGCAACTGTTGGCACCCATCGCTCGGCGCGCCCGTGTAGGAAGTGCTCTTCAACGCGGCGAAGAGCGCGACGCTCACGCCACTCACGAGCAGCGTGTCGATGACGAAGGCGGCGATTCGCCGGCCGATGACCTCGGTAGGGTCGCGCGGGGGGAGATACGCCATGACGAGATTCTTCCGCATCGGCTCGGCGACGCGGGCGGATGCCCGCCGTCGCGCCCCTGCTAGCGTTCCGTGGCCTTCGCGGGCGTAGTTCAGCGGCAGAACATCAGCTTCCCAAGCTGAGAACGCGGGTTCGATTCCCGTCGCCCGCTCCACGCGTCGACCCAGAATCGGCGGGATTGTTTCGCACGCTCCGACGCAGTCGCTAGCGTCTGGGAGCTTCGGCCTCGAGGCCGACGCGCACGAGCGGCGAAACGGCGAAACCGCGGGGGCCTCCGATGACAGGGCGAGTTGACCGCAGTCGAGGAACCGCGAACCGTGCGCGGCGTCGGCCATTGTGCTCATTCAGGTTTGCCGCCGCACTCCTGTCGGCCACGGTGCTCGCCGGCATCCTGCTCGTCGCCGCCCCACCGGCCGCGTTCGCCAACTCGGTGCCCAACGCGCCGATCATCGGCGTCGCAATCCGCGGTGCGGGCTCGGGCTCGGGCTCCGTGGAGTTCTCTCCCAACGGCGACGGTGGTGTCGGGATCTCGAGCTTCACCGCGAAATGCACGTCGACGAACGGTGGTGCGACCGGCTCCGCGGGCGGCACTGCGAGCCCGATCCTCGTGTCGTCGTTGACGAACGGGAAGGTCTACACGTGCCGCGTCACCGCCACCAACGCGCTCGGTACGAGCGCGCCGTCGAACCCGTCGAACACCTTCGTCCCGATCAGCTTCCCCGACGCGCCGACGGCGGTGTCGGGGGTGCCGGGAAACAAGCGAGCGACGGTGACGTGGACCGCGCCGGCGAGCAATGGTGGCAGCGCAATCACGGGCTACCTCGTGACGCCATATCTCTCCGGCGTCGAGAAGCAATCGAGCGTGTTCAACACGACGGCAACGACCCAGACCGTTGTCGGCCTGGCGAACACGCAGTCGTACACGTTTACGGTCGCCGCGATCAACCTGGTCTCATCCGGTACGCGATCGGCACCGTCATCGCCGATTCTCATCGGCCTTCCCACCGCCCCGACGAACCTGAGCGCCGTTGCGAGCCCCGGTCGGGCGACCGTGAAGTGGATTGCGCCTCGACCAACGGTGGCGCGGCCATCGCGGGATACGTCGTGACGCCCTACACGTCGGGCGTGGCACAGACGCCGCGCACCTTCGCGTCGGCCCAGTTGTCGCAAGTGATCACCGGGTTGACGAACAACGTGCAGTACACCTTCACGGTGGCCGCCAAGAACGGCATCGGCACCGGCTTGGCCTCGGCGCCGATGACGCCGATCACGGTGGGTGCGGCCAAGGTGCCCGGGGCACCGACCGGGCTGACCGTCGTGCCCGGCAACGGTCAGGTGGCGTTGAGGTGGACCGCGCCGGCCGACAGCGGGAGCGCGACGATCTCCCGGTACGTCGTGACTCCTTCGGTCGGCGGTGTGGCCAAGCCGGCCCGCACCTACAACACGGCAACGACGCAGGTGGTCACCGGTCTGGCGAACACCACGGCGTACCGGTTCACCGTCCGGGCGGGCAACGCCGCCGGAAACAGCCTGCCGACGGCCGCGACCCCCGCGGTCATCGTCGGAACGCCGACCGTTCCCCTTTCGGTCAGCGGCGTCGGGGCACCCGGGCGGATCACCGTTTCGTGGGGCACGCCGGCATCGACCAACGGTTCCGAGATCACGGGCTATGTGATCACGCCCTGCCTCGGCACGGTCCCGCAGCCGCAGGTGGTCACGGGTGTGGTGAACTCCCGCGCCATCACCGGCCTGGTGCACACCAAGACCTACACGTTCAAGGTCGCCGCGAAGAACGCCCGGGGAACCGGACCGCAGTCGACGGCATCGCCCGGAGTGAACCCGAACGCCACTCCGGTCGCGCGCGCCGACTCGTACACGACCAATGAAGACACCGGGCTCGATGTTGCGGCTCCCGGCCTCCTCGCCAACGACAGCGACGCCGACCACGACCCGCTCGAGATCGAGCTGGTCGCCTTCCCGGGAGGCGGTCTCGACCTCCATCCCGACGGTTCCTTCTCTTACGAGCCGAGCATCAACCAAGACGCCGACGACTTCTTCACGTACCGCGTCGGCGACGGCATCACGTGGAGCGCGCCGGTGCTCGTCAAGATCGACGTCATCGCGGTGAACGATCCGCCCGAGGTCGAAGGCGAGCAGTACGAGACGGACTTCAACACCGTGCTCGACGTCGGTTCGCCGGGCGTGCTCGCCAACGACTTCGACCCGGTCGAGTTCGACGGTGTCGTGGCGTCGGGGCCAACCGGCGGTCCCTTCCACGGAACGGTCGTGCTCCGCAGCAACGGCTCGTTCACCTACACCCCGAACCCCGGTTACTCGGGATTCGACAGCTTCACGTACCTCGTCTCCGACAGTCAGCCCGGAGGAACCGCGACCGCGGAGATCACCGTGCTCGATCCGCCGTGCGAGGGCGACGAGTGTTAGCGCGCACTCGCGCGCACACCTCGTAACGCCACCGGTCGGAACGCGAATCTGCCTAATCGTGCGCGGGACGTGAGGGCCCGGCGGGCGACACGTCCTCCCCGAACATGGCGTCGCAGCCCTACTGACGTACCTCTGCGGTCAGCCGCGTACCTGTTGCGCGAGGTAGTGCGCGTCGCCGAGCTGTCGCAGGAGTTCGAGCTGGGTCTCGATCCAGTCGGCGTGTGACTCTTCACCCTCGAGGATGTGGTCCAGGAGCTCGCGTGATCCGTGATCGCCGACGCTCATGCACGTCGTGATCCCGGAGTTCAGCCGCTCGATCGCACTGCGTTCGAGCTCGAGCGCGAGCTGCAGCTTCTCGGGAACCGTCTCACCGACGCGCACCGATCCCAGGCGTTGCAGGTTCGGGATCCCGTCGAGGAAGAGGATCCGCTCGATCAGCACGTCAGCGTCCTTCATCTCACCGATCGATTCCTCGCGGAACTTCTCGGCAAGCCGCTCATAGCCCCAGTTCGCGCACATCTTTGCGTCGGCGAAGTACTGGTTCACCGACGTCAACTCGGCGGTGAGCACTTCGTTGAGGAGGTCGATGACCGCGCGATCACCTTGCATACGCGCCGACCCTAGACGTTTGCACCGACGAGCGACCGCGCTGCCTTCGTTGTCGTTGCTGCCGGTCGCGACTCATGGCAGAGCCGGCGCAGCTCGTCATGACAGGATCCGCACCCGGTGCCTGCGCCACAGACGCGACCGATCTCGTTCTCGTCCGACGCTCCGGCTTCGATCGCCTCACGCACGTGCGAGTCCGTCACCGCGCGGCAGTGGCACACCCACATGATCAGCCTTCTCCGTTCGCGGCACGGCGCCACTGGTAGCGGCACGGCAGCTCGCGCAGCAGTGCACGCGCGACCGCCGGACTGATCTCGCGCTCGACGGGGAAGCGATGACCCACGCCGACGACGAAGAAGCGGGGGCGGTCGTCTTCGACCATCTTCACGCACTCGACCCGGCGCAACCCTGAGAGTGCGGCGCGTACCTTGTCGGGTTTGATCGACTGCATGCCGTGGGCCCCGGATCGTCGGCTCCGTGTGCCCGTGAGCATACCCGAGATTAAGGGCAGCCTCACCTGAGGACCCGGAACTCGCCGTCGCCCCGATGAGGAGCGACCTTACCGGTCGAAATCGGGCGCGATCAGATCCGCGTATTCGGGGTGTTCCTCGACATAGCTCTTGATGAACGGGCAGACGGGTTCCACGCGCAGGCCCGAGGCGCGGGCATCGTCGAGCACCGCGGCCGCGAGCGTGGACCCGAGGCCCCGACCTTCGTACGCGTCGTCGACCTCGGTGTGCACAAAGGTGATGACTCCCGGCTCCCGGCGGTACGTGACGAACCCGGCGCCGTCGCCGTCGACGATCAGCTCGTAACGCGCGCGCTCGGGGACGTCGACTACCCGCGGTTCGGCCATAGGTCGACCGGACCTCCCACGTAGCCGCCGGCTTCGCGCATCGCGCTCCCCCAGGGCTCGAGCATGCCGCAGAGCGCTTCGACGTCATCGCCGAGCGCCTCGACGGCCGGTGTCATTTGTGTGTCGGTTGCAGCCTCGATCGCTTCTCGCTCGCGCCGGCCCGCATCGGTGAGCGCGTCGTTCGCGAGAAGGTCGCGCTCCTCCAGCCGCCCGACCGCCGCGTCGAGCTCGGCGTCGTTCCAGCCTCGGGTGCGGATGTACGTGCGCAAGGGCAGACCCATGTACGCCTCCGTCATCAGCCCGATCTCGATCGCGTCCAGCCCGGCCGACGTCCACGCGCAGACGTGGGCGTCACCGCGACACTCGCGCAGCATGTCGCCGAGGTGGAACAGGCGCGTCCAGGGATCATCGGGGTCGTCCCACTGTGCCCGGAGGCCGGCGAACAACGGGCGGCCGGGCTCCGCGCACGGGTCGGCTGCGCGCTCGAGCAACGATGCCGCACGCGACACGCCGGCGTCTGCTCCGCCCAACACGCGCTCGAGCTGGGCAACCGCGCCCGCGCGACGCGCGGCGAAGATCGTCGGCGCGTCGGTACGTGTCCACCCGAAACGCACGCCGTCGGCGACGATCCCCGGCTTGAACACCCCGAACGCCGCCGCGACGACGTGCGGCTCGACCTGGCCGAGGAGTGAGCCGCGGCTCGTGAAGTACGCGGGCCCATCGGGCGCCGCGACGTTGTTCCCGAAGCTCCCCGGGCTCGGGCCGAAGCCGAGCTCGACGTACGCCTTGTGGCATTCGGGCGAGAAGAAGACCTGACCGATCACGGGCTCGAGGGACGCCGCGAGCGAGCGTGCGCGGCGCCGGAGGACATCAGGCTGCACGGCTCGTACTCTACGGGCCGACCCGCCGGGAGGCCCGGGTGGCGCATCGAAGGAGCCATGACGCGTGCGGACGCAGCGGAGCCACGGATGGCGCAGCGAGGGAGCCATGTGACCAACGAGGACATCGCTTTTCTGGATGCCACCGGTCAGGCCGAGCTCGTCGCGCTCGGGAAGCTGAGCGCGCTCGAGCTGGTCGAGGCTGCGATCGATCGCATCGAGCGGCTGAACCCCCAGCTCAACGCCGTGATCCACGAACGCTTCGACCGGGCGCGCACGGAAGCGCCGAGCGCGGGCCCGGGCCCGTTCGCGGGCGTGCCGTTCCTCGTGAAGGACGCGGTGTGCCACACGGCCGGCGACCCGTATCACGCCGGCATGCGCGCGCTGAAGGACGCGCAATGGACCGAGTCGAATGACACGTGGCTCGCACAGCGCTTTCGGGCGGCCGGATTCGTGTTCGTCGGAAAGACGAACACTCCCGAGCTGGCATCGAGCGTCACCACCGAGCCGCTCGCGTACGGCGCGACGCACAACCCGTGGGACACCTCGCGGAGCCCGGGGGGCTCGAGCGGTGGTTCGGCCGCCGCGGTCGCGTCGGGCATGGTGCCCGTGGCGCACGGCAACGACATGGGCGGTTCGATTCGGTTCCCGGCGGGCAGCTGCGGCATCGTCGGCCTCAAGCCGACACGTGCGCGTACGACCCTCGGCCCGGACTTCGGAGAGTTCTGGGGCCCGCTCACGCACGAATTCGTGTTGACCCGTTCAGTGCGCGACACCGCCGCGGTCCTCGACGCGGTGGCCGGCATGGCACCCGGCGATCCGTACACGGCACCGCCACAAGCGCGCCCGTATATCGACGAGGTCGGCGCCGCGCCCGGCCGTCTTCGCATCGGCTTCCGCACGGTCACGCCCGAAGGCGAGCAGTCCGGCGACGACGCGATCGCCGCGGTCACCGCGACCGCGCAGCTGCTCGCCGACCTCGGTCATGACGTCGAACCTGCGGAGATCAGCGCGCTCGACGCGGGCTACAACGGCGGTTTCCTGTCGGCGATGGTCGCGGGGATCGCGCGCGACGTCGCTCGATGGAGCGCGCGTCTCGGCCACGACATCACGCCCGAGCTCGAACCAATGAACCAGCTCTTCGCGCAAATGGGCGCCGAGGTGTCCGCGGTCGACTACTTCGCAGGACTCGAGGACATGCAGGCGTGGGCGCGCCGCGTCGCGGCGTGGTGGACGGAACACGACGTGCTCGTGGTGCCGACGAGCCCCGAGCCGCCGGTACCGCTCGGCGAGCTCGCGCCGACGAGCGCGGTTTCCGACGTCGGCGCGCGCATGGGCCGGCTGGCCGCGTTCACCGCACCCTTCGACGCGACCGGCCAGCCCGCGATCTCGCTTCCGCTGCATTGGAACGCCGGCGGGCTCCCGATCGGCGTCCAGCTAGTCGCGGCGTACGGACGTGAGGACGTGCTGCTACGCGTCGCCGCGCAACTCGAAGAGGCCAACCCCTGGGACGACCGCCGCCCGACCGTGTCCGCCTGACTTCCGGCCTCGCGAGCGGCGCGCCTCACCGGGGGCGCACCTTCAGCACCGCGGCGCCGGTGATCCGATCGTGCGCGAGGTCGCGCAGCGCCTGCGCGGCATCGCCGAAATCGTAGGGAACGGTGTGGACGCGCAGCGGCACGCGCGTTGCCAGCTCGAGGAGCTCCTCGCCGTCGCGGCGCGTGTTCGCAGTCGTGCTCGTGAGCGTCTTCTCTTCGAACAGCTCGTCGGTATACGCGAGCTTCGGGACATCACTGAGGTGGATGCCGGCAACCGACAGCGTGCCGCCGCGGTCGAGCGCGCGCATGGCGACGGGCACGAGCTCACCCGCCGGGGCGAAGAGGATCGCCGCGTCGAGCAGCTCCGGCGGCGCGTCGAACGCGTCCCCTGCGCTCGCGCAGCCGAGGTCGAGCGCGAGCCGGCGGGCGTCGGCCGATCGCGTCAGCACGTGCACGGTCGCGTCGAGGTGGAGCGCGATCTGGGCCGCGAGGTGCGCCGACGCGCCGAAGCCGTAGATGCCGAGCCGGCCCCTCGGACGCAGCCCGCTGCGGCGCAGCGCGCGGTAACCGATGATGCCGGAGCAGAGCAGCGGCGCGGCCTGCTCGTCGGGAAAGCCGTCCGGCAGCCGGTACGCGTAGTTCTCGTCGACGACCGCGTATTCGGCATAGCCGCCGTCGTCGTCCCACCCCGTGAACCGGGGAGCGACGCAGAGGTTCTCGTCGCCCCGGCGGCAGTACGTGCACACGCCGCACGTGTGGCGCAGCCACGCGATCCCGACGCGGATACCGATGTCGAAGCGGGTCGCGCCGGGACCACGCGCGTCGACGCGCCCGACGATCTCGTGACCGGGGACGACGTCGGCGTGGCGGGGAGGAAGGTCGCCCTCGGCCAGGTGCAGGTCGGTGCGGCACACGCCGCAGACATCCACCCGCAGCCGAACCTGGCCCGGACCTGGTTCCGGATCGGGCCGTCCGACGAGCGCGAGCGGACCGGTGTCGATGGGACCCGCGCGATGCACCACCCATGCCTGCACGAGGCGCCTGCTACTTGTTGAGCATCGCCCCGAGACCGGCGACCATCACGACGAAGCCGATGACGACGTAGACGACGGTCCGGGCGAGCGGCGCCTGCGGGAGATCCGTGATCTCCTCCGTGCGCTTGTAACCGCGCACCGGGCTGCCCGCCCGGTTGCGGGCAACGGTTCGTTGGATCGCGGCCTGGCTGTCGAGCCTCCGGCGGTACAACGCGAGGGCGTTTGCGACGAACAGCGCGGCACCGAGCGCAAACACCAGCTCCCGCATCACACTGTCGTAGAAGCTCTCGGAGAGCACGCCGAGAGGCTACCGGGACAGCTTGGGCGCGGCCGTGTCGAAGCCGGCAAGAAGTGCCGCGAGCGCCGCGTCATCGATGTTGCGCCGGACACGCATTGCCTCGCGCTCGTCGGTCGACAGCGCGCCCGAGACTCGCGTCCGCAACGGGATCCCGTCGGCGGCGAGGCAGAGCACCGTCTCGCGACCGAGGCCCGCCACCTCCTCGCGAGGCGAACGGGCCCGGACCCGGAAGCAACGCGCGCGTTCGCCCGCAATCGTGGCAGCTCCGATCCGAACCGCGTCGTATGCGCCCTGCAGGATCTCGACGCCGACCACCTCCGCCGGCGAGATCGACTGGGCCTGCGAGCGCTTCGTGCACGAGGAACGGCCGTCGACCTGCTGACAGTCGTACACGAGGGTGGGAAGCTCGACGGTGAGCGAGCCGCCTCCGCGCGTCAGCAGCGCGCGTCCGTACCGGGCGCCGATGGTCGACGACGTGAGGCGCTGCCCGTCACTCGAACGTACGCGGGTGAACGTGAAGTCGACGATGTAGTTGGAATGCTCGCCCGCGCGGAGCAGCTGGAACAGCTCGAGCGCGGCCGCCGGGTCGCGGCGGGCCAGCGCCGGTTCGGATGCCCCCGAGAGCGCGGCGGCGGGCGCGAGCACGAGCACCGCGAGGCCGAACGCAGCGCACGCGACGCGCCGGTCGACCCGCCGCCCGAGGCCTGCTCGCATCCCGCCCAGGGTAGGCGGGCTGCGAACCCGCTCATGGCAGACTCGCTCCATGCGGCTGGTTGTTGCACGCTGCGCGGTGAGCTACGAGGGCCGCCTCGGGGCCCGGCTCGAGCCGGCGCTCCGACTCATCGTGTGCAAGGCCGACGGGTCGATCGCGGTGCACTCCGACGCGCGGGCGTACAAGCCGCTGAACTGGATGAGCCCGCCGTGCACGATCAGCGTGTCCGACGACGAGATCGTCGCGCGCAACGCCAAAGGTGAGACGCTGCGGATCGAGCTCCTCGATGTCGTGCACGACACGACGATCTCTCTCGGCGAGGACCCCGGTCTCGAGAAGGACGGTGTCGAAGCCGAGCTGCAACGGCTGATCGCCGCGCGCGTTGCCGCGTTGCGTCACGACCTCACGCTCATACGCCGCGAGTACCCGACCGATATCGGACCGGTCGACCTGCTCTGCGCCGACGCCGACGGCCGCACGGTGGTCGTCGAGGTGAAGCGCATCGGCGAGATCGCCGGCGTCGAGCAGCTGCTGCGCTACCAGGAGCGGCTCGACCGCGATCCTCGGTTCGCGCCGACCGTGGGAATGCTCGTTGCGCAGCAGATCAAGCCCCAGGCGAAGGTCTACGCGGAGAGCAAGGGCGTGACCTGGATCGAGATCGATCTCGACATCTTGCGTGACGGTGTCGGTCCCGGACTCACGCTCTTCTGAGCTGTCGGCCGAGAGCTTCAGGCCGATCGAGACGCTGTGCGCGCCGCTCTGTTGCTGAAGTGCCCGGACCGGCCGGGCATCGTGGCAAACGTCGGGGCCTTCGTCGCGGATGCGGGCGGGAACATCGTCGAGGCCGACCAGCACTCCGATCCCGAGGCGGGCCTGTTCCTCCAGCGCATCGAGTTCGACGTCGAGGGCTCCCGCGCCGATCTCGCCGCCGGGTTCGGGCCGATCGCGCAGCGCTTCCAGATGGACTGGCAGGTGCACGACCTCGACGACCGGCCCCGCGTCGCGATCCTCGCGTCGCGCCAGGGCCACTGTCTCGGCGACCTCCTTGTTCGATTCGCGCTGGGAGAATTGCCGGGCATCGTCGCGCTGGTCGCGTCGAACCACGACGCGAACGTGCAGATGGTGTCGCGATTCGGCCTGCCGTTCCACGTGCTCCCCGTCGACGACGACCGCGACCGGCAGGAGCGTGCCCTTGGTGCGTTGCTCGAGACATCCGCCCCGGACCTGGTCGTGCTCGCCCGGTACATGCGCATCCTGCCGCCGTGGCTCGTCGAGCGCTGGGCCGGCCGCATGATCAACATCCATCACTCGTTCCTCCCGTCGTTCGCGGGCGCGCGTCCCTACGCGCAGGCGCACGAGCGGGGCGTCAAGGTCATCGGCGCGACCGCGCACTACGTCACACCGGCATTGGACGAAGGACCGATCATCGCCCAGCAGGTGATGCCGGTGTCACATCGCGACGACCCGTCGAGGCTGGAGCGGCGCGGTCGCGACGTCGAAGCCGTCGTGCTGGCGGAGGCCGTGCGCCTGCACCTCGAGCACCGCGTCATCGTCTACGGCCGCCGCACCGCAGTCTTCGACTAGAGCTCGCGGCTACTCGCTACTCGCGCGCCGCGTTCTCGAAGGTCGTGTAATCGGCGTGGAAGACGAGTCGCGCCTGACCGACCGGGCCGTTGCGGTGCTTGGCAACGATGATCTCGGCCAGCCCGCGCTGTTCGGATTCCGGGTTGTAGTACTCGTCGCGATAGATGAACATCACGACGTCGGCGTCCTGTTCGATGCTGTTGTGCACGACGATGTCGTTCGCCACGAAGTTCTGCGTGCCCGGCACGGTCGCGTCGAACACGGGCGCCTCGCCCTTCGGCACGATCGCGACGACGTCGTCCCAGAGCACGTCACTCGTGCCCAGATCGGCGAGGAACTGGTCGGGAAGGGCATCCGCGATGCGCCGCATCAGCGCGCGGGACACGCCCTGTTCGTAGACGCGGAAATTGCCGCCCTCCGCTTCGCCGAGCCGCTCGACAAGGTCGTGCGCGCGCAACGAGCCATTGACGAGGAGTCCCTTGCGCTCGATGTAATCCCAGATCTCGCGCGGCACCGTGTCGCGCAGCACGTCGACCTCGGGGCCGCCGAATCGTGAGGCCGCGACGTGCGAGCCGACGCGCAGGTCTTCGAGATGCACCCAACCGTCGAGCGTGAGGAACGGATGGTTGCCGCTCGCGGTAACGGTCCGCCCAGACGCGAGCCGGAGCTCGAAGACCGGCTTCGTGCCACTCGCGAAGACGCGCGACATCCGGCCCGGAACCAGCTGCAGGTGCTCGTCGAGCGTCAGCACGTCGACATCCTCGGCGTCGCGCTCATAGAGCTCGCCGATCGTCGCGATCGTGCCGTCGGCGAGCGTGATGCGCGCGTCCGCGGTGAGACAACCGGACTCGCGCAGGTCGGCGAGCATCGGCCGCTTGTCCTGGCGGTATTCGAGCTGCCGGTTCAGCTGTGAGAGGCACACGACCGGCGCTTCGAGCTCGCGGGCCAGGATCTTCAAGCCTCGCGACAGCTCGGAGACCTCGACCTGGCGACTCTCGATCCGCTTGTTGTGCGACGTCATGAGTTGGAGGTAATCGACCACGATCAAGCCCAGATCGCCGTAGCGCGCCTTGATGCGGCGGGCCTTGGCGCGCATCTCCATGACCGTGCAGTGCGGGTTGTCGTCGATGAAGAACGGCGCTTCGGCGAGTCGTCCCACGGCCTGGTTGACCCGCGGCCACTCGTGCTCGCCGAGGCGACCCGTCTGCAGCTTGCGCGAGGGCACGCGGGCCTCGGCCGCGAGCAGGCGCTTGGTGAGCTCGAGGTAGCCCATCTCCATGGAGAAGAACATGACCGGTTTGCGACCATGGACGGACACATGCTGGGCGAGCCCGAGGGCGAAGGACGTCTTGCCCTGGCCGGGTCGGGCGGCGACGATCGAGAGCGTCGACGGCTGCAGGCCCAGCAGGATGGCATCGAGGTCGTGGTACCCGGTCGCGGTGCCCACGATGTCGCTCTCGCGGTCGTAGAGCGCCTCGAGCTGGTTCATCGTCTGTTCGAGCGCCGGATACAGCGGCACGAGCGAGTCCGTGACGCGCTTCTCGGCGACCTCGAAGATTGCCGCCTCGGCGCGATCGAGCGTCTCGTCGACGGCATCCTCCGCCGCGTATGCCATTTCCTGGATCTCGCCCGCGGTCTCGATCAGCCGGCGCAAC
>JBBRXX010000064.1:0-16723 GCA_038238245.1 Acidimicrobiia bacterium
GTCGCGCATGATCAGCGTCGACTTCACGAGCAGCCCGCTCATGCCGATGGCGTCGGCGTCGACTTCCAAGGCCTTCTCGATCATGTCGTTGATCGCGACCTTGATGCCGAGGTTGTAGACCATGTAGCCGTTGTTCGTGAGGATGATGTCGACGAGGTTCTTGCCGATGTCGTGCACGTCACCCTTCACGGTGGCGAGCACGACCGTGCCCTTTCCGCCGGAATCCGCCTTCTCCATGTGCGGCTCGAGGTACGCAACCGCCGTCTTCATGGTCTCGGCCGACTGCAGCACGAACGGCAATTGCATCTGACCACTGCCGAACAGCTCCCCGACCACCTTCATGCCGTCGAGCAGGACGTCGTTGACGATCGAGAGCGCCGGCATCGAGGCGAGCTGCTCTTCGAGATCGGCTTCGAGCCCGTCGCGTTCGCCGTCGATGATGCGGTGCTTCAACCGCTCGGCGACCGGCCAACCCGACCGGTCCTCCCGCTCGACCGCACCTGCTTCGACGCCTTCGAACAGCGCCATGAACTCCTGCAACGGGTCGTAGTTCTCTCTCCGCCGGTCGTAGATCAGGTCCAGCGCAACTTCGCGCTGGCGGTCTTCGATGCGGTTCAGCGGCATGATCCGCGCCGCATGCACGATCGCGGCGTCCAGGCCGGCCTGGCGACACTCGTGCAGGAACACGCTGTTCAGCACGTGACGCGCGACCGGCTTCAACCCGAACGAGACGTTCGACAGCCCGAGGATCGTCGACGCACCCGGGAGCTCGTCCTGCGAGCGCCGGATCGCCTCGATCGTCTCCATCGCATCGCGGCGCAGGTCCTCGCCGCCGGTCGAGAGCGGGAACGTCAGGAAGTCGAAGATCAGATCGCTCGGTTCGAGGCCGTAGCGCTCGACGGCGAGCGTGTACAGCCGTCGTGCGACCCGCAACTTCCACTCGACGTCGCGGGCTTGGCCTTCCTCGTCGATCGTGAGGCAGATGACGGCGGCGCCGTACTCCCGCGCGAGCCGGAAGACCCGATCCATCCGCTTGCCCGGCTCCTCGCCCTCCTCGAGGTTCGCGGAGTTGAGGATCGCCTTGCCTCCGTGGTGCTCGAGGCCGGCCTCGACGACTTGCGGCTCGGTCGAGTCGAACACGAGCGGCAACGACGCCTGCGTGGCGAACCGTCCCGCGATCTCGTCCATGTCGACGGTGCCGTCGCGCCCGACGTAGTCGACACACACGTCGAGCACGTGTGCCCCTTCTTTCACCTGCTCGCGCGCCATCTGCACGCACGTGTCCCAGTCCGATTCGAGCATCGCCTCGCGGAACTTCCGGGAGCCGTTGGCGTTCGTGCGCTCGCCGACCGCGAGATAGGCCAGCTCCTGATGGAACGGCACGTGCGAATAGATCGACGAGCAGCCGGGGTCGAACTCAGGGGTGCGAACCACCGCGGCGCGCTCCGGCCCCAGCCGCTCGACGACGGTGCGCAGATGCTCGGGTGTCGTGCCGCAACAGCCGCCGACGATGTTGACGCCGAACTCCTTCACGAACCGCTCGTGGGCCTCGGCGAGTCCTTCCGGTGTCAGGTCGTAGTGCGTGTGACCGTCGACGACCGACGGCAGGCCGGCGTTGGGCAGCGCCGACAAGAAGGTGCGCGCATGCTGGGCGAGGTATCGCAGGTGCTCGGTCATCTCCGGCGGCCCGGTGGCACAGTTCATGCCGATAACGTCGGGCTGCATCGCCTCCATCGCGGTGAGCGCAGCACCGATCTCGCTGCCGACGAGCATGCGGCCGGTCGTTTCCACCGTGACCTGCACCATCAACGGGAGCAGCACCCCGGCCTTCGCCATCGCGCGCCGCGCGCCGTTGATCGCGGCCTTCGCCTGCAGGAGGTCGTAGACGGTCTCGATGAGGAGCACGTCCAGGCCGCCGGCGAGCAAGCCCTCCACCTGGGCCTGGTAGCCGTCGCGCAGATCGGCGTAACGGATCTGGCCGAGGGACGGGAGACGGGTCCCGGGACCGATCGAGCCGACGACGAAGCGCGGACGACCATCGCCGGCGTGGGCGGCCGCGACCTCTCTCGCGATCTCCGCGGCGCGCCGGTTGATCTCGAAGGTCTTGTCGGCGATCGCGTATTCCTTCAACACCAACGGGAACGCGCCGAACGTCGCGGTCTCGACCGCGTCGACGCCCGCCACGAAGAATTCGTCGTGCATCTTCTCGACGAGGTCGGGCCGTGTGAGCACCAGGTGCTCGTTGCAGCCGTCGAGGGCCTCGCCGCCGAAGTCGTCCGGGCCCAGATCCTGGCCCTGCATGAAGGTCCCGAACGCGCCGTCGAACACCAGCACCCGTTCCTGGAGTGCGTCGAGGAACGGGTGGGTGGCGCCGCTCGAGACGGGCCGCTCGGTATTCCTCGGATCCGGCATGGCGACAGGCTACGTGGCCGCTCGCTCGCACTTCCCCTCGAATACGGGCCGGGAGGCCGCGCGGGGAGGCTCGGCGCCGGTCCGATGCCCGTCAGGGCGTCCGTAGACTGCCCGACCGGTGAAGGTCTACACGCGCAAAGGTGACGACGGCACGACGGGGCTCCTATACGGCGGCCGGGCGCACAAGGACGACGCGGGACCCGACGCGTACGGTGTGGTCGACGAGGCAGTCAGCGCCCTCGGATTGGCCCGCGCCGAAGTCGACCAGGACTCCGAGCTGGGCGAGCTCCTCGTGCGGGTGCAGCGCGAGCTGTTCGTCGTCGGTGCCGAGCTCGCAACCGCGAGCGCCAACCGATCCAAGCTGAAACCCGAGATCTCGCTCGTGACGGCCGAGATGGTGTCGCGCCTCGAACCGGTGATCGATGCCCTCACCGCGCGCTTCGACGCGCCGACGGAGTTCGTGCTCCCCGGGCAGAACCGCGTCGCCGCCGCGCTCGACCTCGGGCGCACCGTCGTACGCCGGGCCGAGCGGGCCAGTGTCGCGGCGACCCGTGCCGGTTGGTTGCCGGGCGACAGCCAGGTCGTGCCGTATCTCAACCGTCTCGCCGATCTCGTGTACACGCTCGCCCGCTGGCAAGAGGGTCATTTCCGCGCGGTGCGCGAGCACTGAAGGAGTCTTCGTTCGCATGGCACCCACCATCGAGCTCGTCACGAATTTCGCAGACGTCGACCTCCTCGTCGTCCCGGTGTTCTCGGGCCGTCAGCTCGGACCGGGCGCCGCATCGGTCGACGATGCACTCGACGGCACGCTCGCGGACTTCATGGAGGAGGCCAACTTCGACGGCAAGCGCGGCGAGGTTCTCGCGGTCCCGACGCGCGCGCGGCTCGGCTCGCGTGCCGCGCTGTTGCTCGGCGTCGGCGACCGGGCGTCCTTCGATCTCGGCACGCTCCGCCGCGCCGCGGCGGTACTCGCCCGACGGGCATCGACGGTGACCAGCGTCGCGACGACGTTGCTCGACGCGGTCGCGGCCGATGTCGATCGCGGCGTCGCCGCCCAGGCGCTCGCCGAAGGCGTCGGTCTCGGGAGCTACCAGTTCTTGCGCTACAAGTCGGACGCGAAGCCGTCGCGCTTGGAGCGCGTGCTCGTGGTCGGGCGAGGCGGCGCCAAGGCTCGCGCCGGATTGCAGCGCGGGGCTCGGATCGCCGACGCGGTTGCCTGGGCCCGCGACCTGATCAACGAGCCGGCGGCGGCGAAGTCGCCCGAGGACGTCGCCGAGCTGGCGCGCAAGATCGCCCGCGGCGCGGGGCTGAAGGTGAAGGTCTTCGCCGGTGAGCAGCTCGAACGGGAGCGCATGGGCGGCGTGCTCGGTGTCGGCAACGGCTCGCAGCGCCCGCCGCGCTTCGTGCGCCTCGAGTACGCGCCGTCCGGCGCGCGCACCACACTCGCCCTCGTCGGCAAGGGTGTTGTCTTCGATTCCGGCGGCCTCTCGCTGAAGACGGCGGGCGGCATGGAGACGATGAAGACCGACATGTCCGGGGCCGCCGCAGTCATCGCGGCGATGTCGGCGCTGCGCGACCTCGGCGTGAAGGTGCGCGTCGTCGGTTACGTGCCGCTCGTCGAGAACATGCCGAGCGGGCACGCGATGCGACCCGGTGACGTGCTGACGATGCGCAACGGCAAGACCGTCGAGGTGCTGAACACCGATGCCGAGGGACGCTTGATCCTCGCCGACGCGTTGGCCCTCGCCGACGACGAGGCGGCGGATGCCGTCATCGACCTCGCGACCCTCACCGGCGCCGTCGTCACCGCGCTCGGCGACAAGGTCGCCGGGCTGATGGGCAGTGACGACGCATGGATCACGCAGGTGAGCGACGCCGCGGATCGGGCGGGCGAACGCGTCTGGCACCTGCCGCTGCCCGAGGACTACCGGCGCAACCTCGACTCCGAGATCGCGGACCTGCGCAACATCTCGTCGGGCGGCGGCGCCGGCACGTTGACCGCGGGACTGTTCTTGAAGGAGTTCACGGGAACGCGGCCGTGGGCGCACCTCGACATCGCGGGCACGGCGCGGTCGTCGGCAGAAGACGGTGAGCTGTCGAAGGGTGGAACCGGCTTCGGCGTGCGGACGCTGCTCGAGCTCGCCCGCACGTTCAAAGCGCCAAAGCGTTGACCCGTATCCGCGCGGCTCTCTGCGTCGCCGTCTGCGTGCTGACTGCCGCCGCGTGCGGGAGCTCGACGAGCGCGTCGCCCGCGCAGCCGGCCCGCGTCGATCTGCGGGGCCGTACCCACGTGGACGTCGACGCGATGTCGAATCGGTTCGACCCGGCCGAGATCGTGATCAATCCGGGGACGACCGTCACCTGGCACAACCGCGACGCGATCACGCACAACATCGCGCCCGCGCCGGGCGCCGTCGACTTCGGCGGAGCCTTCGGGGCCGACTCCGGCGCGTTCGGCCCGCGCGCAACCTACGCGTTTACGTTCAAGAAGGCCGGCGACTTCGCGTACGAGTGCACGATCCACCCGGGCATGATCGGAGACGTGCGGGTCGCCACGTAACGCGCGCGGCCTCAGGTCGCGAGCACCGCGTGCGGCATGCAGAGATCGTCGTACTCGGCGATCACGATGTGCGCGTTCTCACCGCATGCCGGGCACGTCGGGTCGCGTCGCACCTTGAACGAGCGGAAGCTCTGATCGAGTGCGTCGTACGCGAGGAGCCGCCCGCGGAGCGGATCGCCGAGGCCGAGGATCAGCTTGATCGCCTCGAGCGCCTGGATCGAACCGATGATCCCGGGAAGCACGCCGAGCACGCCGGCCTCCGCGCACGACGGCGCGAGCTCGGGCGGCGGCGGCTCGGGCAGCAGGCAGCGGTAGCACGGTCCGTTGTACGGATCGAACACGGTGACCTGACCCTCGAAGCGGAAGATCGAACCGTGCACCACCGGGATGCGCTTCAACAACGACGCGTCGTTGAGCAGGTATCGAGTCGGGAAGTTGTCGGTGCCGTCGACGATGACGTCGTAGCCGTCGATGATGTCGAGGATGTTGTCCGCGCCGAAACGGACGTCGTAGGTGACGACGTCGACGTCGGGATTGATCGCGGTCAGTGTCTTCTTCGCCGAGTCGACCTTGCGGTCGCCGATGCGCTCCATGTTGTGCAGGATCTGGCGCTGCAGGTTCGACGCGTCGACGACGTCCATGTCGACGATGCCGAGCGTGCCGACACCCGCCGCCGCGAGGTAGAGCGCGGCGGGTGAGCCGAGACCGCCCGCGCCGAGCAGGAGCACCTTCGCTTCGAGGAGCTTCTGCTGGCCCTCCTCGCCGACCTCCGGCAACAAGATGTGACGGTGGTACCGGTTCCGCTGCTCCGGGGTCAGCGTCGCGGGCGTGATCCACGGCCGGCCCTCGTTCTTCCAGCGCCCGAAGCCGCCCGCCATCGAGACGACGTCGGTGTAGCCGAGCTCCTCGAGGGTCTTCGCGGCGAACGCCGACCGGGTACCGCCCGCGCAGTACACGACGACCGGTGCGTCGTGGTTGGAGATCTGGTTCTCGACCTTGCTCTCGAGGTGGCCGCGCGGGATGAACACCGCGCCCGGGATCGTTCCCTGCTCGAACTCGTCGAGCTCGCGCACGTCGAGGAACGTGGCGTCGCCGAGACGGCCTTCGGCGTCGGAGGGATCGATCTCGCGAATTTGCTGCTTGGTCTGCTTGAGCAGGTCGCGGAAGCTGGACATGTGCTCTCCCGGGCGGAGGATTGCGTCGCGAAATGCTACCGCGACGGTCGGAAATACTGAACGGGTCGAGGTCGCTGCTTGTTCCCGGGTCCCGCGTCCGGGCGGGATCCGTTCTCAGACCAGGGCCGCCAGCGCCGGCAGCACGTCGCCGAGCTGCTCCCGCACCACGGCGTCCGCGACTGTGTCGAACGGCGTCTCCTGCGCGTTCATCACGACGAGCCGGGCGCCGCTGCGCAGCGCGATCTCGGGGAGCGCGGCGGCCGGGTACACCGCGAGCGACGTTCCCAGTGCGAGGAAGAGGTCGGCCCGGGCGGCGGCGAGCTGCGAGCGATGCAGGTCGTCGGGGACGAGGTTCTCGCCGAAGCTGATCGTCGCCGATTTCAAGATGCCGCCACAGTGCGTACAGCGGGGGTCGTCTTCGCCCGCGCGCACCCGTCCGAGCGTCTCGTGCATCGGGCCGCGCCAGCCACATGACATGCACTTGGCCTCCCGGACGTTGCCGTGGATCTCCACGACGAGATCGGGCGACTGGCCGGCGGCGTGGTGCAGCCCGTCCACGTTCTGGGTCACGAGCGCCTGCAGGGCGCCCTTGCGCTCCAAGTCCACCAGCGCGCGATGCGCGGCGTTGGGTTGCGCCGCCCAGATCTCGCTCGTGACGCGGTTCTGCCAGGCGCGGCGGCGCACGTCCTGGTCCGACATGTAGTGCTCGAGGGTTGCGGTCTTCTCCGCGTCGGGGTTCTTCGTCCATACGCCCTGCGGGCCACGGAAGTCCGGGATCCCCGATTCGGTCGAGATACCGGCGCCGGTGAGGACGACGACGAAGCTCGCGTCGCGGAGCCAGCTCGCGATGACGTCGAGATCCTCCGCACGCACGGCCCGAGGGTAGCCAGAGGTGCACGGAGCCAATCGTGGGATCTTCATCACCTATGGCACCCGGGCCGACTTGGGTCTATCTTCGCCGGGGCCGGACCAATTCTTCGGGTGAAGTGGCGGGGACGGCGGCTGGGCGCATGGGATCCGGGCTCACACAACGACTGTGCAAACGTGGGGCACTGCAGGGAGTGCCGCGATTTTCGCGTTCCCTCGCAGCGGCGGTCGCGTCGTGAGCGCGTCCCGGCGCGACGACGAAGAGAGCAGGAGCCCCGTCCTGCATCTCGAGGGCGAGCTCGATCTGGCGGTGGCCGAGGAGCTCGAACAACAGCTGCTGCACGCGTTGCGCGGTGCCGACGAACGCTTGTGTATCGATCTCAGCGAGGTCACGTACATCGACTCGTCGTCGGTGCGTGCGCTGTTGCGTGCGGCGGCGATTGCGCACGACCGCGGCAAGCGGGTGCAGGTCACGAGTGCGAGCGGCATCAGCCGTCGCGTGCTCGAGCTGGCGGGTGTCGAGGATCTCTTGGGGCTCGACTCGCCGTCGTAGGCATCGGTTCGATGAGGCGCTGCGGGGCGGGACGCGCTCTCCGTGCGTCCCGCCCCGGCGTCGCCGCTACCGGCGGGGGACAACGGCCGGCAGCGACTCCTCGGTGGGAGGGAGTTCGGGCTCCTGTTGCGCCTTGTCTTCGGGGTGGTCGTGGTCTTGCTCTTGTGCGCGCGCCCAGCGCACGGCCTCGCTGGCGAGCGCGGGGTGGAAGCCGCCGGTGTGCAGCGCGCGTTCGATCGCATCGAAGTGCTCGCCTTGTTCCCGCAGCGTGAGTGCGAAGCGACGGGATCGCCGGCGCGCGAGATCGATTGACGTAGTGGTGTGCTCGGTTGTCCATTCGTTGTGGCGGGCCTGGAGCGCGGCCGGGAGTCGCCGCACGTGTCGGCGGTGGACGGGCGGGAGTGTGCGGCGCACCGCGATCGAGGTGTCGTTCTCGCGGCATGCGAGCTCGAACTGCTGGAGGCGCACGAGGCTGCGCATCAGCGGCGAATGCTGACCGTCACGAGGACCGAGCCCGAGCGCGGCCGCCGTATCGGCGACCGGAAGCTCGACGCCCCCCGGATCGACCTCGAACCGGTCGGCGAGATGGCGAAGCAAGAGCAAGGCCGTCGGTCCCAGCGTCGGCAGCCAGAACGTCTCGGCGTACCAGCTCCGCGGGTCGTGCCCGATGACGTCGAGCACGGGGTCGGGCCAGGGCGTCACACGAATAGCGACCGGCATTGAGAGCACCTCAGATCACGTCAAGTTGTCTGAGTATGAATAACACGGCAACACTTCGCCTGGCAACTGGGAAGTCCTGGGAGGGGTCGGTGCGCAGAGATCGGCGAGCCGCGACGCACGCGCACCAGCGGGCGGTTCCCCGACGTTCGGGGACCGCGCCGGCTGGTCTCGGGCGGGGACCGATCCAGCACGACGCGGTCCCCGCGCGGCACGGTATGCGGCGCGGAACCGGATTCGGTCGCGGCGTACCGAGGGGGTGCGCGACCGGGGGTCCGTGTCGCGCGTCGCGCGGGTTACCGGTGAGGAAACTCCGAACGAAGGAGACGGTGATCGTGTCGCGCCGCCGTCGCGTGATGTGACTGAGGTCTCCCAACTGCCCATATGCCTCAACTGGGCGCGCGCGACGTCGATAGCTCTTCTGACAGCGCTCCTGCAGTCAAAGAAGCCAGACGGGTCCCCTCCTTCCCGCCCGGCAACGAATCCCCCCAACAACACGCCGGGCGAACAGCCCGGCGTGTTTGTTTTGCGGGCGCTGGTCGAGACGCGCGGCTTCTCGCGCCCGTGCTCCTTCGTGGTTCACTTGGGCACATGCATCACCATCCCGACGATCAGCAGTTGCGGGAGCTGGTTGCCAAGGAGTTGAAGGGCGCGGATCCGGAGACGCTCACGTGGGAGACGCCGGAGGGGATCGACGTCAAGTCGCTCTACACGGCCGAGGATCTCGAAGGCCTCGAGGTCGTGGGTGGTCTCCCGGGGATCGAGCCGTTCGTACGTGGCCCACGCGCAACGATGTACGCGAACCGGCCGTGGACGATCCGCCAGTACGCGGGCTTCTCGACGGCCGAGGACTCGAACGCGTTCTATCGCCAGAACCTCGCAGCCGGGCAGATGGGGCTGTCGGTCGCGTTCGATCTCGCGACGCACCGCGGCTACGACAGCGATCACCCGCGCGTCGTCGGCGACGTCGGGAACGCCGGCGTCGCGATCGACTCCGTCGAGGACATGAAGATCCTCTTCGACGGCATCCCGCTCGAGAAGATGTCGGTGTCGATGACGATGAACGGCGCAGTCCTCCCGGTGCTCGCGGGCTATGTGGTCGCGGCCGAGGAACAGGGCGTCGCTCCGGAACAGCTGACCGGCACGATCCAGAACGACATCCTCAAAGAGTTCATGGTCCGCAACACCTACATCTATCCGCCGGCACCGAGCATGCGGATCGTCGCGGACATCATCGAGTACACCGCGCAGCGGATGCCCAAGTTCAACTCGATCTCGATCTCCGGCTACCACATGCAAGAAGCAGGCGCGACTGCGGTCCAGGAGCTCGGCTTCACGCTCGCCGACGGACTCGAATACGCGCGCTATGCCGCCGCACGCGGGCTCTCGGTCGACGAGTTCGCCGGCCGCCTGTCGTTCTTCTTCGCGATCGGGATGAACTTCTTCATGGAGGTCGCCAAGCTGCGCGCGGCGCGCTTGTTGTGGTCACGCATCATGACCGACCTCGGGGCGAAGCGGCCGGGGTCGAAGATGCTGCGCACGCATTGTCAGACCTCGGGCGTCTCGCTCACCGAACAGGACCCCTACAACAACGTCGTGCGTACGGCGTACGAGGCCTTGGCCGCCGTGCTCGGCGGCACGCAGAGCCTCCACACCAACAGCTTCGACGAGGCCATCGCCCTGCCGTCCGACTTCGCGGCGCGCATCGCGCGCAACACGCAGCTGATCCTCGCCGAGGAAACCGGGATCACGCACGTGGTCGACCCGCTCGGCGGTTCGTATTACGTCGAAGCACTGACGCAGTCGCTCGCGAACGAAGCCTGGAAGCTCATTCAGGAGGTCGAGCAGCTCGGCGGGATGACGAAGGCCGTCGACTCGGGCATGCCGAAGCTGCGCATCGAGGAAGCCGCGGCGCGACGCCAGGCGCGGATCGACCGCGGTGAAGAGACCATCGTCGGCGTGAACAAGTACCGGCTCGATGACGAGGCGCCGGTCGACGCGCGTCAGATCGACAACAGCGAAGTGCGGCGCCAGCAGCTCGCGCGGCTCGAGCACATTAAGGCGACCCGCGACGGCGCCAGGGTGCAGGCCGCGCTCGACGCGCTCACGAAGGCCGCGGCGGGCGACGGGAACCTGCTCGAGCTCTCGATCGAAGCGACCCGCGCCCGCGCGACCGTCGGTGAGATCTCCGACGCGCTCGAGAACGTCTACGGCCGGTACCGCGCCAACGTGCGCACCATCTCCGGGGTCTACGGCGGCGCATACGCCGGCGACGAGGAGTTCCAGGCGATTCGCAAGGAAGTCGACGAGTTCGCACAGAGCGAGGGTCGCCGACCGCGCATCCTCGTCGCCAAGCTCGGCCAGGACGGTCACGACCGGGGTGCGAAGGTGATCGCGACCGCCTTCGCCGATCTCGGCTTCGACGTCGACATCGGTCCACTGTTCCAAACGCCCGAGGAAGCGGCGCGCGAAGCGATCGAGAACGACGTCCACGTCGTCGGCATCTCCAGCCAGGCCGCCGGCCATAAGACACTCGTGCCGCAGCTCATCGAGGCACTGCACGAGCAAGGTGCGCGCGAGATCGTCGTCGTGGTCGGTGGGGTCATCCCGTCCGGCGACTACGAGTTCCTGCGCGCCGCGGGCGTCGGCGCGGTCTTCGGGCCGGGCAGCAACATCCCGCGGGCGGCCGCGGAGATCCTCTCGCTGGTACGCGAACGCCGCGCTGCCGCGTGACGCGTCGATGAGTCTCGCGCTCGCCGACGCGGTGCGCGGCGGCGACCGCCGCGCGCTGGCGCGTGCCATCACGCTCGTCGAGTCGACCCGCGAGGACCATCGCGCCGACGCGATCATGCTGCTCGAAGACCTCATGCCCGGGACCGGCGCCGCGACGCGCGTCGGGATCAGTGGCGCGCCGGGCGCGGGCAAGTCGACGTTCATCGAAACGCTCGGATTGCACCTCGTCGACGCGGGTCATTGCGTGGCGGTGCTGGCCGTCGATCCTTCGAGCACGCGCACCGGCGGCTCGATCCTCGGTGACAAGACGCGCATGGAGCAGCTGTCGCGCCGGGCGGAGGCGTTCATTCGCCCGTCGCCGTCCGGGGGCACGCTCGGCGGGGTCGCCCGCCGCACTCGTGAGGTGCTGCTGGTCTGCGAGGCGGCCGGTTTCGACGTGGTGCTCGTCGAGACGGTGGGCGTCGGCCAATCCGAGGTCGCGGTCGCGGGCATGGTCGACCTATTCCTTCTCCTCCTCGCACCGGGTGGCGGCGACGAGCTGCAGGGAGTGAAGCGCGGCATCGTCGAGCTCGCCGACCTCGTCGCCGTCAACAAGGCCGACGGCGCGTTGCTCGAAGCCGCGCGGCACACGGCGTCCGACTACGCGCATGCCCTCCATCTCGTCGGCCAGGGAGACGTGCAGGTGCTGCTCACGTCGGCACTCGAGGGCACGGGCATCGCCGAGGTGTGGACCGCGGTCGAGGCGTACGCGCGCGCCGCTCGCGAATCCGGCGCCCTCGCCGCGCGCCGGGCCGAGCAGGCACGCGACTGGATGTGGTCGGAGGTCACCGAAACACTCGTGGAGCGCGTGCGCGCCGACGCGCGTACGCGCCGTGACGTCGACGCGCTCGAAGCCGGCGTCGTCGCCGGCCGCATCTCGGCGGCCGCGGCCGCGCACCGGCTGCTCGAAGCCTGAGCCGCTCAACCCTGCCCAACCTGCCCGGGAAACGACGGCTAGCTCGCCTTGCGTACTGCTGCGGGCTGCTTGGGCTCCGGCGGCCGCGCCTGGCGCAGGATCTCGCGCGCTTCGGCGACCCCTCGGCGGCCGGCACGCCGTGTCCGCTCGTCGAGGAGCCAATCCGGCCGGCGGTCCGCCTGCTCCCGGCCGGGGAGCAGCCGTAGCTGGGTTGCCTCCCGCTGTTCGCTCCGCTCGCTCATGGTTCGAGTATCCCCCGAAGGTGAGACAACAACGCCTGCCGACGGTCACAACGACGGGGGCATTCGCCCTGTTCCGGAGTCGTAGCCTGTTTGGGTGGGCGTGTACCTCGACTACGCGGCGTCGACGCCGATGCGGCCCGAGGCGATCGACGCGATGTTGCCGTTCCTCGCCGACCACGCCGCCAACCCTTCGGGGTCGCACGCCGCTTCTCGCGCGGCCAAGACCGCGCTCGAAGAGGCACGGGAGACCGTCGCCGCCGCGTGCGGTGCGGCTCCGCACGAGATCGTCTTCACCGGCGGCGGCAGCGAGGGCGACAACCTGGCGATCAAGGGCGCGGCCTGGGCCGCCCGGGCGCGTGATCCGCGTCTCGACGGCGTCGTCACGACCGGCATCGAGCACAAAGCCGTGCTCGGCGCCTGTGCCCGCCTCGACCAGGAGGGCTATCGGCTCACGACGGTCGGGGCAACGGCCTCCGGGGTCGTCGATCTCGACGCGTTGGCCGCGGCGCTGGACGAGCACACCGCCGTCGTGTCGGTGATGCTTGTCAACAACGAGACCGGCGTACGCCAGCCGCTCGCCGATGTCGCCGCGATCGTGCGCGAGCGCGCCCCGAACGCCGCGTTCCATACCGATGCCGTGCAAGCCCCGCAATGGTGCGACCTTCGTGCGGCGGCCGCGCCCGCGGATCTCGTCGCCATCTCCGGCCACAAGTTCGGCGGCCCGAAGGGCGTCGGGGCGCTCGTCGTGCGCGACAACGTGCAACTCGTTCCACTGATCGAAGGCGGCGGACACGAGCGCGGCCTGCGCGCGGGCACCCAGAACGTCGCGGGCATCGTCGCATTCGCCACCGCACTGCGCGTCACCGACGGCCGCCGCGCCGAGGACATCGCGCGCCTTCGCGCATTGCGCGACCGGTTCGGGCATGCACTCGCCGCCGACATCGAGGGCTTCGCGCCGAACGGTGATCCCGACCGGCGGGTCGCAGGGCTGTTGCACGCCGCCATCCCGGGCATCGAGGCGGAGACGCTTCTGGTCGCGCTCGACCAGCAGGGCGTCTACGCCGCATCGGGCTCGGCATGCAGCTCGGGTGCGATCGACCCGTCGCACGTGCTGCTCGCCATGGGGATGCCGCGCGAGCGCGCGCTGTCATCGGTCCGGTTCTCCTTCGGCTGGGGATCAACCGAGCGGGACGTCGACGACGCGCTCGCCGTCATTCCCGAGGTCGTCGAGAAGTTGAAGCTGCGGGCCGCGTGATGGCCGCGCGTCGGGTGATGGTGATGATGAGTGGCGGCGTGGACTCGTCCGTCGCGGCCGCGCTGTTGTGCGAGGACGGATACGACGTCACGGGCGTCACGCTCAAGCTCTGGGGCGGCGAGAGTGACAGCGGGTGTTGCAGCGTCGCCGACGTCGAGGACGCGCGCCGGGTCGCCGCCCAGCTCGAGATCCCGCACTACGTGTTCAACTTCGGCGACGATTTCAACGCCCACGTCGTCGAGCCGTACGTCGCGGCATATGCCTCGGGTCGTACGCCGAACCCGTGTGTCGACTGCAACCGCACGATGAAGTGGGGCCGGGCGTTCGAGCGCGCGCAACAGCTGGGCTTTGACTTCGTGGCGACCGGGCATCACGCACGCGTGGTGCAGACAGACGTTGGCCCCGCGCTCGCGCGTGGTCTCGACCTCGCCAAGGACCAGTCGTATGTCCTCTACATGCTCGGACCCGTCGAGCTCGGGCGCACCGTGTTGCCGATCGGAGAGCTCACGAAGTCCGAAGTGCGGGAGCGGGCCCGTACGTTGGGTCTGCGTACCGCCGCCAAGCGCGAAAGCATGGACGTCTGCTTCATCACGCGCGGTGGACGGGAAGCATTTCTCGGCGCACGTATCCCGCGGCGAGCCGGGACGATCGTCGACGTGGACGGGACACAGGTCGGCGCGCATGACGGTGTCGATTCGTTCACGATCGGCCAGCGCCGGGGCGTCGGTGTCGCGGTCGGTGCGCGGCGCTACGTCGTCGATGTCTCCGTGCCGGATGCCACCATCACCGTCGGACCGCGTGACGCACTGCTGTGCGACCGCGTACGACTGCGCGACGTGCACTTCGCCCGGACGCCACCGCCGGACATGCTCGTGCAGACGCGCGCGCATGGGCGCGTCACGCCGGCCCGGCTGATCGGTCGTGAGGTCGTGTTCGCGACGGCGCAGCCGCGCGTCGCGCCGGGCCAGGTCGTGGCGTGTTACGACGGCGACGTCTGCTGCGGCGGCGGGATCGCGGCGTGAGCGGGCAGACGGCGATCGACGCGACGCGCGCGATCCAGCGCGAGATCGACGGCGGCGGTCACGTGCACGCTCACCGGCCCGACAGTTGCGAGATGCTGGTGCTCGACGACGCCTCGTAGCGCGTCGGCGTGTCGGCGTGTCAACGAGTTGGGAGGCGGCGCTGCGCGGCGAGGGCGAGGAAGGCGTCCGGACGCGTGGTCGTGACGACGACGTCAGCAGCCTCGACGAGATGACTGTCCGCGCGGCCTCGGCGCCGGCCGAACGTGACGGGCGGATCGAGCGCGATCTCGACGCCGCCCACGAGCGTGCCCAGACGGAGATCGAGGACACCGTCGGGAAACGACCGCCCGGGGACACGACGCACGCGTCGCACCGAATCGCGGCGCACGAGCACGGGCTCGAGCAGGGTGAGCGGGTCGACGATCGCGATCCCGGCCGGGACGAGCACCACCCACCGGCGCGAGAGAGCGTCCAGCGAGCGCACGACGAGCCACGCAATCGAGACGCCGATGATCGTGCACACGACGCCCGCGATGACGTTCGCGTCGGCGAGCAGCAACGGCCCCGCGACCGCCCCGGCCGCGACCAGCGCGATCGCGAGCGGCACCGGCCCGATGAGCAATGCCGTCGGGATGCGCATCGGGAAGCGGATCTCGTCGCCGTACGCGAGCGCGTTGGCCGCCGCGGCTGCCACCGGATCCGACAAGGCCAGTGCGGCGGCGAGCAGGCTGGTCGCGACCGCGATGGCCGCCGACGCCGCGCTCGTCGACGTGATCGAGAGGACTGTGCAGGCGACCGAAACCGGCGCCGCGACGCGCAGCAACGTGAGTCCCGGCGGCCGCGGCGCCAGCAACGCCAGGAGGCCGGCGGCCCAGGCCGCCCAGAGGAGCATGGTCGCGAGGCGCGTCGGGCCGGTGGGCCATCCATCGAGTGCGTCGGCGATCGCGCCACCTGTTGTCGCCGGCAGCACGGCCCACGCGAGACGCGCGCACCACAATAAAGAGCCGGGTTTCATCGCGTGCTCGCGTGCTCCGCTTCGTGTGTTCAACGATTGAGGCCGTATCCTACGAATCTCCATGGGGGACATTGGGCTCGTTGCTGGAATCGCGACCGCGATCGGAAGCCTGCCGCATCGAGACGCGCACGCCGCGGCTGCGCTCGTGCTCCGTTGCCTGCCCGAGCTTCCCGCCGCGCCGCAACTTCCGCATCGCACGCCGCTCGAAGGCATGATCGCTCCCTGGGCGAGCGCGGTGCCGGGAGTCATCGTGCATGCAGACGGCACGATCGCGCTCGGTGAACGCGACGAAATCGACGCGGCCGCGCCGTTGGATCCCGTCTTCACTCCCGGAACGCACGGTTCGCTGCTGACGTTCCTCGAGGTTGCTGCGGCGCAGTCACCTCCGCTGCGCCGGGTGAAGGTGCAGATGACGGGTCCGTTGACGCTCGGTGTTGCGTTCGTCGACGCGGGAATGCGCGCCGAGATCGCGTTCCCACTCGCGGCCCGTGTCGCGCGCGCCTGGGCCCTCGCGATCGAGGAGTTGGCCGCGCGCATGCTTCCGGGCGTACGGCTCGTGCTGTTCTTCGACGAGCCTTCCTTGGTCTGCTGGCGCGGCGCCGAAGGTCCCGTCGAACGCGAGGTCGCGATCGACCTCCTGTCGAGCTCGCTCGCGGCGACGCGCGCGATCACGGGGGTGCACGTGTGCGGCAGCGGCGACGTGCGATTGGCACTCGATGCCGGTCCCCATGTCGTGCACTTCGACGTCGGAGCGATCGACCTCGACGACGCGGTGGCAATCTCCCGGTTCCTCGACGGCGGTGGATGGTTCGCGTGGGGCACCATTCCGACGCACCGGCCGGTCGGCGAGCATGCGTTGCCTCTGTGGAAGGGCTTGCTCGAGACGTGGTGCGACCTCACGCGCCGCGGGTGCGACCCGGCGCGCCTTCGTACGCAGGCGCTGATTGCGCCGGCGTGCGGGCTCGCGGGTCACGGGGAGAGCCAGGCCGAGCACGCGATGCTGCTCGCCCGCGAGATCGGTGGACGCGTCCACGGTCACGCGGCCGCGTGCAAGCTCGCGGTCGGGGCCTAGCGAGAGCGGCGCAGGCCCTCGGTAGCCTGCGAGCGATGGCTGCCAAGCCGCCCGCCGAAGCCGTCGAACGGGTCGAGGCGCTGCGCGGGCTCATCGAGTACCACACCGAGCGCTACTTCGTCTTCGACGAGCCCGAGATCGCCGA
>JBBRXX010000065.1:0-16061 GCA_038238245.1 Acidimicrobiia bacterium
CGCTCCGAGATCGCGCACCTCAGCCAAGGCGACCTCGACAACGTCGCAGCAGAACTCAACGGCCGCCCTCGACAAACCCTCCGATGGAGATCACCATCACAAGCGCTCGACGAAGCGTTGCGATGACCACCTGAACCCGCACCCGTTCTGGCGCTCGTATGCGAGGGACTACGCAACCGCAACCGCAGACCACGGCCGCAGCCGCCAGTGACTTTCGGCGTCCTCGGCCCTCCGACACGCAGTTGTGTTCGATTTCTCGCCCGAGGTCCGTGTGAACCTCGGGCGTCGTCGCGTCAAGAGCGCATCGCGGGCGCAATTGCGGGAGTAGTTGCGGGAGCGCGTGACTAGTAGTGCCAGAGGATTATCGCGGTGGGGGTCAACAGGGTCGGCTCACACGCCGCGTCGCGCTGGGCGACGATGCTGATCACGACGGGGTGACGAGCACTGCGGTGGCGTCGACGCTCAACACGACGTTGATGATGGAGGCGAGCAGTGCGACGAGGATTCGGGTTAGCGGGCGGCCGGCTGGAACAGCTCGACGACGTTGCCCGACGGGTCTTGGAGGAGGATCTGCTTTCCGCCGGGCCCTTCCAGGATGTCGTTGCGGAACGTCGCGCCTGCGCCGCGCAGCCGGGCGACTTCGTCGTCGATGTCGTCGACGATGAAGTGGATGCGGTTCCAGCCTCCCGGTCCCGGTTGGGTACCGTCGGGCATCGGCCGTCCCGCGGAGCTCTTCGGTCCCGCGAGCAGCAGGCGCAGATTGCCTCGCTTGACGTCCGCGAACGCGGGCGGCGCGCTGGTCAACACCTCGAAGCCAAGGTGCTTGGTGTAGAACGCGATCGCCTCGTCGACGTCGTTGACCATGTAGCGCACATTGACCGTCTCATTGTCCGGCATGCGGTGACCTCCTCGTTGATGATTCCTCCAACAGATCGAGCAGGAACCCGATGCGGGTTTCGAGCTCGGCCACGAGGCGTGTGAAGGCGGGCAAGGTGGCCCGATCGTTCGGCCCCTCGAGCGCCGGATCCGGGATGCTCCAGTGCACGAGATCCGGGTCCGACGGGAACTCCGGACACACCTCTTTGACCCGATCGCACAGCGTGATCACGACGTCAAAGTGCTGCGCGACGAACTTGTCCACATGCTTGGTGAGGTTCGCGCTGATGTCGATCCCGCGCTTCTTCATCACCCGGACTGCGTTGGGATGCAGCGGCTTCGGATTACTCCCGGCCGATGCAGCTGCGACTGCCCCTTCCGACATCGCCTCGAGCAGCGCCTCCGCGATCTGCGAACGCGCGCTGTTCCCGGTGCACAAGAACAAGACCCGCGGCCTGCGACGCCGCGCATCCTTTGCTCGGGGCCTTGGTGGTGGTGCCGTTGCAAGCGACAGCCCAGGATGCAGCGCACCGCCTGCGGCTTGGAGCTGCTCCCGGCACCCAGCGAGATCGACCGTGTGGTAACTATCCCGTCGATCCGCCGAACTGCGACGCGCGCGCACAAGCCCACCAGCGCGCAGCAGACCCAGGTGGTACGACACCAAGCTCTGGCGCTCGCCGAGGAGCTTCGTCAACTCGCGAACCGCGCGGTCGCTGCGCACGAGCTCGCGCAGAAGCAGCCACCGCAGGGGATGCGCCAGAAGTCGCACGAACCCCGGTGGACCGCCAGCGGCGCGATGTGACACAACAGTCGGTTGCACGGACCGAAAGCGTACCCGTCAGCACCCATCGCATCAAACTAGATTGATGTATTTGGACGGCCAGTTCCGAGCACAGTCGACGCCCCGCGCTCGCCCGTTCCGACACTCGTCTCGAGCAGGTCTCAGATCATGCCGTTGTCGTTGGCTGACTCACGTTGGGCATCCAAGTCGCCAGCGGCGCGACCATGACCGTCAGCCTCGGCGCCATCATCAAAGGCGGCAACGTCGACGTGATGAACGGCGGCACCTTGCAGGCGACGGACACGACGTTCACATCGCAAGGTGACGATTCAGCCGGTGGTGACACCAACGGCGACGGCAGCGCCTCAGACCCGAACTCGTGGGACGGCATCACCGCGGAACTCGGTTCGACCGTGACGATCAGCTCATCGACGATCGGGCGGGCTTCGCCGCTTCAGCGATCAGCCTCCGGCGTGCCTCCGCGATGACCTCGTCGACGACAGTTCCCTCGCGTCGCGTTCTGACGTCCTGCGCAACAATGAGAGAGCCGTCATGCAACTTGAAGTACGGCACTCGAAAGCGCATCCCTGCTGCCGAACTTCCTCTCGTTACGCCGACTTCCCGAATACGGCTCCACGGGATCCGTCGCGTACGTAAGTTCCGAACGACCACTTCGTCGTCATTCAGCTCGATAGAGGCGGTCCCGATCAGCCGGTATGAGAGCACCGCCACCGGCCCCATCAAGATCACACTCGCCCATCGAGTGTCAGGCGGGAAAACAAAGATGATGAAGGCCAGGGCGTAAATAGCGAAATTGGCGACAAGTAGCCTGCGAACCCAGCGGACCGTGTATCTGGTGCGTCCGCCCGGGGAGCTGCGGTCGCTACCCGCTTCTCAGGTTCCGAATCGTCTCCCTCGAGCGCATCTTGCCGCCTGGCGAGCGGGCATGTACGCACGGCTTCACGGCTCTACGCCGCAGCCGACCACGGTCGCAACCGCCAGTGATTTTCGACGTCCTCGCCCCTCCGACACGCAACTCGACCTGCGCAAACACGAACGCCAGTCCTCCGATGGGACTGGCGTTCTTCGCGTTCTGCAATTCCGACCGCCATGCGGACGCCTTATCGGAGCCTCATGGGTAGTGCGGCTACTGCTGGTTCGTCCTGCCCAGTTCGCCGGCCACATCGCGGCTCGCCAACGCTCTCGATTGACTCGGATCGCGCAACCGCGCGCTGAAATCAGTGCATCCGCAGTAATCGCAGCCGGAAGCCACCACACGATGCACGACACCGGGTCGCCTTCGTGGCGCAGCTCGCGTCCACGGCACCCGAGCGTCAAGCAATGTCGCCAGAGCCGGTCCCTGGATCGACAGGATCTCGACGTAGGGCGGCTAGTTCCGCAACTGAGGCGAGAGTCCGTCGACGTGCATCTCGAAGTACTCGTTCTTTGCCCACGGTCCGACCGCACCCTCAACTACTTCGCGCACAGCCTCGACAGATTCACCCTCCCAGATGCAGATGCCGAGTGTGTGATCGTTAGTGGCCGCATGGATGGGCAAGGCGACGTGCGACGGTAGCCCCGCTTCGAGTGCCTTGGCTTCGGCTGCCTGAAATCCTTCGGGGTCATGGATTCGGTGGATCACGGTCACGAACATCAGTCACCTCGCCGCGTCCTCGGTATCTCCGATTCGGCTCAAGGATCGTGCGCCCCGCCGCGCATCACTTGCGCGTCACTTGCTTGTCGGCGCCCACGAGTCAACCCGGCGGCCAGTAGAGATGACCCAGGCCCATCCGTCTTCGTCGTCATCGAGTGTGCAGCCCGCGATCGTGCGCATCGACCTTCCTAGGGCGCGAGCTCGCGCAAGCGCGCGACCGCGTCGGTGGCGTCCTCTGGGTCGAAGATGCCGAGATGCACCGCTCGCCCGTCGCGATCCCACAGAGAGAGCGTGACGTAAAGCGACTCGAACGGTGCACCATCTCCTGTCGTGCCGGAGATGCGTGTGAGCACGGCCTGTCCCCAGGGCTCCGCTGCGACGCAACGCAAGACCTCGCAGAGGTAGTCGGGCACGAGCGCGAGCGTCGACGCCATGATCTCGAGCCACTCGTCAGCGCTGTGAAAGGCGACGACCCGCAGCTGGCGGTGATCCTCGACGACACACGAGTCGGCGAGTGCATCGCGCGCTCCTGCGAGGTCGCGCGCGTTGAGGCTGGTGGTCATCGCCGCGGCGACAGTCGGCACGCTGTGTTGCTCGTGGAAGCGGCGAGCGATCTCGTTCGCGGCGCCGCGTCGATCGTCGCCGGCGCAGTCAATCTGCGCCGCGACGGTCCCCGATGCGTCGACGTCGTGAACGACGAAACCGTCCGGCGTTGCGTGAAGGCAGAGATTGTCATCGAACGCGGAGATGAGCGTCCAACCGTCCTGTTGCACCGTGCGCACAGCCCGGTTGCGCGGGATCGTAAGTGGGTCGGACTCGACGGCGAGTGCCGCGGCGCGGGCGTCGAGTTCGTCGTGGGCGCCGGCCCGATCGTCGGCGTTGAACGAAATCATGTGGGTGACGCGTCCGAGCGGGTCGACCTGGAACAGGTTGAGGTAGGTGACCTCGGCCGGGCCCGCCTCGCCGTCCTCGAACATCACTGTGGCGTGCGCAAGAGCGAGTCGGTCCCCACGCGTGGCAACCAAGTGCTGCGTGAGTCGTTTCTGGTCGAGCGTGAACAGCACGCGATGGGTCGACAGCACTTCTTCGCCGCGAAGGACCAGCGCGATGCCGCTGCGGCGATCGTCCGCCACGGAGTCCGGAGCGAACGTGTCGGCGAAGCTCTCCCAATCACCCGTGTTGACGCTTGTTGCTTGTCGCTCGGCCGCTTGCCACGCGAGGTTTTCCCGCGGATCGGCCTCAGCCTCGAGCGCGGCGAGCTCCGCGAACCGCTCTTGGGCACGCGCCATGTCGGTGAGTTCGTAGGTCTCGACGTGCGTTGCGCGACCGTCATCTTGCGTGACTGCAACAGTGACGAACGCGATCTCCCACGGACCGCCGATGCGGGTTCCAAACGCGCGGCCGGTCGAGATGTGGACGTTGCCGCGTGAACGCGCGTGGTCGGTCCACAGCTGCGCGTCCGGCGCGAGCTCGACGACGCTGCGCTGGTAGTCGACGAACGCGTCTCGATCGACGAGTCCCCATCCCGCGGTTCGGGAGTCAACAAAGGTGCAGTCGGGCGTCAAGAGCGATGCAAGCGTGTCCCAGTCACGCGCAGCGAACGACTGACGGATCGTGGCCGAGTACGGACTGCCACCGAGCGCGACGTAGCGCGCGTCGAGCTCGTCGAGCGCCGAGGTGATGTCGTCGATGTCGAAGAGGACCGTGGCTGCAAGCCGACCTTGGTCATCGGCTTCGTCGATCCCGAGGCACTCGATTTCCGAGGGGCCGGACACGCCGTCGCTGAAGCTTGTCACAGCGCGGGACAGCGCGAGCGACTCACCACGCGTCGCGATGAGCTCGCGATCGAGCCGGAATTCGTCGAGGTCGTACGAAATGCAAACGAAGGCGAGTGCATCTTCGCCCGTGCAGTCCATTGCGAGGCCCGCACGCCGGTCGTGAAATGTGAAGTCGGGCGAGACCGTGGCGAGGAACGCTTGCCAATTCTGTGCGTTCGACACGTCCACGTGGCGTCGAGACGCCCGCGTGGCGTCATTCTCGAACAGGTCGACGACCAGTGGTCTCGTCAACCGGTCGTACTCGGCACACGCGGTGTCGAGGTCGTCGATGTCGAATTCGACGATCGCAATGCAGCGACCGTCGGGCGCGAACTTCGCGAGCGTGAGATAGGGGATCTCGAACGGGCCGCCGTCCTGCGTACCGGTGTACGCACCGACGACGAGTGTCGCAGTCGGAGTCTCGCGAAGGTGGTCGACGCGCAGCATGACGTCGGGCGCCATTTCGAGCATGGACAGCTCGTACGCCATGAAGCCCTCGCGATCCAGCAGCCCGTAACCGACGGTGCGCCGGTCGTCCATCGACCCGTCCTCGGGAAGGAAGGATGCGTATCGGTCCCAGTCTCGTGTGTTGAACGCTTCACGCGCGGCCCGGGCGTCGAGACCACCGAGCTCCACGTAGCGCGCATCGAGCTCGTCGACCGCACCGGTCATGTCGTCGGCGTCGAACAGCACCTGGGCGACGACTCGATCATCGGCACCGACTTCGATGACCCCGAGGCCCTCCATCTCCGCGGGCCCGGAGGCACCGTCGCGGATCGTCGTCAACACGTGGTACAGCGCGAGCGACTCACCGCGGGTCGCGACGATGTGTCGAACGTTCCGGACCTCGTCGATCTCGAACGCAATACGATGCGCTGCGAGCGCATTCTCGCCTATGTAGTCCGTCGCGAGGCCGGCTCGCCGATCGGAATACTCGAAGTTCGGGGCAAGGCGTGTGACGAACGCGTGCCAGTCCTTCGCATGCATCGCGTCGTGTAGGCGGCGGGCGGCACGTGTCGCAGCGTTCTCGAACACATCGACGCGCGACGGTTTCGTCAACCGTTCGTACTCCGCGCGCGCGGCGCCGAGATCGTCGATGTCGAAGAAGGTGATCGCAGTCGTGCGGCCGTCGGGTGCCGACTGACCAAGCGAGATGTAGGGCACCTCGAACGGCCCACCCTCGTGCGTGCCGCTGATCGCACCGACGACGAGTGTCGCCCTTGTCTCGGCGACGACGTGGTCGATGCGCAACGTGACGTCGGGCGCAACGTCGAGGATCGTACGCTCGTAGGCCACGAAGCCGTCGCGGTCGAGCTGCCCGTAGCCGGTGGTGGTGCGCCGGTCGTCGATCGCGGCGTCCTCGGGAAGGAACGCTGCGTATCGTTCCCAGTCTCGTGAGTTGAACGCATCACGAGCCGCCCGCATGTCGGCACCGCCGAGCTCCACGTAGCGCGCATCGAGCTCGTCGAACGCACCCGTGATGTCGTCGACGTCGAACAGCACCTGGGTCGCGACACGACCCTGGGCATCGGTCTCGATGACACCGAGGCACGCAACCTCCGCCGGACCGGCGACGCCATCGCGGAACCTCGCAACAGATCGTTCAAGCGCGAGCGATTCACCACGCGTCGCGACAACCTCGCGATCGAGCCGGACTTCGTCGAGACGGAAGGCCGCTTGATAGAAGGAAAGCGCGTCCTCACCGACGTAATCCCTCGCGAAACCCGGGCGTCGATCTTGACACACGAGGTCTGGGGGAACCGTGGCGAGGAACGCTTGCCAGTCCTGTGCGTTCTGTTGCTCCTGGAAGCGCTGTGCGGCGCGCGTTGCAGCGTTCTCGAACCGGTCGACGACCGGTGGTTGTGTCAGCCGGGCGTACTCGGCGCGAGCAGTGTCGAGATCGTCCATGTCGAAGGTCGTGAGCGCCGTGATTCGGCCCTCCGCGTCGAACTGCCCGAGCGCGACCAGCGGCATCTCGAACGGGCCGCCGTCGCGCGTACCGCCGATGCGGCCCACGAAGAGCGAAGCGTGTGGAGTCGAAGCGTCGACGTGATCGAAATACGGCTTGTATGTGACGTCGGGGCCGATCTCGAGGATGGCGCGCTCGTACGCGACGTAGCTCTCGCGATCCACTCGTCCGTAGCCACCGAGGCGCCGGTCGTCGATCACGGCGTCCTCCGCGAGGAACGCCGTGAACCGGCCCCAGTCCTGGGAGTTGAACACGTCGCGATACGGCCGAAGGTCGATGCCCCCGAGTTCGACATAGCGGGTGTCGAGGGCGTCGTATGCGACGTCAAGATCTTCGGGATTGAACGCGGTGTGCGAGACGATGAGTCCCTGCGGCGTGCACTCGACAAGCGCGATGTTTTCGACTTCCGCCGGTCCTGCCGCGCCATCGAGGAACGAGACGCGGTCGATCGACAGTGCCAGGTGGTCGCCCCTCGTCGCGAGGAGCGTGCCTTCCCAGGTGAACTGATCCAGTGCCTGCATGACACGGAATACATCGAGCGCCTCGTCGCCTTCGAAGCGCAAGAGCACGCTCTGCCGATGATCCACAACACCAAAATCGTCGGTGAGGGTGTCGAGGATCCTCTGCCAATCCCGCCGGTTACACGCATCGCGAAAACGCAGGGCAGCACGCCACGCGGGGTTCGCGAATCGCTCCGCACCCTCGCCTTCGCGATAGAGCCGCTCGAGCTCCGCCATCGCGCCATCGAGGTCGTCGGCGTCGAAGAGAACGGTCAGTTCCTGTCGTCCCGTATCGTCCGTGCGCGTGACCCCGAGCACAGAGGCGATCGCGTCGTGGGCGGGGATACGCAGCGTGGAACGCGCGACGGCAAGCGAGCGACCACGCGCGGCGATGGTCTCGCTCTCGATCCACCCGCGGCCGTCGAAGATCATGCGTATGCCGGCCAGCGACTGTTCGTGGTTGAGTGGTCCGGCGACGACCGATCGGCGGTCGTCCTGGATCCAGGCGTCGGCGTAGCAGGCGAGGAGCGCATCCCAGTCGTGCGCCCTATGCGCCGCGTGCACCCGCGCGGTCGAACGTGTGACGTCGTTCTCGAACGGTGCAGGTGTGGTGAGCGTCGCGTCAGGTGTTGCGGCGGCGAACTCGTCGAACGCAGCGACGGCGTCGTCCATCGCGTCGGGTTCGAACAACATGTAGTCGGTGCAGAGGCCGAGTTCGTCCACCCGCACGACCGACAAGTACGGCGCCTCCCAATCGGGTCCGCGCATGAGGCACCGACAGAGCGCGAGGTAGCGGCCGCGTGTCGCGATGAGCTCCGGTGGTTCGAACTGACCCTCGTTTCCGTGCGCGAACTGATGCGAGAATTGGTCCTCTTCGCCGACGGTGTGCGCGACGTAGTGCCGGCGATCGTCGCGAACGAACCCCGGTGCGGACATTGCGTTCATTGCGGGCCAGTCGGCGCGGTTGAATGCCTCTTGGAACCCGACGGAATACGCGTACGCCAGGTTGTCACTGGGCTCGAGCTCGCGGACGGCGTCGGCGCGTGCCGCCGCCATCTGCTGCACGGGTTCCGGGCGGAGGCCGACGCGCGCTCGTGCCGCGAGGACAATCGCACCCTTCAGGTCGCACGCCTCGGCCGCACGCTGCGCTTCGGCATCGGCCGCAACCGTGTCGCCCGCAGTGCGCAGCACGGTCGCAAGGGCCAGGCGCGCGTCGACGATGAGGAGTAGGGCGTCGGTGGCGGTCGCCAGGTCGACGGCTTCACGCGCGAGCGCGAGCGCGTGTTCGGTGTCGCCGCGCCGCGCCGCCACCTCGGCGCGCACACCGCGCCACGCGATCGCGGCTTTCAGGTCGGAGCCCGCAAGCGTCTCGGCGACGGCCGCGACGTCGTCGGCGTCGTCGACCCGGCCCTGCATCAGGAGCGCGCGCCCGAGAAATGCGCCCGCCTGCGCCGCCTCGCCGCCGAGTCCGCGCTCGCGTAGTTCGTCGTACGCAATGCGGAGGTGCTGTTCGGCAGCCGCCGCATCACCATCGAGCAGTTCGATGAAGCCCGCAGCGACTTCGGTCTCGAGACGCCGATGCGTGAGGCCGAGCTGCTCTACCGTCCGTCCCGCCGATCGGATCATCCGGTGCGCGGCATCCATTCTTCCGCGCAACGCCTCGAGCACGGCTTGGCAACGCAGCGCGACCGCCTCGACCGCCGGCGCGCCGGACGTGATGCGTAAGACGCGCACGACATCGAGGCAGCGACCGCTTGCGCGCGTGACCGGGCTCGGACCCCACAGCGCGGCCGGCGGCGCTTCGGCGAGGATCGCGTCGGCGAGCCGGCGGTCATCGGCTGAGCGCGCCGCGGCCAGCGCCGCGTCGAGCGCCCGCTCCGCCGACCCGATCTGTCCGAGACGTTCGAGCGCGGACGCGTGCACGTAGTGCGCCTTCGCTTCGCCCGTGAGGTCGCCGACCGCTCGCATCGCGCCGGCCGCGGCGCCGATCGACCGCACGATCTCGGTGAGGCGGTCGGGTTCGGCGAGCACCGCGAGCAATCCCTCGTAGGTCGTGTACCAGGCGGCGAGCCGCTCGGACCCCGCAGACGCGAGCTCGAGCGCGTCGATCGCGCTGCGCGCGCCCGCGACGTCACCCGCGGTCAACAGCGCGTCGCACCGTGCGAGGTGAAGTGCGGCGCGGATGTCGGGGTCAGCGTCGTCGATCCACTCCAGCGCTTGGATCGCCATGCCGTACAGGTCGCCCGCCTCTTCGTACGCGACGCGCTCCATCGCACGATCGGCCGCGCGCCGACACGCGGCCACGGCGCGATCCGCGCTTCCTGCCGACGCGCACTCGAACCAGTGGTACGCGAGATCAGCGAGCCGCACGTCGGCGTCGGCCGCGGGCGGCGAAGCCTCGAGCAGCTCGGCGATCGTTCGGTGCAAGCGCACACGCTTCAGCGATACGAGCTCCGCGAGCAGTACTTGTCGCACGATTGCGTGCGCGAAGCGGAACCGGCCCAGCGAACCGGACTCCTCGATGACCAACCCCGCCTGGCATGCCTCGGCGATCGGGTCGACGAGCTCCTTGCCTTGCACGTTCTCGACGAGCGCGAGATCGAAGGTGGTGCCGACGACCGCGGCAACCGCGAGCGCGTCGTTCAACGCATCCGTCAGCCGCGACAAGCGCCGACCGGTGGCCTCCCGCACACCTTCGGGCAGCGTTCCCGGTTGCCATTCGCCGCCGGATTCTTCAACGTGGCGGACGACTTCGATCAAGAAGAACGGGTTGCCCGACGTGATCTCCGCCAGCTCGCGTCCGAGGGCGCGGTCGGTGTTACCGATCGCGGCGAGGTACTGCTCGACATCGGCCGCGGCGAGACCGCCGAGCGAGATGCGGTGAGTATCGGAATCGCGGCGGAGGTCAGCCAGCGTGGCCGCGAGCGGATGGGTCCGTGCGAGTTCCGTGTCGCGGTAGGTGCCGACCACGAGGAGGCGGCTCTCTTTTGCGCCTCGCAACACATGGCGCAGCAGCGACAGGGTCGTCTTACCGGCCCAATGCAGGTCGTCGAGCACGAGAAGCACAGGTGCTTCGCGTGACGCGCCGGCGAGAAGCTGCGTGACCGCGTCGAACAGCGCAAGGCGCTCGGTATCGGGATCGGCGCGGACCGCCGGCGCGGCTTCCGGCAACAGGTCCGACACTTCGGGGATCACGCGTGTGAGCTCGTCGATGCCGCGGATTGCCCGCAGCCGTGCGGCGCCGAGCGCGGGCGCGAGAATCCTGAACGCTTCGATGAACGGCTGGAGTGGCGCGGCGAGGTCCTCGTCGCACCGTCCGTACAGCACGAGCGCGCCCGTCGCGTATGCGTGCTGCGCGATCTCGCCCGCGAGACGCGACTTGCCGACGCCCGGTTCGCCTCCGACGAGCGCGGCGCACGGGTTTCCCGCGACGCACCGGTCCCAGTGGGCGATGAGCTCGGAGAGTTCGTCCTTGCGGCCGACGAAGGGCCCGGCGCCCGCGAGCACGGCCGGTACCGGCGGCTGGGTGATCGCCCGCTCATCGGGATGCGCCGCGGTTCGCGCATCGCCTGCCCTGGACTTGACGAGCTGGAAGACGTTTTCGCCCCGCGACAGCCCGCGCAGGTTGCGATGACCGCGATCGAGCAGCATCACATCGGGTGGGAGGTGGTCGCGCACGAGCTCGGTCACTGCCTGCGACAGCAGCACCTCGTCGGCGCCCGCGAGTCCGCGGAGGCGGGCCGCTCGATTCAGCGCCGGTCCGAAATAGTCGCCGCCGCGTTCGAACGCCTCGCCGGTGTGCATTGCCATGCGCAGCCGCGGCGCCGCTCCCTCTGGCCACGCCTCGGCGGCCAGCGCGTCGAGCAGCGCGAGTGCGGCGATGGTGGCACCCGTCGCGCGCGCGAACACCGACACGGTCGCGTCGCCTTCGAGCTTCGACTTCAACAGCGTCCCGTCGTGCGCGGCGACGATCTCTCCGACGATCGCATCGTGCCGCTCGAGCGCCTTCGCCATCGCGTCGGGCGCGTCCTCCCAGAGCGCCGAGGACTCGACGATATCGGTCAACAGGAACGTGACGACACCGGAGGGCAGTTCCTTTGTGGCGGGCGCTTGCCTCGCGTCGAGTAACTGGAGGTAGACGGCCTCGGTTTCCGGTGACGGATCGATCCCGAGCTCTTCCACGAGCGTGATGCGGCAGCGTTCCCAGACGCGCAGCGCTTCCCCACGTTCGCCGGCCGCGGCGAGGGCGCGCATCAACTGGCGGTACGCGGCTTCCTTCGCAGGGTCGAGATCAAGGGCGCGGCGCGCGGCGTCGATCGCGCGGCCGGCCGCACCCGCACCGAGGTGTGCTGCTGACTGTGCAATCGCGGCGCGAACGCGCAGGCCGCGCACGGACTCACGGCGTGCGTCGACCCACTCGCAGTCGTCGGCGAGAAAGCCCCGGCCCGCAACTGCCTCAGCGTCGGCGGCGGCCGCCACCGCGCGATCGACGTCGCCACTGGCCGCCGCGTCCTCGGCACTGGCGACCGCGGCCGTGAGATCCTCGAGGTCGACGCGACTGGCCGCGGGCAACATCAGTTGGTACGCGCCCGGCGTCGACGTGATCACTGCCTGGCCGTCGAGACCCGCCTCGCCGAACAGACGTCGAAGGCGCGAGATCACGGCGCTCAGCGATGCGGTCCACGACTCCGGAAGCTGGCCGGGCCAGAGCAGATCGGCGAGTTCCTCGCGTCGTACCACCCGGTCCCGTTCGCACACGAGGTAGGCGAGCACCAGCCGGCCTTGACGGCCGCCGACCAAAGAGTCGGGCAACACGCGGCCGTCGATCTCGACTTCGACACCACCACACACCCGCACGTCCAACACGCCCCGCCTCCTCTCTCAACGGTGCCCAGTCTCGCGAAGAGTCATTGGCGTTGCTTTGGGGCCGCTGCGCCGCGTCACAAAGGCCGGCCAAGACCCCATTCGTACGGTCTCGTCAGAACCGCTCCACAGGAGGACACGCCATGCTGACTGCCCGTCGAGAATTGAAGCGCCGGATCGACGCCCTGCGGCGCATTCCATTGGTCGCGGGGTGCACGACCGCCGAACTGGCGGGTCTCGACCGCCTAGGAATGCAGCTCGACGTCGCCGCCGGCCGCAGGCTCACCGATGAGGGAGACGCCGGCCTCGAGTGCTTCGTCGTGGTCGACGGCCTTGCGACCGCACACCGGAACGCCGAGCTCATCGGCATGGTCGGGCCCGGCTCGATCGCCGGAGAGATGGCCCTGCTCTACGACGAGCCGCGCACCGCGACTGTCGTGACCTGCACGCCGATGCGGCTCTGGGTGCTCGACGCGCGCGAGTTCACGCAACTCCTCGAGGTTGCGCCCGCGATTCGGAACATTGTCGGCCGCATTGCCGCCGATCGCCTGGACCACAACGTCAAGATGCACGGGCATGGGAGATCATGCACCGGGCATCACACGTCAGAGCTCGCTCATCGAGGCGTCGTTCCGGCGCGACGTCTCTGAAGCGCACGTCATGGTCACCCCTTGGTCACCATCGCGATGACAGCGACAGAACTTTGGATCTGGACGATCGAGGTCGTACCCGACGCTCCGGACAACGCAGGCGGGACCGCGGGCATGCCCGATATCACGGGCTACCAGGTGTCTGCGCGCGATGGCGACATCGGCAAGTTCGAAGAAGTTGTGAGCAGCGATGACGGCCGCGTATACCTCGTGGTCGATACCGGGTTTTGGATCTTCGAGAAGAAGCGCATGATCCCGGCCGGCGTGATCGACACGATCGACCATGAGAACCGCCGCATCAACGTAAAGATGACCAAGGCGGAGATCAAGAAGGCGCCGGACTACGACGAGAAGCACCGCAACGACGACGACGTCCGGACGAGCCACGAGGAGGCCTACGGCCCGTTCGCCCGCAAGGGTTGACGACGTCCGCCGGGAACCCGACGCCTCACGGTAGGTGTCCGGTCAACCGGAGGCACGTCATCGGTGGATATGTGCGTTCCTAGGCGATGCGATTGCTCAGGGCTACGGGCTCCGCAGCGGTGACGCCGAGCTGCTGGTCGTGCAAACGGCGGGTCAACTCATCGATCGGCAATACGCGGGCGAACAGGTAGCCCTGCGCGTAACGGCAGCCGAGTTCGCGGAGCAGCTTCATCTGATCGAGTGTCTCGACCCCTTCGGCCACGACGTCGAGTCCCAGCTCCTGCCCGAGCGTGAGGACGCTGCGGACGATGGCAGCGGCAGCACCGCCGCCCGAGAGCTCGCGCACAAACGATCGGTCGATCTTCACCCGGTCCATTGGCAACGAATGGAGAAGGGTCAGTGAGGAGTGACCGGTACCAAAGTCGTCGAGCGCGACCTTGATTCCAAGGCGCCTTGCGGCGGCGAGTTCCTGCGCGGCCGCTGCGACGTCGGCAAGGACTGCGGTCTCGGTGATCTCGATGCCGATCAACGTCGGGTCGCAGCCAGTGCGTTCCAGAAGACCGATGAGGCGCTCAGTGGGCTTGACGCGCGCCAGCTGACCCGCGGAGACATTGCACCAGATGCGAAACGCTTCGTCGATGCCCGAGCTCGCAAGGCCGGCGCGCAGCTCAACGGCGCTCGCGACGACTCGGTCATCGATCGCGAACACGAGCCCAACGTCCTCGGCAAGCGGCATGAAGTGGGCGGCGTCGATGACACCGCGGGTCGGATGGATCCAACGCGCGAGCGCCTCGGCACCGACGATCCGGCCAGTTTCGAGATCGACTTCCGGTTGGAACCAGGCCTCGATCTGGTCGTCGGCGAGCGCTTCGCGGAGATCCTGTTCGTCGTCGAGGCGGCGCTGCACCGACGCGCCCAAGATGGCGTCGTAGGTCTCGACGCGATTGCGGCCTCCCTGCTTGGCTCGATACATCGCGGCGTCTGCGTTCGAAAGGAGCGTCTCGGCGCTGTCGGACGCATCGATGTTCGTGGCGATCCCGATGCTGGCCGAGACGCGGTGGCGACGGCCGGCGAAGTCGAATGGCTCCGCGAAGGAGGCGAGCACCCGCGCGGCGATCATGACTGCCTCCGTGTCGTCGCTCAGGCGGTCGAGGAGCATCGTGAACTCGTCACCGCCCAGACGCGCAAGGAGATCCTGACTGCGCATCACGGATCGAACACGCGCGGCGACTTCGACAAGCAACTCGTCACCCGCGCTGTGCCCGAGCGAGTCGTTGACGAACTTGAATTGATCGAGATCGAAGTACAAGACGCCGATGAGCATCTTGTCGCGACGAGCGGCTGCTATCGCCCGTTCGAGTTGCTCCACGAAAACGCTGCGGTTTGCGAGGCCGGTCAAGCTGTCCCGCATGGCCTGTTCGCGTAGACGGCCGTTCGTTTCCTCGTTGCGCTCGCGTAGCTCGAGCTCGCTCACGACGAGTGCGTGGACCTCGTTGTGCATTGTGGCCATCAGGCCGAAGTAGATGGGGATCGCGAGGCCGAACAGCCGGCTTGCCCGGTCGCCGGAGGCCGCAAATGCGATGGTCGTGAAACACAGAAGCGGTACTTGGCAGGCGTAGAAATAGAGGCGACGCGCCGCGGTGCCGACGGTGTAGCTCGCCGAAGTCGCACACGCGAACAAGAGGCAGACCGACCGCAAGTCGGCATGACGCGCGCTCGGCAGCGCGATCAGTGCGAGGGAGCCCCAGGCCAGCCCGAGCAGGCAGGTGCTGAACGGTCCTTGCCAGTAGCGGTCGATCAACTCACCCTGCGCTCGCCTGCGGAGATACGAGCCGCTGGTCGAAAACATCACGATGTCGGCCACCCAGACGAACGCCACGAAGGCCAAACGACGCGGGAGGGGTACCGACGAACCCAGAATCAACGCGAGCAGTGACGAGGCCGGGATCCCTATGAGCGCGGTACGCCGGAGCGCGCGGTTGACCTGGTCGGCGCTGGCCTGACCCACCTCGACGCTGAGCGGACTCTGAGCCACCTCTCTAAATCGGCCAGTCGGAGGGCCCCCTGTAGCTGGAGTGACCCCGGTCGCAAACAGCGTCCGTGACCTCGAACGCCACGGCCCATTCGTTCGCGCGTCGGGCATATGGGTTCGCGCACAGAACGCGAACCGCCTCGCGGCCGTGCATCTCGTCGAGCGAGTACTACGTCGTGAGATCGTTCCTCAGTCCTGGAAGAGGTTCGTTTGCTGGCCCGGCGCGCATGACGCCCGATCCGGAGCGGGTGCTTGGCGCCTCGGGAGAGCGAATATTCTGCCACCAGAGCGTCAGGCATTTTCCCTCGAGCCGCGAGACGCCCGGCGCCGTGGGTCGGGAGTTCTGACGCGGCGGCTATGGCGTGCCGGTGAGGTGGCGAATCACCTTGGCGAACTCGTCGGTCGGTGAGAAGTCCACGTACTCGGAGTCTTCGAGAGCCACGGGTGCGTGACCGGGAGGCCAGTAGAAGGCCTGCCCGCTTTCGTAGACCTCCTC
>JBBRXX010000066.1:0-14870 GCA_038238245.1 Acidimicrobiia bacterium
CTATCCCTAACGCGTGACCCGACCAGTAGCAATCCATGAGCAATCGAACCGGGGGTTATTGAAGCGTTGCCAGTTCCTGGAGGCGTCTGCCGCAAACACTCGGAGAACCGCGCCGGATTCGATCGCGAGCGACGCGTTCCGCGCCTAATGCTCCTCCCGCTCTTGACTGCGCTGAGTGGTCGCTTCTACGCTTTCATGCGCGCAGCCTGGGAGCCTGCACCTCATGGATGATCGGGCGGGTTGGAAGGAACCACAGTTATGCGCAATGTCCGTATGGCGTTGGCCGCGTTGACCGGTGTGACGTTGTCGTTGGGCGGATTCGCCACGGCAGCTCACGCGGACCCAGCTGGCAACAACGGGACCATCAAGATCGACGCAGAAGCATTCGACTCGCATCCCGACAATCAGCCGCACGTTGGTTGCCGGTTCCAGGTCGACTTCTACGGCTTCGATCAAGGCAACCTGAATGCCGATGTCGAATTCGCGGTGCAGCCACCGACGGGCAAGGACATCGTGCTGCTCACTGACACCGTGGCCGTCGGCCAAGACGGCGCCGGCGGCGGTACTGACCTGGACGCCGAGCGGACCTATGACCTCTCGAGCGCGTTGGCCTCGACGACCCCGCAGCCTCAGCAGGGGTTCCACGTCAAGCTCACCGTGCGCGCCGACGGTTCGCAGGGCGCGGACACGAAGCACAAGGTGTTCTGGGTACAACGCTGCGACAGCTACCCAAACACATAGGAGTTCGGCAGTCCGCACCGGACAAACGCCGAGCAGAGCCTTGAACGGATGCCGAGGGGTCGACTCGTTTCGACCCCTCGCACCGCGCCTGCATCATGCGCGACGAACACAGCGCGGTAGTTATGGCGCAGTCGTATTGGGGGGTCGTCGCTGACGCGACTTGGGCGGCCCGGTTGGCGCGTCAAGCCGTCGTTCGAGCATTTCCGTGGAGACGAACAGGGCGGCAGCAAAGGCGAGGACCCCGCCGACGGCTGCGAACCCGAGAAGGACGGCATTAACAATGGGGTTGCTCATACTCGTCTTCCTCGATGCTCATACTCATCTTCCTCAATCGGCGCGTCGTGGCTGCGTCAAAGAACTTCGCGCTCGCGTTCGACGTAGGTGGTACCGCGGCGGGTTGTTGCGAAGCCGCCCCAGGTGCTCCAGAAGATGAGCGAACACACAGCACCGAGCGCGCCGACCAGCATCAGGATCCATCCGACCGTGACGATGTCGAGACCACTGACCGTCGCATCGACGGCAAACGCGAGTACTGCACCCACTGCGATCAAGAACAGGCTGACTCCGAGGCCCATAGCTTTTCTCCTAGTTACGGCCGCCTGATCCAAACGGGCGGACTGCATGTCGTCCGTACCCCTGCGCCCCCAGACTCATGCCACTCGGCGCGGTAGCCCAGCACATTGCGTGGCGGGTGTCGTCGAGGGGTATGCAATGCGTATGACCATTGGTATCGGGACCGTCGTGCTCATCCTCGTGATCGTGATCGTCATCCTGGTTTTGCGCGGTCGAGCATGACCGCGGGCTGAGCTGCCCACTCGGGCAACGGCGCCGTCCCGCTTGACTCCGCACGCTCGGCACAGATGCCGCGAGCCAGGGATACCTCAGTAGCGGCGTGGGATCGGGCGGCGCGCGGCCGAACCTCGGACCGACGCCGTGCTGCTCCTCAGCACCACATCCCGTGAGCGACGAGCGCGCCATCAATCGGTCGGTCGGACGGGCAGTTCTGACGACGGGCGTCTGGGCGGCAAGTGCCCAGAGGGGTGAGGCGACGGTGGCTCTGGCGTGGCTTGCGCCACCCCACCACCCCACCCGAGTGCGCTCTCGGCTGAGACCCGGATCCGCGGCGCAGCGTCCGCGGTCAGTCCTGTAAGGAGCGCCGCGCGCGCGTGATGCTACAAAACGATTTGTGCTGTCGAAGTCTCGACAGATCGCAACGGCAACGCATGCGAAGGCGCGTCCCCGAATGGCACTTAGTGGACGCGCTTGGTCGCTGTGTCGGGCGTGTTATTGGGACAGCAAAGACGCCCGAACGCCGGGACTACGACGGCTCGCGTTCGGTCTATCGCGTGGTACCTCGTAGGGTGACGCGGGCGCCTCCAGCGGGGAGGTTGGGTTCGATCTTTGCGTGTCCGCCCTGTGCTTGGGCGATGGTTTCGACGATCGACAGGCCGAGTCCGCCGACGGTGAACGGGTCGAACGCCTGTTGGCCTGTCTCGGTGGTGAATCCGGGACCGTCGTCGGTGACCTCGATGGAAAGATCGTTACCGTCGACGCGGCTGATCACGGACACGGACTGGCGGGCGTGGCGGAGTGCGTTGTCGAGGAGGTTGTCGAGGGCCTGTCGCATTCGTGCGGCGTCGACCTCTACGTCGGTCTCCGGGACATCGGTTGTGATGGTGACACCGCGGCTCGCGGCGCGAGCTCTGAACGCGTTCGATGACGCGTTGATCAGTTCGCGAAGTGACACGGGTTCGCGTGTCACGCTGACTCGGCCGGCGCGGGCGCGGGAAAGTACCAGGAGGTCGTTTGCTAGCCGTACGAGGCGGTCGGTTTCTTCGGCCGCGCTGTGGATTGCGTCTTCCAGTTCGTTTGCTGTGCGTGGTCGGGAGGCTGCGAGGTCGAGTTCGGCCTTTAGCGCGGTCAGGGGAGTGCGCAGTTCGTGGCTGGCGTGGTCGAGGAATCGGCGCTCGGTGGTCATGGCGGTGGCGAGCGCGCGTCTTGCGACGAGCCAGCCCGCGGCTGAGGCGAGCGCGAGCGCGATGGGCCCGGCGATCAGGAAGAAGCGGGTCACCATGTGGAGTGCGTCGGTGCGGTCGGAGAGCGAGGCGCCGACGACTACCACGTAGTGTGCGTCGTGCGTCGTGACGGGCAGGGTGAGGATGCGGGCCTGACCGGTGACGTCGGCGATTCGTAGTGTCGAGAGGTGGGGTCGGGTCGTGCGGGCCTCGGTCGCGCTGATCGCTTGATTCGGTGGGCCGCTGGTCGCGACCATCGCGCCGTCGGGCCGCAGCACCTGCGCGAACGCTTCGTTGGGCTCGACCAGGGCGGGTGACGTTGTCAGCGATATGTCGCTCGGGAGGCCGGCTTCGATGATCGCGGCCCGCTCGCGTCGTCCGGTGTCGACCTCGTCGAGCAACACGGCGCCCATCGCGATGTAGAGGATGATTGCCATGGTCGCGAGCAGGAGCGCCATCGCCAGGCCGAAGCCGAGCGTGAGACGCAGCTCAAGCCGAGGCCGAGCCGCCACGTTCGTCTCGTAGGCGGTATCCGGCTGCGCGCACGGTTTCGAGCGATGTCCGACCGAAGGGCCGGTCGATCTTGTCGCGCAGATAGCCGATGTACACGGTCACGATGTGCGGGTCGCCGTCGAAGGCGAAGTCCCACGCGTGTTCGAGCAGCTGGGTGCGTGACATCACTTCATCGGGATGGCGCATGAAGTGCGCCAAGAGCGCGAATTCCTTGGCGCTCAGGTCGATCGGTGTTGCGCCGCGCGTGACGGTCTGGGTCGCGGGATCGAGTGCCAGGTCGCCGACCGTGAGCACGGCCGGTCGCGGGGGCGCTCCCCGTCGGAACAACGCGCGCAGCCGTGCCGTGAGCTCTTGGAAGGCGAAGGGCTTGACGAGATAGTCGTCGGCGCCGCCGTCGAGCCCGCGGATCCGGTCGTCGAGGGCGTCGCGTGCCGTGAGCATCAAGATTGGGACCCATCGCCGAGAGGCCCGGAGTTGCTTGCACACCTCGACGCCGTCGAGATCCGGCAGTCCGAGATCGAGGACCACTGCGTCGTATTCGTTCTCCCGGGCCAGCCAGAGCGCGTCGACGCCCGATCCGGTGACGTCCACGGCGAAACCCTCCTCGACCAGACCGCGCTCGAGTAGCCGCGCAACTTTCTCCGCATCCTCGACGACCAGCACGCGCACTGTTGCCTCCGTGCACAGTGTCGCGCGCCGGTCGCCGAGCCTTGCGATGGCTACTTGATGACCTCGACGAGTTTCAGGCTCTCTGGAGCACCCTTCACGGCCTTCTCGAGAACCTCGCCGATTCCCTTCACGTACACCTTGTTGTCGACGACGTCGGGTTCCAGCGCCGTCGTTTCCTCTGTACGAATCGCGTGGTCGAACCGGCCGGCCGGCACCTTGATGTGAGTGTCGAGATCGATGATCTTGTAGGTGTCCTCGGCGTTACCGGGCGACCACTCCTGGCGAAAGCGGCGGCCGACCTCCGGCACGGCTTGCATGAAGACACCCGGTTGCGCGCCGTTCACGCCGGCGTGGAACGAGCCGTCGGTACTCACGACCTTGCCGTGCTTGTTGAGCGTCGCCGTGTCCTCGCCGAAGTACCAGGCGTTGCCGCATGAGTCTTGCGCGTAGTAGTCGCTCGTCCGTTCCTCCAATACGTTGTCGAGATAGAGCCGGTCTTCCACCACCCGGGTCGTCACACCGTCGATCTCCTGCGTTCGGCTGGTGACATCAACGATGTTGAGCGCCTGCTTGCCGTCCTTGACGCCCGTGGAGACATTCGTCGTACCCGGCGTAAGCGGAAAGAACGGGTTCGTCACGTTGGGCGAGAATGACGACCGGTCGATGACCGGGTGGTACTGCTCGCCCGGCCCAAACGTCGGGAGCGGACAGGACGCCGTCGCCAGGTTGCCGCGCTTCGCTGGCCTCGCGTCGAGGTGTGCTCTCGGGCTCGCCCCGGAACAACCGGCCACACCAAGCGACACGGCGAGTGCAAACGCAATGACAAGGACACGGATCCGCATGATGAATCTCCACTGAGCCGCGACTTCGGGTCGCCGACGACCATACGGAGACAAACCTCAAAGCACGATCAGAAGCCTCCCGCTGCGCATCACGTCCCTCGAACGACGGGACGACCACGCTCATCCAGGCTGCTGACGCGCCCTGTGCCTGTGCGCTCAAGCCAGACGCCGGCGCGGACATCTCCGTTGGCCGGCTCGCCGACGTTCGCGATCGTTGGCGCGCTATCGCGCGCGAGTGCCCAGAACCAGGCAACCCCATCGCGGTATCACCTATCGACGGTCGAGGGCGTGCTAGCCGACCCACGAAGGAGCGCGCGCTTGCGCTCGCGAACCCGAGCAGATTGCCCGGGTCACATGAGCTTCGGCGAAGGATCCGAAGTGCGTCGCACGACGCTGGCGCCGCAGTCAGATTGATAAAGTGTTGTCCGCCCCGCGCGGGCTCGAAAAGAAAGAAGAACCTCGGTTTCTGGATCGAGTATCCGCGACGGACCGAGCGGACGCTTTCTGATTGAGCATCACCGTACGAGCCGCCTAAGCCTCAGCGTTGTGCCGCGTCGGGGGCTTATAGCCCAGTCGCACCGCGCAGGTCACCTGTGCCGACGAGCCAGGGCAAGCCAAGCATCGATTCGACGGTGTGCAGCTCACGAATCGGGGCAGATCGGTCGCGACGGTTCGCCTCCTCGCGTAGCGCACGCAATCGACCCACGCAGGACCTGTTGCCCCTTGATCGGGTACCAGTTCCTGGTCACTCTGGGTACCGCACGGAGTGCGAGGTCGTGGGACTCGGGTTTCGTTGCCCTGCAGGGAGCGCACCGCGACGCATTCAATGGACCGAGAGGGCAATGGACCGAGAGGTAAACCGCATACAGGTCGACGCGTTCTTGCACTATTTGCGCGGAGCGCGTCGAATGATCGGACCGCGACTTAGCGTTGCCGATGTCGGCTCGCGCTGGGTGCGCTACGACGCTTCGGCGGATCGTGCCGCCTGGAGAGCGCCACGGCAACGGGTCGACGCCCGCCCATCCGGGTACTCGCATGGCGGCTGGGTGATCTCGGTTGCACTCAGTGCGACGCGGCTGGTGACCGGTGGATCAGATGGCCAGCTGCGCGTGTGGGCATTACCGCATGGATCGGAGATCGCGCGCCGGGAGGTCGGTAGTTGGATACGAGCCGTGGCGGTGTCCGCTGATGGCGAGCGTGTCGTGTGTGGCCGGGCCGACGGCCGGGTGCAAGTCGTGGATCTCGATGGTGCGGCTTCGACAGCTTCGACGGAACTGTTCGCCTGCGGCGGCGCCGTCTATGCGATGGCGGTGGCCCCGAACGACGGGGATTCCGTGGTCGTCGCAACCGGCAATTTCGTACAGTGCTGGTCGATTCGCAGCGGTGCCGAGCGCTTCCGCGGGTCGTGCGCCTCGCCCGTACGCGTGTTGGCGTATTCGCCCGACGGCCAGAGCATCGCGGTCGGAGGCACGGACGGCGTCGTGACCGTTGTGCTGGCGGCGAATGGCTTGGCCCTCGCACGCTCTCGTGTGCCGTTCGCGCCACGTGCGATCGCGTTCGGCGGCGACGGCGACCGCGTCGTCGTTGCGAGTAGCGACGGGCGGGTGACGACGTGGACCGATGGGAGACGCGAAGACCGCGCGGCTCCGAACGATCGTGTGCATCCCGTATGGAACGTGACAATGAGCTCCGATGCGACTCTCGTGGCGTCAGGCGGGGCGGATTGCACGGCCCGCGTCTACGACCTCGACGGCAATGCTCGAGCTGAGTTCGATCATGGCGCGCCGATCCGCTCGCTGGTGTTTTCCGCCGACGGGCCTGCGCTCGTCACCGGCGGGAGTGACGGACGAGCACGCGTGTGGGAGCTGGAACCGGTGGCGGTTGGTGAAGTTCGATGAACGGCTCGGCGCGCGGCTCCGTGTCAGTCGTCGTTCCGACAAGGAACGAGGCGGGCAACGTCGACGCTGCTCCTCGAGCGACTGGCCTTGCTCCGTACATCGCGCGCCGGGTCGGCGCGTCGGCGGACTCGCCGGCGCGGTCGTCGCGGGCATCAATGACACCGTCGGCAGCTGGGTTTGTGTGATGGACGGTGATCTGCAACACCCGCCCGAGGTGCTCGTCGACATGCTGGGCGCGGCGAGCGCGCACGGCGCAGATCTCGTCGCTGGTACGCGGTATTCAGATGGAGGCGATTACCGCAGTCTCGGCCGGGTTCGCACGCTGGTGTCGCGCAGCTCCACGCTCGCAGCACGGGCGCGTTTTCCTCGGACGCTGGCTCGAGTGAGCGACCCGATGAGCGGGTTCTTTCTGGTGCGCCGCAAGTCGGTCGATTGCCGCGCGCTCATTCCGCGCGGCTTCAAGATCCTCCTCGAGATCCTCGTCAGTCACCGTGATCTCCGGTGCGCCGAGGTGCCGTACCACTTCGACGCGCGCGTCTGGGGTGAGACGAAGGCGTCATTCCGCCAGGGACTCGAGTACGCAGAACAGCTGCTGAATCTCCGGCTCGAACACGTTGTGTCGCGCCCGGCGCCGTTCCGGCGCGTCCTGCAGTTCTCGGCGATCGGGATCTCGGGTGTCGCGCTGAACGAGCTGATCATGTCGCTGCTCGTCGAGCGAGGAGTTGTGGGCTACGTCGGAGCGGCCGTCATCGCAACCGAGGCCGCGACGCTGTGGAATTTTACGCTGTTGCATCGCTTCGTCTTCCATGACAGCGAGACGCGCGGCATCGGGCAAAGGCTTGTCGCGTACGTGACGTTGAGCAACGCGCTCTTTGCCCTGAGCCTCCCGGCGCTCGCGATCCTGGTCTCCGGCGTCGGCCTCCACTACACGCTCGCGAGTCTCGTCGTCATCGGCGTGCAATTCGTTCTTCGGCTCCTGATCTCCGACCGCGTCATCTGGCGGCACCGCGCATCGGAGGCGAAGCCGAAGCTGTACGTCATGCCGCGGCGATCGGAGCCGGCGCGGCGGTCCGCAGCGCGGATTGACGCCGCCGAACCGCGCTCGACAGAAATGGTCTGAGGCTGTGCTGGGCACGTTCTACATGTTGTACGCAGGGCTCACTGTTGTCCTGCTCGTCGTTGCGTTCACCAACCTGCGTTGGATGCTCGATGCCTGGTTGCAGCCCGATAGCGTCGACGGCCGGCAATTCGTGCAGGAGCCGGACCCGGGCCCACAGCTCTCGTTCTCCCTTGTCGTACCGGCGCGCCATGAGGAAGCAGTGCTCGGCGAGACGCTCGACGAACTGGCGTCGCTCGACCATCCGTGCTTCGAGGTCCTCGTGGTCGTCGGTCATGACGATGATGGAACCGCGACCGTCGCGCGGGCAGCCGCGGCTCGGCATCCCGAATGCATACAGGTCGTCGTCGACGAGAACTGGCCGAAGAACAAGCCGAAGGCCTTGAACACGGCCCTTCCCCTCTGCCACGGCGACATCGTCGGCATCTTCGACGCCGAGGACGGGGTCGCGATCGACCTGCTGTCAAAGGTCGACGCCTGTTTCCGGCGCACGAACGCGGACATCGTACAGGGTGGCGTGCAACTCATGAACTTCCAGTCGAGTTGGTACGCGCTCAAGAACGTGCTCGAGTACTTCTTCTACTTCGGCAGCCGTCTGCATCTGCACGCGCGCCAGCGCTTCATCCCTCTCGGTGGCAACACCGTGTTCTTCCGGCGAGAAGTGCTCGAGCACGCGGGCGGATGGGACCCGGACTGTCTCGCCGAGGACTGCGAGATCGGTGTCCGCCTCAGCTGTGCCGGCGCCACGACGGTCGTCGCATACGAGCCCGCGCTCGTGACGCGCGAAGAAGCGCCGACCAGCATCAGGGACTTTCTTCGCCAGCGGACCCGATGGAACCAGGGTTTTCTACAAGTGCTGCGCAAACGCCAGTGGCAGCGCCTCCCGAGCCGAGGGCAGCGGGCCCGGGCCGTCGGGATCCTCGGTATGCCGTTCTTGCAGGCCGCGGCGGCACTCGCGTTGCCAGCGCAGCTCGTGTCGCTCGTGATCCTGCGAGTCCCCATCGCGCTGGCGCTATTCAGCTGGCTTCCGATGTTGTTCACGATCGTCACGCTCGCCGTCGAAATCGTCGGCTTCCACGAGTTCTGCCGGGCGTACGGCCTCAAGGCGAGGCTGCGCGACTACGCGCGCCTCGTCGTCGGTTTTTACGCCTACTACTTGCTGCTTGCGTGCGCCGCGCTGAACGCGACGCGGCGCGAGTTCCTCGGTGAGCGCGGTTGGGACAAGACGTCGCACGTGGGCGCGCATCGCGTTCCCGATACTGCGATCGAGGGCGCCGCGTGACCCTTGTTGACGAACCGGCGATTCTCGAGCTTCCGCCGTTCAGCGACGCGACCCCGGTTCTCCGCCAACCCGTCGGCGCCCGAAGGCCGATTCCACGCCGGCGCGTTTACGCGTTCTGCGCGCTGCTCATACTCCTCGCCGCAGCCGCGGTCGTGCATGCCCGTGGCATGTCGCGATCGCCGATACGAATCGACGACGAAGGCACCTACGTCGCGCAGGCCTACTGGGTACAAACCTGGCGGGGCCTGGCGCATTATACGTACTGGTACGACCACCCGCAGCTCGGGTGGCTGCAGATCGCCGCGTGGACGGGTATGACGGCGGCGTTTGACCGGGCACCCAACGCCGTCGCCGCGGGCCGCGAAGCGATGCTCGTGGCCAAGCTCGCGAGCTGCGCGCTGCTGTACCTCTTGGCGCGGCGGATGCGCATGCGCGTCCCTTTCGCGCTCGCAGCTGTGGCGCTGCTCGCGTTCAACCCGCTGGCGCTCGATTTCCAACGACGCGTGTTTCTCGACAACGTCGCGACGCCGTGGCTTCTCGCGGCGTTCGTGCTCGCGCTGTCGCCGAAACGAAGACTTTTCGCCGCGGCCGGCGCGGCCGTCTGCTTCGGCGTCGCCGTGCTCTCGAAGGAGACGGTCCTCGTCGTGCTGCCGGCGTTTGCGTATGTGCTCTGGCGCCACGGTGACGTGCGCAACCGGAAGTTCTTCGTCACGGTCGCGCTCGTGACGGCCGCCATCGTTGTCGGCATCTATCCGTTGTACGCCGTCCTCAACGGCGAGTTCATCCCCGGTGGCGGCCACGTCAGCTTGCTCTCGTCGGCGAAGTGGCAGTTGTTCGAACGGCCGAGCAGCGGCTCGTTGCTCGACGCGTCGAGCGACGCCAGAAACCTTCTGAGCAACTGGCTGTCCTACGACCGCTGGCTCCTCGTCGGCGCCATGCTGTGCCTCCCGTTCGGCCTCGCCGTGCGCCGGCTGCGCGGCGTTGCCTTGGTCGTCGCCATCCAAATCGGGATTCTGCTTCGCGGCGGATACGTGCCGTACCCGTACGTCATCGCCGTGTTGCCTTTCGCCGCCCTGTTGGTCGCCGGAATCAGCGACACGTTGTGGTCGTCGAAGGCGTGGCTGGCACGACGCTCGACACAGGCGGGATCTCGTTTCCGGAGCGTGGCCCGCCACGCGTGGGTTCCGGCGTGGGCCGCGTTGTTCACCGCGGTCGCGGTCGGTGCCTTCTTCGTCGCCCCGGCGTGGGCCGACCACCTGCGTGGTGAGATGACGGTAGACCGCGACGCGCCGATGCGCCACGCCCAGGGATGGGTCGAAGCGAACGTCCGGCGCGATGCGGTTCTTGTCGTCGACGACGCGTTGTGGCTCGACCTGTTTCGCGACGGACGCAACCGCGAAGACGTCATCTGGTTCTACAAGCTCGACCTCGACCCCGCCGTCAAGCTCGCGCACGGCTGGCGCAGCGTCGACTACCTCATACTGACGGCGTTCGATCCGGACTCGAAGGGTGTGCCCAGACTGCTCGAAGTCGTCCGGCACTCACGAGTCGTCGAAACCTACGGCACCGGTCCTGAGGCGGTCTCCATCTACGAGGTGCAGAAATGATCCCGGCGACGAGCAGAGCGCATCGGCGAAGAAGAGCGAAGGGGAACACAGAGATGCGATCGTCGCAATGTGTCATCGGGAGTCGCCACCGTCGCATCGCTCGACGGGTTGTCGGGCTGATCGCCGTGGGAACGCTGCTCGCCGGTTGCAACTGGGTCAGGAATCCGGGCTTCGAGAACGCGGGTCCGCCAGGCTCTCACATGCCGTCCTGCTGGGAGCAGTCGGGCTCGGGCGACAACGACTACACGTACGAGACGGTCGCTGACGCACACACAGGCACGAAGGCCATGAAGATCACGCTGACCCGTTGGGTAGATGGCGACCGCAGGGTGATGATGACCGCGGATGCCAAGTGCGCGCCTCCGGTGAACGCAGGCAAGCAGTACGACCTCTCTCTCTGGTATAAGTCGACGACACCGGATGCATTGATCACGCTCTATCGGCACGACGTGACCTCAGGGTGGGTTTTTTGGACAGATCTCAAATCCCTCCCCGTGAGCTCCAACTACGCCCCCACCAAGGTCCGCACGCCGGTCATTCCCGCCGGTACGGACCGGATCACGTGGGGCGTCGCGGTGTACGGCGGAGGCAGCGTGACGACGGACGACTACCTCATGGAGGAGGTTGTTGCGACGCACGTCGACTCGACGTGTACTGGCACGGCCGAGCAGTGCGCGAAGGGAATGTGGGACGTCCTTCCGACACAGAACCCGGTCCGAGCGATGCACGCAGTGGTGCTCAAGAACGGCAAGGTGCTGCTGATCGCGGGATCGGGAAACAGCGCCGAGATGTTCGCGGCGGGACAGTTCACGTCCGCGGTCTACAACCCCGCCGACGGCACCTACAAGACGATCCCGACACCGGACGACATGTTCTGCTCGGGGCACGTGCAACTGTCGGATGGCCGCGTGTTGGTCATGGGCGGCAACAAGGCCTTTCCGGCGGCGGACGGCTCACACGGATACGAGGGACTTAAGAGCTCGTACATCTTCGACCCGAGCACGGAAACGTATGTGCGGGTGAACGACATGAACGATGGGCACTGGTATCCGTCGGCGACTGAGCTCGGGAACGGTGACGTCCTTTCGTTCGGCGGGCTGCGAGAAGACTCGACGGGATCGGTCACCCAGGAACGCTGGTCGAGCGCGGGCAACGAGTGGCTCCCGCTCGGGCAGGTCAACCAAACGTTCTCGTACTTCGGCCTGTACCCATCAATGATCCTGATGCAGGACGGTCGGCTCTTCTACACCGGCAGCCATGTCTTCGGGAACGGAACGCCGGGCACGGGCTCTTCCATCTACGACTACGACGCCAACACCATCACCGACATCTCCGGGCTGCAGAACAAGGACGAGCGCGACCAGTCGGCGAGCGTGTTGCTACCGCCGGCTCAAGGCCAACGGGTTCTGACGATGGGCGGCGGCAACGTCACCACCAACCCGGAGGGGAACCGTCTGACAGATATCATCGATCTCAAGGCACCCACCCCGACGTACACCCCCGGGCCGCTCCTCCCGCAGGGGACGGTCGACTTCGGCGTGGGGCCAGTGGCCGAAACCGGAGCCCAGGGCAAGATGTACGTCTCCGCGGTCCTGTTGCCCGACGGCGACGTCTTCGAGACAGGGGGAGCGCTGCACAACCGCGCCGACCCGGTGCATGAGTCATCGATGTTCGACCCGGCGAACGCCACTTTCACGTCAATGGTGCCGGACCCGGAGGCCCGCGGCTATCACTCGTCGGCCTTTTTGATGCCCGATGGCCGCGTGATGGCGACCGGCGACAACCCGGGCAACGGAACGTGGAACCACAACGTGTCGATCTACACCCCGCCCTATCTGCTAATGGGCGACCGCCCGACGATCACCTCGGTGAGCAACACTGAATGGAACTACCGCGACACACAACAGATCACCGTGGACCGCCCGATCGTGAAGGCTGAGCTCATCCGTCCGGCGGCGGTCACGCACTCCTCAGACCCCAACCAGCGGCTCGTCGACCTGCCGTTGACGGTCGACGGCAACAACATCGGTCTCAACGTCACGAGTAATCCGAACCTGGCGGCGCCGGGCTGGTACATGCTCTTCGCGGTCGACGCGAACGGAGTACCGTCCGTCGCCAAGTGGGTCCATTTGAACGGTGCCGCCACCCCGTCCATCAGCTCGATAGCAGTCGCGGCGTCCGCCGACTCCACTTCTCCGCACATCCACGAGTTCGCGAACGACCTCGAGAAGCCCGCGAAGAAGCCGGCATCGCGGTCCACGCACGCGCCGGTCGACGTCCAGATCTCTGGGTGCAACCCGAGCTACGGCAGTGTCGGCCTGTGTGTTCCCACGGCGTTTCCGGACGCGGTCGCCGCAACGACGAAGGCCCGTTGCGGTTGGCTCCGCGCAAAGGACTTCCTGCTTCCGCTGAAGGTCAATGGCCAAGAGGATACGCTCGGCCTGGATCCGAACGGCGACAAGGAGGCGTGCGGACCCCACGACGAATGAGTGCTTCGAGGAAGCACTCCGGCTACGACGATCGGGCGTAGGTTTGCACGGCGGTCTTCGCAGCTTGATAAGCGCTCGCGGAATCCATGCCGGTGTCGTTCATGAAGCTAAAGGCTAATAGCCCGCGCTGGACGATATCGGCCACGCTCGCATCAGTGAACAGCGCGCGCATGTCGGCCTCGAGGGTCGGTGCATCGCGAGGCTCGTAGTGTGCGAGCATCACCGCGCCGTAGCGTCCCAACAGGCTGGTCATCGCCCGCGCGTCGGAGGGCGCGCTGCTCGAACCCATCAGCTGAAAGCTTTGGAAGTCAGACGCGCGCATCAGATCGGCGAAGTAGGGAATCATGGCCCGACCCGCGCCGGTTGCCGTGTCAGTCCATTGCGACTGCCAACCACCCCACCCGAGTGAGACGCGGGCGTTCGGCGCATGGTTATGGAAAATGCGCAGCACTTGCATGTACCGGTCTTGCAGTGCGCGCAGGTAGGTCGTGGTCTGCGGATTGGGCTTCCACGCGTTGTCGGTGCACGCGTACGTTTGGAACTCGGTGAAGAGCGTGACGTAGAGCGCAGGGCCGTTCGCTCTGCCGGCGAACGTGTCGGCCAGCCTGGTCATGTCGCCAACGAGTCGGTCGGACAGCGGATAGGCGCGGCCGCAGCCGGTGCCGTACTTGGTCGCAAGGGATCGCTCGGCGTCGCCGCTCCAGACGATGAGGTGCAGCGGACGGCCGGCGGCGTACGCATCCTTCACGACGCTGCCCTTCCAAGTCGTCATCCACGCGAGGTCGTCGGGCCCGTTGTACCAACTCGTCAACATGCGCACCGGGGCCTCGCGCCCGAGGCGATTGTCGCTCGTTGCTTCCGGCCCCATGCCGAACAACAGCTTTGCGCCCGTCGGTTGTGGCACCGGCCGTAGCGGTAGGCACCCACCCAGCAACGCGAGCGCGAGCGCGACGAAAGTCAGCCGAGAGAGACGAGCGAGACGACGGTCATTCAACGCGCGCAGCAGCATGTCGGGCTCCGTGAATCGACGATCAGTCCATCGAACCTATTCGGCAGCTGCGAGCGGACTCGACAACGAAAACCGAAAGTTTCACCCAACATTGCCTCCATAGCCGGCAACCGCATGGCAGAGCGTCCGACCTGTCGTAGTCGCGTCCACGGGAGTGGTGTATGGGCTCTGGCCTGATGGGGTGATATGCCCCGAGCGACGACCATCGGCGTCAACCTCTTCTCCCGACCAAGCAACGGGAGGACGACACGGTGGCAGTCCCGAACATGATCGTCCCGATCGGGTCGCTGCGGCAGCACCTCGGTGAGCTCGACCCCTGTGGGCACCGGAAATGCGTTCGGATGTTCGGTGAACGTCGTCGATGTTGGCGTCGGGTCGCGTGGTCGGGGAGTAGGCGCGCCGCAGCTGACGCGTCATTCGTTATCGGTTGGGGCTCTGCTGCGTTGAGTCGAATCCGGGCGCGCGGGATCGAGTCGCGGTCCCCTGCACCTGTTAGATGCCTTGTACGTACCGGAAACGGGTTCGGCTGTTGTGACCGGACCATCGGCGCGCGGCACGTTCCACGGCCAAAACGCGCGTGCGCGCGTAGTGGGGAGTTTCCGGCACGCGCGGCCCAGCGCGTTGCCGGCGCCGCATGAGTGGGGCGCCGCGGTCGTGCACGAGTTGACACGTCATGTCCCCGAAACGA
>JBBRXX010000067.1:0-14088 GCA_038238245.1 Acidimicrobiia bacterium
GAAGTGGTCGGCGGCGACAAGAAGCACGTCAAGCGTCTGCTCGGGAGGTAGCGCAATGGCTCGCGTCAAGCGTTCTGTGGCCGGCAAGAAGCACCGGCGGGCGATCCTCGAAGAGGCGCAGGGTTATACCGGCGCGCGCAGTCGTCACTTCAAGAAGGCGAACGAGCAGGTGATGCACTCGCTGCGGTACGCCTATCGCGACCGCCGCGCCCGCAAGGGTGAGTTCCGTCGCCTGTGGATCGTGCGCATCAATGCCGCGTGTCGCGAGCACGACATGTCGTACTCGCGTTTCATGGCGGGCCTGAAGGCGGCCGAGGTCGACATCGACCGGAAGATCCTCGCGGATCTCGCGGTACGGGAACCGGCCGCCTTCTCGGCGCTCGTCCAAACGGCACGGGGCGCGCTCGACGCTGCCTGAGTCCCTTCAGCTCGCGACCAAGGCCGACGTCCATCAGCTTCGCGAGCTGTTACGCGATCGTCACGCGCGCGACGCGGCGGGCGTCTTCGTATGCGAGGGTCCGAGGCTGGTCGCGGCCGCGCTCGACCATGGCGCCCCGCTGCTCGAATGCTTCGTCGGAGAGGACGCGTCGCAGCACGCGGAGCACGTGGCCGAGCGCTGCGCGAGCGCCGGGGTCCCCTGCAAGCAGCTTCACGTCCGTGTCGGTGACACCCGCACGCCGCAGGCGGTGTTCGCCCTCGCGCGACTGGAGCGACGCGGCCTCGAAGCGCTCGATGGTGCGGATCTCGTGCTCGTTGCCGCCGAGCTCGGCGATCCCGGCAACGCGGGGACGCTGTTCCGAAGCGCCGCGGCCACCGGTGCGCAGGTGGTAGTCCTCGGGCCCGGATCGGTGGACGCGTACAATCCGAAGGTCGTTCGCGCCTCAGCCGGCGCGTGTTTCGCGATTCGCATCGTGGAGGCGGTACCCACGTTGGAGGTCCTGGAGGCGCTCGGTGACGGCGGCGCGCGCCGGCTCGGTGCGATCGCGCACGGTGGCGAGCCCCCCGAGTCGTTCGACATGCGCGAGCGGACCGCGCTCGTCCTCGGCCACGAGACCCGCGGGCTCGCGACCGATGCGCCGCTCGACGGGCTCGTGACGATCCCGATGCGGGCCGGCGAATCGCTGAACGTCGCGATGGCGGGCACCGCGTTGCTATACGAGGCCGCCCGCCAGCGCCGGAGCAACCCATGAGTGCCATCGAGCTCGCGCAACGCGCCGAAACGACGGCGCGCGACGGTCGGGCCGCGATCGATGCGGCGGGCACACTCGACGAGCTCGCCGACGCCGAGCGGCAATTCCTCGGGAAGTCGTCGCCGCTGCACGACGTGCGGGAAGCCATCAAGTCCGTCGACGGGTCCGATCGGGCGACGGTCGGCAAAGCCGTCGCCGCGGCCCGGTCGGAGCTCGAAGCGGCCCATGCCGAGCGGCGAGAAGCGCTGGAGCAGCTCGCCGCCGGCCAAGCCGCGACGCGCGACCGTCTCGACCTCACGTTGCCACCCCGCGAGTACCGGCGCGGCCACCTCCATCCGGTGACGCGTATCTGGCGCGAGCTGGAGGACGTGTTCGTGGGGATGGGCTACAAGGTCGCGGAGGGTCCCGAGGTCGAGCTCGACTGGTACAACTTCGAAGCCCTCAACTTCCCGCCCGGCCATCCGGCGCGTGCAATGCAGGACACGCTCTACGTCCGGCTCGGCGAGCGCGAAGAGGTCCTGCTCCGCACGCACACGTCGCCGGTGCAAGTGCGCGTGATGGAAACGCAGCGCCCGCCGATCTATGTCGTCGCGCCGGGCCGGGTCTTCCGGCGGGACACGCTCGACGCACGCCACTCTCCGGTGTTCCATCAGATCGAGGGATTGGCCGTCGATCGCGGCATCACGCTCGGGGACTTGCTGGGCACCGTGGAGGCATTCATCCATGCGCTGTTCGGTCCCGACATCCAGGCCCGCTTCCTGCCGTCGTTCTTTCCGTTCACCGAGCCGTCGGTCGAGTTCGCGATGTCCTGCGTGTTCTGCCGTGGCGCGGGGTGCACGGTGTGCTCGCGCACTGGTTGGATCGAGCTCGGCGGCGCGGGCATGGTCGACCCGGAAGTCCTGAAGAACGTCGGGATCGATCCGGAGGAGTACACGGGCTTCGCGTTCGGCTTCGGCATCGACCGGCTCGTGCAATTGCTCTACGGCGTCGACCACGTGAAGAACCTCTGGGACGGCGACGTCCGCTTCGCCGGTCAGTTCTGAGAGGATTGACGTGCGCGTCCCGCTGTCCTGGATCCGTGAGTTCACGCCGGTCGACGCCGCGCCGGCCGACATCGCGGATGCGCTGAACCAGCTCGGCCTCGAGGTCGAGGAGATCATCGAGCCGGGACGCGACATCAACGGCGTCGTCGTCGCGCGGATCGTCGACGTCGTGCCGCATCCCGACGCGGACCGCATCCGGCTCGCCGATGTCGAGTACGGCGACGGCCAGTTCCGCGTCGTGTGCGGCGCGTCGAACATCGAACCGGGCATGGTCGTGCCGTTCGCTCGGGTAGGCGCGGTGCTCCCGGGCGACTTCACCATCGAGCGCCGCAAGATCCGCGGTGTGGTCTCCGAGGGGATGTTGTGCTCACCGCGGGAGCTCGGGCTCGGTGACGACCATGGCGGCATCCTCAGCCTGCCGGCCGATGCCCCGCTCGGCACCGACGTCCGGGAGGTCCTCGGCCTCGACGACGTCGTCTTCGACCTGTCGATCACCCCGAACCGTCCCGACGCCATGAGCGTCGTCGGCGTCGCACGCGAGCTCGCCGCGCACTTCAATGCGCCGTTCCACGTCGACGAGCGAGCACCGGCGCCTCTCGTCGAAGCGCTCGACGGCGCGCGGGTCGTCGTCGAGGCCACCGATCGGTGTCCTCGCTTCGTCGCGCTGGTTGCTCGCATCGAGATGGGTGCATCTCCGGCGTGGATGCAACGCCGGCTGGCGCTCGCCGGAATGCGACCGATCAGCAACGTCGTCGACGTCACGAACTACGTGATGCTCGAGCGGTGCCGGCCGTTGCACGCGTTCGACCTCGGAAAGCTCGCGGGCCGGGGGATCGTCGTGCGCCTCGCGGCCGACGGCGAGAAGATGACCACGCTCGACGGCGTCGAACGGGTCCTCACGCGCGACGACCTGTTGATCTGTGACGCGGCACGTAACCCGCAGGCGATCGCCGGCATCATGGGCGGCGCCGCGGCCGAGGTCTCGCCGGCTACCACGGAGATCCTTCTCGAGTCCGCGTACTTCGAGCCGCAGGGCATCGCGAAGACTGCGAAGCGGCTCGGCCTGCGCTCGGAGGCGAGCGCCCGGTTCGAGCGAGGTGTCGATCCGAACAACGCCGGCACCGGCGCCCAACGGGCGCTTGAGCTGCTGCGCGGCCTCGCCCGTGCCCAGCCGGCGCCGGGCGCGATCGACGTGTACCCGCGTCCGATCGAGGCGGCTCGCATCCGTGTGCGCACCGAGCGGGTCAACCAGCTGCTCGACACCGCCCTCGACGACACCGACATCGCCGCGTACCTCACGCCGCTCGCGATCGAAGTGCGTGACGGCATCGCCGTCGTGCCGACGTTCCGCCCGGACTTGACCCGTGAGATCGACCTCGTCGAGGAGGTCGCCCGGCGCATCGGGCTCGATCACATCGCACGCACCGTGCCGTCGAACCCGGAGAAGATCGGCGGCCTGAGCCCGCGTCAGCGCGATCGTCGTACCGCGACCGACGTGCTCGCCGGCGCCGGTTACGACGAGATCTACACGTTGCCGCTTGTTGCGCCCGCCGACCTTGCACGGGCCGGCGTCGGCGCTGGGGGAGCGATCGAAGTCGAGAACCCGTTGCGGTCGGAGGAGTCGATCCTGCGGCCCGCCCTGGCGCCGGGCGTGCTGCGCGCCGCCGCGTTCAACGCCGCCCACGGCGCACCGGACGTCGCACTCTTCGAGACCGGCACGGTGTTCGCCACACCGCCGGACGGCACGCGCCTCCCCGAGGAGCGTTTTCATCTCGCGTTCGCGCGTACGCACACGATCCGGCGCGCGCCGCACGAACCCGACCGTCCGGTCGACGTGTACGACGCGACTGCAGTGCTGTTGGCATTGCTCGGCGAGCTCCGCATCGCCGAGGTGCAGCTGGACGCGGCAACCATCGAGGGCTTCCACCCGGCGCGGGCGGCCCGCATCCTCGTCGCGGGCACGCCGGTCGGACACCTCGGTGAGGTTGCGCCCGGCGTCGTGGCCGCTCTCGACCTTGCCGGTCCGGTCGTCGCCGGCGAGTTCGACCTCGACGCGCTGCTCGCCGGGCCGCGGACCGACCGGCGCGCCCGCGCCGTGTCTCGCTTTCCGGCGTCGACGATCGACCTTGCGATCGTCGTCGACGACCGGGTGCCCGCGGCGCGGGTCGAGTCGACGCTTCGAGATGCGGGCGGCGAGCTGCTCGAGCACATCGAGCTCTTCGATGTGTTCCGCTCTGACGCCCTCGGTCCCGGCAAGGTCAGCGTGGCCTTCTCGCTGCGGTTCCGGGCGCCTGATCGCACACTCACCGACGAGGAAGTCGGCCGGTTGCGGCGGGCCGCGATCGACGCGGTGGCGGCGGCGCACGGCGCTGAGCTGCGTACGTGACGCCGTTCGTCCATCGGATCCGGGTGCGGTACGCGGAGGTCGACGGCCAGGGCGTCGTCTTCAACGCGCACTGGCTCACCTACTTCGACGAGGCCTGTACGCGTTTCATGGAGGACCTCGGGTTCGGGCCGGATTTCTGGATCCGCGAGTTCGACGTGATGCTCGTCCGGGCCGTGCTCGAGTGGTCCGGACCCGCCCGGTTCGACGAATGGATCGATATCGAGGTGGCGCCGACGCGGCTCGGCACGAAGTCCTTCGACCTGCGGTACCGCGCTGCGGTCGCCGGCGCGCCGGCATGCGTGGCGACGATCACGTACGTCGCGGTCGCGCCCCCCGACCACGCCTCGATCGCGATCCCCGATCGCGTGCGCGCCGCCCTGGATTCCCGGGCGGGCCTCTAGGCCGCATGGACTATTTCGTTCTAAACCCTCCTATTTCCACTTAAGTTCGCGTACACTCCCAAATCTAGGGACGGCCACGGAAAGTGGTCTTGGGCCCCAACGGGCGTCAGCTCGGTGGGCTGGAGGAGGCACCTTTCAATGGGAGCAGGAGCATTTCGTCTACCGCGTCGCGGGCGCGCACGGCTGCGTGTGATCGGGACGGTCGCCGTCCTGGCGATCGCGACCGTGGCGGTGTTCATGGGTGTGGCCTTTGCGCACCACCCGATCCTCGGCGGCGACACAGTGTGCACCAACGGTGACCACGAGATCACGTGGACGATCACCAACAGCGAGTCGAACAAGGTGATGGACATCATCAGCGCGACCGCGACCATGGACAACGGTGCGCACTCGTACCCGGTGACGGACTACAGCACGCCGCTCGGTCCGAGCGGCAACACCTTGGCAACGACGATCGTTCCCGGTGCGATCACGGGCGTGGTCACGCTCAGCGTGGATGCGTACTGGGCGGACGGCAAGGTACATGCCAACCGCACGGCCGACGTGTCGCTGCTGAGCAGCTGCACGGAAGGCGCCACGACCGCACCGACGACTGCACCGCCGACGACCGGGCCGTCGACCACCGATGCGCCGACGACGGTGCCCGAGTGGACGGTGCCGCAGTCGACGGTGCCCGAGTCAACGGTCCCCGAATCGACGGTGCCCGAGTGGACGGTGCCCGAGTCGACGACGATCATGACGCTCGGCAGCACCGCAACGACGCCGACGACCATTCCGGAGGGCACCACCGCTACGGAGCCGACGACGGTTGCCGCGGCGGGCTCCACGGCCACGACCGGGCACTCGACGGACACCACCGGGCGGGTCGCGCAGAGCGGCGCCCAGCAGCAGCAGAACCAGCTGCCCTTCACCGGCAGCGACAGCTGGCCGCCGGTGATCGGTCTGATGGCACTCGCACTGGGTGGCGCACTCCTGCTCATCAGCCGGCGACGCAACCTGCGGCGGTCATAGTCGAGCGAAAGAGACGACGGAGTTCACCGAGTCTTGAAGCGCAAAAAGGTTCGCCGCAGGCATCGATGCCTGCGGCGAACTTTTTGCGTTCGTCAGCTCGACCCTCGGTCGGTCCATGACCGGTGCGCCGTCCCGGCGACGGCCACGAGCCCGCGAGAGACGTTCGTGACCTCGAAGCGGGCAGCCGGGCCGTCGTCCTCGAAGTCGACCCGTGCCTCGACCTCGTCACCCGCGAGCACGACGCCCGTGAAACGCATGTCGAGCTCGCCGGACGCGAGGAACTCCTCGCCCCATGCGTCGAGGAGCGCGGCGTAGACGGGGCCGGCGACCTGCATCCCCTGGGCGACGAGTCCCGGCAACCCGAGCTCGGCCGACGTGGTCGCCTCCGTGTGGTAGTTGCCCCGTCGGGAGTACGCGCGCACGAGCTCCTCGGTGATCGTGAGCGACCGCGAGACGGAGGCGCTCATGGTCTGGCACCCAGCGTCGCCGCGGGAGTGAACGACACCTCGGAGGTCCACAACGGATCGGCGGGGGCATCGGTGGTCGCGACGACCGCTTCGACCTCGACGTAGCGTCGACCACGCTTTTCGTACTGCGCGGTGATGCGGCCGATCGTGTGCAGCTCGCTCCCCGCAGCTGCTCGCCGGTGGCAGCGCAGACGCTGGCGGGTCTGGATCACCGGTTCGGCGCACGCCTGCCCGAAGCAGAGCACCGTCAGGTTCGTCGCGATCGGGGGATAGAGCGCGCCCGCGGCCAGCGCGGGGTGCGCCACGCCCGCCGCCCGCCAGTAGCGCTCGTTGGCCGCCGCCGAGACCGTCAACCGCAGGGGAGGCAGCGGGGTCCCGGCCGCGAGGTCCTCGAACCGCATTGTATGCATCGACGTGTATTGTATGCGCCATGGCGTATCGAGCGGCGGTCGTCGGCGCGTCCGGGTACACGGGCGGCGAGTTGCTCCGGCTCCTTGCCGGCCACGGCGAGATCGAGGTCGTGCACGTCACCGCGGATGCAAACGCGGGCGCCCGCGTCGCCGATCTGTATCCCTCGCTCACTCCGGCGTACCGCGACGCCACGTTTGCCCCGCTCGACCCGGCGGACCTGCGCGGCCTCGACCTCGTGTTCTGCGCGCTCCCGCACGGCGCGAGCCAGGCGCTGCTGCCGGGGCTCGTCGAGGACGTCGCGCACATCATCGACCTCGGCGCCGACTTCCGGCTCCCACCGGACGTGTACGCGCGCTGGTACGGCGAGACGCACACCGCCCCGGAGGTGGTGGGACGCTTCGCGTACGGGCTGGTCGAGCTCTACCGCGACGACCTCGCAACGCACGCGCACGTCGCGTCGCCCGGGTGTTACCCGACGGCGGTCAGCCTTGCGTGCGCGCCGCTGCTCGCGTTGAAGCTCGTCGAGCCGAGGGTGATCGCCGACGCGGTCTCGGGCCTGTCGGGTGCGGGACGCGGCCTGAAGACGGCGAGCCTGTTCTCGGAGGCCAACGAGAACGTCTCCGCGTACAGCCTCCTCACGCATCGACACACCGCCGAGATGGAACAGGCGCTGTCGAAGGTTGCCAAGCGTCATGTGGACGTGCTGTTCACGCCGCACCTCGTCCCGACGACCCGCGGCCTGCTCGCCACGTGCTACGCGCGTTCGGCGACGGCCGGGCTGTCGACCGCGCGCCTCCTGGAGCACTACCGCGAGTTCTACGCGTCGGATCCGTGCGTCGTCGTGGTCGACGAACCGTCGGGGACCAAAGCCACGTACGGCGCCAACGTCGTGCACGTCACGGTGCGCTACGACGAGCGGACCGCCACGGTGATCGCGATCGCGGCCGAGGACAACCTGGTCAAGGGAGCGTCGGGCCAGATGCTGCAGGCGGCCAACATCCTGCTGGGCATGCCCGAGACCACCGGCCTTCCGTTGCTCGGAGTGCAACCGTGAGCGTCGTGGCCGCGCCGGGGTTCGTGGCCGGCGGCATCGCCTGCGGCATCAAGCCGTCGGGCGCACCCGACCTCGCGATCGTCGCGACCGAGGATCGGGCGGCCGTTTCGGCCGCGGGCGTCTTCACCACGAACCTCGCGCAGGCCGCCCCGGTGCAGGTGTCGCAACGGCATCTTCTCGATGGTCGCGCCGCGTCCGTCGTGCTCAACTCGGGCAATGCCAACGCGGCGACCGGCGAGCCGGGCCGCCGCAACGCCACGCGCATGTGCGAGCTCACCGCCCAGGGTCTCGGTCTCGCCACCGACGACGTGCTCGTGTGCTCGACCGGCCTGATCGGCATCCCGATGCCGATGGACGCGCTCGAGGTCGGCATCCCGAAGCTGTGCGGGCAGCTCGCGCCCGACGGGGGCGCGGCGGCCGCGCAGGCGATCATGACCACCGACACGCTCGCGAAGGAGGCGGTGGCACGCACCGGGGGCGCGACCGTCGGCGGCATGGCGAAGGGCGCGGCGATGCTCTCGCCGGCGATGGCGACGATGCTCGCGGTCCTCACGACCGACGCCGGCGTCGACCAGCCCTTCCTCGGCCGGGCGCTGGCGCGTGCGGTCGCGGAGACGTTCGATTGCCTGTCGGTGGACGGCTGCCGCTCGACGAATGACACCGTGCTCGTGCTCGCGAACGGGCGCGCGGGCGCGGTCGACCCACACGCGCTCGCCGACGCGCTCACCGAGGTGTGCGGCTCGCTCGCCGAGCAGATGGCGCGCGATGCAGAGGGCGCGACGAAGTTCGTGCGCGTCCGCGTGGTCGGCGCCCGGTCCGACGGTGACGCCCGGACGGCCGCGCGCGCGGTTGCGAACAGTCAGCTCGTGCAGTGCTCGCTCAACGGCGAGGACGCGTATTGGGGCCGCGTGCTGTCCGAGCTCGGCGCGAGCGGCGCCTTCATCAACCCCGAACGCGTCGACATTGCCTTCAACGGGGTCACGGTCGCCGCGGACGGCGTCGCATATGGACACGACGAGGTGGCGCTCGCGGCCGCGATGGCGGCGCGCGACATCGAGATCCGCTGCGATCTCCACCTGGCACACGGCACCGCGACGGTGCTCACCACCGACCTGTCGCACGCGTACATCGACGAGAACCGGCGGACGTCATGAGCACCTTCGACCCGCGCACCGCCGACGCCGGCGACAAGGCGCGCATCCTCGCCGAGGCGCTGCCGTACATCCGGGAGTTCTCGGGCCGGACGATTGTGATCAAGTACGGCGGCCATGCCATGGACGATCCCGACCTGGCGGAGCTGTTCGCGACCGACGTCGTATTGATGCGGCTGGTCGGCATGAACCCCGTGATCGTGCACGGTGGCGGCCCGCAGATCACCGATCTCATGCGTCGCCTGGGCAAGGAGCCGGAGTTCGTCGACGGCCGGCGCGTCACCGATGCCGAGACGATCGACATCGTGCGCATGGCGCTCGTCGGCAAGGTCAACCGGGAGATCGTGGCATCGGTGAACCGGCTCGGCTCGTACGCGGTCGGCCTGTCCGGCGAGGACGCGGGGCTGATCCGCGTCGACCAGCGCGACCCGCGGCTCGGTTTCGTCGGTGATGTGCGCGCGATCGACCCCACGATGGTGTTGCGATTGTTGCGCGAGGAGCTGATCCCGGTGATCGCAACCGTCGGCGTCGACGACAGCGGTCAGGCGTACAACGTCAACGCGGACACCGTGGCGGGCGCGATTGCCGTATCACTCAATGCCGAGAAGCTCGTCTACCTCACCGATGTCGCGGGCGTCTACGGTGACTGGCCCGATGAGTCGTCGCTGATCTCCCGCATCGACGTCGAGGGGCTCGAGAAGCTGATCGCGGACGGCAAAGCATCGGACGGCATGATTCCGAAGCTCGAATCGTGCGCGCACGCGCTGCGCGCCGGGGTACGTCGCGCGCACATCCTCGACGGGCGGCTGCCGCACGCGCTGCTGCTGGAATTCTTCACGCCGGAAGGTGTCGGAACGATGGTGGACTCATGACGTCGTCGCTCGCGGAGCTGCAGGCGCTCGACGCCGCGCACGGCATGCAGACCTACGGCCGGTTGCCGGTCGCATTCGTGCGCGGCGCCGGAACGCGGTTGTGGGACAGCGACGGCAAGGAGTACCTGGACTTCCTCAGTGGGCTGGCCGTCACGTCGCTCGGCCATGCCCACCCCGAGGTTGCCGACGCGATCGCCGACCAGGCGCGCACGCTGCTGCACGTGTCGAACCTGTACTACAACGACGTGCAGCCGCGTGTCGCGGCGAAGCTCGATGCGCTGCTCGGTGGTGACGGGCGCGTGTTCTTCTGCAACTCGGGCGCCGAGGCCAACGAGTGCGCGATCAAGTTGGCGCGCCGTCACGGCCAGCGTCACGGTGGACCCGAGCGCTTCCATGTGCTGAGTGCCTACGGCTCGTTCCACGGGCGGACGCTCACGACGCTCGCCGCAACCGGCCAGCCCCAGAAGCAGGAGACGTTCCAGCCGCTCCCCGCGGGCTTTCGCCAGGTGGCCTTCGACGATCTCGCCGCGCTCGCGGCCGCGATGGACGACCGGGTCGCGGCGGTGTTGCTCGAGCCGGTACAAGGCGAAGGTGGTGTGAATCCGGCAACGGCCGAATACCTGCAGGGCGTTCGCCGTCTGTGTGACGAGCGCGAGGCGCTGTTCATCGTCGACGAGGTGCAGACCGGCCTCGGACGCACCGGCGCCTGGTTCGGGTTCCAACACGCCGGCGTGTCGCCTGACATCGTGACGATGGCGAAGGCGCTCGGCAACGGCGTGCCGATCGGCGCGTGCTGGGCCCGGGCGGAGGTCGCGGCCGCGTTCGTCCCCGGCGATCACGCCACGACGTTCGGCGGCCAGCCGCTTGCCGCGCGGGCCGCGCTCGCAGTGCTCGAGGTGATGGAGCGCGAAGACGTCCCCGCTCGCGCTGCACGCGCCGGTGGACGACTGACCGAGATGCTGACCAAGCTCGACGGCATCGCCGACGTACGCGGCGCCGGCCTGCTGATTGCCGCCGAGCTGGCGGGGGAGCGGGATGCCAAGGAAGTCGCGCAGCGTTGCCTCGACGCCGGGCTCGTGCTGAACGCCGTCACGCCGACCGCGTTGCGATTGGCGCCACCGTTGTTGGTGACCGACGACGAGATCGACGCGGCGGTCGCGATCATCGACAAGGCGCTGGACGCATGACCGGAACCGTGACGCGGAACTTCTTGGAGGTCGACGACCTCGACCCGGCGCGGTTGCAGGCGCTGCTCGACCATGCGATCGCGTGGAAGGCCGACCCGGCGCGGGTGCCCCAGGTGTTGGCGGGCCGGGCAGCCGCAGCCCTGTTCCAGAAGCCGTCGGCACGCACACGCATCTCGGTCGAGGTGGCCGTGGCGACGCTCGGCGGCCACCCGATCTACGTGCGAGAGGAGGAGGTCGGCCTCGACGTTCGCGAGACGGTCGAGGACGTCGCCCGGACGATGGCCGGCATGTGCGCGGCGATCGCGGCACGCGTGTTCGAGCACTCGATCCTCGAGCGCATGGCCGCGGTGGTCGACGTGCCGATCGTCAACCTCCTCTCGGATCTCGCGCACCCGTGTCAGGCGCTCGCCGACCTGCTCACGATCCGCGAGCACTACGGGTCGCTCGAGGGCCGGCGGGTCGCCTACATCGGCGACGGCAACAATGTCGCGGCCTCACTGGCCTTCGCGGCCGCCCTTTCCGGTCTCGAGCTCGTCGTCGCATCTCCCGACGGCTACGACCTTGCCGGCACGATCGTCGATCGCGCCCGCAACATCGGTGGTGTGCTGGAACGTGCCGAGGATCCGTACGACGCCGTGCGCGACGCCGACGTCGTGTACACCGACGTGTGGACGTCGATGGGACAAGAGGTCGAGCGCGCGCAGCGGTTGCGCGCGTTCGACGGGTGGACCGTCGACGGGGCGCTCATGAAAGCCGCACCTGAGCACGCGGTGTTCCTGCACTGTCTCCCCGCGCATCGGGGCGAGGAAGTGGCCGCCGAGGTCATCGACGGACGGCAGTCGTTGGTGTGGCAGCAGGCGGCCAACCGGATGCACGCGGTGCGTGCCGTGCTCGTCGATCTCCTGTCGACGGAAAGCGGTCGGTGATGTCCACGCTCGGCAAGCCGCAACGGCAGCACCGTATCCTGCGCATCCTCGAGGAGCAGCCGGTGTCGAGTCAGGCGCAGCTCGTGCAGATGCTCGAAGGTGCAGGCATCGTCGCGACCCAGGCGACGGTCAGTCGCGATCTCGAAGAGCTGGGCGCGGTGAAGGTGCGGATCCCGGGCGGGGCCATGGCCTACGCGATTCCTGACTTCACACGTGAGCGAGCCCCGTCGGATGACCACCTGAAACGCTTGATGAGCGAGTTCGTGGTCGAGGTCGCACACAGCGCCAACCTCGTCGTGTTACGCACGCCACCCGGCAGCGCGCACGTCGTGGCGAGCGCGCTCGACCGGGCGTCGCTCGGCGAGGTGCTCGGTACGGTGGCCGGCGACGACACCGTGCTCGTCGTGTGCAAGGAGTCCGTCGGCGGTGCATCGGTCGCGGTGGAGCTCGCCGGGCTGGCCGGGTTGTGATGCGGCGAACGGAGCGCAAGCGCAGTGAGCTCGCCAGCGAACGAACGTCCCGAAGGGCGGCGCCGGGTATCCCGGCGCCGAGGGAGTGAGCGAATGAACATCGCGGTGGAGCTCGCCGGCCTGGCCGGGTTGTAGGGAGAGGATTGGTCTTGCCGAAACGGGTTGTACTCGCATACTCCGGCGGTCTGGATACGTCGGTCGCGGTCCGGTGGATGCGCGAGGAGTGGGGCGTCGAGGTCATCGCGTGCGCGGTGGATGTCGGGCAGCTGGTCGCGGGTGAGGAAGCGACGATCCGGGAGCGGGCCGAGGCGGCCGGGGCCGTCGAGGTCGAGATCGTCGACGCGCGCGACCACTTCGCGTACGACTTCCTCGCACCCGCACTGGCGGCCAACGCGATGTACGAGGGCAAGTATCCACTCGTCTCCGCACTTTCGCGTCCCGTCATCACCGAGCACCTGGTTGCGTCCGCGCGCCGTCACCGCGCCGACGCGGTGTCGCACGGATGTACCGGGAAGGGCAACGACCAGGTGCGCTTCGAGGTGTCGTCCCGGGTCCTCGCGCCCGACCTCGACGTGCTGGCGCCCGTGCGCGCATGGGGCTTGAACCGCGCCGATTGCATCGAGCTCGCGGCGAAGTGGGACATCCCGATCTCCGCGTCGAAGGAGAAGTTGTACTCGATCGACGAGAACATGTGGGGCCGCGCGATCGAATGCGGCGTGCTCGAGAACCCGTGGTCGCTGCCGCCCGAGCAGCCGTTCACGCTGACCCGCACCCCGAAGGAAGCGCCGAGCGATTCGAGGGAGATCGTCGTCGGCTTCGAGAAGGGCGTTCCGGTGTCACTCGACGGCACGACCGTCGGGCTCGTCGAGCTGATCGCGACGCTCGGCGAGGTGGTCGGGAGCTACGGCTGGGGTCGCATCGACATGGTGGAGAACCGGCGGGTCGGCATCAAGAGCCGTGAGGTCTACGAATGCCCGGCATCGCTCGCGCTGATCCTGGCGCACAAGGACCTGGAAGGCATCACGCTCGAGCGTGACGTCGCGCGCGAGAAGCAGCGGTTGGAGATTCGCGTCGCGGAGCTGATCTACGACGGCCTTTGGCACACGCCGTTGATGCGTGCGCTCGACGCGTTCATGCAGTCGACGCAGGAGCACGTGACCGGTGAGGTCCGCTTGCGGCTGGAAGCCGGACACTGTGCTGCGGTCGGCCGGCGCGCGCCGCGTTCGTTGTACGACCACGATCTCGCGACGTACGACGCCGACGACGTGTTCCGTCACGCGGACAGCGAGGGGTTCGTGCGGCTGTGGGGACTTTCGGCGGAGACGTGGTCGCGTCGCCAGGGCCCGGGTGCTTCGTGAGCGATTCGGAGCCGTCGACCGGCCAGGGCCCGAGCGGCCCGGCCGAGCGGACGAGCCAGGGCCCGAGCGGCCCGGCCGAGCGGACGAGCCAGGGCCCGAGCGGCCCGGCCGAGCGGACGAGCCAGGGCCCGAGCGGCCCGGCCGAGCGGACGAGCCAGGGC
>JBBRXX010000068.1:0-13634 GCA_038238245.1 Acidimicrobiia bacterium
CGGCGGAGAGTTCCGACGCTGCGGCTCGTTCCAAGAACCAGCCCAGCCGCTCGAGGCCGAAGTCCTCGCCGTGCGCGGTGCGCGCTTCGGTGACGCCATCGCTGTAGAACAAGAGCGTGTCGCCCGGTTCGAGGTGTTCCTCGGCGACGGGCGCGTGCTTTTCGGCCTGTACGAGGTGAGCGAGACCGAGCGGGACGCGTCGTCGGCCCTCGAGCGTGCCTACCACTCGGCCTTGGCGTACCAGGAGTGGACTTGGATGTGCCGCGTTGACCCATTGCAAGATTCCGGTTGCGACGTCGAGTTCACCGAGTTGGGCGGTGACGAAGGTTGCGCCCTCGAATTGCGTGTCAATTAGTGCATCGAGCTCGCGTACCGTTCCGGCGAGATCGGTCCCGTTGCGTCGGGCGCACCGATATGCGCCAATCGCCAAGGACGCATAGAAACTCGAGGCGAGATCGTGGCCGACGGCGTCGAGGATCATGAAGTGAAGGGCACCTGCGTCGTATGCGTAATCGAACGCGTCGCCGCCCACCTCGTAGGCCGGTTCCAAGATGCCGCTGATCGTGACGTCGGGGGTGGAGAACGTCGTCGGCGGGAGCAGCTGCCACTGCAGTTCGGCCGACAGGGTCATGTCCCGGCGACGACGTGCCCGTTTGAAGGCATCCGTGTACTGCCCGCGAGTCACTGTCTCGGCGGCGACGCCACGCGCAAAGCCGACCAACACCTCGCGTTTCGTGTCGTCGATCGACTCGAGTACGACCTCGAGCACGCCGATCCGGTCGACGCCATCAACCAGTGGAAGCCACAGCGTCGTGCCGTCCGCACCCGCAACCTCAACTGGCTCGCAGCGCACAAACGCCCGTCCGCCGACGCTCGCATCAATCGAAATCGGCGTCGCGATCGTCGACGGGAACGGGACAAGGACACGCTGCTGATAGTCGGCAAGCCACACACCGAGACCTTTGACACCCAATCGTCGGGCGACATCCGCGCCAAGCGTCGGCAGCTCATCGGGCGGCACAAGATGCGCCGCACCAAGAAACTCGCCGAGCATCTCGCCGAGCAGCTGCTCGACAGCACCCTCGCGCGCATCGGCCATCAGGACCCGAATCTACGCCTCGCTCGCGAACCGACGCACGAGCCAAAACTTGCAGCCACCGCCCCGTGTCTGCCCCCAACACGGACCACACGTATCTGCGGTACGGCAGCCTTCGTTCAAAGCTTTGCGCAGATGTGATCGCGGACGCCGCTACGTCGCCCCATGCAGCAAGATCTCGGCCCACACCATTTTGCCGTCGCCGGGCTTGGGACTCACGCCCCAAGCAGGCGCGACGTGCGCGATGAGCAGAAGTCCCCGAGAGTCCTGAGCGGGCGCACCCATCTGTGGATAACCATCGTGCACTTCGACTCGGGCAACGTCACGGTCAACGGTGATCTGCACATCGATGGGTTGGCGGCCGTGGAGGATCGCGTTCGTCGTGAGTTCGCTTGCGACCAACACGACATCTTCGCAGCCACAATCGACCGGGAGCTGACGCCGCAACTGATGACGCAACTGCACAGGAGCGCTCAGCGCATGATCAAGCCGTGCACCAAGAAACCAGACCATCAAACCTTCCCTACCGCAGATCTCCCGCAGGTGAACCTGTACGGCACTGTTGCATTGGCCGAGGGCCGGGCTGGGCGGTGAGGGTTGGGGGATGATGCCGCGCCGTTGTCGACCGATATCCGCAGTTGCCAGCTCGGGCTTCAAGGGCTTTCGGTTCCCGCCCGATGTGATCGTCCTCGCGGTCCGCTGGTACTTGCGATACGGCCTGTCGTATGGCGATGTCGAGGAACTGCTGACCGAACGTGGGATCGAGGTCGATCACGTCACCGTCTACCGATGGGTCCAGCGCTTCACGCTCCTGCTTGCTGACGCCGCGCGACCGTGCCGCCACGCCGTCGGTGACCGCTGGTTCGTTGACGAGACCTACGTGAAGGTCGCCGGCCGGTGGCGCTACGTGTACCGGGCAGTCGATCAACACGGTCAGATCGTCGACGTGTTCGTCTCTGCATGGCGCGACGTTCGAGCGGCGCGTCGGTTCTTCGCGTCGGCACTGGGCGCTCACGGCGCACCTGCTGAGGTCATGACGGAGCGGGCCTGGGCACTCGGCGGCGTCGTCGATGAACTCCTGCCCGGCGCGCTTCACGACACGGAGCAGTATGCGAACAATCGGATCGAGGCCGACCACGGCCGAGTCAAAGCCCGCTTGCGACCGATGCGGGGATTTTAACGTGATCGGACCGCCCGCGTGATCATCCGTGGTCACGCGTTGATGCAGAACATCCGGCGCGACCACTACCAACTCGCTATCGAGGCGCGTCCGCATCGTCGCGTCGCCGCCGCGTTCACCGAGCTCGCCCGAACGATCTAATCGACAAGAAGCCATAGCAGCGGCCGGACGCCCGCGCACGGTGAACCAATGCAACAGTGCCTGCGCGACCAACTCGACGCCGTCGAGACCAACGACAGAGAAGATGGCGGATGAGCGGGTTGGGTGCACGATGTCAGCTCACGCGACGAACCTCACCGCCCGAGAACTGCAGGGGCAGCACGTAACGATCCGACATGCGCCGCACCCAGTAACCGTCGCGGGTTTCCTCAGCGATTTCGAAGCCGCGACTCCATTCCCCTCGGAAGTGACCGCGCACTTCAATCGCCGCACCGACCGCAAAGTTTCGGGATGTGATCTGCTGAACGTGCCATAGCTGTCTCACTCTGCTGTGATTGCGTGGTGTCGGTCGCAATCTGACCGTTCACGGAGTCGCGTGAGCCAACGCCGCTTGGGCTCGGTGTTCAGCGCCCAGTTCGCGCAGCATGGCCGCCACGTCGAACACGGTGACGGCCCCTTTGTCTGTCGCATCGTTGTTGCTCAACAATGCGATGAGGAGCTTCACACGGTCGTTCATGCGCAACCTCCTTGCTCGTCCCCACGCCTGTTCCGGTCGTCGTCGTGGATGGCGGCGGCCAGGCGTCCTGGACGGGCGACAAGGATGAAGTCGGAGAAGAACTTCTAGAATCCTACGTCGCCTAAGACACTCCGTTGTGCGGACGTGGTGCGCCCGTAGTGACACCACCGAGCGCGACCTGGCGAGCTACGGACGCATGTGCCGGTCGCGAACGCGCGGCCATGTCGTGGTCAGAGATGTGAGCCAACACGCGCACCTCTGAACCGGCCGGGCACCGGCGGCGCTCGTTCTCGACGACCACCGGCGGTAGCTACCCGAGTGCCGAGACCGGATCGTGGCCACTTGTTCGGATCTGCCTGCCGAACGGCGGTCAGCGCCCGGGCGTATTCGCTCTCGCTGATGTCATGGCGGGCAGGGCCAACGCCGCGATCACGACGCAGATCGGGGAGTAGATGTGTCGGTCGAGCGTACGCAAGCGGTCACGAGGTCAGTCGACGTGTCCAGCGCGCGTTTTAAATAGGGAACGAATCGGTATTCGGCGAGGGTGGCTATTTGTCCGGGACGGCTGATCGAGCACGGTGACGGCACGCTTGCCGGTTGCACGCTCGCCGAAGCGTGCCGGGTGCGCGCGCTACCTCACGAAGGCGACCCTGTCCGGTGTTGGGTGTGGTCGCCCGACGGTTGCGACTATTGCGGCGTGCCGCATTTTGAGCAGTCGGACGTAGGGGGCAACGGCTATGGAACGCTCCGCCTAAGGCCACGTTCGCCGCGTTGAACAGTGCCTCGCGTAAGCATGCGTCGCCACGTTTGGTCGGGCCGCCTGCGTGGTCGGTGAGCCCGGAGTTGTTCAGTCGGGGCACCAGCCCGGAGAACGATCGAGCGGCTGCGAGGCTGGTGAACCGTTGGGGTCACAGAGCCGTCCGAAGATCTGTGCGGCGAGGATTTTCCAGACGCCCGGCGCGGAGATCACGATCGCGTCGGGGTCTGCCGCTTCGTACAGGTCGGTGACGCGTTCTTCGATGTCGTGGATCTGGCGTGTCAGTGCGAGCGCGAGGTTGGCTTCGCAGGCGATGTCAGCCGCCAGGGCTTCGAAATCCATGCCGTTGGGGCCCCACAGCTCCAACGTCGCGTGCGCGGCCGCGATCACCTCGCCGGCACGTTCGTCACTCCACGCTCCCCGGGTCGAGACCCGGAACCAGCGGGCGAGCCGAGCTCGACCGAGCCGGCGGACCTGGTGGGGGTTCGGCCAGGTGGCAAGGAACTTGAACGCGGTTTGGGTCATGTCGGAACCGAGCGCCTGGACCCACTCCGGTCCGAGGATCTCGAGCAGGGCATCGAGGCGGTGCATCGCCGTCGAGCGCCGATGCACCATGCTCGAACGGAGCTTCACGGCCCGCTTGAGCGGGTCGCATGGGCCCAACGATTCCGCCGGGTGCAAGCCTTCTGGGTGCAGCATCGGCAGCCTTGCCAACAGCTGCGCGTCGAGTCGGTCGGTCTTGGTGTGCTTGGAGAAATAGTCGCGCAGGTCCGCGGACTGCTCCGACGGCACCATCACGACCCCTGCACCCTTGCGACGGAACCATGCCGCGAGCGCGACCCATGCGTTGCGGGTGGATTCCACCACCACCATTACCTCTTCTGCACCTTCAGGAAGACGCGCCCAGAGTGCTTCCAAGTCGGTGGCGTTGCTGCGGAACCGATGACCAGACCAGATCAACTGGCCCGTCTCATCAGCACACGCCGCGTGATGCGCTGAACGACACGCGATGTCGATCCCGACACGAACTCTCACGATGCTCCTCTCGTCGATCGCCACAACTCCGGCGGCCGCCACGACACGAGAAGCGAGCACCAGACATTCGCTATCAGAGATCGTCAACCATCAACCCCGTGACGTCGTCAGGTTCCTAACAGGGCATCCCTCCCGCGGCGTGAGCCTCGTCCGCTGCCACAATCAACAGGTGAGGAGTCGACACGAGGCCGCTCCAATCGGTCCGCAGCGGCAACGGACGAGCGCCGGACGCGATCGAACCTACGCGGCCGGCCGCACCGCGACAGGCCAATCGCGACACCACTCAGGATGAATGTCGGATCTGATGAACGCCGGCGTCGTGCCTCTCACCGCCACGATCTGTTCGAGCGCGGCGACGGTCGCGTCCGCGTCGATCGAAGACGCCACGACATCCGCGAGGGACTCGCGGGTGAACTCGTCGACGACGTGCAGGATCTTGATCGTCCGGCCGGTCGAGGTGACATCGAACTGGTAGTCGAGCGCCCACACGTGATCCGGCCGATCCGCCTGCAGTCGATCAGCTGGCGTTGATGAGCTCCCGAGCCGTTGCCGTTTGCGGCGCTTCACCGGCACGCGCAGGCCCTCCTCACGCCACAACCGCTGGATCATCTTGCGATTACACGTGTGCCCCTCACGGACCAACATCGTGTGCGCTCGCCGATAGCCCCACCGCGGATGCGTCCGCGTGAACGTTCGAAGCTGGTCGCGCAGATCACGATCTGGATCGACCACAGCTTGGTGGTGACGTTGGGTGGAGCGGTGCTGACCGACGATCTGGCACGCCCGCCGCTGCGAGATACCGAGCCGCTGCTGCAACATGTCCGCAGCTCGACGCCGCCTCGACGGGCTCACCAGATTCCCCGGGCGATCTCCTTGAACGCGAGGACCTCGAGCTCCTTATCCGCGACGATCCGCTTCAATCGCGTGTTCTCGACCTCGAGCTCTTTGAGGCGCTTCACATCGTCGGCCTTCATCCCGCCGTACTGCGCCCGCCACCGGTGATACCTCTGCTCGCTGACCTGCAGGTGCCGCGCAACCTCTGCGACATCGTTGCCCTCGGTCAACAGCCGGTCGGCCTCGCGCAGCTTCCGCACGATCTGCTCGGGCGTGTGCCTTCGTCTCGCCATCGTGAGTTAGCGCGCTTTCAACCGTGTGGGTGCCGAAAACTCGATCGGCTGTCTGAGCTGGGCTGGCATGTTGCGTTGGCGCAGCGTCGCGGTGGCCGGTGAGCGTTGCGGATGATCCCCCGCCGCAGTCGGCCGTGTGGGTGCCGAAAACTCGATCGTGCCGTTGACCTGGGCTTTTCGGCGCCGTCGCGTAGGCGCAAACCGACACGCTGCGTGCATATCGGGGCCGCGACCCGAAGGAGGTGCTGAACATCATTTCCCGCGAACTCCTTGACGCGCGACAGCTCCTACCGGCCGCGACGCGTTGACCTTGCCCAGGCCTCGACTTCCGATCGAAGCCAGAGCTTGCACCGCCCGCGTCCCATGTCCACGACCGGACGCGGCATATCTGGATAGCGCCTTTGGTATGCGCTGACCGTGTTGCGCTGGGCGAGTTTGAGCACGTCGGCGACCACCTGCGCGTCAATCAGATCTGACGGATCGATGCGACCGCTTCGCACATGAATGAGCCTACAAGTGTTGACGTCGGACCCGGAAGACGCCTACACTTGTACACAGAAGTGGCCCCGGCGGTGTTCGACCACCCCGGGGCCTGGCCGGCACCTGGTTGAAAGGTCCCGACGTTGACCAAGCCTACGCAAAACCCGCGAGCGGGGGCGCTGGGCCGCGAGTTCGGCGAGATCGGCGACGCGATCGCCACTGCGGATTTGTTATCGGATCAGACGCGTCCGCGTTTCGTCGCGATCACGGACCGCTTCCTCTTGTTCTGTCTGCGCGGCTACCAGCTGGTTGCGCTTGACGAGGTGACGCCGGGGATCGTTCGCGCATTCGTCACAGCATCAATCGACGGTCAGCCGCCGAGCGTCGCGACCATGCACCTTCGGCGTTCAGTGCTGCGGTTCGTCTTTCGTCGGGCCCGCGACCTGGGCCTTGCGAGTCACGATCCGTGTGTCGATTTGGCGCTTCCGCCTCGTTCGGGGCTCGTGGCTCGGCCGCTGACCGACGACGAGATCGGGGTTTGTCGTAGCTACTCGCTGACCTCCTTGACCAACACGAGGACGCCGGCAGCGTGGGCGCTCGCGGAGACCACCGCCCGTACCGCGGAGATCCCCCACATCCGAATGTGCGACATCGACCTCGATGGCGCGCGGGTGTGGTTGCAGGGCACCTCGCGGACGATCCCCCGTTGGGTTCCCCTTTCACAATGGGCGATCACGCAGCTCGAACGTCGTGCTCGCATGCTCGACGGGCCCGATGTGCCTCTGGTGTATAGCGCGAATGGTTCTGCGGAGAGCGCGCAAGCGTCCTCGTGTCAGGCGATCAGCGACACGCTCGCGCGGGCAGGCTTGACCCGCGAACCTGACGTACGGCCAATCTCCGTCACGGCGTGGGCCGGCCGCCAGCTCCTCGAACAGACCGGGCACATCGATCATGTCGCGCGTCTGTTGGGCGTACGCAGTCTCGATCGAGCAGCGCGCATTATCGGCTGGGACTGGACCGCAGCCGATGATCGGTAACCGGCCATGAGCGCGCGTCCGGTCAGTGCGCTCGAACGCGTCGACGCGATCCTTGCGAACCCTGCAACGTACGAACTCGCCGCGGTGGTGCCCGAAACTGACCACACGCATGGTGGTCGACCGAGCCAGTATCCGACGTTCATGTGCATCGTCTTCGAAGCGTTGCTCAGTGTCTACGGCAGCGCCCGTCAAGTCGAAGCCGAACTCTCACATCCACTCGTGTGGAACCACATCCGCACCGCCATCACCAAACAATTCCCCGACCAGCCCGAGATGCATTTGCCCGCGACTCCGATGCGACGGCATCACTACCTCTACGCCCGCAAACGCCTCCTCGAGGTCCCTGGCCTCCTCCAACAGCTCTTCGAACGGCATCGTGAACTTGCTGTTCATCAAGCCGAAGAACTCGGCCTCTGCGACCCGAACGGTCCGGGATCGTGGACGCATCCCGACCTTTCGCGGATGGTGCATGCGGACGGGAAAGTCATCACGCCCCTCTACCGACCGAAACCGGGCGACACTCGCGTCGACAAAACCACCGGCGAGGTCCTCCCCCGCCGCGCCGAACCTGACGCCGGCCTGCATTTCGAAGGCACCGGCGAGACGGCATGGGGTACCAAGTTCGTGCTCGTCGCCGCCCGCACCCACGACCCCCACGGCCGCGTCATCCTCGACATCGGCTGGGTCCCCCGACCGGGCGCCGAAGCCGCCACCGCCATGCACTCCTTCGAACGGCTCGCTCCCCTGTTGCCTGGCGCGCAAGGCGTCATCTACGACACCGCATTACGCGGCGTCCACCACCAACGACTCCTGCGCGACTTCGGCTGGCTGTCGCTCAACCGCGTCACCGCCAAAGCCGCCGGGGCCGACAGTCCCCGGCGCAGTGAGGGACAACGCGAACCCAAAACCGCGCACATTGAAGACAAGGCGATCGAACTCGCCGACGGGACACGACAAACGGTTCGCTTGTATGCGCGTGATGGTGCGATCGGCCTCGGGGAGCTCACCGACACCGGGGACCTCACCTTCACCGCCCTGCGCCGAGTGCGGACGCACCGCACCTGTGACGGCAATGGCAAGTACCGGTGGTACAACGACTACCAACTCCCCGACCGATACCGAGCCGGGACGGTCAGCGTGCGTCTGCACGGCAACGACCAAGACACCCACCGCAAACTCAACCGGACTGAAAACGTCCGGCCGATCCCGCCCGACGACCCCGACTTCCAAGACCTCTACCAGCGACGCAACGACGCTGAAAGCATCAACCGCGGACTCGACGACAGCCTCTGGCTCCGACGCGCCCACAGCGTCGGCCACCAACGCCAACACCTCAACCTGCTCGGCTTCGCGCTCATGGTCAACTCCCTCGCCCGCCACCGGCACCAACGACCAACGCGCATCGCCGCGTAAACCACGCTGCAAACAACGCGGTCGCAGGCTCGAGCACCTCCCGACGCGCCAATCAGCACGATTTCGGCGTCACCGCGCGCCGATCGCGACACCAACACCCCGCCCCACGCCAGCACCTATCCTCCCCCATGTTGAAGGCGAGGTTTTCTCCCGCGTTTTCTACAACCCCGGCCCTCGTAGCTCAGGGGATAGAGCATCGGTTTCCTAAACCGTGTGTCGCAGGTTCGAATCCTGCCGAGGGCGCAGCAAAGAGGCTGGTCGCGGCCCCGTTAGGCGTCGCTCGCATGGAGCGGAACCACCGTCAGGCCGCGGTGAGGCCGCGAGATGCGCAGGGCGCTCGCTCGGCCAGACGATCGGCGTGGTGAAAAGATGATGCGCGCGCGAGGTCCGGGCACGATCAAGGAGGCGAACCGATGGCGACACGGAAGACGTCGAGGCCCTCTGCCACTGACGTCCCGATACGGCAGCGGGGCGCGCTGGCCGACCTGTTGCAGCGTGTCCTCGGTGTGTTGCCCGAGACGATCGAGCCCCACGACCGCGCTCTTCGCCGCGATGTCCGGCGGTACGCCGAAGAGTTGCGCGGGCTCGAGGATAAGAAGTCCTAGAGTCTCTTACATTATACGGACGTTTACTGTAAACTGTTGTCATGGCGACGCGGCATGCAGCATCGAAGGCCGAGACGATCGCGGTCGGATACGTCAGGGTCTCTACTGGCGAGCAAGGCGACTCTGGCCTCGGGCTCGCCGCGCAACGGGCGGCGATCCGGGCGGAGTGCGCACGTCGCGGCTGGCGGCTCCACAAGGTCCTCAGCGACGTCGCATCTGCCAAGACCACCAGCAAGCGCAGCGGCCTCACCGAGACGCTCACGACGCTCGACGAGGGCGCAGCGAACGTGCTGGTCGTCGCGAAGCTCGACCGGCTCGCCCGTTCCACCTTGGACTTCGCGACGATCGCCGAACGTGCCGAGCGTCGGCATTGGAGCCTGGTCGCGCTCGACGCGAACATCGACACGACGTCCCCGTCCGGTCGCCTCATGCTGGACGTGCTGGCGTCGTTCGCTTCCTACGAGCGGCGCTTGATCTCGGCCCGGACCTCCGCCGCGCTACAGGTGAAGAAGCAGCAGGGCGCCCGTCTCGGCCGGCCGGTGACATTGCCCGACGCGGTACGTCAGCGCGTCGTCCGGGAACGTGGAGCGGGTGCGACCCTGACCGCGATTGCGGGGCGGCTGACCGCGGAGCGGGTGCCGACGGCGCGTGGTGGCAACCGTTGGTACCCGTCGACCGTGGCGGCGGTGCTCTCATCGATGGAACTCGACGGCGACACGATCACGACCTGACGCTCTCGACCGCCGAAGTATGTCGTGGCTGAGGCTCGCGGCTACAGCTGGCCGCCATTCGAACCTGGGCATGAGGTGTCGACCCGGCATGGTGTTTGGAGCGAGCGCAAGATGTCGCCGCTCGTGCAGGAACTCGTCGCTGGCTTGCTCGCTGATCGTCCGGACCTCGAGCGTTTTCCGGAGACTGTTGTTGCCTGGGGGCGTGCGGAGGCGCGTTGCGTGCTGTTCGACGCGTACTTGATGAGTGACACGCCCGACTCTGAGCGGGCGTTGAAAACCGCTCGTTTCGTCGGTCAGTTCGAACGGTTGGCGATCGAGCTGCGGGCACGGCTCGGGCTCGATCCGCGTTCGGAGGTGGAGTTGGCGCGTGATCGTGCCCAGGCGACGCGGGAGGCGGTCGATTTGGATGCTATTCGTGCGCGTGGCAGGGCGTCGTTGGAGGCGCGGGAGGTGACGGAGTGACGGCGGCGCTTGACCTTGTTGGCGGTCTGATCCTTGAGAGTGGTGTGCAGTGGGCTGATGTCGCGCATCCGCTACAGGTTGGGGATGCGGCTGCGGTGTTGGCGCCCGATCCGTCGCATCGTCGGCATTGGCATGGTCGGCCGCGTGGGTGGTCGAAGACGACGGATGCGGGGGCGTACACGATCGGGGCGTTGTTGTCGGGTCTGATCGGTCCGCGTGCGCGTGGCTTTTGCGCTGCTGCGGACCGGGATCAGAGTGGTCTGCTCGTTGCGGCGATTGGTGGTCTTGTCGTTCGTACGCCTGGTCTTGCTGGCGCGCTCGAGGTGGAGACTTGGAAGGTGACGGCGCGGGATTCTGGGGCGTCGGTCGTTGTGCTCGCGTCGGATGCGGCGAGCGCGCACGGTCTCTTGTCTGATTGGTGGATTGTCGACGACATCGCGGCGTGGGATGACGTCCCGTCGTCGGTCCGCTTTTACGAAGCGATCTCTACTTCGTGGCCGAAAAGTAGGACGTCTCGGGTCACGGTGATCAGCACGGCGGGCTCGCCGGGTGGGTTCGCGGAAAGGCAGTATCGGTTCGCGCGGGATGAGCCCGCGTGGCGGCTGAGTGAGATTCACGCCCCGCCGCCATGGGTTGATCCGGTAGAGATCGAGTCGGAGCGTCGTCGTCTTCCGACGAGCGCGTTCTTGCGGTATTGGCGGAACGAGTGGGCTCAGGGCGAGGACAAGCTGCTCGAGCGTGACGACATCGAGGCGTGCACGGTGTTGTCGGGTCCGGTCGATTATCAGTCGGGCCGGCGGTACTGCATCGGTGTCGATCTTGCGTTGCGGAATGACAATGCGGTGGTGATGGTCGGCCACTTGGAGGGTCGCGGTCCCGAATCGCTCGTTTGCTGCGATCGCATGGACGTGCACACACCTCGTCGAGGCCGCGACGTCGATCTCCAGCGCGTCGAAGAGTTGATCGAGGCGCGTTCACATCAGTATGGAGGGGCGGTTGTGATGTTTGATCCGGCGCAGGCGTGGCAGATGATGGCCCGCCTGAAGTCTCGTGGTGTTCGTGTTGTCGAGCACACGTTCAGCGCGTCGAGTAAGTCTCGCCGGACGTTGTTGTTGCTCGAGCTGGTGCGGTCGCATCGACTGCGGCTGCCCGTCGGTGACGAGCTCGTGAGTGAGATGATTTCATTACGGGTGAAAGAGTTGGGTCCGGGCCAGTACCGATATGACCATCCGGTCGGCGGTCACGACGACCGCGTCACAGCTCTCTCGTTGGTCGCTTCGCATTTGCTGGAGCGTCCGTCGGGCCCGGCGCACACGTCGGCGCGCCAGTTGGCGCATCGCACATTGCCGTCGACACCGACATCGCTCGTCGCGCGCGTCCACAGATAGCTCGATGTCGGGCTGACGAGATTCGAACTCGCGACCTCTTGACCCCCAGGCCCTTGGGCAGCCGTAACGCGACGATGACCCCTGCGGGCAAGCGGAAGGACATCGTCAAGGGCGCGACCGTCGCCCATGTCTCGGCCGCGATTGCCACCTTGGTCGCCAAAGAAACAGCTCCTGGACTGCGCGTATTCTTTGCGAGACAACGTGCGCAGCTTTGTACTTTGTGGGTTGTCCCGGGCGCTGTATACCGGCGCCACAGGTCTGCGCAGGACGTCCCGCTTGGGCAGACTTCATTCAACCATCTGGACGTGCTCGTGCCATGGTCTGCAGACGCTCGCCCAAGGGAGACTCGCTCGTGGCGAGCCAGAGGACGGCGGGCGGTCAGATGATCCGCGTGTAGTGCAAGCTCACAATCTCCCAACCTCGCGCACTGACGGGCCGCACGCCATTCTGGAGCGGTCCCGTGAGCGGCGGCGAAACCGTGACGTGGTCGGCGAAGGCGACGAGAAGTGGTGCGAATCCGCATCACTCGAAATGCGCGGCGCTCCTCGTACTCGCGGCACTTAGCGCTGCCCGCATTCGCTCGTAGTCGGCGACGCTGTGCGACCAGCCACGATCATTCGATCGACGTCCCGCACCCCTGATGCGACGCCCAAAGATCAGCTCGGTCCGTCCGCCGAACAACTTCTTCCACCCGGTCGCGCGCACGTCGGAAAGGTACCGGCACGACAATGTGCCCGTCGCCTTGCAGGAGGATGTTTCTCGTGGCGTCGTGCCCGCATTGCTGCGCCTCGTGGTGGCCCTGATCCGCTGACGTGTTCCCATGAGCGGCTTAGGCTCGGGCGCGTGGTGGTGATACCGGGGCTACGCCTGGCCAAGAAGAAGCGCATGCAGCGGTACGCTCAGCGCCGATACCAGACCGTCAGGAGAGCCGACCTGTGGTCGATACTCAAGGTCTCGGTCTGGCTCTACCTCGCGGTACTGATAACGGTACTCGTCGCCGGCACGATGCTGTGGTGGGCCGCGTCGACGGCAGGCGTCGTCGGCAATGTCGAACAGTTCGTCGGGGTCCACAACAACACGTTCAGGTCTCTGTCGTGGAATGTCCTGCTGACCTCGACCGTGATCGGCTTGGTCATCGTGTGCACGCTGACCGTCCTCACCGTGTTCGCGGCCGGGTTCTACAACCTGGTGACCGAACTGCTCGGCGGCGTGGAAGTCACCGTCGTCGAACGGGAGGAACCTACCGAACAAGGACGCGATCCGATCGACGGCACCGGGCGGCCTCAACCCGCGAGCCATAGCCTGGGTTCGGATGGACGATGACGAGCCCACGCGGCCCCTCGGGGCTGAGACCCAGGCACCGAAACGCGAGGACTGTGACGCGATGTTCGGCAAGCTGGTCAAGCCTTCGCACGATGGCCTCCGAGAAGTCGAGGACACGGCGCCGCAATAGCGGCTAGGGCGAGGGCGGACGACGATGCCCGGTGGGAGGAGGCGTATGGGCTCCTGCGCGTGTTCGTCGAACGCGAGGGACATGCCCGCGTCCCGCGGCACCACGCGGCCGGGTTCAATCTCGGCGACTGGGTCGCCCGTCAGGGGTCGGACCGCGACACATAACGATGCCACCGTCCCGGAGTTCTGGGACGC
>JBBRXX010000069.1:0-12623 GCA_038238245.1 Acidimicrobiia bacterium
GTACGTCGCAAAGAAACGAGGGCCCGGCAACCATCACATCTGGGATGCTCGCGCGAGCGCACCCTTGCAGTAGCGCGCATACGAAACACCCGGGGAACGTTCGGCGACAGCACCGACAATCTCGAGTCAAGGCGAGATACGATCGGCCACGATCGCGAACGTCACCGAGCCGGCGTTCTGGGATACCACGTGGACGCACGTTCTGTGACAATCGTGTCGCGCGTCTATCCTTCACTCGGATTGCGTACGTGTACCCGTGTGAACGCTCGTCGAAAGCGACAGCACCTGTGATGGGTTTCTGATCGTCGAAAACGGCAGCACCTGACGATCCCCGTCGGTTCGTGAGGGCTCCCCGAGGCTTGCTCGAGGAGTCCGGCGAGCAGGACGGGAGAAGGGTGCATACCGATATGGAGCTGTGGTCGGAGGTCCGGCGCAGGGTGCTCGTCGAGTTCGTTCGTCCGCGACGGCAACACGAGGTCGACCGTCGGGTCACCGTCCAAGAGGTCGAGTTCCCGGGCGGCGACGGCCCGTGGACGATGCTCGTTTGGTGCCAGACATTCGACGTGCCCGTAGCGAACGCCACCCCGCGCGAGGCTTGAGCTAGCTACTCGACGCAAAGCATACGCGTGCACTTGCGGCGATGACGCCAGGTACTCGCTTGGGGGGGCCGTACCGCTGGCACACTTGTTCCGTGGGACTGCCGAGCGGACGGGTAACGATGTTGTTCAGCGACATCGAAGGATCGACGCGTCTGCTCCGCGCCCTCGATGGCGACTACCCGCGCGTGCTCAGCGACCAGCGCACGATCATTCGTGACGCGATCGCGCGCTCCGCGGGCCACGAGATGGGCACCGAGGGCGACAGCTTCTTCGTCGTGTTCACTTCCGCGATCGCGGCCGTCGGCGCAGCCGTGGACACGCAGCGTGCACTCGCGTCGCATCCGTGGCCGCACGACGTCACCGTGCGCGTGCGCATGGGAATCGAGACCGGAGAGCCCCTACGTCATGAAGACAGCTACGTCGGCATCGACGTCCATCGCGCAGCGCGCATCGCCGGGTCCGCCAACGGCGGGCAGATCGTGCTCGGGCGCGCGGCCAAGAACGAAGTGGCATCTCTGCTGCCTGCGGGTGTCACGGTGCGCGACCTCGGGATCCATCGCCTGAAGGATCTGCCCGAGCCCGAGCCACTCTTTCAACTCGTGGTCATGGGCGTCGAGGATGTTGTCACGACCGTCAAGAGCCTTGGCGCCCCGAGCAACCTCCCGACAACGAACCAACTGTTCGTCGGCCGTGATCGCGAGCTCGAGACGATGACACAACTCCTGCGCGGGACAACGCGGCTCCTCACGCTCACGGGACCCGGAGGCGTTGGCAAGACCACGCTCGCGGTGGCGTTGGCCCGCCACCGCGAGCATGACTTCGGCGACGGCGTGTACTTCGTCGCACTCGAGGAAGCGCGAACGCCCGCGACGGCGTGGCAGGCGCTCGCGCATGCGCTCGGTGTCGAGCCGGGCGATGCGCCCGAGCACGCTGTCGTCGAGCATCTCGCCCCGCGTCGCGCGCTGCTCGTACTCGACAATCTCGAACAGATCGACGGCATCGCCGACCTTGCGCACACACTGCTCCGAGCGACACGAAGCGCCATCATCGCGACCTCTCGAGGGCCGCTGCACTTGCGCGCCGAGCACGAGGTCGTGGTCTCGCCGCTCAACGTGCCCGGCGCCGGCACGTCACTCGAAGATGTAGCGGGCACAGCCGCAGTCGAACTCTTCGTGCGAGAAGCGCGTCGGGCACGGCCGGGTTTCGAGCTCAACGTGGCGAACGCCGAGCACGTGCGTGCGATCTGTGCTCACCTCGACGGCCTCCCGCTCGCGATCGAGCTTGCCGCGGCGCAAATGCGATTGCTCGCGCCCGACGCGCTGGCCCGGAGTGTCGAGCACGGCGTGGCGTTCTCATCGCGTGACCGGGATCGACCGGATCGACAGCGGACACTCGATGCGACAATCGCGTGGAGTGTCGACCTCCTCAGCCCCGAGGATCGTGCGTGCTTCCATCGCTTGGGCGTGTTCTCGGGCGGTGCGGGCGTGCCGGCAGTGGCGGCGGTGCTCGCCGACGACGCGGCCGACTGCGCGTTCGACGTCGTCGAGCGTCTCGCCGACGTGAGCCTGGTCACGATCTCCGAGGGCGTCGGCGACGAGCCGCGAATCTCGATGCTTCGCGTCGTCAAGGACGTCGCCTTGGCAAGCCTCGGAGCACAGGGACCGCTCGACGATGTTCGCCGAAAGCACGCCGAGCACTACGCCGCGTTCGTGGAGCACGCAGAACCGCGGCTTCGCGGTCCGGAGCAGCTGCTCTGGCGCGACCGCCTTGTCGAAGAGCAGGACAACCTGCGCGACGCACTCGACTGGGCGCTGGCGTCGACTGTGCGCGAAGCCCGGACGATCGCGGTGCGCCTGGCGACTGCGCTCGGCTGGTACTGGTACACAAACGGACGCGCGCGGGAGGGACGCGAACGGATCGAGGCCGCGATCGGCGACGGCACCGGGCTCGAGGCGCCTGCCCGCGCACATGCGCTGCACGCGCTAGGGGTGCTCGAACAACAGCAAGGCGGCAATGAAGAGGCGATCGCCGCGTTCAAGGCAAGTCTCGAAGTGTGGCGCTCGCTCTCGGACGACACGGGAATCGCACGCGAGCTCAACAGCCTAGGTGTCACGCGCTGGGCGCAGGGAGACTGCGACCGCGCGCGGGTATTGCTGCACGAGAGTGTCGCGGTTGCCCGTGCCGCCCAGAACGAGCAACGCGTCGCGGCCGCGTTGTCGAACCTCGGCATCCTCGACCTGACGATTGGTGCCGACGCGTTGGCGATCTCCGAATTCAAAGAGGCGCTTGAGATCGACGTTCGTATGGCCGATCGATGGGCGATCGCCGTCGACCGCTGCAACCTGGGCGCCGCACTCGCGTGCAACAACCGCGCCGACGACGCGCGCCGCATGCTCGCCGAGGCGATCCCCACGGTCGTAGACCTCGGAGACAACGACCTGCTCGCGTCGACGCTCGAAGCGTGCGCCATACTCGCCGCGAGGTCGAATGCACACGAACATGCCGTCATGCTGCAAAGCGGTGCGGACGCGTTACGCCGAAACGCCGAGATACCCCGCGCGACCTTGGAGGACGAACTGCTCGATCGCGAGCTCGGTCCGGCACGAGCGGCCCTGCACTCGCAGGCGCTCCACCGCGCATCGACACAGGGCACCCAGATGCCGATCGCTGACCTCATCGCGAACGCTCTGCCGCCGACGCCACCGACTTGACCGGCCCATCGGGTCAACGGTGGGTCAACTGTAGTGACAAGGGCACGACACGGGTGTTGCCCCGCAGACTGATGTCCGCCGCTGAGCTGCGCGATGACGTCAGCCTTGATCGCCTCGATATGCAAAGGCACGCTAAGAGAAGGCGAATAGGTTGCTTGCGATTCGACACACGACAGCAAGTTGGACTTTTGAAGACGCGGCGGCCCGAGCCGCGACCTAGACCCAAGCGCGTGCGTCGCTCGCGCGTAGCCCGCTGGGGTCGACGCAACGCGTGGTCGTCCGATCCGTGTGACGTACGATTAGCGAGCTTGATCAACGGTCCGGGAGTGCTGTACTGAGGCAGGTGAGCCCTACAGAGAAGGCGACGTGTTTGGCGCTGTTGGCGCGACGGATGGATGTTCATCGGGGTGGTTGATCGCCAGCTTCCGAAACTCATTGGCGGTGGTGCGGACCGGGAGCGGTGGGTCCAGCTGGGCAATCCGCTCACGGGGTTGGTGCTGGGCCATACGACCGTGAAGGACGCTGCGGTGTTTCAGCGGTCCATTCCTACGGTTGGTGCTGTCCGTGAGGTCACCGATGAGTTGGTTACGGAGACCTTGAACGTCGCCAGCGGGCTTGGGAATAGCAAGCACAACAAGAACAACGCGACGGTGTCCTGCGGGGGCAAGGAGCGCAGGAGGTGGTTCTGCATGGCGGGCGCGGTCGCGGAGGTGGTCGTTAGTGATCTTCGCGAGCGGGTGGTGCCGGTGCAGGGACACGCGGATCCTGTCGTTGTGCTGATGGTGCAGGAAGCTCGTCCGATCATCGTGGACGCGATCGCGGAGCAGATGTCTTTCCGGTTCCGGCGGTCGGTGTCCACGCTGTTTGTTAGCCAAGAACCGGACGCGTCGGTGAGCAACACCCAAGGCGGCTACTGCGATGATGGTGGGCCCCCGGAGAGCTACCGCTGCGAGTACGGCAATGCATTGATCGCGACTGTGCCGCTGGTGCCGCTCGCAGGCGTGAACTTCAATCATCGGCCCGAGAATCGGATGTTCGTCGCCGCGATGATCCGCGTCGGTACCGCGCTGGTAACGGTCGGCACGTATCACGCCCAGCTCGACCATGCGTCTAGGAAAGGCCAGCAGGCCGAGGAGCGTGCCATTCTCCAAATGCTTGGGCCGTCGCTCTTCGACCCGATCATCATCGGGGGTGATTTCAACGACCGAGACTTCGACCTTTTCGACTTCACCAAGCAAGATGTCAAGAAGAAGCGTGTAGATGCCTTCCTTTCTCGCCCTCATCTCGACACCTCAGGCCTTGGTACGTGCCGAGCTCGAAAATTGAAGGTTAAGCCTTACGAACTTGATCACCGACGAGTCGCGCTGAAGTGGGCGCGGATGTAGCAGTTGCGTTCGATGATCCTTCGGCACCGAGGACGACGAACCCGAGGGCTGCGGCGGCCGCGAGTTGCGTCACGAAGCCGACCCGGTGCCTTGCATCGTGTGGACACCGGCGCGCTGCAAGTACTGCGGTGTACAGGCCGGTTCGGGTCTCGCAAGAACACGTCGGGGCGAGCAATCTGCTCGGGTTCACGATTGCAAGCGCGATGCCCTTCGGGTCCGGATCACCGTCACCGACCCGGCGATCTGGGACGCTGTGGCCGCGTCCCCGGGCCACAGACTGTCGGGCGTCTGATGTCGCAGGCGGGCTCTGATCGTCGCGTGTCAGGGTTGGTGACGGTACGTCACCGTGATGCCGGGGAAGGCTTGTGTGATGCCGTCGCCGAGACCGACAGGCTGGGTGTCGATGCCGAAGGCCGAGCGCAGTTCGGCGACAGTGAAGTGCTGTACGACGGGAAAGAACCTTTCCGATTTCAGATCAGTCTTGCCGCAGCCATTCAGCACGATCGTCGCGGCGGCGGGTGGGATCAGATGGCTGTCGATCGCGAACTTCACGGAGCCGCCACCGGCTCTGGTCACCAGGCACAGATCGGTGAAGGAATTATGGCCGGCGGGCCCGATCTCGACCCATCGTTTCGGCACTGGGAGCGCTGCGTAGGCTTTCCTGAGGATGGCCGGCGTCACCGCGATGTCCTGCGACGCACCGATGATCATCGTCGGCTTCTTTGCCGGGGGCGTTGTCGGGATGACCGGCGCCCAGAGGACGGCCACCTTCACCCTCGGGTCGGTCAGCGCATCGAATGCTGTGGTTCCCCCGGCCGAGTGACCCGCCGATGCGACGCGCGTCACGTCGATGAGCCCGTGCAGCGCTGATTCGGGACGATTGTTCTCCCTGGTGACGAGGTCGAGACTGGCCATCATGAGCCGGCGGTCGCGCGCTTCGTCGAGCGACACTGGCTTTTGACCTGGGAACTGGGTGACCTCACCGCGTTCGACGTAGTCGACCGACACGACGACGAAACCCCACGAGGCGACACCCGCGTCGATCCCGCTGCTGGCCATGCGGAAGGCCGGCGCACCGTGGCTGAACAACACCACGGGGAACGGACCCTTCGCACTCCCCGCGGCGTCCTTGTACGCGTCCATTGTCACCACGGTGTTGTATGCGTTCGGAACGAAATGCTTGAGCGCGGGTGGGAGCGGCGTCCGCTGGTCGTAAGTCGCTTTCGGCTTCCCCTCTACGGCGTTCGGGTCGGCCGGATACCACACGTCGACGAAGCGATCTGTCATACGCAACGTCGTGTAGCCGACCTTGTACGGCCCGGGCGACGCGTAGACGGCGTTGTCGGTCGGCGCGGTTGTCGTCGCAGGTGCGGCCGTCGTGCTCGTCGGCGTCCGGAGTCGCGCGGTGCTCTTTGCGCTCGAGCTGCACGATGCCGCGAACAGGACGACGACGACGAGCACGGACTCAGGCCGAATCGGGCGACGCATGGCAGTCCACCTCATTGCTCAGTCACACAGTCCGGCCTCGAGCGAGGCCCTCAAGAAGTCGGTCGTCACAAGCATTCGACTATTGCGGAACGCCCACAAGGTGGCCAGGCTCACATGCCAAGGGGTGGCAGACCCCCCTACCGGGGAGATCGGGTGGGAGTCATGGTCTGTCAACTCCGTCATGTCTGGCGGTCGCCTCTCAGGCAATCCGACGCGAGAGATCACGCCGAGCCTTGTGCACACCGTGCATGGTCCACGGCGAAGTGAAAAGAGTCCCGTACCCGCCGCGGAAGCCGAGAACCGCGTCACCGATGCCCGAGCGGGGCTCCAGCGGAATTTGGGATAGACCTTCCGGCTGGTCCGTTGTCGTTCTTACTCGGTGCGCAGCGCGACGGCTGGGCGCCGCCGGGCTGCGGCTTGAGCGGGAAAGAACGCGATCATGTTGACCGCGACGATGACGGCGGGCACGAGGAGCACGAGTCCGAGTGGCGGCGTGAGCGTGACGCGTACCCCGAGGCTGTGTGCGATCGCGCGCCAGATCGCGTCCCCGACGAGTACGCCGAGTGGAAGACCAACAATCAACCCGCCCGTCGCGAGCGCGGTGGCCTGCCAGGCCACGGTGTGCCGCACCTGTGAGCGCCTGAAGCCGATCGTCTTGAGTACTGCGAGATCGCGTCGTCGGCGCCGCGTGCTGGTCGCGACCGCGTGCCAAACCGCGACCAGCGCAAGAAGCGCGAGCAGGGCGGCGGTCGCCGTCGGGAACCAGTTGATCTTTCGTAGCCGGTCGATTTCGGTTGGCACAATCGGACCGCCCACCCGGTTCGTGCCCTCCATCGCGGCGATCTGGCGCGCGATTGCGTTCCGGTCTGCGTGCGGCGCGTACGTGCCCACGAGAAATCGACTGAACTGATCGTTGGTCGCGCCGGCGGAGTACCACCCGGCGCTCGTGAACCACGCACCGTCGGCGACGGGTTGCGCATCGGCCAGCTGCGGGAACACGGCCTGGCCCACGATCCGTTCGGCGACCTCCTGACCATTTGCTCCCGTGGTATGCAGTGTGTCACCGACCCGTATGTCGAGGGCGCGCATCGTGGCGGCACCGAGCGCGACCTCGTCCGGTGTGCGTGGCTCGTGCCCGGCGACGATCGCCGGTCCGAGCGTGCCCTTGACCTGGACGAGGCCCCAACCGATGGTCGGTCGGCCCGCGAACTGCATGTTCTCGTAGCAAGCAACGCCGAGTGAGGCGACGCCCGGGAGTCGCGAGATGCCCAGGTCCGTGCCGTCGCAACGTTGGATGGCGGTCGTTTCGGCCTTGAAGTCGAACGTCCACCCGTAGAGGCGCGGGGTCGACGACAGGTGCCCGAGACTCGAGGTGAACACCATGAGCGCGCTCAAGCCGAAGACCCCGAACGCGGCGCCGAATGCTGCCGACCGGAGGGGCACCGCGTAGTTGCCGCGGCCGGGCTCGGTCGCCATGCGGAGTCCCGTTGTCGCCGCTGGCGAGAGTCCGGTGCCCGTCAACGCGCCGGCGATACGGGTCCCGAGGGCCGGCCCGCGGACTCTCTGGTCGCGCGCTGCGACCCGCGTCGATCGGAGCGCCGCGACCATCGTGATCGCGAGGACCACCGCGACGACTGCAAGAGCGCCGAGTGAGAGCACGTGCCAGTCTGCATGCAAGCCAGGGTCGGGATCGGCACGGCGCGCGACTCCGAAAGGCAGGCGAGGCGACGCGGCGATCGCGCCCGCAACCGCGAGCAACGCTCCACCGACCGCGACGAGAAAGCCTCGCGCGCCGCTCATCACCGTGCGCTGGAGACGCGTCGCACCGAGCGCGAGCAGCGCACGCTGGTCGAGTTGCGTGGATGCGAGCTCGCGGTTCAACACGATCGCGATCGCAACGACACCCGCGAGTCCCGCGACCGTCGCGAAGATCAACAAGACGTCGGTGAGCACGTTGATCGCGTCGCGTGCGCCGGCGCTCTCGATCTCCAGGCCCTGCGGTTGAAAGTTGGGATTCTTGCCGAAGATCTGGTTCACCGCCGCGGTCACCCGCCGCACATCCGACGCCCGGACCCGGATCGTGTAGCCGGCCGGGTTCGCGATGCGATCGTGGTACGCGCGCTCGAACGCCGGCGTCATCAGCAGTACACCACCAGTGCTGCCGAGCGAGGCGAGGTCGAGTGGGCGCCGGATCAGACCCACGATGTGAAGATGGATCTCGGGCCGGTCGAACCGGAAGGGCCCCCCATGCTTGAGGCGCTCGAATGCCTGCGTCGACATCGAGACGGCGTCGATGGTGTCGCCGACGCCGAGGTGCGTCATCGCGGCGAGTCCCTCGCCGATGTCGATCTCGTCGAGCGTGTTGGGGTTCGCGAGCCGACCGGCGACGAGTCGAGGACGATCGACCTCGGTGCCGAGCGCACCGTCGACCGGCGCCGCGATCAACAAGTGCTGGAGCGCCGGCGCGGCCGGCCCCACGAAGAGCAGGTCGACGACGCCGACGCCCTCGACGCCGGGTGTGCGGCGCAACGCCGTGAGCTGCGCCGGCGTGTACGATCCCACCTGGACTTGGATGTTGGACGAGCGGCTGGCGTCGTTGAATCGTCGCAATGACGAGTTGCTGCGTCGCGCACCGCAGAGCGCTGCGAGCGTCACCGCACCGACCACACCCGCCAGCAGCATCACGACGACGGTGCCGCGCCAGTGGCGCCGCAACTCCGTCCTAGCAACCATCCGAATCGCGCCCAACGCGCCTGCCTCACGACACCGGTCCGCACCCCATTTCACGCGATGCATCGAGCTCCGGCAAGGGTGGCGGCATCCCGGCCTACCCTGTGCACGCCACCCACCCCGTCACCGGGCCTCGCACAAACGCGCATCCCATAACGACGACGCCGACGTGCCTCCGATCGCCGGCTCGGGGACTGTCGATCTGAGCGCAGAGCTGAGCCGCGCCTTCGCGGGCGTCGCGACCGCGGAATGGCCGTTACGCGCTCGTGGCACGCAGCTCCCGCTGGAGGTTCGGGATTGCCTTGTCCAAATTGCGGGCGTAGATCGCGCCGAAAACGCGACCGAGCAGGCCCTCGCCCGGCCCGTCCGCCGTGACCGTCCAAACGAGTCTGGTACGGCCCTCGTCGACTGGCTCGAAGCGGTGGTCATAGTGCACGGCCACTGCGAGGAAGCGCCCGACCCACTGCCACCGCGTCGGGGGGTCGTAGTCCTCCATGCGAAACGTGGACCGCGCGCCCCCCGTCAGGCGAAACGAACCGGCGGAGTGGTCCGTCAACGGACCGGGCGGTTCAATCGTTACGCGCTTGATGTGTTTCGCCCACGAGGTCCACGCCTCCACATCGGTGAGCCGATCCCACGCCTGCTGCAGCGGCACGTCAACGCGGAACTCTCGTCGGACCAGTTCGCGCATCACAGGACCTCCATAACAAGCGCCAAGAAGACAGGTTGCCCTGATGGAGCGCGTGATGCCAACGATCGAGGTGCACAGAACGACCCCTGGAGCGACGCCCCAGAACACGCGCCCCCGAACATCGCGGATCTACCTCCCCCGGAACGCCCGGTCGGAGACGTTCACGCGATCGCGGCCGACAGGCACTTCTTGATGCGCGCGTCTGGCGATCGGCCTGTAGTTCGGTGACGTCGACGGCGACGTCGTCGTCGTCGTGCCATTCGAGCAAGCGCTGTCGGCTGCGGCGCGCGAGCCGGTAGTCGGCGTCCTTGGTCAGCGAAGGCCTGTCTGGCCGTCTCGTCCACCATGAGCGGCCAAGTCACATGGATGGGCTGCAGCCCGGCGTGGATGATCCGCCTACGATCAGGAGTCGATGGAGTGTCAAGGCGTCTTGTGGGAAGAGCGCGAAGACGAGTTCAGATGCGAGCTCGGAGAGCGATGCGCTGCGGTCAGCCTGCGCGACGATCCGCAGGCGTATCGAGACGCACCCGGACAGACGCCAGCCGCTGCGTTGGCGCCGAGGTGCCGAGGGCGAGAACGAAGAGTACGGCGGCGAGGGGTAGCTCGAAGCGCAGCGGCGTCGATTGCCAAACAACGTGTTCGGTCGTCGAGCCTGAGCCGGCGAACGCGCGACAGCAGCTATTCGGAGAGCAGCTTGTAGCGAGCGAGACGTTCGACGCGTTCGACGCGTTCGACGCGTTCGACGCGTTCGACGCGTTCGACGCGTTCGACGCGTTCGACGCGTTCGACGCGTTCGACGCGTTCGACGAATCTGGGCCCGAGACCACGACCTGTCCACCGTGCGCGATCGCCATCAGGCGCGCGGTCCGATTCAGCGTCGGCCCGAAATAGTCGCCGTCGCGTTCTTCGGCAACGCCTGTGTGCACGCCCATCCGACCTGAGCGTCGACCGCGGCCCCAATCGCATCACCAGCACGGGCGAACACCGCGAGCACTCCGTCTCCGGTCGACTTGAGGACATGCCCCTGATGCGCCTCGACCGCGCCGCGCAAGATCGCGTCGTGTCGCGCCAACTCCTCTCGCATCGCGACCGTTTCATCCTCCCAACGGCGCGTCGAACCCTCGATATCGGTGAACAGGAACGAGACCGTCCCAGACGGCGGCTGCTGCACGACACCAACGTTACGGCCAGCCCAATCCTCGGCGCTCGAGCATCCTCGGCGCTTGAGCGCGCGCCGCTCAGGTGCCCCCGAACGCGCGTCCCCGAATCTCGCGGCGGGGGTGTCACCGAACGCCGGGACGGAGACATTCGCGAGCGTGGCCGAGCGGCGCTGCCAGGGCATCCGCGCCGCAGGTCGGCGGTTGAAGGTGGTCGTAGTGTGCTGAGGAGGTGCTTGCTGAGACAGAGGGTTCGGTTGTCGGTGTCGTCGTAGCATCGTGTTCGATGCGCCGGCCGGAGACGAGATTTGTGAGCGTTGGGCGCGATCGGGTTGCGTATCAGATCTTCGGTGAGGGCCCGACCGATGTGCTGTTTCTCAAGGCGTTCGCGGCCTCGGTCGACGCGATCTGGGAGCACCCCGGCCACCTGCGTTGGCAACGTCTCCTGGGCGAGAGCTTGCGGATGATCATGCTCGACCATCGGGGCACCGGGATGTCGGATTCGATGCCTGAATCGAGGCTCGGCGATCTCGACGACCGGATCGACGATGTGCTGGCTGTACTCGACGCGATCGGTGTGGACCGGGTGGGCGTGCTCGGCGAAGCCGACGGGTCGTTGACTGCGATCAAGTTCGCGGTCGCGCACCCTGAGCGTGTCGACAAGTTGGTGTTGCAAAACGGCTACGCGACCGGGTCGGCTGGCTACGGGAACGTTGCATCCCAAGACGAGCTCGCCGCGCTCGCCGAGTTGGTGCGCACCGCGTGGGGTAATGGCGAGTTGCTGGCGGCAACTGTCCCGCACTTTGCCGACGATCCCGAGTTCTGCGCGCGTTTCGAGCGCATGGGTGCCCGGCCGAGCGCGGCAGCCGCGCTGATCTGCAACCTCGCGTCGACCGACGTTCGTGCGCTGCTCGGCCGAATCAGCGCGCCGACGCTCGTCGCTCATAGCGGAGATCTGACTCTGGTGACCCTCGAGGAATCCCGCCACCTCGCCGAAGGAATCCCAAACGCTCGCCTGTTCGAAGGATCTTCGTCCACCTTCTACTGGGGCGGTGGCGTCATCGAAGAGATCATCGCGTTCTTCTCGGGCGCCGCAAGCGTGGGCGACCGTGCCCTCGTCACGCTGCTGTTCACCGACGTCGTTGAATCGACAGGTGCGGTTGTCGCGGCCGGCGACGACGAATGGCGCCAGACACTCAACTTCCTCGACGATCTCGTCGCTGCAAGAGCGACCCGGTTCGGGGGGCGAGTCGTCAAGCAGACCGGTGACGGCCACCTCATCGAATTCCCACGGCCCGGTGATGCCGTGAGCGCGGCGCTCGCGATCTGCAACGCGGCGCCGACCCTTGGCGTGACGTTACGTGCAGGCGTCCACACCGGCGAGATCGAACGTCGCGAGAACGGAGACATCAGCGGTCTCACCGTGCATATCGCCGCCCGCATCACTCCATTCGCCGAAGCCGGCGAAGTAGTCGTGTCACGAACGGTTGCCGATCTGCTCGGTGCCACCGAATACGGGCTACAAGACCGCGGCGAACACGAACTCAAGGGCGTCCCCGGCCGATGGGCGCTCTTCACCATCAGCGGCCGAGCCGAACGTCGCAACAAGAGCTAACCCCGAGAACCGCTGAGTCGGTCGGATCCCATAACGACGCCCCACCAGGCGTCCGCAAGCGTCCCCTAACGCCGGGTCGGTGACGTTCGCGATCGTGGCCGATCGGCGTATCTCGCCTTGACTCGAGATTGTCGGTGCTGTCGCCGAACGTTCCCCGGGTGTTTCGTATGCGCGCTACTGCAAGGGTGCGCTCGCGCGAGCATCCCAGATGTGATGGTTGCCGGGCCCTCGTTTCTTTGCGACGTAC
>JBBRXX010000070.1:0-11881 GCA_038238245.1 Acidimicrobiia bacterium
GCCTAGTCCTTGAACACATCGTGGCGGGCGACGAGCGCGTCGCGCATCGCCGATGGCTCGCCCGGCCGGTACGGCCCGCGTCCTGCGGCGGCGATGCGACGGCGCGCGAGCTCGTCGGCGGCGCGGGCCGGCGTGATGCGTTCCTCGCGAGCGGTGGCAAGCACGCGTCCCGTGGTGTCGGCGATGCGGGCCGTCTCGGCGTAGGCGCGGTCCGCGTCATAGCCACCTGGTGCCCACTCCTGCGCGATGTTGATGATGCCGCCGGCGTTGACGACGTAGTCGGGCGCGTAAACGATGCCTCGGGCCTCGAGGGCGTCTGCCGCATCGTCGTCGAGTAGCTGGTTGTTCGCGGCACCGCACACCACCGCGCACCGCAACGCCGCGGCGGACGCGCGCGTCAGCACACCTCCGAGCGCGCACGGCGCGAACACGTCGCAGTCCGCGGACATGACCTCGTCCGATGCGAGCACCGGGACACCGACGGCGCGCGCCTTGTCGGCGTCGATGTCCGCGATCGCGACGTGCGATCCGGCGTCGACCAGCAGGCGGGCGAGGCACGCGCCGACGTGGCCGGCGCCTTGCACGACGACGCGGCGACCTGCGAGCTCGCCGGAACCGAACGCCGCCACACACGCGGCTCGCATGCCGTGCAGCACGCCGAACGCGGTGACCGGTGAGGGATCGCCCGACCCGCCGCGCGCGGGATCGACACCCGTCACCCACGGCGTCTCCCGCGCGATGCCGTCCATGTCGCGCTGGCTCGCCCCGACGTCCTCGGCCGCGAGGTACCGACCCCCGAGGACGTCGATCCATCGACCGAGCGATCGCAGGAACGCGTCGCTGCGCGGCGCGTGCGGATCGTCCCAGAAGACGACCGCCTTGCCGCCACCCTGTGCCAGACCCGCGACGGCGGCCTTCATCGTCATCGCCTGCGACAGACGGAGCGCGTCGGTGCGTGCATCCTCCTCGCGGGCGTAGTGCCAGAAGCGGACGCCACCGAGCGCCGGACCCAGCACCGTGGAGTGGATCGCCACGATGGCGCGCAGGCCGATCGCAGGATCGGCGAAATACGTCACCTGCTCGTGCTCATAGGTCAACACTGCCCAATACGCTACGGCGCCGTGACAGGTATCACGTTGCGTGCGGGTGACTACGAGACGACCTTCCGCCCGGACCTCGCGATGCTCTGCACGTCGCTGAAGTACGCGGGAGACGAGTACGTGGCCTTGCCGCGAACGCTCGCCGAGTTCAAAGCCGGTGGCGCGACCGGCATCCCGCTCGTACATCCCTGGGTCAACCGGCTCGGCCGTTGGAAGTACGAGATCGCAGGCCGCGCGGTGTCACTGTCGGGTGCGGTGCTCCCAATGGACGGCAACGGGCTGCCCATCCACGGCAACCTCTTCGCGATCCCCTTCGACGTCGAGCGCGAGAACACTTCTGTGATCGTCGCGACCCTTGACTACGGCGCGCACCCGGACCGGCTGGCCGCGTTTCCGTTTCCGCACGTCGTGACCGTCGACGTGCGACTCGATGCCGGACGCGGCATGACGATCGGTACCGAGGTCCGGCCGACCGGCGACGCCCCCGTGCCGATCTCGTTCGGCTGGCACCCATACCTCCGACTCCCGCGCGGCGGTCGTCACACCTGGGAGCTGCGCTGGCCCGCGTGTGAGCACGTCGACGTCGACGAGCGAACGATTCCAACGGGCGCGCGCGAGGCGCGCGCGGCCGAGTCGGCACCGATCGGCGCGCGTACGTTCGACGACCACTACGCGCTCGGGGACGACCGGACGTTCGCGATCGCGGCCGCGGCCGCGGACCGTGCGTTGACCCTGCGCTTCGATGCCGCATACCCGTTCGCCCAGCTGTTCGTGCCGCCGCGGCGCCGGCTGGTCGCGATCGAACCGATGACGGCGGAGATCGACGCGCTCGGCCATGGCACCGCCCCCCTTTGCCAACCGGGTGCGCGGTTCTGCGCGGGATTCACGATCGACGTGTCGCGATAGCTTCCGGCCATGCCTGGCGCCCTGGACGGCATCCGCATCCTCGACCTGTCGTGGGGCATCGCCGGTCCGCTCGGCGTGCTGCTCCTCGCCGAACAAGGGGCCGACGTCATCAAGGTCGAGCCGCCGGACGGTGATCCGTTCCGTGCCTACGACGGCGCGCGTGTGTGGAACCGCAGCCGCCGGTCGCTCACCGTCGACCTGAAATCGGAGTACGGCAAGGACGTCTTCGACCGTCTGCTCGGCACCGCCGACGTGCTCGTCGAGTCGTTCCGTCCGGGTGTGATGGAGCGGCTCGGCTTCGGCTACGACGACGTGCACGCCCGCCATCCACGCGTCGTGTTCTTGTCCTGCCCGGCCTACCCGCCCGGCCACCGCTTCGCGCAACGACCCGGGTACGACGCGCTCGTGCAAGCAAGCAGCGGACAGATGTGGGAACAGCCTGGCTGGCGGCTGGGGCCGATCTTCTTGCACATGCCGATGCCGTCGATGGGCGCGTTCTATCTCGTCTCCACCGGTGTGCTGACTGCGTTGCTCGCGCGGGAGGAGACCGGACGCGGTCAGCACGTCACCACGTCGCTGTTCGCGGGGGCCATGCTGTACACGACGCAGATCTGGCAACACGTCGAGAAGTCGAACGCCCAGTTCCACGAGCTGATGGGAAAGTCGTACCCACCCGGCATCCATCAGCAGATGATCTTCGAGTGCGCCGACGGGTGGGTGCACGCGTCGATCATGAGCGGCCTCACGCCGACCAAGAGCCAGGACGAGATCCTCGGCATCGAGGAAGCGCCCGATCCGTTCACGTTCATGTCACTGCCGCCGGAAGAGCGCGAGAGGTTCAATGCGCGCCGGCGCGAGAAGTTCAAGGAATGGAAGCGCGACGAGGTCGTCGCCGCGTTTCAGGCACACAACCACGCCATCGAGGCGATCATCACCCCCGATGAGCAGTTCTCACACCCGCAGCTGATCGCGAACGACATGGTCCGGACCGTGGTGGACCCGGTGGTCGGCGAGACGACGCAGATCGGCACCCCCTTGCACATGTTCGGCACGCCGACCGCGATTCAGGGCCCGCAGCCCCTCCCGGGCGAGCACAACGAAGAGATCCTGAAGGAGCTCGGACTGTGAGAGCGCTCGAGGGTGTGCGGCTCGTCGACTTCGGTCAGTACCTGGCCGGTCCCTTCGGGCCGATGATCCTCGGTGACCTGGGCGCCGAGGTGATCAAGGTCGAGCCGGTCACGGGTGACGGCATGCGCATGGCGAGCAAGCCGTTCTTCGGCTGCCAGCGGGGCAAACGCGATATCGCCCTCAACATCAAGCAGGAACGCGGTCTCGCGATCGCGCGCGAGCTGATCGCAACTGCGGACGTCGTCCACCACAACATGACCGCGGGCGTCGCGACCAAGCTCGGTATCGACTACGAGGCGTGCCGGGCGGTGAAGCCGGACATCGTCTACTGCAACACGTGGGCGTACGGCATCGAGGGTCCGCTGGCGCGCTTCGGCGGACTCGACCCGCTGTACCAGGCGTCGTCCGGCCTCGAGCACGAGTCGGGCGCCGTGCACGAAGGCAACACGCCGATCTACTACCGGTTCGGCATGTGTGACGCGTCCAACGCGATGCTGTCGGTCGTCGCGGTGCTCTCCGCGCTCTATCACCGCAAGCGCACCGGAGAAGGACAAGAGGTGTGGACGTCCCTGTTCGACGGTGGCGCGATCTTCACGTCGGACGCGCACCTCGTGCACGGCACGCCGGCACCGCGGCCGCACCTCGACAAGGAGCTCACCGGCGTCTCGGCGACCTACCGCCTGTATCGCACACAGGATGACGACTGGATCTGCGTCGCCGCGGTCAAGGATCGCGACTTCGAAGCGCTCTGCCGAGCCCTCGGGCTCCCGGAGATCGCAGCCGATGCGCGCTTCGCCACCGATGCCGACCGCCGGAAGCACCGGCGGCAGCTCGAGACGGTGCTCGAAGCTCGCTTCCGCACGAAGACCGCAACCTTCTGGACCCGCACGCTCGACGACGCGGGCGTGCCGAACGAGGTGCCGCTCAACAGTCACGGCGGGGAGCTTCCGCTGTTCGACGCCGACAATGTCGCGCTCGGGCTCGTCGCGCACTACGAACATCCGCTGCTCGGCGACATGCGCCAGTTCGGTGAGCTCATTCAGTTCTCCGAGACGCCGGGCCTGATCGCCGGGCCTCCGCCGCTCGTCGGACAGGACACACGCGCGATCCTGCGCGAGCTCGGCCATCCTGACGACGCGATCGACGAGCTGATCGCGGCCGGCGTGTGCTACGAGCCGGACGAGTACTACGCCGACCGTTTCGCGAACTAGAGATCGCAACCCATGCTGCGGTTGTTGCCGCCGGGCGCGTACACCGGCGAATGGATCGGTGACCTCTGTGTCCCCGACGACCTCTATTGGGTCTCGCGCCGGCCGGTCGCACTCGCCGGCATGTCGTATCCGGGCCGCGCCGATTGGCATCGGTTGCACACGCACGGCATCGGGCACGTCGTGTGCCTCACACACGATGTCGCGCCGTACGACGCGGCGCCGTGCACCGTCACGGCAATACGCTTGCAGGACCTCGTGAGCGGCGGATCACCCGCCGAGCCTGCGTCCGAACACGCGCTGGTGCGACGCGCGGCCGACGACCTCGTCGCGCATCTCGAGCGCGGGATCGGCGTGGCCGTCCACTGCATGGGAGGACGCGGCCGCACCGGCACCGTCATCGGTGTCGCGCTCGTGCGCCTCGGTCACGCACCTGCCGACGTCGTCGACTATCTGCACTCGACCGCGGTCACCCGCGGGCGTCGCGGCTGGCCGGAGAGTCCCTGGCAGGAAGACCTCGTCCGGGCAACTACGGCGTGAGCATCAAATCGACGGCCCACGTGCCGGTCGCGGATCCGTAGTACTTCGCGGAGCCGAACGCGTATACCGCGCCGTTCTGGCCGAGCATGTAGTAACCGTCGCTGGTCTTCAGCGCTCGCATGCGCACGGTCGGCGCGTAGGTTGCGCCGGCGCTTCGCATGCCCGGAAGGCTGCCGCGGAACGGGACGTTGAACGCGAAGATCCCACCGTCGGAGGCGACCATCCAGTAGCCGGTGCCGCTTGCCGCCGCGGTCATCGAGCGAACGGGCGCGGCAAGTTGCATGTTCCCGGTCGAGCCGTGGAACTGCGCATTCCCGAACGCGAACACTCCACCGTCGGCGGCGACGAACCAGTATCCGTGACCGTTGCGCGTGATCGTCATGTCGAGCACCGGGGCGTTCAGCCGCATCCCGCCCGTCGAACCGTGGAACGTCGCGTCGCCGAAGCTGAAGATGCCGCCATCCTGGCCGAGCAGGATGTACCCACGACCGCTCGGCGTCGCGGCCATGCCGACGATTTGACCGTTGAGTTGCCGCCCACTCATCGAACCGTGGAACTGCGCGTCACCGAAGGAGTACACGGCACCGTCGGATCCGACGAGCCAGTAACCCCTACCCGTCGGCGTGCGCGCCCCGGCAACGATCGACGCCGAGTGCGGCGTGTGCGCGAGGTCCCCGTGGAACGTGGCGCCGCCGAAAGTGCGTACGCGGCCGTCCGCACTGATGATCCAGTACCCCTTGCCCTTGGTGCCGTTGTGGAGACCGGGGAGGGCTGCGGCGACCGCGGCGCGCGGATTGACGAGTCCGTAGCCGAAGGTGTCGTCGCGACCGGGTGCACCGAGATCGCGCGCCTTCGTCTGGAGGAAATGCCGGACGTCCCCGGCCGACAGCGACGGGTCGGCGCCGACGATGAGTGCGGCCGCGGCGGACGCGTACGGCGTTGCCATCGACGTACCGCTCATCCACGCGTACTGGTGGGGGCTGCTGCCGTAGGTCGACAAGATCGTGTCGCCCGGGGCCGCGACGTCGACATAGGAGCCGGTATTCGAGAACGACGCGTGACCCAACGACTGGTTCACCGCGGCGACGGCAATCGCTTCGGGATACGCAGCCGGGTAGGTCGGCGCGTTCCCTTGCTGGTAGGCGTTGCCGGCGGCCGCGAGCACGACCGCCCGCTTGTCATGCGCATACTGCATCGCGGTCTGCATGCCCGCGGAGGGGCCGCCGCCCAGGCTCAGGTTGATGACACGGGCGCCGTGGTCGGCCGCCCAGATGATCCCTTCGGCGACGTCGGACGCCACGCCGGTCCCGTTGGCGGCGAGCACGCGCACGGGCATGATCTTGACGCTGGGCGCACCGCCGGCGATCCCGAGATTGTTGTTCGCACGGGCGCCGATGATCCCGGCGACGTGGGTGCCGTGGCCGCCCGGGTCCACCATCCCCGTGCCGGCCGGGTCGACGCTGTGCGCATCGGAGGCGAGGTCGGTGCCCGGCACCATCGCACCGGCGAGGTCTTCGTGGGAGCCGAGCACGCCGGTGTCGACGACCGCAACGGTGACCCCCGAGCCGGTTTCCGAGGGCCAGGCAGCTTCGAAGGACGTCTGATCGAGCGCCCACTGCTGGCTCCGCATCGGATCGCCGAGCTGGGTGACCGGCTGGTCTTCCTCGGTGCTGAGCACCTGGGTCTCGGTCCGGCCGAGCTGCACGTCCATGCGGGCGATTGCCGCCCGCAGCCCGCGCACGACCTGCATCCGGCCGTCAGCGGCGCGGGTCACCACCCAGAGGCGGGCTGTCGCCGAGTCGTCGGCACGAGCGGGCGTGCCGCCGGCAACCAGGGCCGCCATACACACGAGCGCCGGCGCCATAGACCGCAGCAGCAGACGCCCCGAGTGACCGTTTTGCCCGCCTTCCGAACGCATAGCGTGGCATCGGCACGACGGGTGGCCGCCTCAAGGCCTGAACCGCCGAATTGACCACTCGTTGTGACGGGACTGTGGGACCGGGGCTCGACGCCGCCGGATCTCAGGGCGCGGAGCGATGGTCGCGACGAAGCTCACCGCTCGAGAACTGCAAAGGCAGCACATAACGATCCGACATGCGCCGTACCCAGTAGCCGTCCCGTGTCTCCTCGGCGATCTCGAAGCCGCGGCTCCACTCCCCTCGGAAGTGACCGCGCACTTCGATCGCCGTACCGACCTCGAAACTTCGCGCCGTGTGGTCTCCTGCACGCGCCATGGCGAACTCACTCTGCTTCGGGAGCTTGTGTTCGAGTCGCTCCGCCCGCGACCGTCGGCTCAGCTGGTTCGTGTCCTGTCGCGCCGCGGGGGGATCGCCCAAGAGGGCGCCCGCAATCGGACAGCAACCGGTGACGTGCCATCGAGGTCGAGACCGTCGCCCCGCGGTCTTCGTTCGCCGACCCGCATCCGGGACTCGCTCGACGTTCTGGAAGGAGTTCGCGATCTTCGCATGGTGCACCATCACTGATTCGCGAGCGCCAACGGCGCGTCGCCTCGGCAATACTCTAGCACTCTCTTTCCAGAAGTTTATTACTAGTATTGCGCTTCCGTGTGTCTCGGCGGCCGTCCTCGGCTTCAGTGACCGATGAGCGAGATGACAAGGAGTGCTTGGCCCAGGTGATACGTCACCACCATCTGGCCGGGAACGTAGTGCTGACCTGCCAAAACGCACGTCGTTAGCGAACGTACCTGCGGCTCGTATCGCCTGAGCGCCGATGGCCTACTCGTCGCGCACGCCGCAGCGGTTGCGGCCGGCGAGCGACGATATCGGCAGATCTGGCGCGCGTCTAGGCGAGGACGGGGTAGACGGTGAAGTCTCCGTCAAGGCCCTTCAGGTTCGTAGTGCGGGGTTCGCCGAAGGTGAAGGTTCCGAGGCCGTGCGCGAGTGCGTGTACGAGATCCGAGGCGAGGATTTCGCCGCCGAGCGCAAGCGCGCTGATCCTTGCCGCGACGACGACGGTACGTCCGAAGAAGTCGTCGTTGTGGTGGAGGGCTTCACCTGCATGGAGTCCGGCGCGGATACGGATTGGTAGGTCGTGATAGCCCGCGGCGATCCGGTCGCGAATCACGAGGCAGGATCGAAGGGCGTAGGTCGCTGACGGGAAGGCGAGCATGAAGCCGTCACCCTGCGCCTTGACGACGAATCCTCGATGTTCGCTCACGCTGTCGCGCACGATTCGGTCGTGCCAGGCGAGCATTTGCGTGAAGTTTGTATCGCCCAGACGTTCCAGCACCACGGTCGAGGACTCGATGTCGCTGAACACGACCGTGACGGTCCCTTCGGGCGCGGATGCCGCAACCACGTCCGGTCGGTCAAGGCGAACGAGCCGTTCAACCTCATCGACAGTGGTCGTCAGGGGCTGCGCGTTCGGTAAGGGGTGCGAGAAGTGGAACTCGATGATGTGCCAGTGGCCTCGCTCGATCACGAACGTCGCGGTAAGGCGCGCTCGGAACCCGTTCCCATCCGGAAAAGTGAGTAGCGGATTGTCTCCGACCCAACCGACGTCGCCGCACGAGTACGCGCGTAGATCGAGCGGCTCGATCCGAACGTGCCCAAGTTGGGGGAGCTGTGCCGCGAACACATTGACGGCGTCAGCGCCGTATAACCACTCCTCGGGAGCCGTGCCGCCGAGAATCAGACATGGCGACGTCGAGAAAACCTCCGCGCACCGATCGACATCGAGCGCTTCCCACGCCCTGTAGAAGCGAAGGAGCAGCGCACGAAGTTCCTCGTTGGGCACAATCTCAGCCACGACGACATCCTCGTCCGCATCAAGCGCAATATTCCAACGTCATGCGGTGCGGGCGCTCGGCGTACTTCCCGAACCCACCACGACCGCACAGAACGCCCGCTCTGGCGCTGTTATCGCGAGCCGCTATCCAGCGCTGCACGCCGCAGTAGTTGCAGCCGGCGAGCGAACACACGAGCGGTAGACGCGCTCTTGCAGATTCGCGACCCCTCACGTCAACGAAGAACCTGTTATACGGCGACGAGCGTCGCCACCATTCCGTGCACGAAGTGGTTGAGGACCGTGCCGCCATTCTTGGTGTCGATATTGCAAAATATGACATAGGTGCCGGGCGCCAGGTCGAGCGTTTTCGTGACGGTGGATCTGACAGCGACGTCTCCGGTTTCGCCCATCTTGTCCGTCTCCGCGATCGCTTCCTCGTCTACCGCACCGACCGAGCGATCGCCGGCTGTCTTCACTCTGGGAAGCGCTGACGGGCTCGCGGCGCGGACGACGACCAACTCGTGTGTGATCGAGCCGACGTTCTCGACGTTCAAAGTCACCTTGCCTGACTGCACCAAGCCTGGGTGAGACACGATCGAGAACTCCTGGAGGGTGATCTTCGCGGTGCTGCTGATGACGCCGCTCGCCGCGAGCTTGCTGATTCGCTTGTTCGCGTCGCTGCTGCGTGAATCCGAGTGGGCTGCGGTCACGAGTGCCGCGAACGCGATCACGAGCGCCACTAGCCCGAACACGAAGCCGCCGGTACCGAGGACCTCCCGGTCAGAGCGTCTCAGGATCACCGTGTACCACCCTCGTCGGTCCGGCGTGAGATCACCGGCAGTTCGTACTGACTACCACCTTCGACGAGGGACTGCCGAGAGCGGTCGGCGGCACGAAGTCCAGCGAGCGCGGTTGCCGACCAGAGCGTCTCTAGAACGGCTCTCTGGTCATTGCACGCCGCAGTAGTTGCAGCCGGCGAGCGACCACACCCAACATCGGACCGGGTCTCCTTCGTGCCGGAGATCACGTCCGGCAGCCGTCCTCGTCGTCGATCGTGCAGCCGGCGACTGTCCCGTCCGCGTGTTCGATCAGGCCGCCAGGACAGTTCGCCACGACACGACGGTAATCGGCGGATGTGTCATCTTGACCGCGCGCTTACGGTTACATGGAAGGTCGTCCCGTGGAGCAGTCTGCGGTCACTGCGTCGCGCGCACACCTTGCACTCCCACCGGCGACCTTCGCCGCGCCACCTTCAGATCTCGAGCGCGACACCGATGTATACGGAGGCCGGTTTGGGATGGCGGCGCAATGGCGCGCCTGTTCATGGATCCTCGCGCTTGAGCATTCACCACGAGGGCAGGCCGGATCGTTGTTGAAGGGGGCCGGTCGGCGGCCCCCTTCAACGCTCGCACCTGTGAGCGCACCACTATTCGGACCGCCGACGCCGGAGTCGCGCCGTGCGCGGCCGACGATCCAGCGGCTGGACAGCCGAGCTGCAGATTTGTCGGACGCGCTGTAGTGAATCCGTTCAGAATCCGCCTTCTCTTCCGATTCCGGACGTCGCGGGGCCGAACTCGTTTGGGCCAAGGAGGGTGCCCCATGAACCGCATAGCCAGCAGCTTCCGTGTCGGCGACCGGGTGGAAGTGGTCACCAACTTCACGCGTACCTGGGTCGGTGGCTTCGAAGTCGCCTCCACCAGCGCCGCCGGATGTCATGTCCGCCGTATGTCCGACGGCGAGGTACTTCCGGCCGTGTTCAGCTACGACGACGTCCGAACGTCCGGTCGAAGCTCCGACGTCGGTGTTGACGACGCCGGCACACCGGCCGCCCTAATACAGGAGTCTCTGTCGGATGCTCGGGTCGTGTTGCGGCTGCCCCCCGACTTGGACATCGCGACCGTCGAAGCAATCCGCGACGCCGTCATCGACGCCGTCGACCGTGCGGGCGGGGAAATCGTCCTCGACCTTGACGGGGTGCGATTCTTGGACAGCTACGGCATCCGCTTGTTGGTGACCGTACGTCGACGGGCCTGGGACCGCGACCTCCCGTTCCGGTTGCACGGCGGCAAGCCGCTGATCCGCGACCTGCTCGAGCTCGTCGGACAAGACCCGCTGTACCACTCCAAGCTGACCTAGCACGGACACGGGACCGGCAGCCGTTGCGAGGTTGCTGTTACGGGAAGCACTCTGGCCCCCGCAGCGTCCGGCGCTCGAGTAGCCACAAAGCGACGCGCTCCACGTCGCGCCGTCGGTGCTCGAGAAGGTCAGCCGCGCGGACGCGCGTACGCGCGGCAAGCCCGACGTCGGCGAGCGCGTTCGCGGTCTTCACGATGCGTTCACGGTCGGTCATCGATCCCTCGTACGCTCCCAGCCCAGCCGGATCCTCGGCGCGCATCCCGCGTTCCTCGCATAGATGACCACCCCAGCGGATGGCCATCGCGGTTTCGGCGAACGCTCGGACACGATCATCCGCATCCGCACACGGCACATACCAGTCCGGGGTGCGTTGCCAGCGCGTATGCCCGCCGTCATCAGTCGTGACGAACGACAGCTTCCAACCGAGGTGCGTGCCGACGACCGCGTGGCCGGACTCGTGGAACGCCATCCGCTTCACGCGGTCTTGCGGACCCAGACAAGCGCGGGAAGAGGGCCCCGGAGGGAGCCCCCTTCCCGCGTTCGCGCGCACTGCACCACCGCGCGGCGACTCACGAGCCCATCGGTGAGCACGTCGCGATATCCGTCGCCACTTGGCTGTCGCCGCCAGCACACAACGAGCTTGTGACGTGCAACGCCCGATAGCCGCCGACGCGAGCGAGGAGTTCGAAGCTCTGGTAGAACGTTTCGACCTTGTTGGAGACGTTCAAGTTCGAGTCGCGCACGAGTCCGAGATCGAGCGATCCGGAATCACCGAACACAAACGAGCCCTCGTACCATGCGAACCAGTCGACGTCCGCATCCCAGGTCGCGCTACGACCGCCAGTCGTCGGCGTGGCGAGGAGCCGCGCGCCGGTGCTCGCACCATCGAGAAGAAACACCGGCGAAGCACGCGCTTCTCGTGCGCGTTGTGACCTGCTTGGGCTCTGTTGCGTTGAGTCGGGCCTGGCCGCGTACGACCGAGTTGCGGTCTGTCTCGCAGTTAGATGGTGCGGGCGAGTTCGGTGAATGCGGCCGCGACGCGCCGATGGGCTCGCGCGTTGACGGCGAGTTCGTAGTGGCCGCGTCGGAGGTTCTGCACGAATGCGTGGCCGCGCA
>JBBRXX010000071.1:0-11071 GCA_038238245.1 Acidimicrobiia bacterium
GCCGTTTCGTGCGTCGATGGTTTTGGCCTTAACCGATTCTCGTCGCCGCTGAGGGGTCTACGTGGCGCGTAGGCCGAAGCCGATGGAGCAGCACGCCCTCGAGGGCACGAAGAGCGAGGTCGGGCAGAGGCGTGTTCCTGGTACGAACCGTCGCGCGCAGTCCGCTTCGACTCGCACGACGAAGCGCACGACGGTTGGTGGTCGCGAGGGGATTACGTCGGCGCCGCCGATGCTTGACCAGGATGCCGGCGCGGCGTGGCTCGAGCTTCGCGGGCAACTCGCGTCGGTGCTAGACGATGCGGACGCTGCGATGCTCGAGGTTGCTGCTGTCGCGCTTGGCCGGTTCCGTGCTGCGCGCCGGCTGGTGAACGCTGGCGGTCTGCTCGTCGAGGGCCGGTTTGAGCAGATGGTCGAGAATCCGGCGTTCAAGATTGAGCGTGACGCTGCGACGATGTTGCACCGTGCGATGGTCGAGCTCGGTATCGGCCCGTCTGCTCGGGCGCGTTTCTCGGGTGTTGGCGTTGATGGGTTGGCGGCTGATCAGGTTCTTGACGGTGTTGGCGAGCTTGTGGCGTTGCAGGGTGGTCGTTCTTGAGCGCGACGATGACTCCGCGGCGTACGGCTGGGCCGGCGACCGCGAAGTTCTTTGAGGCGAACCTTCGTCATACGAAGGGGCCGCTGATCGGCCAGCCAGTCGTGCTCGACGAGTGGCAGGTCGACGATCTTTCGCTGATTCTCGAGGTTGACGACGACGGTTATCCCGTCTGGCGCGAGGTTTTGTGGGGTGTTCCGCGCGGGATGGGTAAGAGTCCTACCGCTGCGGGCCTCGGTTTGGCGACGTTGGCGAGCCGGCGCGACAGTCCCGAGGTGTACGTCGGGTCTGGTTCGCGCGATCAGGCGTCGATCGTGGGCACTTTCGCGCGTGAGATGGCGAAGAATGGGCCGCTTCAGCACTGGACGCGGCCGATTATCGGCGGCGTGCGGTGGGATCAGCCTGGCGGTGGCGTGCTGCGGGTGATTTCGGCTGATGGTGGCCTGCAGCACGGCAAGATGCCGGCGAAGGTGCTGCTCGACGAGTTGCATGTCTTCACGACGCATAACCGTGAGGAGCTTTACGCGTCGCAGGTTTCTTCGCTGCATAAGCGGCCAGATTCGCAACTCGTGGGGATCACGACTGCCGGGTTTTCGCGGATGACGTTGCTCGGCGAGCTTTACGGCGTGATGCTCGACGCGCCGGTTGTCGAGCGCACCGGCCCGATGGGCTGCCGCCTCGTCTGTGAGGATCGCGAGTCGGGTCGGTTGATGATCTGGTGGGGTGCGACGGACATGCACGACATCGAAGACCCTGATGTGTGGGCTGCGTGCAACCCGGCGTCGTGGATTAAGCTGAATCAGATCGCTCGCCTCGCGCGGACGCTGCCTCGAGGCGTCTTCGAGCGGCTGCACCTGAACAAGTGGACGGAATCCGCGAACGTCGTGATCCGTCCTGAGGCGTGGTCGGCGTGCGAGGGCGACACGGGCACGCCGACGGCGACGACGCTGGTTCTCTCCGCGAGTCCGCGCCGTGATGCGGCGGCGCTCGTCGCGGTCTGGCGTCTAGGTGAGCGCCTCGCGTGCCGGCTCGTCGCTTCGTGGGAAGAGATGGAGCAGGGCCCGCTCGAGGACGCTGTCGTCGAAGCTGGCATCGAGTGGGCGCGGGCGAACCCGGTCGATCGTTTCGTCGGTGACCCAATCCAGCTCGATACGGCGTACCGGCGGCTCGCTGAGTTCGGAGAGTGGCAGGGCCGGACGATGTCGAAGCCGGGAATGCCACAGACGGACTCGTTCATGGAACCGGCGACGGCAACGCTGGCGTCGGTTATTGAGTCGCACCGACTCGTGCAGGACGGCGACGCGACGCTGCGAAAGCATGTGATGTCGAGCGAGGCACACGATACGCGTCGTGGTTGGCGTCTAGCCCGACCCCGATCGGTTGGTGAGCGGAAAGCGCAGAGCGTTGAGGCGGCGATCGCGCTCTCGATGGGCGTGTACGCCGTTGACGATGCGGGTAGCGGACTGGTCTGGGCTGAGCAGTGGTAGTGCCTCGCTGGCTCGGCCGGGTGTTCTACGCGTTTCGTGGGAAGCGCAGCGTGCGTTTGCACCTCGTGGATCGCCCCGGGGTGCCCGCTCCGACGCTGGAGGGTGTCCTGGTGGGTCGTTTCGCGGGGCATTACGTGTTGCTTGTCCCGAAGTTGGTGCAGTCCGGCGGTGCTCCGATCGAACTTGAGGGTGTTGTCGAGGTTCCGACGGAGCAGGTTCTCTTCCTTCAGGTTCTTTCGTCGTGATTCTGCGTACTCGCGACGGTGGCAACGTTGAGCAGCGTTCATATTTCGGGGGTGGGTCGTTTAACCCGACGTATTGGAGCGGTATCGACGCGGACGGCATGATTGGCGTGCCGGCGGTGACTGCGGCTGCGAGTTTCGCCGCGACGGCTGTCGCTGGGTTGCGGTTGAACGTTTGGAGTGGCGAGGGTCAGGATTCGAAGCGTGAGCGGCGTACGTGGCAGTCGCGGCTCTTCTCGGGTGTGCCGAATCAGGACGCGCGGGGCTGGTTTGCGTTCTGGGAGACGGTCGAGGAGTCGCTGAGTCTGCGTGGTAACGCGTATATCTGGAAGTTGAAGTCTCAGGACGGGCGTGTGCTCGAGATGTGGGCGTTGCACCCCGACCAGGTGACGGTGTCGATCAGCGTTCGCGGGCCACTGTTGTACGGCGTCCGTACCGGTAGCGGGTATGTCGATCCGTTGGGGCGCGGTTCGTTCCGTTACGACCTGGACGCGGGGACGATCCTGCATATCCGTGGTCACGGTGATGGTGGTTACGCGGTCGCTCCGAGCCCGTTGGCGTTGCATCGCTCGACGATCGAGTCGAGCCAGTCGCAGATCGCGTACGGCGCGTCGTTTTATCGCAACGGCGCGCGTCCGGGGCTGGTTGTGCAGATGCCGGGGAACGCGACGGTGGAGCAGAAGCGTGCGCTGCGCGATCAGATCACCGCTGATCATGGTGGTTCGGGGAATGCTGGTCGCGCGATCGTCCTCGGTGGTGGTGAGGATGTGCGTCCGATCGGGTTGTCTCAGGGTGACGCGCAATACCTCGAGTCGGCGCAATTCAGCATCGAGGAGATCGCTCGTATCTTCCGTGTGCCGGCGACGATCCTGAAGGGCCACGGCGACAAGTTGCCGCTCGAGCAGGAACGCGACCGCTGGTTGACGTTCGGTCTCGTGCCGCGGTTGAAGCGGATCGAGGCGGCGCTCTACGCGGACCAGGATCTCTTCGGTTCCGCGTCGCGGATGTGGCCGAGGTTCGATACGTCGGGCGAGGTGCGTGGTGATGTCGCGACGGAAACGGAGCGGCTCCATAAGCTCGTTCAGGTCGGCATTTTGCTGCCTGATGAGGCGCGTGCCGAAATCGGACGCGATCCGCTCCCGAACGGCATCGGACAAATTCCGCAAATCGTCCCCGTAGGGGGAGCTCCCAACCCGAATCAGACTACGCCGGCGGGCGATCCAACCGTGCCGGCTCCTACAGACAACTCGCAGGGGTAGCGATGAGCCAGGACGTTCAGATGCCGGCCCGCGCGCCGGAGCTTCAGCGTGCAGCCGATGAGGAGCGCCGCGTTTTCGCTGCTCCGCTTCGTGATCTCGAGTGGCGCGAAGGGACGGGCACGGGGGATGGTTCGTTCACGCTCAGCGGTCACGCTGCGGTGTTCGACCAGCTCGCGACGCTGTACTCGGGTCGTTCGTGGTTGTGGCAGGAGAAGGTCGCGCGTGGGGCCTTCACTGGTGTCCTCGCGAGTCGCCCTGATGTGCATTTCAACCACGGCCACGACATGACGCGGGCGATGGCGCGCACCGGCATCAACGGCGTCGGCGGGCTCGAGTTGATCGAGGACGCGCAGGGTTTGCGTGTCTTCGCGCGGCTGGCCGCTGACGACCCGGATGTTCAGTCGATCGCGTCGAAGATGCGCCTCGGGATCATCGACCAGATGAGTTTCGCGTTTCGTGTCGGTAAGGACGAGGTGCTCGTCGAGGAGAACGCGGATCTGATCACGGAGACGCGGACGATCCTTGAGGTTTCCGACCTGTACGACGTTTGTGTGTGCGCGCAGGGCGCGTACCCGCAGACGGACGCGACGCTCCGGAGCCTCGCTCCGATCCTTGGTCGCGCCGGTATCGACCCGGCGGGCCTTCACCCACATCGCTCCGCCAGGCCGGCAGAGGGTGTGCCTAGCCATCGCTCCCCAGAGGGTGGCTCGACTCCGCGAGCGGATCTGTCTGTGCTTCGTGCACGCGCGACGGCCGCTCGCATCACCTTCCCGAATGGGAGCACACGATGACGCTTGAGGAGCTGCGAAAGCTGCTCGACCAGGCCGCGCAGCGGGTCAAGTCCGCGGCGGACAGGATCGATGGACTGACGGAGGAGAGCACCGACGAGGAGCGCGCTTCGGCTCGCACCGAACTCGAGGATGCGCTCAGCGAGGCGGAGCGGCGCAAGGGCAACACGACGACTGCTGAGCAGGCGCAGCGCGCCCGCGATGCGTTCCCGCAGGCAACTACGGTGGAGTCGGCTGAGACGATCGTGGAGCCGACTCTGCAGCATGGCCGGCAGGATGCGGACGAGCGCACGAACGGCCGCACGGGCGAGGCGCGTGACGGTCTCGGCCTCGAGGTGTACTCGTCGATGTCATCGCAGGAAGCACGCGGCGGCACGAAGCATTTCGGTGAGTTCATCGCGAAGCTGCACGTGTCGCAGTCGTACAAGGCGGAGCGCAGCAAGATGGCGTATGCCGCTGACCCGAGGCTCCGTGAGGAGCAGCGGACGCTCGCTGAGGGTTCGACGTCTGCCGGTGGCGCGCTGGTCGCTCCGCAGTACGTGCAGGAGATCCTCGATATCGCGCGTGCGGACGCGGTCGCGTTCAAGGCTGGCGTGCAGATGCGCCAGACGGATACGAACCTCGTGTACATGCCGACGCTCGCGACGAGCGCGACGGCGGCATGGGTGGCTGAGAACGGCGCGATGACGCCGACCGACCAGACGTTTGGTCAGCAGAGCATGTCGGTGTCGAAGCTGATGGCCGGCACGAAGCTCTCGAACGAGCTGCTCGCCGACGGCGACCCGGCGGTCGGTGAGATCATCCAGCAGGACCTCGCTCGGGTGATCTCGCTGAAGCTCGACCTCGGTATCTTCGAGGGCACCGGCACGGCTCCGGAAATCCGAGGCCTTGCGAACACGACCGGCGTCACGACGGGCGCGTCGCTCGGCGCGAACGGCGCCACGCCGTCGATCGACAACCTGTTCGACGCGTTCTACGCGCTGAACGCGGTCAACATCACCGACCAGGAGAACTGGGCGTTCGTGATGCATCCCCGTGTCCTGAACACGTTCCGCAAGGTCAAGGACACGACCGGTAACTACATCCTCGCGAACGCGGGTGGCGCGAACGCGCCGGTGCTGCAGCCGGCGATCCTGAACACCCCGTACTACCTGTCGAGCCAGCTCTCGATCACCCGCACGACGGGCACGTCGACGGACACCACGAACGTCTACTTCGGTCGGTTCTCCGACGCGACGGTGTTCATGAACGGTGCGTTCACGATCGACATGAGCGGTGTCGCCGGAGACGCGACGAACTCGGCGTTCTGGACGGATCAGACGTGGATCCGGGCGAAGCAGCGCGTTGGTTTCCTCGTCCGGCGCCCTGGCGCGATCGTCGTGCTGACCGGCGTCCGCCCGTAGTAACCCCTTCGGCCTCGACCCGGCGCCCTCAAGGGGGCGTCGGGTCGGCGTCGCCACACCCTCACACAAGGATCGGAGCAGCATGACGCTCACGAAGGATCAGAAGGAGCGGTACGAGACGGAGGCAGCCGACGAGGCGAACCGTCTCGCGCCGACACGCGCGCAGAGCGAGGCCGACTTCAAGCTGCACATCCAGCGCACCGCTGGGCAGACGAAGGGTCCGCACGAGCTCGAGAGCGAAGAGGCGTCGGCGCAGCGCATCCAGTCGATGGCGCCCGTCGAGCAGGCGAACGAGTGCATCCAGGCGCAGGCGGTTGTCGGCGTCGAGCCCGACCCGGGCCTGACCGCCAACGTCGCCGACCGGAACGCGCCGAAGCACGAAGGCGCGAAGGTCACAGACTCGAAGGGCAACATCAGCGACCCCGTGACAGACCCAGACGTCGCGAAGGCGGCGAAGTAGAGCCGTGAAGCGGGTGCAGCTCCTGAGGCACTTCGACGGGCATTCCCCCGGTGACGAGATCGTCGTTACCGACGCCACGGCCCACTACCTCGCGGAGGGCGATCAGCCCGTCGCGGTGGTGATCGATGACGAGACTCGTCCGATGGCGCGTACGGCGGAACGACGCCCGCGTGTCGCTCGGGAGACGCGCTGACCACCATGGCACCCGGCCGGCACTCCCTCGGCCGGCCGGGTGCTTCCCCCTGTTCGCCGCTAACTCATCAGGAGACACGCTAGATGACTTCGACCCCCGCCCATCTGTTCACGGCTGACCCTCCGGGGTCTGACCCGGATTTCGAGAATGACGATCATCGTCGTGTTCTCGCGCGTTGCAACGTTGGGCACCCGATCGGGTTTTCGACGCTGCACGACCAGCTCGCTCGTGATCCGTTCGCGTTTGGGATCAACGAGAACGACCAGGCGCGTCTCGGCGTCGTGTTGGGCGAGTTGATGGCTGATGGTGACGTGATTCAGCATCTCGACGGCTCATTTGAGGCGAGCGAGGACGGTTGGGAGAAGGTCACGCATATCAAGGCAAACGACGCTCTGCGAGGACGTGGGAAAAATGGGTAGGGACGACGTGTGGCTGCCGGATGGCAGTGCGAACCTGGCCGCGCCGCGGTTGTGGGCGCCTGGTGCCCCGTTCGGCGCGGTTGGTGCGTCGCTCGCGCGTGTGCTCGGTGGCGGCTATGCGGTCACCGGCTGGAATCCCCGTGGGGTCGGTGCGATGTTCAACATCGCGGACGCGCTCGCGGCGAAGATCCTCGACCACATCACCGGCAAGACGGCACACACGCTGGTGACGCCGAACTACGTGGCGTTGCTGACGGGGACGGCGTTGCAGGCGGATACGGGTGCGACGCTGATCTCGACGAACAACGTCGAGGCAAACTACACGGGGTATGCGCGTCTCTCGCTCGCGGCGGCTGACTTTCCGGCTGCGGCTGCGGGTGCGCATCCGCCGAGCGCGACGACGTCGCCTCCGGTTGGTTCGAAGACGTGGCCGGCGTGCACGGCGGGTACGGCGGTTGTGACGAACTGGGCGATGATCCTTGGTACGGCTGTGACGCGTGGTAACGCGGGGGATATCTCGTTCTTCGGTACGTGCACGTCGACGACGATCTCGACGACGCAGACGCCTCCGACGGTCGCCGCTGGCGGCTTCACCCTGACGAGCACGTAAATCTCGTATGGACGCCCATAAGAATTTCAGTTATTCGACGGTCGCGACGGCTCCGTCCCCGGCGACTTCGGGGACGAGTCTGGTCGTGTCTGCGGCTGCTGGTGCGTTCTTCCCGCAGCCGTCGACGGATGGTTCGTTTAACGTCACGATCTGGCCGGCGGGTGTGCAGCCGACGTCGGCGAATTCGGAGATCGCGCGTTGCACTGCTCGTTTGACGGACACGTTGACGCTGACGCGAGCTCAGGAGGGTACGACGGCCCGCACGGTGGTGGTGGGCGATCAGGTCGCGTTGACGGTGACGGCGAAGACGTTGACGGATATCGAGGCGGGCCTGCCGAGGTTCAATATCGAGAGTTACGGCGCGATCGCGGATTCGTTCTATCAGGATGGCGTTTCGACGGCTGCTTCGGCGACGTTCACGAGTGCGACGGCCGCTTTTACGGCGGCTGATACGGGTAAGACGATCGTGATTCTGCAGGCGGGCTCGAACGCCGCTCAGGATCACCATACGACGATCACGTACGTGAACGCGACGACGGTCACGCTCGCGCAGACCGCGGGTCGTACGGTGAGCCCAGCACGGTTCTACGTGTCGCGTGGTGGTGACTCGACGCCTGCGATCAACGCGGCGATCACAGCGGCGACGAACGCGGGTGGCGGCATCATCCTCTGCCCCGGCGTCGGGTACCTGCATACGGGGATCGTGTTGAAGAACCGGTGCTGGTTGAAGGGTGCGGGGCTGCACGCGACGATGCTGCATCTCGCCGCCGCGTCGAACGTCCCGGTCGTGATGAACGACACGACGCTGAACAACACCGCCGTTGATTGTGGCGTGTTGGATTGTTGGCTCGACGGTAATCGTGTGAATCAGTCGGACGTGACGACGACGATCTCGGGCACGGCGTACACGGCGGGTAACACGACCCTCAACGTCGCGTCGACGGCGAACTTCCTGCCGAACGGCGAGGTGCTGATCGGCACGACGCGCTACTCGTACACCACGATCGGTAGCGGCACGACGCTGACCGGCTTCGGCGGTGGCGACCGCGACACGACGGACACGAGCCAGATCATCGGCGCGACGGTCACGCAGCACAAGGCGAACGGCGTCTACTTCGGCGCGCAGCCGTTCAACTCGGGCGGCACGAACCAGGAGCACTACGACCCTCACCATCTGATCGAGAACGTCCACATCAAGAACGTGAAGGGTGACGGCGTGCAGGTCTGGGGTCAGTCGGAGTGCCGCATTCGTAGCGTCTGGGTCAACTACTGCGACCACTGGGGCTTCGTCCCGTCCTACGACACGTGGCTGACCGAATGCACCGTCGACACGGCTGGTCGTGGTGGCTTCTTCTTCGGATGGTCGAGCACGCACGCGACGACGTGCAAGGCGTTCTACTGCGGCGGCAACGTCGCCGCTGAGGGTCACGGGTTCATGTTTCAGGGACCGCCGTGGATCGAGGAGGGCACGAAGATCGCCTCGGCGTGTGTCGCGCAGGACAACAAGGCGAACGGGTTCTATCTCCGCAACGCGGAGCGTGTCGTCTTGCAGGGCATCGCGTCGAGTAACGGCACCGGCACGATCGGTGCGTATACGGGCGTCAAGATCGACGGTTGCACGAACGGGATCGTCGACGTGGCGTGCGTCGAGCGGGTCGCGTCGCCGAATAACGCGCAGCAGAACGCGCTGCGGGTTCTCTCGTCGTCGATCGCGACGACGGGTATGCAGATCCGTATCTCGCACGGCGCGACGTCAGGCACGACCGTCGGCGTGGCGATCACGAGCGATTCGGTGTTGACGGGCGGCAACGACATCCACATCAACGGCATGGGTGGCTACACAGCTCCCGCTTACGCTGCGACGTACACGCCCGACCCGTACGCGGCGACCATTCACGCGATCGCAGCGTTGACCGGAGCGATCACGATCAACGCTCCGTCGAACGCGCATACCGGTTGTCGCCTAGTGATCGGTTTGAAGCAGGACACGACAGGCGGTCGCGTCGTGACGTGGAACGCAGCTTTCACGAACGCTCCGATCATTCCGACGACTCCCTCGTCGGCGGTGATGGTGGAGTTCATCTACGACGGCACGAACTGGGTCGGAACGATCGAGTCTCAGTCGAACGATGGGGAGTGGACACCTGCGGATCTCGGGTATTTCGCCTGGTCATTCGACCCCTCGTCGGTCTCCTCCGGCTTCGCACTGACCCCGGCGGGAACCGTTTACCTGGTCGCTGTGAACCTGCGCCGTCCTAAGCTCGTCACGAATGTGATCGTCGGCATCACGACGGCGGGCGTCACGCTGACCGCGAACCAGTGCCTAGCGGGCCTGTATAACCCGTCGGGGACGCTTGTCGGCACGACCGCGAACCAGGCGACAGCGTGGCAGTCGACGGGCGTGAAGGTGATGCCATTGACCGGTGGCCCGTTCACGTTACCCGCTGGGGTCAGTTACGTCGCGTTCTTCTACAACGGCACGACCGCCCCCCAGTTTGGTCGCTCGTCTGCTCTGAATGCGATCTATAACGCGGGTTTCGCCGGTTCGAACGCGAACCGGTTCGAGATCGACTCGACGAACACGGGTCGTACGACGACGCTCCCCGCAACTAGGGGCACGTTCGGCGGCACAAGCGTCGCAATCTGGGCGGCAGTCTCGTGAGGTCTCATGCTCGGCGGTAACCCTCTCGGCTGGGCGTACCTCGGGCAGGCGTACGCGGGGACGGCGAGCTCGACGCCCGCGACGGTCACGCCGGCCAGTACGGGCGTCACGTTCACCGGGACCGGAGCGATCACCGCGATCCCGCAGGTCAGCGGCACGGCTGGACTCGCGTTCGGCGCGTCTGGTTCGGTCACCGCGATCCCGAACGTGACGGGCACTTCGGGCGTCTCGTTCGGCGCCAGTGGCGTACTGGCGGCCCCCACGAGCATCGTCCCGGCTGCGAGTGGCGTCAGCTTCGGAGCGTCCGGCGCGATCACCGCGGTTCCCGGCGTCAGCGGCTCGGGGGGCGTCACCTTCACGGGCACGGCGAGCGTTACCGCGCCCACGTCGATCGCTACGGCTACGAGCGGAGTCGCGTTCGGGGCTGCGCTCTCCGTGACGGCTCCGACGAGTCTGCCGTTCGCGACGAGCGGCGTATCGTTCGGCGCCGCTGGTTCGGTCACCGCCACTCCGAACGTGACGGGCGTGTCCAGCGTTACGTTCTCTGGGGCAAGCACGGCGATCACCGCACCGACGCGCGTCACGTTCGCTACCGGCGCAGTCTCGTTCGGCGCGACCGGTTCGATCACCGCGATTGGCGCTGCGGCGATTAACCCCGCAGTCGCGGGCGTCACGTTCGGCGCGACCGGCGCGATTACGGCTACCCCTGGCGTGTCTGGCGTGTCTGGCGTCACGTTCACCAGTTCCGGCACGATGAGCGCGCCGACGAGCATCCCGCTAGCGGCGAGTGGCGTGAGTTTTGGCGCTAGCGGGTCGATCACGTCGGTACCACGCGTTAGCGGCACGAGCGGGGTGACGTTTACGAGCGCGGCGAGTCTCACCGCACCGACGTCAATCGTCACGGCGACGAGCGGTGTGGCGTTCGGTGCCGCACTCTCGATCAGCACGCCGCCCAC
>JBBRXX010000072.1:0-10919 GCA_038238245.1 Acidimicrobiia bacterium
CGGAACGCGTCGCTCGCGATCGAATCCGGCGCGGTTCTCCGAGTGTTTGCGGCAGACGCCTCCAGGAACTGGCAACGCTTCAATAACCCCCGGTTCGATTGCTCATGGATTGCTACTGGTCGGGTCACGCGTTAGGGATAGGGAAGGAGGACGGCTGGGAATCCGGGGCGGGTCTTGACCAAGGGAGATTCTGCATGAAGCAATCGAGTTTGCTCGCCGTGCCCATTGTCGTGATGGCGTCGCTCGCCCTTCCCGCGAGCCCGGCGTTCGCGCACGTTCCTGCGTGTCAGGAGACCGTGAATCCTCACGGCCAGACCACCCCTCCGGCTGGATCAACCACTCTGCCGGGGTCGCGGGGCGGTCAGAACGAAGACGGCTTCTACAAGATCTCATCCAACGTCGGTACCGATGTGTTTGTCGTGGATCTCGGCAGCGGCACCGTGTTCGGTCCGTACGCGAGCGGCACGGTCGTGAAATACACCCAGGCGCCCGGTGCGACACCAAGCGCCAAGAAGATCGGTAGCGACAACGGCCAAGCCGGTGCCGTGGAGGTGCACATCACCGGTACCGGAGACATGGGTGTGCGCACTGTCGACGGGCGCACGATCAACTGTTTCGTCCCACCGCCACCCAAGTAAGTACGCCTGACCGTCGCGAGGGGTTGACCAGATCAACCCCTCGCCATCAGGCACGCCCTGGGGAGGTGGGGTCCGCGTTCTATCCGGGCAACAGGCGCGACCTGCTGGTGCACGTCGCGCGCACTCGCGGCTCGCGCAGCGCTCGGCACCCCCAGCCCGGGGATTGCAGTGCACGGGTAAGCGCTCGCACCGCGTTAGCGCGCTTAGGAAGCATCGTCCTCCGACCTATGCGGCTTGCGCTTTGAGAAATCACCGATGGTTCACCGATGTATTTCGCGGTCGCCCACCGTCAAGATGCGCACCTTCGGTGTGCTCTTGGTCTCATAGACGACGACGCTGAAGGCCGCGTCGGCCAGCGTCGAAAGTTCGAGGTCCGCCCCGCAATCGGGACATTCGTACCTGCCATCCACCCGTATACGCACCGCTTCCCCCGCGTAGACACACGCGTCTAGGGAGACTGGTGGCAGTGACTCGGCCGGAGGCGGCTGGGTGCTGCAAACAGCCGAGGCTGCCACCAGCCTGCCCGAAGCCGTAAACGTCCGGACCCCGATTTTCGGTACGACTGTGCCGGTCGTCACACCAGCGGGGAGGGCGTGGCAGGCTCGACTCGGCGACGGGAGTGTGCACGCAAGTCGAGGGCCTGCCACCGTGCTCGCCCTAATGCCGTAAACGTCCGCCGGCCGCTTCCGGTACTGCCTGGCTCGGCGAAATCCGAAGTTGTGTCAGCGGACACGTCTATTCCGCGCCGCCACGCCGGGAGCACGCCGTAGAAGTCGCTTTGCGCGGCCTTGTCCGGCCACTAGCTCAGCGACAGAGAGGTGGCGGCGTCACACGGCCTTGCCGCGCAGCAACAGGATGATCAACACAATCATGAGGACGAGCACGACGGTACCGATGCCGAGGTACCTGCGTACTGCTTACCCGTCCGTCCCACTAGCGACGCAACGTGTTGGACTACCGCATGGAGTGGCATGAGTCTGGGGCCGCAGGGGTACGGACGACATGCAGTCCGCCCCGTTCGGATCAGGCGGCGCGAACCAGGAGAAAAGCTATGGGACTCGGAGTCAGCCTGTTCTTGATCGCGGTGGGTGCCGTACTCGCGTTTGCCGTCGATGCGACGGTCAGTGGTCTCGACATCGTCACGGTCGGATGGATCCTCATGCTGGTCGGCGCGCTCGGTGCTGTGTGTTCGCTCATCTTCTGGAGCACCTGGGGCGGCTTCGCAACAACCCGCCGCGGTACCACTTACGTCGAACGCGAGCGCGAGGTTCTTTGACGCAGCCACGACGCGCCGATGAGGAAGATGATTATGAGCATCGAGGAAGACGAGTATGAGCAACCCCATTGTTAATGCCGTCCTTCTCGGGTTCGCAGCCGTCGGCGGGGTCCTCGCCTTTGCTGCCGCCCTGTTCGTCTCCACTGAAATGCTCGAACGACGGCTTGACGCGCCAACCGGGACGCCCAACTCGCGTCAGTCACGACCCAGCACGACTGCGCGATAACTACGGATCTGCCGCCTCTAGCGACATTGCCGCACGCTGGCATGGCGTAGCGAGAACACGCCAGAGCGAACCCTGTTTGTGTCAAGGACCTTCTTTGGGCCCGGGGTGTTTGCGCGCGGAGCGTTGGAACCCTATGTCGCCTGGGTCGCTTTCGTCGCAGGTTGTGACGCTCGCATGGCCGCGGGTCTGCGTGGTCGCCACTGCAGCGCGGTGACGACGAAGCCGGTGAGGAACAGGGCCGCGCCGGCGGCGAAGACGTACGAGAACCGTGTGCTTCCCGGCAGTGGAGAGAGCGCGGGTGTGTAGAGCGCAAGGACCAGCGGCACATCGATTCCTACGAAGATCGCCGCGAGCCGTGAGGACATCGCTGCCAATCCGGCGACGCATCCGGTGATCGCAAGCATGGGGACCGCGAGGCTTCCCGCATGGATTATCGCTGCCGAGAATGCACCACTTACTTTCTCGCCGCTCATGACGGCGACAGTGTCGCCAGTGCCGAACTGGACGACGATCCACAGCGCGCAAGCCACCCCGACGAGACCGAAGCACGTACCCGCGAACGTCCAGTCCGTCGACGATCGGGCTCGACGTCGAAGCCTCAGCAGGAGCATGAGCGCCGGGGCGAACGCGAACACGCCAAGGCTCTGCAACAACGAGTAGAAACGGACATCGCGAGCTGTCGCAAGAGCGGCGTGGAAATGGCCCGTGCTCGCCAGGCGGATCGCGTGGGCGATGTTGTCGACTCCCCCTGCGGCCCCGGTGATCGCGTTCACATTGTTGATCTTGTTGTCGATCGCTTTCCGCAGCCCGATCTTCGAATAGGCGTCGACGATCGTGCCCAGCACGGGTCGGTGATCAACGGCTTCGTGAGAAGCCAACATCGATTTGACGAGGCGGTTACCCGGTGGGTCGAAGCAATGCTGGTACGCCAACCACGGGGCATAGAGGACTGCCACGGCGAGGAGGCCGGCTGCGATCCACCCTCGTGTTGGCCGTCCGCGAAGCGCAGCGAGGAGAACCAGCGGGATCACGCAGTACATGCTCGTTCCGTGGCAGAGCATGGCCAGGGTGAACAGGCAGGCCAAGAGGACCGCGAAGCCGGGTTTTCGTCGTGCCGTGGTCCAACGATCCGCGAAGATGAAGGCTGCCGCCGTCAGCAAGAAGGCGACCGCTACGAGCTTCGGCCATACGAAGAAGCCGTGCACGATCGCGATATCGCTGACCAGTGCTGCCGTGAGGATCAGCGCCCGCGTGCGCCCGCGCACCCGCGCCGCTTCGAGCAATGCCCACATTCCGACGATCCAGACCTGCTGGAGTGCGACGCCGAGAACTTGGTAGTGCAGCCCGTTGGTCCACGATCCAAACGGTCGCGCCGCGAGCACGTACCCCATCTGTAGTGGTGGACGGTCGCTTGAGAGCCAGGTACTGACGGACGGCGGTACGCGTGAGTGCCCAAATTTGTAGATCGACTCCGAGAAGTACAACGGCAGCCAGTTGTCGGACGGCAGTTTGTGGGAGAAGCGAACGCTGGCCGTCTGGATCGGGTGCTCCACGCCGCCATGAAGAAAGCCGAGGAACAACAAGAACAGCGTGCCGAATGCCCACAACATCACTGGGAACGCGAGCCGCTTCCATGGAAACTGCCGACCGAGACGAACTCCGTACCGGCACACGACGATGCCGCTCGCGGCGGGAATCGTGAACGAGGCCAGCAGGCCCAGACGGTGGCTGCCGAAGTACGCCCAGAAAGCGAGCATCGCCGATGCTCCACTCGCCACCATGCCGATCGCGAGCAGCGTCACCACGTCGCGAACACCTCGACACCCGGCGATGACAACGGCTGCAGCGCCCGGCAGCGCGACGAGCGCCATATGCAGCACCGCGTACAACAGCACGATCCCCGCGTCGCTCATGCGCCCAGCCAGCCTACGGCTCCTGTGCGCCAAAGCAGGTCTCCCGACGAAGACTGCCGCCGCGGCCCACGCCACGGAGGCGATCCGGTCCGCTGCTGGGCCTGCGCACGCGCCGGCTGCAACTACTGCGGGGTCCAGTGACATCCCTGGTCGTTGACGTTGATTGACGCGCTGACGCCCGTTTACCCTCGAAGGGTGGACGAGGACTTCTCTACTGAAGTTGCAGAGCTTGAAGGCGCGAGGGTCATCCATGTTCGCGGCGAGATCGACATGGCGACCTGTGAACGACTACGAGACGCCATCGAACCCACCTCGGTCCGAAGCAGACGATCGTGCTTGATCTCTCCGAGGTTCGGTTCATGGACACGTCCTCCCTTCGCGTGCTGGAACAGGCGCGTGGGAACGCTCACCGCCGACGGCGGATCGCTGATCCTGCGGAACCCGTCCCAAGCGGCGCGACGACCTACAGATCCTCGACGATCGAGGGAACTCTTCAGAGGTCACTTCGGCTCTCGCGTGGCTCGGCCGCCACATCGAAGCAGTGCAGCGCCTCGTGGAAGGTCGTGCCGATACGCCTCAAGGATCCGACCGAATCTCGCAAGGAAAGCGGGCTGCAAGCTCGGGTCTCGCCGCATACGTCCGGTCGAAGACCGTTGCCCGAACACAGCTCGTCGATTGAATCGCTGCCATCGCTGATCCTCCCCTTCTTGTGGAAGACCAGCGAACACGTCGCCCACCAGCCGGCGATCTGTGACAGCGGCTGGTCGCCAGCAGAGATGCGCGTTCTGGGACGCTCCTGCCTTGCCGGTCTCCGGGTTGCGCGTTGTGGGGCGAGCGGGATTTGTCGAGCGACGTCGTGGTGCTCTGACCGTTTTCTTATGTGGTCGTCTCTACGGTGGCCGCGTTGGTATCGACGGTGATGAACCGGAGGACAGTGATGATGCGACGGTGTGGAAGAGTCGTCGGCGGGTTGGCCCTCGCGCTTGGGTTGACGGCGTGTTCGTCGTCGGCGAAGGGCACGTTGGCTTCAACCAGTACGTCATCCGGCGCGCCGGTCGCGTCGACGGCAACGGCGTCGTGCCCGCTGCCGACGTTCGGGCCGGGGAAGGACTATCACCCCGTCATCGACGCGTCGAGGTTGTCTGCCAATGTCGACAATCCGTGGTTCCCTCTCAAGCCGGGCACGACGCTGGTGTACGCGGGAACGAAAGACGGGAAGGCGGCGATGGACCTGTTTGCAGTGTCGGCGCGAACGAAGACGATCGATGGCGTCGAAACTCGGGTGGTCGAGGATCGCTTGTTCCTCGACAACGTGTTGGAGGAACGCACGACTGACTACTACTCGCAGGACGCGTGCGGCAACGTGTGGTACTTCGGGGAGGACACCGCCACGCTCGACGAGCAGGGCAAGGTTCTCGACCGGTCGGGGTCGTTCCGAGCCGGCGTCAAGGGCGCAGAGCCGGGAGTGTTCATGCAGGCGCAGCCCGAACTCAACCGTTGGTTCCGGCAGGAATGGTCCGCGGCAGAAGCAGAAGACCGGTTCCGGGCGGTCGATCTCCGCTCGTCCGTCAAGGTTCCATACGGGACGTTCCGGCACTCGCTTCGGACCGAGGAGAAGACTGCGCTCGAACCCGACGTGCTTGACAACAAGCAGTACGTTCGCGGCATCGGCGAGGTGCTGGAGGTGGCGGTGAAGGGACCGGTCGAGAAGCTCGAGTTGGTCGACGTGCTCTCCTGAGACGCCGATGCGGCTGCTGGTGGTCGAGGACGCGGTGAAGGTGGCGCGGCTCCTCGAGCGCGGGCTGGTCGAGGAGGGCTTTGCCGTCGATGTCGTCTCGTCCGGCGAAGAGGCGGTGTGGATGGCGGCGGAGCACGACTACGACGCGATCGTGCTCGATGTGCGGCTGGGCGACATCGATGGCTTCGAGGTGTGTCGGCGCCTCCGGTTGGCCGGGCGCTGGTCGCCGGTGCTGGTGCTGACCGCGCTCGACGCAGTTGAAGACAGGGTCGTCGGCCTCGACGCCGGCGCCGACGACTATCTCACGAAGCCCTTCGCGTTCGCGGAGCTGCTCGCTCGGCTGCGCGCGTTGTTCCGGCGGGGAGCCCAGCCCCGGCCGGCAAGGCTCGAGGTCGGCGACCTGATGCTCGACCCGGCCACGCGCACCGTACGGCGCGGCGACGAAGCGATCGATCTCACCCCCAAGGAATTCGCGTTACTGGAGTACTTCATGCGGCACCAAGGCGAGGTCATCAGCCGAACACAGCTCCTCGAGCACGCGTGGGACTTCGCCTTCGAAGGTGACCCCCACGTCGTTACCGTGTATGTCGGCTACTTGCGGGACAAGATCGACCGTCCGTTCGGCCGCGTGTCACTCGAGACCGTGCGCGCCGCGGGATACCGGCTCCACGATGATCGGCTTCCGTCGCCTTCCCGTTAGGGCTCGACTCACCGCCGGGTTCGCGGCCGCGATGGTCGCGATCCTCGCCGCGATCGGGTTGGTGTTGTACTTCGCGATGGCGGCCGTGTTGCTCGACGAAATCGACACCGGTCTGCGAGCGCGTGCCGCGACGATCGACGCCGACCTTCCCGCCGCGCTGCATCTCGCCACGCCGACGGGCGGGCTCATCGAATCGCAGGAGGCGTTCGCGCAGGTCATGACGCGCGACGGCCACGTTGTCGAGGCGAGCAGCGGCTTCCCGCAGCCGTTGCTCACCGCCGACGAGGCGCGGACGATCGACCATCCCGTGTTCCTCGATCGCAATCTGCCCGGTGTGGCAAAGGGTGCACGGCTCCTCGCCGTGCCCGCGCTCAAGGGCTCGACGTCGTACCTGGTGATCGTCGGCTCGTCACTTTCCGACCGGGCCGACGCCCTCAACATGATCCAACGTTTCTTCCTGATCGGAGGTCCCATCGCGCTTGCGCTGGCGTGTGGGGTTGGATGGATCGTCGGGGGCGTCGCGCTCCGACCGGTAGAACGGATGCGCCGGCAAGCATCGGCGATCTCGGCGGCCGGTCGTGACCAGCGACTCAGCCTTCCCGAGGCCGACGACGAGCTTGCCCGTCTGGCGCGCACGCTCAACGAGATGCTCCAACGGATCGACGACGCGGCGCGGGCCGAGCGCCGTTTCCTTGACAACGCGAGCCACGAGCTGCGCACGCCGTTGACGGCGCTCAAGGCGGAGCTGGACCTCGCGCAAACGCGGCCCCGGACCGCCGCGGAGCTCGCAGCCGTGATCGAGAGCGCGTCGGAGGAAACCGATCGACTCGCGCGCATGGCCGACGACCTTCTGCTGCTCGCACGCGCACGCGACGGGCATCTTCGAATCGAGCGAGCGAAGGCGTCGCTGCACGATCTCCTCACCGCGTCGGCCGGCCTCTTCCAACGCCGCGCTGCGCAGACGCACATCGTGATCGACGTCACCGCGCCCCAGACGCCCGTCGATGTGGACCCCAGGCGTGTGCGCCAGGCAGTCGACAACCTGATTGACAACGCCCTGCGCCACACGCGCACATCGGTGGCATTGCGCGGCGCGATCAACGCGTCGAGCATCACCATCACGGTCGCCGACGACGGCCCCGGCCTCCCCGAGGGATTCGAGAGCCGAGCCTTCGTCCCGTTCGAACGCATCGACCGTCACGATCACGTCGCGAGTGACGGCTCCGAGGGCGCCGGTCTCGGACTCGCCATCGTCCGCATGATCGCAGAAAGCCACGACGGCACCGCATCGGCCGCCAACGCGCCCGGGGGCGGGCTCACCGTCACCCTCACACTCCCCATCCACGAAGATCACTCCCCGCGAACGAGCTGAGACCCAACGCCCCAACCTGATGCGCCCAACGACCTGCGAGTGAGTGACGTGCCCAACGCGCGGGTCGCGCCGGACTGAACGGGCTGGCTTCGCCGGACACCTAACCCGATCAGGACGCGTCCCATAACGCGCGCCGAACGCTGCCGACTCCGCGACACGGATGTGCCGCACTGGGACACTCGCGAACGTCTCCGAGCCGGCGTTCTGGGATACGCGGATCCCGCACCGCCTCTGCACGACGGAGCGTCTGCGTTTCGGTGCGCATGGTCGCGTTGAGCGCGTCGGCAGTTGGTTCTACATTTCGTCGAGATTCAGACCGTGAAGAAGGGAGAGTGTGTGGTGTAGTCCGTGTTGCTCGGCGACGGGGCGGGCGGCGGCGGCGAGGTCGGCGGCGCGATCGGTGTCGCCGGACCGGCTGCGTTGGAGGAGGGCGCGGGCGAGGTCGTGTTGGGTGCGGGTGACCCAGCGCGCGGAGCCGAGATGCTGGTTTGCGGTGAGGGCGTGTGCGAGGTGGGTCACGGCGTCGTCGAGTCGTCCGGCGAGGCGGGCGAGCGTGCCGAGGCTGCGGTGTGCCGAACCGAAGCAGTCGAGTCCGATCCCGACGACGATGTATTGGTCGGCTCGGGGTGTCAGCCATTGGGTGAAGCACGACCTTGGCGGCGACCGCCTTGCGCTCGTGTTGCAGCGCGTCCGCACGCAAGTAGCGCAGGTCGAGAAGGTCGAGGAGAGGATCGTCGAAGCGTGAGGACCGTGTCGCCTCCGCAACTCGGATTGCGGCGGAGCGCCCTTACGAGCGTCTTCATCCGCGGCGCGGCGCTTCTTCTCGACGCGTTCGCGTTCCCGCGCAGCCTCGCGTTGATCCGCTTGCTTCTGGACGGTGTCACGAATCTCGACCGGAAGCTCGAAGACACCAAGGCTGCCCGCAAGTCCGACTAACGCCCAACGCTTGTCAGGCTCACCCTGCTCGGGGCTATCGTTTCCGACGCAGGTCATATACCTCGGTAGATGACGGCAGCTCCCGAGTCCCCGGAGCGACTTTTGAAGTCCAAGAGGTCGCTGGGTGACGGGAGACAGTCGTGGAAAAATCGCGGACCGCACGAACGGATATCGCCGAGTGTTCCGCATCGCAAGAACCGATCGCGGCGATGGGCGCTCCGACGCACATCCAGATTGGTCTGCCGCCGGACCGGACCGCGGCGCGTGCCGCACGGGCTGCGCTCGCGGCGTTCACGGCGAACGAAGAAGCGATGCTTGTCGTCGGCGAACTTGTCACCAACGCGGTACTGCATGGCACGCCACCGATCAGCCTGTCGGCAACCCCGCACGCCAACGGTCTACGCGTCGGGGTCCGTGACCGCCGACCTGATCTCGGTCCTGATGCTCCTGACTCGAGAGGCCTGCAGCTGGTAGAAGCGCTCGCCCTGCAGTGGGGGGTCGATTCCCTGTCCGACGGCAAGGTCGTCTGGGCGTTCCTTCCTACCTGACGCGGCCCCGGACCGCACTATTGCCTCGGCGCCAGCCTTGCCCGCATGACACTCGAAGAGACGGTCACCGAGTTGGCGCGCGACGTGCGTCCTGTGGATGATGTCGAGAACGTCGAGTGGCGGCTGGTGCTCGGCCGAAGCCCGGCGTCGTTGCCGGTCAAGGTGCGCTGACTGCAACGTCGTCAAGCCCGGGTACCGTGTTCACGGATTGGCTCCGGTAGTCGTGTTCCACTCGGTGGGTGGTTTCGGCAGGGTTGCTGCGATGGGGTCGGCCGCCGGGGTTCGCGAACGCGCCGTGTTCGCGTGAGCGGTCGTGGCGGATCGGATGGCTCTTGCTGACCTCGCCGCCGGCGGAGATCTCGACGACGTCGCCGGGGGGGGCCTGGCCATCGTTGGTCTTACGACGCCTTCCTCCCGACCCGGAAACGCGTGGTTGTAGCCGATTGCCCTGCCGGACTGTTTCGATAAAATTTGGGAAAGACGAGTACCGCGCCGAAGCGGTGGTGAACGGCTATGGACTATCTGCAGTTCGAGATCACGGGTCGCCGGGACAGCGTCGTCGAAGTTCGCCTCGCCGGCGAACTGGATTTGGCGAGCGGCTCAGAGGCCACGGTCAGTCTCGACCAGTTACTTCGGACCTCCGACGCCGACACGGTCGTCATTGACCTCCGCGATCTGACCTACTGCGACGCCGCAGGACTGAACGTCTTCTCGACCGCGCAACACGACGCGGCCCAGCGAGGGAAGACGATTGTGCTCGCAAATCCTCGGGGGATCGTCTCCCTGGTCCTCGACACGGTGCAGTTCGAGCAGGTGGTCGGCATCGAACGGTCAGCCGGGGACGGTGACCCAGAGGCGTCCTCGGGAGAATCGGACCTGTCGGAGTCGAGTTGACCGACGCAGAATTGTCCGTCCGCCTCGAACCGGACCTCACGTCGATCCGGGAAGCTCGTCGCTTCGTCCAGGACGTTCTCGACGTATGGGGGATAGACGGCGAACTCGCCAGCGTCGTCATGGTGCTCGTCGGCGAGCTTGTGACCAACGCGTTGCTCCACGCGGAACCGCCCATTGATCTTGCACTCAGCCATGACGGGCGCGTGCGCGGCGAAGTCAGTGACGGCACCGACAAGATGCCAGTGCCTAGCGAGGCGCGCCACCCGTCAGGACGCGGTGGCTACGGTCTTCAACTTGTCGAACGTATGGCCGACGCCTGGGGCACCGAGCGCAGGGCAGACGGCAAGACCGTCTGGTTCGAGATTGAACTGCAAGATCGGCTCGCCAGCGGGTCGTGACACACAGCGCGGCGGACATGGCCCCTATCCGCCGATGCATGGCGACGACCGTCATCCCCGCCGCGCTAGCGAAAGTTCGGTAAGGGCACTGGCGATGGGAGAGCGGAACGGCAGGTCGGTGCGAACTGCGCTCTACGTGGGAACCGCGCGATGGCGACCGATGACGATCGTCGCCGCCCCCGCGAGAAGGATCGCTACGGGAACAATCAGCCACCAGAAAAGAACGCTGGACACGAGACCGACAGCAGTGCCCACGACGCCGATCGTGATCATCCGCCTA
>JBBRXX010000073.1:0-10910 GCA_038238245.1 Acidimicrobiia bacterium
CCGCGAGGACGATGATCTCCGGCGGGAACCGGAACCCGACGAACGCGGAGCTGGATACTGAACGGACCGGACATGAACGACGGCGCATCATCCCGCCACCCTCACCGCCCGCCGCGACGCCGCGCCAATGCAACAGTGCCGTTATGCGCCTTCCCGCCTGCTGAAGAGTCCAAGTGTTTCAGCCTCAGCGCGACTCTCGGCGTCGGGTGCGGAGGCGCGCTTGTCAATACTTCTTGACGGCACGCTGTCGTCAATGTACGTTGACGGTATGGCGAAGGCGTCTGAACTCGGAAAGCAGGCAGCGAGCACCGATCCGGGTGTCGGTCTTCGTGCGGCTGCGGACTTGCGGCACCTCGCGGACCAACTTGAGTTCGCGCAGGTGAAGCGAGCCCGCGCGCTCGGCTGGTCATGGCGAGAGATCGCCAACCGGCTCGACCTTACGAAGCAAGCTGTGCACCAGCGTTACGGCCCGCTCCTGGAGGAAGGACAATGACGATGGATGCGGTCATCGAACGTGCGACAAGCCAGTCGGTGCGGCTGGGGCACAACTACGTCGGAACGGAGCACGCCTTGCTCGCAATCGTCGATGACGAGCCAGCACTTCTGGAGCCCTACGGCGTGACGCGGGAGAAGTTGCTTCAAGTGCTCGCGACGGAGCTTCTGCGCATTATCGTCGAGCTGCGCGATGCACGGTCCATCGTCGAACCCGTTCGTCAGGCAGCCGAGCAGTACAGCGGCACGGAACTGTCAGCGCCGAAGGGGTACTCGGGCATCACCGGGCGCCTGGCGGCCATTCTCGATGACGCGCGATCGCCCAGCGATCGCGACGTGCTCGCCGCGATTCTCGATGAGGACAGCAACCTTGCCGTCATCATCCTGGATCGGCTCGGTGTCCCACTCGACGAACTTCGACGACGCCTGGATTGAGCCGTGCCCTCGGCCTACCTCGATCGACTCGGGCACATCACGGCATTTCGATGTTGCTCGCAGCGAGATCAGCGAGATCTCCGAGAACTCGCCCGCCTCATCGACCACGTTTCTCTCCCCGCTGGCCTTCCGATTGCCGCCTCCGCTCGCGAGATGCTCGTGACCGTCGCACCCACGGAGTTAGTGATCGCGCGGCGCGCGCTTCCGCGTGTCACCGAACTCGCGCCGGAGCCGGCCTCTGCGGCATGGCTCGTTTCTGGCTAGCTAGCGAACGCGATGGACTTTCATCACGTCACTGCCGTTGCGCTCCCAGCGCCCGGCCTGTCCCGCGGTGGTCCGCACAGGCGAGAATCGTAGGAGGCCGTTACCCGGCCGGGTAGCTCCGGTGGCAGAGCACACGCCCGCACCAGGAACGGACGGGGTCGGAAGCAACACGAGCCCACGTTGGCTCGGGTGGCCCGGGCACTGGGGGGCAAGCGCAGGAGCCGACAAGAGTCCGCAGGGCCCGGCGTACGGCGGAAACCAGACGAAATGGAACGATCCCACCAAGTTCGCCGCAGAGGCCAATGACTGCGGATTCGAAAATCCTCCGCGCTGAGCGCTCTTGCTGCGCTACTCGGCGGCATCAGCTGAGGTTCAGGTCGGCATAGACGGCGGCGTGGTCCGACGCCGCGTGAACCGGTTCGGTCATGGTTGTGTCAACGCCGAAGTCTTGCGCCGACTACGCGAGCAAGAGCGGCACGATCAACTCCGTGCGCGCCAGTAGCTCATGCGCGTCGAGAAGGTCATCCCACGTGAACGGCGGCGCTATTGACGGCGGCCACGAATACCCCGAGTCGGACGCGTCCATTTCGTCGCTGCGTTCAACGACGCATGTCAATGCGAGGGATAGCTGCCAGGTCTCGCGGGTATCACAGACGCGTCTTCCACCTTGCCCCATGGTTTCTGGCCTGCGATCGGGTTGTCGCTGCAAGACTCGGGATCGTCAGGTGTAAGCACGAGCACCGGCAACTGCTCGTAGTCGCACTCGGACCGAGTACTGATTTCGCAACTCGCGTGGCACGTCATGGCATGCGTCGCAGGGTGGCAAACAATCGTGTCTCAGGGTTGCGGCGTTCGTCGACGAGGAAGTTTGTTGCGTGCGCGAGTGTGTGGATGTCGTCGCTGCTGACCCAGGACCATGGGAACCATCCGACCATCTCGGTGGCGATCTCGAGTTGTACGAGTCCGTTTCGTGTTGTCGCTCCGGGCGATTCGAGTTCGACGACAGCGACGCCTTTGGGAGCCAAGAGATCGTGCACGCGCGTGAGGAGGCGTCGGGGATCCCCGCCGATGCCGATGTTGCCGTCCAGCAGCAGGGCGGTGGCCCAGGCTCCCTCGCTGGGAAGGCGATCGAACACCGATCTCGTGAGGACGTGTACGCCCCGCGATTCTGCGCAAGTGATTGCGGCGGGCGCGGCGTCGATCCCGAGGGCGTGCACACCGCGTTCGCGCAGGGCGGCAACGAGACGCCCGGGACCGCAGCCGATGTCGAGTACGGGGCCGGCGACGTCGTCGAGCAGTTCGCATTCGGTGGGGTTGGCGGGTCGGGACCATTGCGCGAGGTCGAGGAGCGGGGCGCTCGACAGGGTGACCATTGAGCGACCCTAGCGAGCGGTCGCTGACGTGCCGGTTGCGTGATGTCTTTGTTTTCGAAATCGTAAGAACGGCGCTAGGTGCGTTGTGGCGCGTGTGCGAAGTCGTGCATTCCTTGCTTGAAGTTGATCGTTGCGCGAAAGCCGAGTTGCTGGGTGGCGAGGTCGGGTGAGGCGAAGATGTGGCGTACGTCGCCAAATCGGTAGCCGCCAGTCACTTTCAGATGTGGTGTGTTGGGGCCGAACGCGCCCGCGAGTGCGGTGGCCATGTCGAGGACTGTGCGTGGTGTGCCGCTCGCGATGTTGAGTGGTCCGTTGAAGGGTTGCGAGACGGTGAGCGCGAGCACGTTCGCGGTGGCGACGTCGTGGACGTGGACGAAGTCGCGCTGTTGGCCGCCGTCTTCGAAGACGTGGGGAGCTTCCTCGCGTGCGAGGGCACTGCGAAAGATGCTGGCGACGCCGGCGTAGGGGGTGTCGCGGGGCATGCGGGGGCCGTAGACGTTGTGGTAGCGCAAAGCCGTGACGGTGACGTTGTCGTGTTCCCGGGCGAACGTGCGGCAGAGGTGTTCTTGGTGGAGTTTGGTCGCGGCGTAGACGTTGCGGGGGTCGAGCGGCGCGGATTCGGGAACTGGGATCGGCTGGAGGTCGGAGCCGCACTGCGGGCATGGTGGTTCGTACCGGCCGGCGTCGAGCGCGGCTGCCTCGCGGGGACCGGGCGCGACGAGACCGTGTGTGGGGCAGCGGTATCGGCCCTCGCCGTAGACCACCATGCTGCTCGCGAGCACGATACGGCCGCGGAACTGCGCCCGATGCAGGGCGCGCAGCAGCACCGCGGTGCCCATGTCGTTGTTGTAGACGTAGTCGACGATGTCGTCGTAGTCGACGCCCAGGCCGACCATCGCTGCCTGGTGACTGACCGCATCCACGCCTTCGAGCGCGGCGGGCATGGCATCGGCGTCGGTGACGTTGGCGCGTACGTATTCCGCGCGCGGGTTCACCCATTCGGGCGGTCCGGAGTGCGCGAGGGCGAGCAGCGTGTCCAGCACGCGGACGTCGTGACCGGCGTCGATCAATGCGTCGACGACGTGGGAGCCGACGAAACCCGACCCGCCCGTCACGAGGACGCGCATCAGGCGCGCTCCAACGGGAGGCGGATGGTGAACTTGGCGCCCTCGGGTTCGTTGCGGACGAGCAGTTCGCCGCGGTGTGCTTCAACGAAACCCTTCGCGATCGCCAATCCGAGCCCGGCACCCGCGCCCGGAGTGCGGGCGCGTTCGCGCGCGAAACCGGCGTCGAAGATGCGGGCGAGGTCACGATCGGGAACGCCACCCCCGGAATCGAGGACCGAGACGTAGGCGCACGACGGGGTGTCGTCGTCGACGCCGGCTTCGACGACGACGCTGCCGTCGCTGGGAGTGTGCCGGATCGCGTTCTCGAGCAGATTTCGCAGCGCTCGCAGCACCTCCGGCGCTGAGACGTCGAGCTCGGTCGGCGGCCCGACCATGCGGCTCTCGAGCTTCACGCCCTTCGCGGCAGCCACAGGCGCGGAGCCGGCCAAGACGTCAGACACCAGGTCACCGAGCGAGACGCGCTCAAACTGCAGGCCGAGCGTGCCGGCTTGGGTCCGGCTCAGCTCGAACAGGTCGTCGACGAGCGCAGCGAGGTGATCAACCTCCTCGCGGAGGGTTCGGAGATAACGGTCAATCGTCGCGGGATCTTCGACGACGCCGTCCTCGAGCGCCTCGACGATCGCGCGCATGCCGGCGAGCGGGGTGCGCAGGTCGTGTGACACCCACGCGACCAGCTCCCGACGCGATCCTTCGAGCATCCGCTGCCGGGCGCCGGCCTCGTCCAGGCGGACCCGTGCGAGCGTGAGCTCGTTCGCGAGTCGCGCCAGCTCGTTCGGCGCCCGACGGTCGAGGGTGTGTTCGGCATCGTCTGCTTTACCGATTGTGCGGGCGGCAGAGACGAGCGCGCGGCTCGCCGCGCCGATACGTGCGCCGAGCACCAGCGCTGCTGCGACCGCGACGACACCGGCCGAGATCAACACGACGAGTAACGCCTCGAGGTCGTGAGCGGAGATGAACATCGCGCGCGAAGCGATATAGGCAGCCGCCATGACGGCGACGACGGTGCTGCACGTCAGCGCGACGACTTGCGCGCCGATCGAGTGTCCCCGCAGGACGCGCAAGATCGCGGCGCCGAGCGCGAGACCGAAAACCGTGACGCCGGCGGAGATGCCTGCGAGCTCGAGGACGTCGTGCGCGCTCATGGATCCCAGCGGTATCCGATGCCCCACACCGTGACGAGATGGTCGGGCGCACTGGGCTCGGACTCGATCTTCTCGCGGATCCGGCGCACATGCACCGTCACCGTCGACGTGTCGCCGTAGGTGTAGCCCCACACGCGTTCAAGCAATTCCTCGCGCCGGAACGCGAGGCGCGGCCGGGCTGCAAAAAAGGCGAGCAGGTCAAACTCCCGGGCAGTGAGGGTAAGGAGCTGGCCGGCGAGGGACGCCTGCCGCGCCGCAACGTCGACGACCAGCGCGCCCGTCTCGATCCGGGCCGGTGCCGCGGCGGTGACGGCATCGGGCGGACCCGACGCGCGTCGAAGCACCGCCTTCACACGTGCGGTGAGCTCGCGTGGCGAGAATGGCTTCGCGACGTAGTCGTCGGCACCGAGCTCGAGTCCCGTCACGCGATCGTCCTCGTCGCCGCGCGCGGTGAGCATGATCACCGCGACGGGCGCTCGCTCGCGAAGCCGACGGCATACCTCGAAGCCATCGATCACCGGGAGCATCAGATCGAGGACCACGAGGTCGGGCCAACGCTGCTCGGCGTGATCGAGCGCGGCTGCGCCGTCGCCGACGGCGTCGACCTCGAGCCCCTCCCGCTCAAGATAGCGAACGACAACTTCTCGGACCGTCGGGTCGTCTTCGACCACCAGGACGTGGCTCGGCTCATTCACCACTGCGACCATATTGTCGTGGCCACCACGACGGTGCTCGTGACCTGTAACAGCAGCCACATCTGCGTCCTGCGGGCCGACCGAGCCTCCGCAGAGAGGCCGACAACCGCGAGCATCGCCCATGGCACGAACGGCAACCAGATCCGTTCGACTTCGCCCTTCGACATTCCGCTCACATCCGCCATCGCCACCACGGCGCCAATCGCGCCGACGAGCAACCAGGCGTTGCGGTCGCGAAGATTCGCGAGCCCGCCCGCAATCGCAGGTCCGACCGCCACGGCGAGGAGGGCGAGGTCAGCAAGCAGAAAATACAGATAGGGACGGTGGACCGCGACGCCGCTCCAGTAGACGCGTCGGGTCGCCGCGAAGCCCGAAGTCCACGAGTAGCCCATCGCCGCGAACGCCACGAACACCGGCAGCGCGGCCAACGCCGCGACAATCAACGGTCGCCACCGTCGCCTGGTCCCGCAGACCACGACCGGGATGACGGCCATCAGCACGAGTCCGTACGACAAGAACGCGGTGACACCGAACGCGAATCCGCCGGCGAGCGCGAAGCGGTCGGCGCGTCGGCCGCTCCGGCCCGACGCGAGCACAACCAGCGCGATCGCCCACGCCGATACGCCCGCGTAAAACGCGTCCGCGGTCGACCACCAGATCGCTGCCGGTACCAGCACCATGAACGGCGCGACCAAACGAGCCGCGTACTCTCCGGCCACCTCGCGCAGCGTCATCAGCGCGGCCAGGCCCGCCGCGACGCCGCCCGCGACGAAGAGGGCAGCGGTCCATCCCGCGGAAGCGAGGCCGGCCCGGTCGAGAATCCACTCGATGACGACCATCCCGGGCGGGTGGCCCTTCGTGTGCTGTGGGTAGCCGTCGATCGTGGCGATGAAATGCCTCAGGAATGCCGGCACCGAAGAGATACTGCGCGCGGTTTGGAGATAGTCGTTGCGTCGGAACGTCACCGGATCGGTCAACGCGTGGACGCCGTCAAGGTTGTCGACGTATGCGAGCGCGACCGCCCACGCGGCGGTCGCGACCGCCGTGGCGCCCATGAGCGATCGCCAAGTAAGCCTGCGAGACGCGGCCGGCCCGTACCGGATCACGATCCCGGCGACCGCGAGCGCCGGGACGAGACGCAGGCTCGGATGGAGACGGAACGGGCTCCAAAACGGCGGCGCGCCGAGATCGAGATGATGATGAGACAGGACAAGGGCGCGGCCCCACACGAGTGCCACGACGATCAATGCGCCCCACGCGATGAGCGGGCGCCCAATCGACCGCCGCGTCGGCGCCTGCACGTCGAGCATCGATGGCGAGCGTAAGCGAGCCATCAGGTCGGGCCTCGACGCGACTGTGGAGTTTCGCGAATCGTAAGCACGCCGACGACCAATTGAGACGGCGCCGTCGTTACGGTCGCATCGATGCCCGATGTGATCCTGCCCGCGCTCGACGAAGCTGCCGCGATCCCGGCGGTCGTCGCCGGACTCCCAGCCGGCTACCGGCCAATCGTGGTCGACAACGGGTCGGGCGACGGCACCGCTGACGTTGCCCGTTCGGCGGGCGCGGAGGTGGTCGTCGAGTCGCGACGCGGCTTCGGCGCAGCATGCTGGGCCGGCCTGCACGCGGCGACCGCCGACGTCGTGTGCTTCATGGACTGCGACGGCTCGTTCGATGGCGCCGACCTGGTACGCGTCGCCGAACCGGTCGCGGCGGGTCGCGCCGATCTGGTGCTCGGCGCCCGCATTGCGACCGCCAACGCGTGGTCGTTGCACGCCCGGCTCGCCAACCGGCTGCTCGCCGGCGAGCTCCGGCGCCGGACACACGTGCGCCTGCGTGATCTCGGGCCGATGCGCGCGGCTCGACGCGTCGAACTCCTCGCGCTCGGTCTCGTCGACCGCCGCTTCGGCTGGCCGTTGGAGATGGTGCTGCGCGCGTCGGCGCAGGGATGGCGCCTCGAGGAGGTCGACGTGGCCTACGTCCCGCGCGTCGGCCGATCGAAGGTCACCGGCACGATCGGCGGTACCGCGCGTGCCGCACGCGACATGGCGCGGCTGTTGCGATGACCGCGCTCATCGTGATCGCCAAGTCGCCGGCGCCCGGCCACGTGAAGACTCGTCTCTGCCCGCCGTGCACACCCGACCAGGCAGCTGCGCTCGCAACGGCGGCGCTCGCCGACACCCTTGCCGCGGTCGCGCAGACGCCCGCATCCGCACGCGTCCTCGCGCTCGACGGCCCGCCCGGCCCCTGGATCCCTCCCGGCTTCGTCATCGTCCAGCAGCTCGGCCGTGGCCTCGACGAACGGCTCGCGAATGCCTTTGCGGCCGTCACCGGACCGGCAGCGCTCATCGGGATGGACACCCCGCAGGTCTCCCCGGCACTGCTCGAAGCGGCGGTACACGAGCTGCACGCGCCCGGTATCGACGCCGTGCTCGGACCCGCCCGCGACGGCGGCTGGTGGATCATCGGGCTGCACCGCGCCGATCCGCGCGTGTTCGTCGGTGTGCCGATGAGCACCGTGCACACCGCCCGCGCGCAACGCGCTCGCCTGACGAGCCTCGGATTGCGCACCACGACGCTTCCCGAGCTGCGCGACGTCGACACGTTCGCGGACGCGACGGCAGTCGCGCACGACATCCCGACGTCAAGGTTCGCGGTGACGCTCACCGCGCTCACCACGTTCACCACGGCCATCGAGGCGGTCGAGGCGGCCGGATGACTTCGTTCACCAGCCCGGTACACGACGAACGAGTCGCCGCGCGGCTGGGCCTTGCACTCGGCGTCACCTTCACGGTGTGCTTCCTCACCGGCATGTACTCGCACCTCGCGCAGCATCCGTCGTTCGGGTTCACGCTTCCCGCCCGCCCGGTTGGTCTCTATCGCTTCACGCAGGGCCTGCACGTCGCGACCGGGATCGCATCCATCCCACTGCTGTTCGCGAAGCTCTGGACCGTGTACCCGAAGCTGTTCGAGCGGCCACCCGTCCGCAACGTCGCCCATGCCATCGAGCGACTGTGCATCATCCCGCTCGTCGCCGGCAGCATCTTCATGCTGTCCACCGGCCTCGCGAACATCCACCTCTGGTATCCCTGGCGGTTCAACTTCCCGGACACGCACTACCGCACCGCCTGGATCGTCATCGGCGCGCTCGTCATACACATCGGCGCGAAATTCACCACGACGCGAAGCGCGCTGCAGCGCGTGCCCGCCGAACCCGTCACACCTGCCGTCGCGAGCGACCGGCGGCACTTCCTCTACACCGCGTTCGGGCTGAGCGCGCTCGTCACCGCATTCACCGTCGGACAGACGTTCCGGCCGCTCGGGCGACTCGCCCTCCTGGCCCCCCGCCGACCCGACACCGGCCCGCAGGGCTTTCCCGTCAACGCGACCGCGCACGAGGCCGGCGTCGTCGACCTTGCGCGCTCCTCCGCGTACCAGCTCGTCGTCACCGGGAACGTGCCGCAACCCCTCGTACTCACGCTCGATGAGCTGCGCGCGCTTCCGCAACACTCCGCCACACTGCCGATCTCGTGCGTCGAGGGCTGGAGTACATCACAACGATGGACCGGCGTCCGCCTGCGTGACCTCCTTCGGATGGCGGGCGCAGAGGCGCACGCTGTGGTGACCATCGAGTCGTTTCAACCCTACGGCAGCTATCGAACCTCGGACGTGAACCGGCTTCAGGCCCACGACGCCGACACCCTGCTCGCGCTGGCGGTCAACGGAGAGCCACTCGCCCTCGACCACGGCTACCCGTGCCGGCTGATCGCCCCGAACCGGCCCGGCGTCATGCAGACGAAGTGGGTCGGCAAGGTCGTTGTGCGATGAACCGGGGAGATCGGATCGGGCTTGCGTGCGGGCTCGTGGTCGGCGTGCCGCTCATGTTCGTTGGCATCATCGGTCTCTTGCAGCACACCGACGCGACGCCTCCCTCGAGCTATCTGCGATTTGTCGTCGGTGGCAACGTGCTCCACGACCTCGTCGTCGCGCCGATCGCCGCACTCATCGGTGTGCTCCTCATCCGGCGCGCACCTGCAATCACGCGCGCCCCGTTGCGCGCCGCGCTGTTCGGCACCGCAGTAGTGGTCGCCCTCGCCTGGCCCGCACTCCGCGGCTACGGACGTGACCGCGCGCCCGACAACACGACCGTGCAGCCGTTGAACTACGCCAGCGCGGTCGCGACCGTGATCGTCGTGGTCTGTGGCGTCTGCGCACTCTGGCTGGCCGTCACCTTCCTACGGGCGCGCCGAGTCCGCACGCGGCACGAGACCATGTGAGATCTCAGCGCATTCGGCTCTGTTGCGTTGAGTCGGACTGACGCGCGCCGGAACGATCTCGTGGCTTGTCTCGGTTAGATGGTGCGTGCGAGTTCGGTGAACGCGGCCGCGACGCGACGACGCACACGCGTCTCGACGCCGAGTTCGTAGTGGCCGCGCCGGATGTTCTGCATCAACGCGTGCCCGCGGATGATCACCGTGGCAGTCCGATCGTGTTTGAGGCCCCGCATCGGTCGCAGCCGAGCCTTGAGTCGGCCGTGGTCCGCTTCGATCCGGTTGTTCGCGTATTGCTCAGTGTTGTGCAGCGCTCCGGGGAGGAGCTCTTCGATGATGACACCGAGTGCCCAGGCGCGGTCGGTTACAACCTCGACGGGTACGCCAAGAACGCCAAGCGCCGCCGCGAAGAACCGTCGTGCCGCTGGCACGTCGCGACGTGCCGAGACATACAGGTCGATGATCTGACCGTGCTGGTCGACCGCCCGATAGACGTACCGCCAACTGCCGGCGATCTTCACGTAGGTCTCGTCAACGAACCAGCGATCTCCGACTGCGTGGCGGCAAGGTCGAGCCGCATCGGCGAGCAGTGGCGTGAAGCGCTGCACCTACCGGTGCACCGTGACGTGATCGACCTCGATCCCGCGTTCGGCCAACAGTTCCTCGACGTCGCGGTACGACAGGCCATACCGCAAGTACCAGCGCACCGCGAGCACGATCACCTCCGGCGGGAACCGAAAGCCCTTGACGGCAGAACTCGGGACTGCGGTTACCGGACAACAACGGCGCGGCATCATCCCGCCACCCTCACCGCCCGAACCGACCTTCCGCCAATGCAACAGTGCCCGCGTGGATCATCGTCGTCGCATCGAGCCTCGTCGGCACGATCCGGTCCGCGCCGGTACCGCGGCCGCAAGGTCAACCCGACCGGCGACGGGATCCGTCGAGGTCACACCCCTCACTCTTCGCAGACGTACCCGAGTTGTCCACCAACCCGACCCGACCGGCCCGCGGCATGATCAACACACCCAACGGTCCCCGAACAACGGGGCAACCTCAGAACATCCTCACCCGCTCAACGAATGAGTGGTCGATCCGGATTAGGCGCGCC
>JBBRXX010000074.1:0-10679 GCA_038238245.1 Acidimicrobiia bacterium
CGCACTCGGGCTCGGTGTCGAGCTCCTCGGTTGGCGTCCGGAAGACCTCCCACGCGGCGTGTAGACCACGCCATAAGGTGCGACCGTGGGCATCCTCGACGACGACGTCGCCCGGGTTCGCGAATCGACTGATCTCGTCGCATTGATCGGCGAGCACGTCGCGCTGAAACGCGTCGGCCGGCGCTTCCAGGGCTTGTGCCCGTTCCACACCGAGAAGACGCCCTCCTTCTCGGTGAGCCCCGAGAAGAACGTCTGGTACTGCTTCGGGTGCCAGAAGAGCGGCGATGCGATCACCTTTGTCCGTGACGTCGAACAGCTCGATTTCGTCGGCGCGGTCGAGCGCCTCGCCGCCCGCGCGAACATCACGCTGCGCTACGACGACGCGAACTTCGGACAAGAGCGCAAGCGCAAGCAGCGGCTCCACGAAGCAACGCAAGCCGCGATCGACTTCTACCATCAACGGCTTCTCGGACGCACCGACGCCGGCAACGCCCGCCGCTATCTCCGGAGCCGCGGCTTCGACGGTGATGCCGCGCGCCGGTTCTCGCTCGGCTGGGCGCCCGACGGCTACGACGCGTTGAGCAACCATCTGCAAAAGGAGAAATTCGGCCGGCAGGACATCACGGATGCGGGTCTCGCGTTCGTCAACAACGCGAACAAGCTGCAGGACGCGTTCCGCGGCCGCTTGATGTTCCCGATCTGGGACACACGTGGCGATCCCGTCGGGTTCGGCGGCCGCATGCTCGAAGGTGGCCAGGGCCCGAAGTACAAGAACACGTCCGAGACCGCGATCTACCACAAATCGCGCCTCCTCTATGGGCTGAACTGGGCGAAGGGCGAGATCGTCGCGCAAGGCGAAGTCGTGATCTGCGAGGGCTACACCGACGTGATGGCGTTCGTGCTCGCGGGGGTGCCGATTGCGGTCGCAACGTGCGGTACCGCGCTCGCGGATGAGCACTTCCTCACGCTGAAGAACCTTGCCCGGAAGGTCACGCTCGCGTACGACGCCGACGCGGCCGGCCAAGCAGCAGCGGAACGTTGCTACCAGTGGGAGCAGAAGTTCGAGGTGCAATTCCAGGTCGCCGACCTCGCGCCCGGTCGTGACCCGGCCGACGTCTTCGACGACGATCCCCAACAGCTCGTCGCAGCGGTGAAGGGCGCGTCGCCATTCCTCGAATTCCGTGTCGAACGCTTGCTGCGAGCGGCGGATCTCTTGTCGCTCGAGGGTCGGGCACGTACGGCGCAGGACGCAGCCATCATGATCGCCGAGCATCCGAACGACTTGGTGCGCGATCAATACGTGATGAAACTCTCGAGCCGGCTCGACATCGACGCGGATCGGTTGCGCGCGACTGTCGAGCGGGCGCGTACGCGTCCACAAGCACGACGGGAAGCACCGATCCCATCGCCCGATGTCGCCCTCAGCGTGGATCGCCGCGAGCTCGACGCACTGCGTTGGGCGGTGCACGCTCCCGACCTGATGAGCGGCCGGCTCGACGGCGCGTTGTTCGCCGATGCGTTCGCGCGGACAGCGTTCGAAGCGCTGACGAGCTGGCCCTGGCACGAGTGTCTGCAGCAGGTATCACCCGAGGTCGCAGCGCTGCTGCAGCGCTTGGCGGTCGAGGACCCCGAATCGAACGGCCCAGCCGAGGAACTCGCCAGACATGTCGTCGTGAACCTCGTGGAAGCGTCAAGTCAACGTGCTCTTGCGTCGATGTTGAGACGTGAGGACCCACGTAGTGCGGACATCAAAACGATGCTCGACGCGCTCGCGAATGCGCGGTCGTCGGAGCATTGGGATGTTGCAGAGAACGTCGCCGAGCAATTGGTAACGTGGATCGCCGATGATGGAGACACCTGAACCCGACAAGTCTGCGGACGCACCCGTAGGTGCGACCGATGCCGCACCTGTCGACGCGGGACAGATCGACGCGGCCGCGTCGAGCGCGGCGTCGCATGTCGGAAGTGTGCTCGCGCAGGTCAAAGAGCGCGGTTTCATCACGACCGGCGAGATCTTCGCCGCGTTCCCCGATCTCGAGCCCGACGCCGACGAGCTGCGCGTGCTGTGGGAGATGTTCGAGTCGCGCGGTATCAAAGTGCTCGACGAGATCGCGGAAGAGCTGCAGCTCGAGGACCAGCGGCGCGCCGGCGCGCCACAGGGCCCGGAAGCGCCGCGCCGGCGTCCCGAGCACCGACCGAGCGCGTCGTCCCGGCCCGGCAGTCCTGCGTCGCGACGGCCGTCCTACGACGAGCCGGACGAAGAACTGCAAGCGGTTCGCAGCGCGGCCCGGCCGACGCACAGCGAGTCGGGCGGGAGTTTCGATCCCGTCCGGATGTACCTCAAGGAGATCGGGAAGGTCCCGCTGCTCACTGCCGAACAGGAAGTGATGCTGGCGAAGCGGATCGAGGCCGGCCTGTTCGCCGACGAGAAGTTGAACCCGCCGACCGAGGACGCAGAGGGCAACACGATCGCGCCCGTCGAGATCAGCGAGAACCAGCGCGCAAGCCTGCACGCGGTGCAGCGCGATGGTGAGCTCGCAAGGCGTCAGCTCACCGAAGCGAACCTGCGGCTCGTCGTGTCTATCGCGAAGAGATACGTCGGCCGGGGCATGGCGTTGCTCGACCTGATCCAGGAGGGAAACCTCGGGCTCATCCGGGCCGTGGAGAAGTTCGACTACACGAAGGGCTTCAAGTTCTCGACGTACGCGACGTGGTGGATCCGTCAGGCGATCACTCGCTCCATCGCGGACCAGGCCCGCACGATCCGCATTCCCGTGCACATGGTCGAGACCATGAACAAGGTGTTGCGCGTCTCCCGGTCGATGCTTCAGGAGCTCGGCCGCGAGCCGACGGTCGAAGAGATCGCGACCAAGGTCGAGATGACTCCCGACAAGGTGCGCGAGATCCAGCGCATCGCGCAGGAACCCGTGTCGCTCGAGACGCCGGTGGGCGAGGAGGACGACAGCCTCCTCGGCGACTTCGTCGAAGACCCGAACGTGATTGCTCCGGCGACGGCTGCCGCTCGTGCGCTGTTGTCGGAAGCGATCGAGGAAGCGCTGCAGGAGCTCAACGATCGCGAACGCGCGGTCGTGCGATTGCGGTTCGGTCTCGACGACGGCCAGATCCGCACGCTCGAAGAGGTGGGCAAGGAGTTCGGCGTGACGCGCGAACGCATCCGGCAGATCGAGTCCAAGACCCTCGCCAAGCTCCGTCACCCCACCCGCTCGCAACGCCTCCGCGACTATCTCGAAGAGAGCTGACGCCCTTGCATGACGTCATAGGGCTCGTCCGGGCGCTGCTAGCCTCGGTCGCCATTCCGGGGTAGCTCAATCGGCAGAGCGGCGGCCTGTTAAGCCGTAGGTTGAGAGTTCGAGCCTCTCCCCCGGAGCAGTCCCCGCCCCTCAGGGGCGGGGATCTTTCTTTCACGGACCGTCACATGCGGCTCGACATGACCGTCAGTACGGTGACACCAGATCAGAAGAACGCGGGGGCCGCGTGGGAGTCGAAGAACGCTGGGATTCCGCCGGGATGCGGCAGCTCCGGGAGCTGTACGAGCCCTTGCGGCGGTTCGCGGCCGTGATCGGCAAATGGGACGTCGACCCCGACGATCTGGTCCAGGACGCGTACACAAGGGTGCTGATGAAGGATTCATCGCAAATCCGCGACCTCGGGCCGTACCTGCGCCGCACGATCGTCAACCTCGCGACCGACGAGCGGCGCCGCCGCGGACGGGGCACAGCGGTGCTCCACCGGCTGGGCGCGACCGCGGGATCGACTGACGACTACCCGAGCGATCTCCAGGACCTGCTGCGCCTGCAGCCTCGCGTGCGCGCCCTGCTCTTCCTCGTTGAAGTGGACGGCCAACCGATTGCCGACGCGGCCGAGCTGGTCGGCATGTCGCACAGCAACGCACGCGTCGCGTTGATGCGAGCGCGACGACGCCTGCGGTCGGACCTGACAATGGAGGCCAGCGGTGAGTGAGCTGCACGACCGCCTGACCGCGCTCGCCGAGCGCGGCACACCGCGCGGCGCGGACGCAGTGCTGGACACAGCCGTCAAGAAGGCGTCCATCGGCCTGATCGAAGGCGAGCGCGACCACGACGATCTCGATCCGATCCCGTTCGTCACGACCGAGCCGGAGCCGGCACGACGCCCGCGCCGCCGTTTCGGCTCGATGATCACCGCGGCGGGCATCGCGACGATGCTGCTCGTCGGCATGCTCGCGATCTCGTCGCTGGTGGGCAGCGGGGGTGCAAGTTCGCCGGAGGCGGCCGTCCGACGTCTGGGCGAGGCCATCTCCCACGAGGACCCGCTGGAAGCAGCCGATGTTCTCTCGCCGACGGAGGTCAAGTCCCTGCACGAGACGCTCGGCGCCGCCGAGAAGAAGGCCGCCGAGCTGCGCCTGGTCGAAACGGCCGGTGCACCGCTCGCGGGCGTCGACTTCTCCGTCGATGACCTGCGACTCACGACCACGCCCCTCGCCGACGGGTTCGCCAAGGTGACGATCGACCACGGGACGCTCTCCGCGAGCACGCAGAAGGCGAAATTCTCGCCGTTGATGCAGCGGGCGCTCGGCGACCGCGAAGACAACTCGACGAAGATCGATCTCGCGCACGTCGCTGAACCGCCGAACGCACCAACCTTTGTGGTCGTCGTCCGCGAGGAAGGTCACTGGTACGTGAGCGCCGCGTACACCGCGCTCGAGTACGTCCGCGTGTACAACACGTTGCCGGGCGCCGATTTCGGGTCAGGTGAGCGCGCCGCGACGACGCTCGGCGCCGCCTCGCCCGACGCCGCGGTGCAGGACGCGATGCATGCCGCGGAGCGCGGTGACTGGTCGACGCTGATGACGCTCGTGCGACCCGACGAACTTCCCGTGTACGACTACCGCGACGCAGTGCTCGCGCTCGCACGGCGCGAAGAATGGAAGACGACCTTCACGATCGACCAGCTCTCGACCACGTCGGACATGCACGGTGACACTGCCAAGGTGACGCTGCGCGCGTCGGGGACGACGGACTCGGGCCGCTGGTCGGTCGACGGCGGTTGCTTCACCGAGCCGCCCTCTTCCGACGCCCCGAGCGACCACTACGTCTACTGCTTGCCGAAGGCGCCGGTCGACATCTTCGACGTGTTCGGCACCACGGCACCGGCAACCGCGGACGGCCCATCCCAGATCACGGTCGTGCGGCGCGACGGCCGGTGGTTCGTGAGCCCGGTCGGCACGGTGCTCGACATACTGAACACGTGGATCCGCAACGTCGATCGCCGCGGGCTGTATTCGTTGCTGCATCTGCCGACCGAGCTCGAGCCCGACGGCGAGATCCGGCTCGGCGAGCCCGTGACGGTGCCGGGAGACGTGCGGGGTATGCACGTTTACACCCTTACCGGTCAGCAAGGTGAGCGCGTCATCGGTCTCGTGAAGCCGCCCCAAGACAACAACTTCTTCCGCGAGAGCGCGCAGATTGTCGCCCCCGACGGCAACTCACTCGGCGGGTTCTACGGGGAAGCGGTCACGTTGCCGGCCGACGGCACGTACCGGATCGCCGTGTTCAACTACCGCGGTGTCGACCAGACGGTCACCGTGTGGAACGAGAGGGACGCCCCCGCGGAAGCGCGGTCGTCGCCGTCCTCGGGAGGCTGCACGATCGACGTGTTCGCGAGTTGCGAGTCGAAGTCGTCGACCGAGATCACGACACCCACGACCGCGACGAAGGCAACGACCGCGACGTCGCGGCCGTGACCGAAAGCCCGCGTTCTCGACCCGCCGATGTGTGCTATCTCGCCGGCGGCGTAGCGCTCGTCGCGTCCGGGTTCATGCACTGGGTGTCGCGTGGTCCGGGCAGTGGTTTGCGCGGACACGAGCTCGTCGACGCTGTAATCGCGCTAGGTGGACATGTCCCCGCGCTGTCGAACGGACGGCTCACCGTGCTGTGGTATCTCGTGCCCGCGTTCGGCGCGGCCGCGTGGATCGTGTGCGGCGTCACCGGTGCACGGAGCACGACGGCCCGCGTGGTCGCCGTCGCCGGGTTCGTCGTCGCGATGGCGGCCCTCGTGACGTTCGCCCACATGGTCGGAACCGCAAGACTGGGCTGGGGCCCGAAGCTCGCGGTGTTCGGCGCGGTGCTCCTGTGCACCGGCGCATGGTGCCCCCTGCCGCAACGATCTCGGCTCGAGCTCCCCGGATCCGACACAATGACGGCCCGGGCCCGTAGCTCAGTGGTCAGAGCAGGGGACTCATAATCGAGCACCCGTAAACGCTGTGCTACCGACAGTTTGACCTGGTCGCGTGGCTGCGCATCTGCGAAATCTTCTGCTCTGTTCACACAGAGGAGAGGGCAAACCCGATGACCGAACTACGAACGCCTAAGCCGATACCGGCGTGGCTGAAGCTCGACACGATCGTCACACAGGACGACATCGACGAGGTCGAGGCGGTGCGCGCGGAACTTGCCGCGCTCATTCCCGCCGCGATGAAGATCGGCGCTCGAAAGAACGCGGTGCTTCAGATGAGCGACCAATGGGACTGCTCTTTCGACGACTGCGGGGACGTGTTGAATCCGATCCTCGGCATCGACGTCGTCAACGAGCTCACGGACCTGCTCACGTACCTGCTTTGCCATCCCGCTGGATGGCCCGACGGCGTGCACGTCGAGAAGGTCGCGGCGCAGCATGAGGCGACGTTCCCGGGCCTCAGCGATGCCGTCGCAGCCGCGACCGAGGGAACCGGGCTCGCGAAGTACGAGCCGGGACGAACATCGGCTCGCGGCGACTGAATCCAACAAAGGGTTTGAGCGGCCGTCGGCTTTCGGGTCGGCGGCCGTTACGCGTCTCGATTGCGGTGACGAGAGTCACGGAAGGTGTCCAACACGGGTTGGAGGTCTGGGCGCTAGCAACGAACCGAGGGGCTGTTGTCTTGGCGACTGCGAAGGCGCTCGTTCTGGTGGACACCAGACCTGTAGCCCGTGTTACGGGTTTCCTTGATCCATCGCGCAAAGGTGCTGGGGCCGATGCCCACGTTGACTTTTTTCTCTCAACCACTGGTTGAGACCCGCGGCATCTGTCGTCGTTCGCGCCGGCTGGTCCCTGCCCACACGCCATGTGTTCCGTCCCTGTCCTGTAGTGCTTCCTGTAAGCACTCGGCGGTGACGGGACACTGCGCGCGCAGGCGGACTACTCGAGCAGCCGCAGCGACGGTGATTCGGCCTCGGTGAGCGCGTCGAGTGTCGCTTCGCTTGGGACGTTCATGTGCTCAGCGAGCGCGCAGCCGAGTAGGGCGCCCGAGGTCGCGAGTGCAGCGATGAGTCACAAAGAGGCTTTCGGGCGCGTCGCCTCGTACGTCGAGCTCCGCGTTGAGCGACGACGCAGACCGCGACTGGTCACCTCTCAGTCATGCGCGATGCATTGCATACCACCGGCGAGGACGCGTCGGGCTGCCGCGAGGTCTTCGGGAGATACGTCGATGTGCATATAACGATGATGCGACCCGTGGCCACCCGGACAGGTCACGACCCGACCATAGAAGAGGCTCGACACTCATCGTTCATGGCGACGGAACGGTCGCCGCCTGCACCGAAGATGAGGAACGGGACGGCTGCCGCGGTCGCGATTTACGCCACGAAGGTGACCCCGGTGCTGTGCATTGTCTGGACGCCCGCGGGCTGCGACTACTGCGGCGTACACTGAGACGGCACGGTTCACGCCCTGTGTTGCCCCCAGGTAGCACCCCGGAGGAACGCCGCACGGTTTCGACTTGTGACGCGTTGCCACGCTTTCTGGTTGCGCGGTGCAACACCGAGCTCCACTGCGAGCGCGAGAACGTCCTCAATCAGAATCCGACCAGTGGGAATATGGCGATTCTTGAACCGCACGCTCGACTCTACGTGCAGGTGCGGGATCAGAATGTGCGACTTCGAAACGGGATGCCAGTGAAAAGCAAGAATCCGCCGATCGTCCTCGAGCAAGTCGTATATCCATCCGATCGTCGACACCTTCCACGGCCCGCGCGTTTGGTCGTCGTCCCTAACGATCCGGTACCGCATCGTGATGCTGACGGAGATGCGATGTGACCCCTTTTTGGCCCGCGATAGGTAGGTGGCCTTCGCTCCGTTGAGGGTAAGCACCCCTTCAGCATCCGGTTCGAAGCTGTCAGCGGTTACCTTGCCGCCTCCGATGAAGCAACCGACTGCCTTCTGAATCGGAGCAACGAACCGTGTGACGGCTTCTCGCGGAGACCTACCGGCCACTCGGCCGGAGCATGGCGACTTGCATGACGTCGATGTCGTCAGCGTCGGCGTATTCGCCAGCGTCCCACCGCGTCGCGAACGTCGAGCCGTCGATCCCGAGGAGGCGCTTGGCGGCGTCGTCGAAAAGCTTCCACGACCGATCGGAGTCGAGACGTTCGAACTGAATTCCAGGCACGCCCACTCCTTTCCTCGGTCGATGTTCTACTCGCACTTTGCCAGTTGGGTGAGACATGTTCGGAAATTAGAGCGCCAGGCTTGAGTCGGAGGTTCGGACGGGGCAGGCGCCTCCCCCTGGGACAAACAGACAAATTCTCCTCGGGACACAGGCTGGGAGTCCGGGAGGCCCGGCATCCCCAGGATTTCCGAAGGCGCCTGAGCACTGAACGCGCGGCGGACCGCTCCAGTCGCGGACGGCCACTGTGTAGATCACCGGTTAAGCGATGCGCTCACCAGGACTCTCGCAGGTCGAGCGGAACCACTTATGGGATGAGATGCTTCCGGACTCGCCGACGCGCTTCTCGGAGACTCGCCTCGGTTCCTTCATCAAGTAGGCCGAGGACTATGCGGGCCTGGTTCTCAAGTGCTCCTTGCGCGCGCATGTTCCGGAGTAGCTGAAAACGTGGGATCAACGGGCCATTGTCAAAGGTCCATTCAAGGGCGATGCCTAACGCCCGCCGCTCGTCGATACCGTTCCGCCGGAGACGCGCGTACTCCCGCGTACGAGCCTCCAAGAAGGTGCCGCCGCGCTCACGCCATCGCGCGGCCGGGGTGTCCTTCTGTGTGGCGCCTAGGCTGCGCGTGTTGTCAGGTGCGGGCATTTGCCCGACGGGACGTCCGTGTGACGTTAGACCGTCGACGTCGCGGGTATCGGTAGCGCTAAGTCCTAACCCACCCCTACGGGGATTGTGACAAAGCACGACGCCTCCTGCCGCTCCCAAGGCTGTCGGAGGCGTCGTCGCGTTCGGTGCTACACGCCGCAGTAACTGAACCCGGTGGCGTCCAGATGCGTGCACGACGAGGCCGGGCAGGTCGTCAAGGGCGCGGTACGGCGCGGCGAGTCGCGAACGTACGTGCGTCGTGCCAGGGCGTTCGTTGCTGACGTTCGGCTTTGCTGAGGGGTTGGGGTTTGGCTGAGACTCGTCTCGGTGTGGGGAAGTGCAGTACCCGCGCTGGAGGCGACCATGGGGTACCGCAAGAACCGTTCCGATATGCGCACCGATGACGCAACCCGAAAGCCGGTAGGTGACGATGGCGGCGATCGCCGCCGGCGCGGTCGGGGGTTGGGTCCGTTTTCGAGCGGACATCTCACCGCGATCGTCATCACGCTGCTGATCTTGGTGGCGTTTCCTTTTGCGGCGTTCGCGGTGACCGGCAACAACGTGTTCGTGACGGACGCGACGAGCGGAAATCGGGCCACGGTGGTGGGCGGGAAGCTGAAGGTCGATGCTGGCCTCGTGGCGGTCGCACCCGTCGCCCCGCTCATCTACCCGACCGCCGACATGATCCACACCGACAACGGAGCTGGCAGTGACTGGGTCAGCGCGGACAATTGCAGTCCCGGCACCTGCCAGACGGTGCTGAAGCCGCCCGCCGGCAAGGCCGCCGTCGTCACCTCCATCCATATCGACACGTTCAAGGCGGACGTGACGGGTACCGGTGAGAACCTCCATTTCGTTCGGAGCAGTGACGGTAGCTGCAGTTTTTCGTCCATTGACCGCAACGTTGAGTTCTTCAACCCCGATGGCATCGGTGAGACGCAGTTGCAATACGACATGCCCGGCGGACTCTCGATCCCCGCAGGGAAAGCCCTATGCGTGATCAACAGCGACACGACCAACCTCAGCTTCCTGGTCTCCGCACACGGCTACGCCGTCGCATCGAACGTCGTGCCCGCGTCCGCAGCCCCGGCCGGTGCACCCACGGGTGCCGCGCTCCTCAAGCCCCAGCAGTAACCGCAACCAACTCCGAGGACGACGCGCGCCTTCGCTTCGGCGAGGGCGTCGTCGCGTCTACCGTCGTGCCATGGCGACGTGTCCCGGCGGACTGATCGAACACGCGGACGGCACGGTCGCGGGTTGCACGGAGGACGATGAACGCGACGGGTGCCGGGTCCGGGAGTTCCGCCACGACGGAGACCCCGTCCGGTGCATCGTGTGGACGCCCGGCGGGTGCAACTGGTGCGGAGTGCACTGAACTGCGACCCGTCCGAGTGTCCTAAAGCCGTCTTACGCGGGTCTGGGCCGAGGCGACATTGGACGAGGCCTTCGGACCGGACGCCGCGTTGACAACGCTCGCGTTTCCTTATCGGTCGGTGGCGGGCATCAGTGAAGTCAGGCAACGTCGGATGTAGGGCCGATGCCCTCCTCAACAGGTCCCGCGCCGATTCCGCTTTCGAGCACCTCAAAGATGGTCCATTCGTGGCCCGGCGCCACG
>JBBRXX010000075.1:0-9881 GCA_038238245.1 Acidimicrobiia bacterium
GAGGAGGTCTACGAAAGCGGGCAGGCCTTCTACTGGCCTCCCGGTCACGCACCCGTGGCTCTCGAAGACTCCGAGTACGTGGACTTCTCACCGACCGACGAGTTCGCCAAGGTGATTCGCCACCTCACCGGCACGCCATAGTTACGGAGTGAAGACGACTTTTATCGCACCATCCTTTTTCTTCTGGAACATCGCGTAGGCATCTGGCGCCTGAATCAGCGGAATGCGATGTGTCATGAGGTCGTCGACGCCAAGCGGGTCTTCATCGCGCAGGAGCGGCATGAGGTCGTCGATCCAGCGCTTCACGTTGGCTTGGCCCATGCGCAACGTGAGTTGTTTGTCGAAGATCTGCAGCATGGGGAGGGGATCGATCATCCCGCCGTAGACGCCGCTGATCGACAGAGTTCCGCCGCGCCGCACGATGTCGATCGCGGCGAGCAGGGCTGCAAGTCGGTCGATACCCGCTTTCTCCATCAGCTTCGACGCGAGGGGATCGGGTAACAGGCCGACGAATGCTTGCGCAGCTTTGGCGCCGCCCGATCCGTGCGCTTCCATCCCGACCGCGTCGATGACACTGTTGGGTCCGCGCCCATCAGTGCGCTCCCTGAGATCGACCGCGATGTCCGTGTGATGATCGAGGTTGAGCGTCTCGACGCCGTGCCGAGCCGCCATCTCGAGCCGTTCGGGCACGAGGTCAACGCCGAACACGCGGCTCGCGCCTCGGTGCCGCGCAATACGAGCCGACATCTGGCCGATCGGTCCCAGCCCGAGGACTGCGACCGAACCGCCAGTCGGAACCGATGCGTACTCCACGGCCTGCCACGCCGTGGGCAGCACGTCGGACAGAAACAGGAAGCGCTCGTCGGCAGGGCCCTCGGGAACCTTGATCGGACCGTACTGGGCTTGGGGGACGCGCAGCAGCTCTGATTGGCCGCCGGCGACTTGGCCGTACAGCTTCGTGTATCCGAACAGCGATGCACCGGTGCCGTGCTCGTGCACCTGGGTGGTCTCGCACTGCGACTGAAGGCCGCGCGTGCACATCCAGCAGTGACCACACGAAATGTTGAAGGGAACGACGACCCGATTGCCGGGAGCGATGTGGGTGACTTCCTTCCCGACCTCTTCCACAATGCCCATGGGCTCGTGGCCGAGGATGTCACCCTCATCGATGAACGGGCCGAAGAGCTCGTAGAGATGCAGATCAGAACCGCACAGACCGGTGGACGTGATCCGGACGATCGCGTCTGTTGGTTGCTGGATCGTGGGGTCCGGGACCGTGTCGATACGGACGTCGCGTCTGCCGTGCCAGGTCAAAGCCTTCATGTCGACTCCTCGAACCGCGCGGGTGCTTCGAATGGAACTACCCGCGTCGGCGATTGCCGAAAGCGCCTCCACGGATGGAGCGTGTCGGTGAGCTCGACCGCCGTGAATCTCGCGCTGCTCTCGGGTTGCGGCACAATCAGGTGTGGTGTCGCGAGTTTTTTGTGCGCCTCCGACGGGGTATCGGCCGTCTGTCCAATTGATCGATTCGGAGGCGCAGCGCCGAGCGATCATGCTCGCGGCGGAGCTCGCCGGTTATCGCCTTGACGAGTTCGAGACGTCGGCCGGTCAACTCGTGTGCGAGTGGCGACGCGGCGACGACCCGGGGCCCCAGTTCCTCACGCAGCGTCACGCACTGGAATGGATGCGGACCCGGCTCGGCTTGTCTGAGGAAATACTTCGCCCGCCATCTCGAGGGATGAGTTCGCCCTATGACAGGACATAGGAGCTGCCCACTCTGACCATTCGTCAGCCTCTCATGAAGTTCGTGAGCCGCCGACCCCATCGCGCAGACGCGGACTGTCGGGGTATAGCGGCTGTAGTCGAGGAGCCGAGGAGCGCCGTGAACGATGCCACTCCAACCCAGCGCGAACCGCGCAGCCCAAGTCGGCTCTCGCGGCGAGAGTGGCTCGCAGTGTTGCGCCGTACGGTGCGCGAGTTTCGCGAGGATCGCCTGACCGACTGGGCGGCCGCGCTGACCTACTACGCGGTACTCGCACTGTTCCCGGCACTGCTGGTCTTCGTTGCCCTCGTCGGTCTCTTCGGTCAGTACCCGAAGACCACGGATGCACTGCTGGAGATCGTCGGGAAGCTCGGACCCAGCTCAGCGGTCGACACATTCCGGGAGCCGATCACCAGCGTCGTGCGCGACAAGGGCGGCGCCGGGGCACCGCTCCAACACGAGCACGAAGCGCTCGCCGCCAAAGGTCGCATCACGGATCTCGACCAGCAGCTCGAAGATGCGAAGACCACGCGCACGTCCAAGTGACGGTGCCGCTCCACCGCGATCTGACGTATCTGCTGCCGTTGCGTACCTCCGATGGCGAGGATGTGTGCGAACTCGTACGCTATCTGCGCGGTGTCGCGAAACATGTCGACGAGGTTATTGTCGTAGACGGCTCGTCGCCGGTCGACATTGAGCGTCATCGTGCCGCACTCGCGGGCGCGGTACGGGTAATCGCGACGGAGCACCGGACGCCCATGGGCAAGGTCGGAAACGTCCTGACCGGTCTGCGCTATGGACGAAACGAGAACGTCGTGATCGCCGACGACGACGTGCGCTACACGACTGCGCAGCTCTCCGAAGTCGCCGCACTTCTCGAGACCGCCGCTGTCGTGCGACCTCAGAATTACTTCATGCCGCTCCCCTGGCACGCGCGCGTCGACACGGCTCGGATTTTGCTCGCCCGTGTTACCGGCGGCGACTGGCCCGGAACTCTCGGCGTCCGACGCTCCGTCGTAATGGGGGCGGGCGGTTATGCCGGGGACGCCTTGTTCGAGAACCTCGAACTCGTGCGAACCATATGCGCCGCCGGAGGTCAAGAGCACCTCGCACTCGACCTTCTCGTCGCGCGCCGGCCGCCGACCACGGCCCACTTCCTGAATCAACAGATACGTCAGGCGTATGACGAGTTCGCGCGGCCGGTACGCCTCGTCAGCAGCCTTCTCGTTTTGCCCCTCTTGGTTATCGCCGTCAGCCGCAAGTGGCGATGGGCATTGCTCGGCGGTGCATTTGGCGTGACGGTCGCCGCCGAGGCGGGCCGACGACGTGCAGGCGGTCGTCGAGTCTTTCCCGCGACGTCGTCGCTGCTCGCGCCGCCATGGCTCGTCTGGCGATCGGCCTGCTCGTGGGCAGCGCTCGTGGCCTACGCACGGGGAGGCGTCAAATACCGCGATGGCCGCCTCCGTCGTGCCGCAACCCCAGTACGCGTCCTGCGCGAGAGACGGTTGGAGTCGCGAGAATCGCGTCGGGGAGGGTGACCATGGACGGCGACGGAACACACAGGGCCGCTTCACAACGCGAATGAGTACGGCGCGTACATCGCGAGGCCTATGACGCTCGAGATCTCGGACCTTCTCGTCACCCAGCGACACTGGAAGGTGCGGCGCTTCCGCGCATGGATCGGTCGTCCTCGAGCGCCGCTCTGCTCTGATCCGAGCTCGAAGGCCGCCCGATCCAACCCGTTCGACCTGCGTCGTGGATCAAGGATCCTGCGCGCCTTGGTCCTTGCGAGCGATCCGCTCGAGGTCGTGCACGGCCGGTCCGTTGCGGATCGTGCCGTCGTAGCCGAAGCGCGATCCGTGACATGGACAGTCCCAGCTGGTTTCCGCAGCGTTCCAGTGCAGCGTGCAACCTAGGTGCGTGCAGGTGACTGAGACAGCGTGTACGACGCCGTGTGTATCGCGATAGCCGCCGACGATCTTTCCGTCGACCTTGACGACACGACCCTCCCCGCGTTTCAGCGTTGTTACCGACGGCGCGGCAAGTCTGCCGATCCGATCCTGCACGAACCGGCGTCCGACGTGAACATTGTCGGTAAGGACTTTCTTGACGGTACGGACATCCCCGATTCGCGTCGTGTCGAAGAGCTCGAGCCAAGGGTGGTCGCGACCTTGGAGAAGCGCGGCCAGCACTGCGGCGGCGGCGGTCCCGTTGGTGAGTCCCCACTTGTTGAATCCGGTCGCGACGAATGTTCGGGCCGTTCGGGGCGATCGCCCGACGTACGGCAGCCGATCTGGCGTCGTGTAGTCCTGCGTGGACCACCGGTACGCAAACGCTTCGACATCGAAATGCTGGCGGGTCCACCGTTCCAGCTCGCCCCAACGGTGCGGCGTGGCCACTCCTTCGCCGGTGGCGTGACTCTCCCCGACGACGACCAGGCCGCGGCGATCGGCGTCGATCCAGGGCCGCGTGGAACGGATTGGCGAACCGACGGTGATGTGCATTCCCGCGGGTGCGTCGTGTCGCAATCGAGCCGCAATACCGTAAGCGCGAGTCGGTCGGGCCTTGGCGAAAAAGGCCCCTCGATCGAAGAACGGCAGGAGCGTCGCGATGACGACCTGCTCGGCATGCACATCGCCGCCGCGTGTGCGCACTTTGGCCTCGGTATCGGTTTCGTCCAATCCGAGGGCGCGGGTCTGTTCGACGATCGTGCCGCCGGCGGCGACGAAGGCGCGCGCGAGGGCATCGCAGTAGCGCACCGCGTGGAAATGCGCCTGGTTGTCGAAGCGGAGCGCGACTTCCACCGGAAATGGCAGGTCGGTAGAGCCCGTCAACTTCGCTGGCAACCCCACTCGCGTCGCGGCTGCGTGCTCGGCCTCGAGCACGTGCCGTTCACTCGCGTTCGTGGCGTAGACATACGTCGGTGCCCGTTCGAACTGACATTCGGCTGCCGTCTCGGTCACCAGCCCGGCAATCATTTCGATCGCTTGCTCGTTGGCGGCGCCATAGAGCCGGGCATGGTCTTCGCCGTGGCGATCGATCAGTTCGCGGTAAATGACGCCGTGCTGCGAGGTGACTTTGCCGGTGGTATGCCCGGTGGTGCCGCCGCCGAGCCGTTCCGCCTCGACAACCGCAACGCGGGCACCCTCGCGTTGGACGAGAAGCGCCGTCGTGAGTCCCACGAGCCCGCCACCAACCACCGCGACATCGACGTGCAAGTCTTCCTCGAGCGGCCCATAGCGCACCGGGTCCGCGCCCGCCAACCACAACGAGACGTGTTCAGACATAGGCGCGCCCTACCCAGAAGCCCTACCCCGGCACCGCATCGACGTGACGAAGCTCATTTGAAGCCGTGAGAAGGGCTACCGGTTGATCCTGTTTCTTGGGACGCCCACGAGCCAATACCAGAAGCCGATTGCGCCCCACGGAACGATCTGCAACTCGTTGGGAAGGTTCTCCATCCACGCCAACCACTTGTGCTGTCGGACGAGCTCTGTGGCCGCGTCCAAACTGTCGGCGAAGCTCAGGGGTTCGCGCTCAACCACTGGACGACCGTACCGGTGATGAGTCCTTGAACCTGCGCGCCGTCCTGTCGGCTTCGCATGCTGAACCGCATGAGTTCATCGCGGGCAAATCAAACTCGGAACGGCGCGCCGGCGACTGCGGCAACGCGGCACGTCGCTCGGTCGAGCGTCGGCGCTTCATTGTGCGCTGATACCCCTATTCCGTGTGGCTCATGTCGCGGTGGAGTTCGCCTCGATGGCGTGCTCGTTGGTGCTGGTGTTGACTTCGATCCGGCGTGGTTTTGCGCGTTCTGCGACAGGAATCCGCAGTGTGAGCACGCCGTCGTGATAGCTGGCTTCGATGTGCTCGGCGTCGAGTGTGTCGCCCAGGAACAGTTGTCGGGTGTAGGTGCCCTGGGGTCGTTCGGCTACGAGCCACTCATCCCCTTCGCCACGTTGCCAGGACCGTTGTGCCCTCACGACGAGGACGTTTCGTTCAGCCGACACGTCGATCGAGGACGGGTTGATGCCGGGGACGTCGAGGTGCACAAAGAAGTCCTCACCGCGGCGGTAAGCATCCATCGGCATGGTGGGTGTTCGATCGCCGCCAAAGGACTGTTCGAGGAGTCGGTCGACATCGCGGAACGGGTCGAAGCGCATCAGCATGATGGTCACCTCCGTTTGGATTGGGTTCTAGGTTGCGTGTTCGCGTCGGCTCTGCGGCTTGAGGTAACGCTTGGCAGTTCGACTGTCGCGTTGGCCGAGATGCTCACGAACGTCGTCAAGACCGCTGCCGGCGTCGACTGTCGCCGTGACATATCGGCGGCGCAGCGCGTTCGCCGATACGGGTGCCTCGATACGCGCCGCGGCCGTGACCTTCTTGAGGACATGGTCGGCACCGAAGCGGGTCAGGCGTACCGCCCCGCGACCGGGGACCTCGCTCACGAACAGCGGTCCGCGACGACGGCCGCCCAGATAGCGCGTGAGGCGGCGGACCGTCGGCAGCTGCAGCGGGATAGAGGATGCGCGACCCCGGCGACGCACCACCAAACTGGCCCCGCCGAGATCGTCGGCGTCGGCCCCTAGGACTTCGCCGACCTTCACCCCGTCGACCATGAGCAGGCGGACCAACGCCGCGGCCTTCGCGCCCAGCCGGTCGGAGGCCCGCAACATCGCTCGGGCCTCTGCGTCATCCAACTGCGCTGTCGAGCTCGCGGCCACGACCTCCGGGCGCACCACCGCGGACATCGGGTTCGCGTCCAACACACTTGCATCGCACGCAAACCGGAAGAAGGAATCGAGGGCTGACATCCGGCGGGTGACGGTCGCCGGGCTCGCGCCGCCGGCGGTACACGACGAGAAGTACCGCACCATGTCCTCGGTGGTCGCGCTCAACGCGATCCGTCCTTCAACCGCACACCAACGCCCGAAGGCCCCCACGTCCCCGCCGTACGCAGCGCGGGTGTTCGCCGAACGATACGAGCCCAACCACGACCCAATACACGCTTCGAGCTCGGCATCGTTGCGTCCGGCACGCCCGTCGGCCTTCATGCAACGAGAATCGCGCCCCGGCAATCTCTATGTCAACATAATCTCAGGGATTATTTGGGTTGAATGCTGCTGGCGCGCATCGGCACCGCCCGGCCGGGGTACGCGCCTCCCATGCCTGAGAAGCCCCGCAACAATGACGACCCCGCTGATCAACTGGTCTCCGGCGACATGCCCAGCGACGAGAAGATGTACACCGGCGAGACGCTCGACACGCCCGACGGGCCTCGCACCCCGCAGCAGATGAATGTTGGGCCTGGAAACGACCAAGGCGGTGGCGAATGGCCAGACCCGCGCACCCCTCCCCGGCTCCCTGCACCTGGCGCCGACACCGACACGGCGCCGGCGTCTTCGTCATGATGTGGCTTCGTGGCTTCAGCTGCTCCGGTCTTCCGCCGCCATGTGCCGGCCGATGTCGCGAATCACATTGCGCGTCGGGTCGTCTCTTTCCGCGACGACGCTTACGGGGTGGCCGTCGGGCGCCACGACGTCGACGCGACGCGGGTTCGTCGCGGTGAGCGTCCGTTGGGCTTCTTCCGACAGAGGCACCGCGAGGGTCGTGCCGCGCTCGGCCGCGAGGGGTTCCTCAGGACGCTTCGCTGCAAAAGCCCCCGCGATCAGCGATCCGACGGTCGCGCCGACCACGCTGCCGACGCCCTCGACCACCAGACCGCCCACCAAGCGAGACAGGCCGCCGATGCCGATGATCGCGACGGGCAGCGCCAACAAGAAGCCGACCAGGCCGCCGACGGCGACGCCAAGGAGTGAGCCGCGCGTCATCTCCTTGGTCAGCGGACCGACGTTGCCGGGACCGGCGAGTGTGTGCACTGTTTCGGATCGCATTTCGCCCTTGATCGACGAGACGTGGTCGCGGTCGTCGGCCAGCCGTACCTGTGCGACATCGACACCGGAACGTTCGAGCGCTCGCACCGTATCGCGCGCGTCCTGCTCGGTGTCGTATACGGCGACGAGGCGCCTTCGGTCTTGAAGAGTCATGAGCCGCGTGTTCCCACGCTCCCTTTGACGGAAACGTCAACGCGTGGACACGCCCGGCCGACCGATGGCCAAGGGCTGGACCCTGACGATCGAACAGGGCGAGTCGCGACGCCGAGCACGGCCCTTTTGCCGGACGACGGTGGCCGACGACGAAGTGAGAATGTATGAACAAAGCATCATCGGATCTCACTTCGTTGCACTTCACGTCGCGACCTTGCGTGCCACGTCCCGACGCCGTGTGCTCCGGACGCGGTGAATGAAGGGCGTGCGTCCAGTCTTCAGTTCTGCCGACTGGGAGACGCAGCACATTCGCTGGATCGGGTCAGCCCCACGTGTGGTGCACACTGGGGCAGCTTGTTGTCGAGCACCAGGCGCCGCAACGGTTCGCGTGTCGCTGTGATGCGTGACGCGTCGACGCCGAGTCCGGTCGGCGAATAGCGCATGACCTTGGTCGGTAGACGGGGACCGGTCGTGCTACGTGAGCTTGGAGTGGTACAGCGGGTCCTGTCCGACGAGCTCGAGCAAGTCGCGGATCAGCGGTTGGCCGCCGTGCAAACGGAACGGGAGATCAAGGTCCCAGGCGCGCCGACGTACTGTGACAAGCAAGCGGATGCCGTAGGTGTCCAGGAATCGCACCCCGTCAAGGTCGAGGACAATTTCGCCGCGCGCGTTGTCGACGGCGTCGATCACAGCGTCGCGGATTGCTTCGACGGTCGCGATGTCCAAGACGGCTGGCAGCTGCAATACGACGCGGGAACTCGACCGAGATTCGTGTATCAGTGCGGCCGACGTGGCGTGGCCGGATTCGACGTCGGGCCTTGGACGCGACGGTCGAACGTCGTCGTAGCCGAACACTCCCGGAAGTACCTCGCCGTCGGACACACGGCGCACGTGACATCCGTCAGTGCTCGTGGAGGCGACTTCGAAGCCACCGACCCAAGCACGCGTGAAGTTGGTCGCCACTTCCACCCGGTCACCCACAAGGAAGCTGACACTGGCTGTACGGTTCATGTGCGTCACACCCTCCCTGCGTCAAGCCAAAATTCGGTTCTCAACGACCAGTCGGCAGGCAAACTGGATTCTCAACGGATCCCTTACAACGCGTCCGACATGCGCAAGCCTCTGACTGCGAGCTGCGCGCCGGCCCGAGGCTCCACGTTGACGGCACCGTCGCATGCTGCACACTCGACGAACACGAACACAGCTGCCGCGGCCGGAAACTCCGCGACGAAGGAGTCCCGGTCCGCTGCTGGATCTGGACCTCGCCGGCCGCAACTACTGCGGCGCCACGAAAACGCATCCAAAAGGGCGCCATCTCGCCCGTCCCGGCGTCGTCCATGTCGCGGAATTACGTGCTCTTCGAACGGCGCTCCGCCCCGCAGGGATGCGATTTGTCAAGGCTCGGCAACCTCGTGCTGCTCTGCCGCGACATCACCGCAGCGTGCACTTGCGCTGACGCCCGAGGAAGGAGCCGTTCGCGCCTCGCTCAATTCGGCTGCGCGGCACAGTGACGTGATGGGTACGACCTTGCGCTTCGTATTACTGGTGACAGTTCGCTGCGCCCATCATCAGGAACAGCCGCTTGTGCTGCCGCAGCTCGGGCAGGCGTAGCAGGAGCCCGCTCGTTGCATGATGTCGCCGCAGACGTGGCACAACACGAGCTCGCGTTCGCGAACCTGCGGCGGCTCCGCTCGCTTCGAAACCGCGGGGTGCGCCTGCATCGACGCCGAGGGCGCACGATCCTCGGGCGGCAGGTCCAGTGAGCCCGCCCTCGGTGTCGTGGACTCCTCCACACCCGGCAATGTCGGCTGCAGCCGTTCCCCGACCGTCATGATCCCCATCGCCTCGCGCTTCTCGAGCGGCAGGTACTGCACCGCGAGCCGCCGGAAGATGTAGTCGATGAGGCTCGCCGCGAACCGGATGTCGGGGTCGTCGGTCATGCCGGCCGGCTCGAACCGCATGTTGGTGAACATCTCGACGAACGCCTCGAGGGGCACGCCGTACTGCAAGCCGTGGCTCACCGAGATCGCGAACGCGTCCATGATGCCGGCGAGCGTCGAGCCCTGCTTCGC
>JBBRXX010000076.1:0-9064 GCA_038238245.1 Acidimicrobiia bacterium
GATCTCGCCGCGGCCGGCCCGCACGAGCACGCGATCGTCGAGGAAGTTGCCCTGCTCGTCGACGTGCGCGTTGGCCTGGGCGATGACGTACTCGTCCTCGTCGTCGGCGGCGAGATACACGATCTCGTCGGTGACGCGGCCCTTCTCGACCCGCCGATACGGCGTCTCGATGAAGCCGAACCGGTTGATGCGTGCATAGCTCGACAGGTAGCCGATGAGGCCGATGTTCGGGCCTTCCGGCGTCTCGATCGGGCACATGCGGCCGTAGTGGCTCGGGTGCACGTCGCGGACCTCGAACCCGGCCCGCTCACGCGAAAGACCGCCGGGGCCGAGCGCGGAGAGGCGCCGCTTGTGCGTCAACCCCGCGAGCGGGTTCGTCTGGTCCATGAACTGCGACAGCTGGGACGAGCCGAAGAATTCCTTGATCGCCGCGACGACCGGACGAATGTTGATCAGCGTCTGGGGCGTGATCGCCTCGACGTCCTGGGTCGTCATGCGCTCGCGCACGACGCGCTCCATGCGGCTGAGGCCCACGCGCAGCTGGTTCTGGATGAGCTCGCCGACCGTCCGCACGCGGCGGTTGCCGAAGTGGTCGATGTCGTCGGGGAAGTAGCCCGCGTCGCGGTTGTGCAGCTTCACGATGTACGAGACCGTCGCCAGGATGTCGGCACGCGTCAGCGTGAAGTCCGCGCCGGCGCGGCCGGCGTCGACATCGGCCTGCGGGATCGCGAGGTCGAAGCGCGCCAGCCCGAGGTGCGGGTACTCCTTGGAGAGCTTCTTCGACACCTTGTGGCGGCCGACCTTCGCGAGGTCGTAGCGCTTGGGGTTGAAGAACAGGTTCTCGAGCAACGCGCGCGCCGAATCCGGCGTCGGGGGCTCGCCCGGCCGGAGCTTCCGGTAGATGTCGATGAACGCGTCGTCGACGGTGCCGGTGTGGTCCTTCTCGAGCGTGTTCCGCATCGACTCGTAGGGCCGGCCCTGCTCGTCGACGATGAGGTTGAGCAGCTCCTCTTCGGTCTCGCCGAAGCCGAGCGCCTTCAACAACACGGTGACCGGCTGCTTGCGCTTGCGGTCGATACGGACGTAGACGACGTCCTTCTTGTCGACCTCGAACTCGAGCCACGCACCGCGGCTCGGGATCATCTTGGCGTCGATGATCTCCTTCTCGGGGCTGGTCTTGTCGGCGTTGACGCCGAAGTACACGCCCGGCGAACGGACGAGCTGCGACACGACGATGCGCTCGGTGCCGTTGATGATGAACGTGCCGCGGTCGGTCATCATCGGGAAGTCACCCATGAAGACCGTCTGCTCTTTGATCTCGCCGGTGCCGGCGTTCATGAAACGGGCGGTGACGAACAGCGGGCGCGCGTACGTCATGTCGCGCTCGCGGCACTCGTCCTCGGAATGCTTGGGCGGGTCGAAGACGTGGTCGGTCAGCTCGAGCTTGAGCTGGCCGGTGAAGTCTTCGATCGGCGAGATGTCGCGCAGTACCTCGGCGACCCCGTCATCGAGGAACCAGCGAAACGAATCGGTTTGGACTTCGATCAGGTTCGGGAGATCCTTGACCTCACGAAGCTGCGAGAACGACAGACGCTCACGGGACGCGAGACGAGCCAACGTCACTCCAATCGGGGACGATCACGCGGGGGAACAGACGTACTGCTTGCCGGGCCGGACCGAGCGTCGACGCGACACGCCTCGGGCATTCGGGCGCGCGTCGAAGAGGGCAGAGACGTTCGGAAGGCACGAGCAGGCAGACACGGCTAGGTCGAGCATAGCGCGCGGCCATGCCGACTGCCAACACCTACTCCAGGTTGCCGGGGCAGGATAAACCGCCCGTCCGGAGAGGGCAACCACCCGCCCGCACTTTTTGTGGGCGGTTTGGCAGCTTCCGACGATTGTTGTCCTATTTGAGCTCGACCTGCGCGCCGGCCTCTTCGAGCTTGGCCTTGCCCTTCTCCGCGTCCTCCTTGGACGCCTTCTCGAGCACGGGCTTCGGGGCGCCGTCGACGAGATCCTTGGCTTCCTTCAGGCCGAGGCTCGTCAGCTCGCGCACCACCTTGATGACCTGGATCTTCTTGTCGCCCGCTGCGAGAAGGACGACGTCGAACTCGTCCTGCTCCTCGGCGGGGGCAGCCTCGCCGCCGGCCGCGGCCGGGCCCGCCGCCACGGCGACCGGTGCGGCTGCCGTCACGCCGAACTCTTCCTCGAACGCTTTGAGGAACTCGTTCAACTCGAGGACCGTCATGTTCTTGAAGACGTCGAGCAGCTCAGTCGTGCTCATGGTCGCCATCAGTTTTCTCCTGCTTCTGCTTCCGGTTGATCGTTCTCGGCTTCGGGTTGCGGCTCGGCTTCGGCCTCGGACGGGTGTGCCGCTTCTGCGGCGGCCGGCTCGGCTTCGGTTTTGGGCTCGGGCTCGGACGGCGGCGCCGCTTCCGGGGCAGCGGCCGGTTCGGCTTCCGCTCGCTGGTCCGCGTAGGCCTTGAGCCCGTAGGCGAAGTTGCGGGTGAACGCCTGGAAGAGACCGGCCGCCTTGGTGAGCGGCGCCTGGAATCCTCCGGCGAGCCGGGCGAGCAGCTGCTCGCGCGGCGGGACCTCGGCGAGCGCCTCCACGTCCGCGGTCGTCACCAGCCGCGGCCCGAGCACTCCGCCCTTCAGCACCAGGTTCGGGTTCGTGCGGGCGAAGTCGCGCAGCGCCTTGGCGGCGGTCACCGCGTCGCCGCCGTCCTTGCGGACGAACGCGATCGCGATCGGGCCGACCAGCGCGTCGACGAGCTCGCCGAGGCCGGCATCGGTCGCGGCCCGGCGTGCGAGCGTGTTCTTGAAGACCTTGTAGTCGGTCGCCGCCGGGCGCAACGAGGCACGGAGGCGGGCGATGTCGGTGACGGTCAGCCCGCGGTATTCCGTGAGCACGGCGGCGTCGGCGTCGCCGAGCCGCTGCTTGATCTCGTCGATGACCGCGGTCTTGCGCTGGAGCTGCGCGCTGGCCGCGTCGGCCTTGGTAGGCATGTGTGTGCACCTCTTCCGGCGGGCCGGGGCCCATTACCTCGCTGATCCTCAGGAGCTGATCCGTCAGGCGAGACCGGAGGTCTTCGGCGTTCGATTTGGACGGATGACTGTACCAGGTCGCAGGTAGCGTCGGCGCGGTGAGCACCGTCGAAGCGCGCGCGCACCGCAACCTCTGCGACTTCACGCGGTTCACGGCGCGGCTCGACCGCGGCGGTCGCGTGTTCGACGAACGTGGGGTGGTTGCGCTGATCGGCTCCGCCGATTGGCCCTCGTCGCGCACCGCAGTCCGATCGGATGATGCCGTGGCGCCGTCCGCATGGGTGGACACGGTGCGGGAGGTGTTCGATGCCCACGGCAAGACCGGTTGCGTGTTCGCCCGGGTGGGGGTCGACGACGATCTCCACGACGAGCTGGTCGCGCGCGGCTTCACCGAATGGGCCCAGACGCCCGAGATGGTCTGTGACCGGGTGCTCCCTCCGCGAGAGCCGCCGCCCGGGGTCACGGTACGGCTGGCGGCCTCGGCCGCCGACGTGTCGGCGTACGCAGAGATCGCCGGCCGCGCGTTCGCGCACCTGTCGATCCCCGAGAAGATGACCCGCGACGCCGTCGACAACCCGGACGTGCTGTTGCGACCCGACTGTGCGATCGCGCTCGCCGAGCTCGACGGCACCGCAGTGGCCGGTGCGCTCGTCGTGCTGCTCGGCGACGATCCGGCCGGCTACGTCGGCTGGGTTGCGTGTGTCGACGAAGCCCGTGGCCGGGGACTCGGCGACGTCGTGACCCGAACGGTCACGAACGAGGCATTCGCGCGCGGCGCACCGCTCGTCACGCTCGAAGCGTCGGAGTTCGGGGAGCACACCTACGCACGCATGGGCTATCGAGAGGTCTACCGCTACCGCGTGATGATCCGGGTCTGAGGTGGCGATCACACCTGCGATCCGGGATTTCCTCGTGCAGCTCGACGACCTCGTCGACGCGCACGCGTGGCCCGGCCTCGACCGGGAGATCGTGACCGTCGGGTCGGGCGACGAAGCCGTGCTCGTGAGACTCCCCCATGCGCACGACACGGCGCGCGACGTCGAGTTGGTCGTCGGCGACCGCGAGGTGACGGTCACCTACGCGCCCGAGCACGTCTCGTTCCCGGGCTCGGGAGGGCGGGACGAGGCGCTTCGGTTCGTCGAGATGCTCGGTGACGGTCGCGTGCAGCTACGGGTCCGCCGCGGGTTCTTGTGGACCACGATGTACAGCTACCGGGACGGGCTCGTGCGCCCGTTCCGTCGCACCCGCATGCCGTGGCCGAGCCTGCATCCGCGAACCGTGGTCATCCACTTCGGCTTCGCGTGACGCCGGGGACTACGCCTCCGCTTTGGCCTCGGGAGAGATCTTGACGCCCGGACCCATCGTCGACGCCACGGCGATGCCCCGGATGTAGCGGCCCTTGGCCGCCGCCGGCTTGGCGCGCATCAGCTCGTCGACGACCGCGGCGTAGTTCCTCGTCAGGCTCTCGACCGGGAAGCTCGCCTTGCCGACGGGAACGTGCACGTTGCCGTGCCGGTCGGTGCGGTACTCGACCTTGCCGCCCTTGAAGTCGGTGACCGTCTTGCCGACTTCGGTGGTCACCGTGCCGGTCTTCGGGTTCGGCATGAGCCCCCGCGGACCGAGGACGCGGCCGAGCCGGCCGACCTGACCCATCATGTCGGGCGTCGCGACCGCGACGTCGAAGTCGAGGAAGCCCTCGTTCTGCACGCGGTTCACGAGGTCGTCGGCGCCCACGACGTCGGCGCCCGCCTCCTGCGCCTCGCGCGCGGCGTCGCCCGTCGCGAACACGGCGACGCGCACGTCCTTGCCGGTGCCCGCGGGCAACGACACCGTGCCGCGCAACATCTGATCGGCCTTGCGGGGATCGACGCCGAGACGGAACGCGACCTCGACGGTCTCGTCGAACTTGCGGTTCGCGAGCTGCTTCACGAGCTCGAACGCCTCGGTGGGCTGGTGCAGCGCCGCCTTGTCGTAGCGGCGGCTGGCGTCGACGTACTTCTTGCCGTGCGGCATGTGCGCTCCTTCGTGTGGAAGCTCCCTCGGGATCCCGTCATCCGCCGGCGAGGTGCTCCGGCGGCGGGCAACATTTTTCTCGGAACTAGTCGGCGACGTCGATCCCCATCGAGCGGGCCGTCCCGGCGACCTGCTTCATCGCGCCATCGAGGTCGATGGCGTTGAGGTCGGGCATCTTCGTCTCGGCGATCTGGCGTACCTGATCCTTGGTGACGCGGGCGACGATCTCGCGCCGCGGTGTCTGGGAGCCCTTCTCGATGCCGGCGGCCTGGCGAAGCAACACCGGCGTGGGTGGCGTCTTGGTGATGAACGTGAAGCTTCGATCCTCATAGATCGTGATCTCGGCCGGAATCACCGTGCCGCGCTGGCTCTCGGTCGTGGCGTTGTACGCCTTGCAGAAGTCCATGATGTTGATGCCGTGCGGGCCGAGCGCGGTTCCGACCGGCGGCGCGGGGGTGGCCGCGCCGGCCTGGATCTGAATCCTCACGACGGCAGCAACTCGCCGTTTCGCCATATTTCCTCACTCGCTCTCTGCGGCGCAGGGTACCTGCGCCGCGGTCGTTCGCTCGCTGGCGAGCTCGCTTCGCTCGCAGCGGTCCGCGTCTCCGTGTCCTCAGAGCTTGGCGACGTCGCCGAACTCGAGCTCGACGGGGGTCTCGCGGCCGAAGATGTTCACGAGCACCTTGAGCTTGGAGCGGTCGACGTCGATCTCGCTGATCACACCGTTGAAGTCGGCGAAGGGACCGGTCACGACCCGCACCTGCTCGCCAACCTCGTATTCGAGCCGCGGGCGCACCTTCTTCTCCGCCTGCGTCCCTTCCTCCTTCACGCCGGTGCCGAGGATGTCCTCGACCTCCTTGCGCGAGAGCGGGGTCGGCTTGGCACCGCTGCCGACGAACCCGGTGACGCCCGGCGTGTTGCGGACGACGTACCACGCGTGGTCGTCGAGGTCCATGCGGACGAGCAGGTAGCCCGGGAAGACCTTCTTCTGCACCACGACCTTGCGGCCGTTCTTGAACTCGATGACGTCTTCCATCGGGATGACGACTTCGAAGATCCGGTCCTCGACCGCCATCGAGCGCACCCGACTCGCGAGGTTCGACTTCACCTTGTTCTCGTAACCCGCGTACGTGTGCACGACGTACCAGCGGCCCACCCGGTCGAACGGGCTCTCCGCGGCGCGCGAGGCCTCGACGTCCTCTTCGACCTCTCCCGCGTCCAGGAGCTCGGCGTCGCCGAGGTTGGGCTCCGCGACGATCTCTTCGATCGGCTCGGGCTGTTCGACCCCTTGGGGAGCGTCTTCGGTCGTCTCGGCTGCGATATCGGTTTCGAAGGAAGTCATGTCGTCGCCATCATCTCGTGGTCAGGGGGAGCTCGGACGTCGCCACACTCAACCGAAGACGAAGTCGATGACGTGCACGGACGCCCAGTCGAAGCCGAAGATCAGCGCGGTCATCACGACGAGACCGATCACGACGACCAGCGTCGTGTTGAAGATCTCCTGGCGCGGCGGCCAGGCCACCTTCTTCATCTCGCCACGGACCTCGGACAGGTATTGCCTCGGCCCGGTGCGCTCGTTCTGCGGACCCGACGGCGTGGGCCGCCGCTCGGGGCGCGTCGGACGATCGGAACCCTGACGGGCCATCGCACGCTTGGTCTGTCGGTTCATGTCGCCTCGAGCGAGTGTGAGGTTCGAGCAGGGCAGGAGGGACTCGAACCCCCAACCGCCGGTTTTGGAGACCGGTGCTCTGCCAGTTGAGCTACTGCCCTCCGGGCCTTCGGGGGCCGATCGCTCAGGATAGCAGCGGAAATCACCCCGCCCGTGGGCTGTCGGGCGGTCGGTCAGACGGCGAGGCGAGGCGCCGAGCGCCTGCGGGAGCGGGCGATGAGCAACGCTGCCGTCGCACCGGCCGCGAGCGCGCCGCCGCCGATCGCCCCGGCGTACGCGATCCGGCGCCCCGAGAGCAGGGTGCGGCGCGCGCTGTGCTCGGCGGCATCGGTGATCGCGGCGAGCGTCTCGCCCAACAAACCCGGAGTCGGCTCGATGTACCGGGTGCGCAAAGTCGCGAGCGTGCGGAGCAGCCGGCGGTAACGCGCCAGCTCGGCCTGGCACCGCAAGCACGAGTCGACATGGCGCTGGACGTCGAGGCTGATCGTGTCGCCGTCGACGAGGCCGGGCAACAGCGGGGTTACGTCGTCACACCGCATTGGCCTCGGCTCCTTCGTCGTAGAGGACGTCACGCAACTTGCGCCGGGCGCGGTGCAGACGCACCTTCGCGGCCGACACCGTGATGCCGAGCTCTTCGGCGATGTCCTCGTGCGACAAGTCGTATACGTCCTTGAGGACCACGACCGAACGCAGCTTGGGGGGGAGCCCGTCGAGCGCGTGCGAGATGCGATCGAGGGTCTCGGCCGACTCCGCACCTTGGGAGATCTGCTCCTCGGCCCGCGCGTCGACGGGTTCGAAACCTTCCTCGAAGGGCTCGGCCCGCTGGCGGCGACGACGGTGGACGTGCGAAGACGCCGTGTTGGCAGTGATGCGGTACAGCCACGTCGAGAACGCCGCGTCGCCGCGGAATTTCCCGATTCCCTTCCAGGCTCGCAGATAGGCCTCCTGCACCACGTCGCGTGCGTCCTCCTCGTTGCCCGTCAGGCGCCGCGCGAGCGTGAACGTCTCGACGAAGGTGCGCCGCACCAATTCGTCGAACGCCTGCCGATCACCGCTCCGGGCGGCGCCGAGCAGCTCGGCTTCGTCCAACGGGCCCTCCCGTCGTGTACGTGGGCTCTTCGACCGGGAATCGCCACAAAGGGTTACGCCCGCGGCCTCGCCGCGGGCGTCACAGGGGCCGCCGGACGGTCTACCGGGTCTCTTTGTGGACCGTGTGCCGCCGGTCCCAGCGGCAGTACTTCTTCATCTCGATGCGCTCGCGGTCGTTCACCTTGCTCTTCATCGTGATGTAGTTCCGCCGCTTGCAGTTCTCGCAGGCGAGGGTGACCTTCACCCGCTTCTCGTTCTTGGCCATGCTTCCTCGCTCGCTCTCTGCCCCGTGCGCCGTTACTTCTGGATCTTGACGACGCGGCCGGAGCCGACGGTGCGGCCACCCTCACGGATCGCGAACCGCAGACCCTCATCCATCGCGATCGGCTTTTGCAACTGCACCGTCATCTCGGTGTTATCACCCGGCATCACCATCTCCGTACCCTCCGGCAAGATGACATGCCCCGTCACATCCGTCGTCCGGAAATAGAACTGCGGATGATAATTCGTGAAGAACGGCGTGTGCCGGCCGCCCTCCTCCTTCGTCAAGATGTACACCTGCGCCGTGAAATCAGTGTGCGGCGTGATCGCACCCGGCTTCGACAACACCTGCCCCCGCTCCACATCTTCCTTCTTCGTCCCCCGCAACAACGCCCCGATGTTGTCCCCGGCCCGGCCCTCATCCAACAACTTCCGGAACATCTCCACACCCGTACACGTCGTCTTCGTCGTCGGCCGCAACCCGATGATCTCGATCTCCTCCCCCACCTTCACCTGACCGCGCTCCACCCGACCCGTCACCACCGTGCCCCGACCCGTAATCGTGAACACATCCTCGATCGGCATCAAAAACGGCTTATCGATATCACGCGTCGGTTCCGGCATCGACGAATCAACCGCCGCCATCAACTCCAAAATCGACTTCGCCCACGTCTCATCACCCTCCAACGCCTTCAACGCCGACACCCGGACCACCGGCGTGTCATCCCCCGGGAACTCATACTCGTTCAACAACTCCCGCACCTCCAGCTCCACCAGCTCGAGGATCTCCTCATCATCAACCATGTCCGCCTTGTTCAACGCCACCACAATCGACGGCACCCCCACCTGACGCGCCAACAACACATGCTCACGCGTCTGCGGCATCGGCCCATCCGTCGCCGCCACCACCAAAATCGCGCCATCCATCTGCGCCGCACCCGTAATCATGTTCTTGATGTAATCCGCATGACCCGGACAATCCAC
>JBBRXX010000077.1:0-8936 GCA_038238245.1 Acidimicrobiia bacterium
AGTTCGGTGAATGCGGCCGCGACGCGCCGATGGGCTCGCGCGTTGACGGCGAGTTCGTAGTGGCCGCGTCGGAGGTTCTGCACGAATGCGTGGCCGCGCATGATCACGCGGGCGCTCTGGTCGCGTTTGAGGCCGCGCATCAGTCGCAGCCGGGACTTCAGCCGCCCATGGTCCGCCTCGATCCGGTTGTTCGCGTACTGCTCGGTGTTGTGGAACGCGGCCGGCATCAGCTCATCGATGACCTTCAACAGCGACCACGCCCGATCGTCACGACCTCAGCCGGCTCGCCGTTCGCGCTCGCTGCCGTCGTGAAGAACTGCCGAGCAGCTCGGGTGTCGCGGCGGGCTGAGACATAGACGTCGATGATCTGGCCGTACTGGTCGTCATCGCAAGGCATCCAGTCGTCGTGGTCTTCATTGCGCCTATGGTCGTCCTTTGATCCGTGGGGAACGACATCCGACTTGTCGAAGTAACGACCTTCATGATGTGCCATCGTTTGCCGACTTGTCTTGCTTCAGCGCGGCAAAGCCAAGCGGCGTCTCGGCCGTTTCGTCGTCGGGCACATTGCCTCAGAACGAAAGACCGAAGTGGTGTCCCCCCCAGGAGGGGAGGTGCACATGCGGTGTCGGTATCGATATCGGACCGTGCCATCCATGTCCCCAACCCCAGGAGTACGCATTCCCGATGTCTTCCCCGCTCGGAAGTAGCCCGGCCCCGTTCAGACAGCCGAATCCGAGATACCCGAGTCCAGCCGCCTCGGGGGCGTACGGGACGAGCCCAAGCTCTGGAGCCGCAGCGATAATGCCGGCGACGCCTGCCGACGCGGCCGCCGCGCCCTGGACACACGGCGAATCGGCGGCCTTCTGCGCGAGATCGCCGGCGGCTGAGATCGCGTCACCCGCGGTGTCAGTGATCGTGTCGGGCGCGTCCCTGATGCCGTTGATCACGTCGCTCGGATCCGGAACATCGATCGAAACGCCGTGGCCCCAACTGCTGTTGAGGCCGGTCGGATCACGGTGGTCGACCGGGTCGCCACCGACGTACTCGTAGAGGTTGAACGAATTGCCGGTGTAGCCGATCGGGTCGGTGCTCAGGAACCGTTGCCGGGCCGGGCTGTAGTAGCGGTTGCGGTAGTAGTACAGCCCGGTGCCGTCGTTCTCGCGTCCCGTGTACTGATACGGGTTCGTGCTCGCGGCGCCGCTCGCGGTCGTCACACCGTACGGCTCGTAGGTGTACTGGCGCTGGAGCGCGCCGTTGCTGTCGACGAGCGCGAGCGCCGAACCGTTCAGTCCACCCGTCAGCATCGAGCTCGTCCCCGCGGCTTCCTTTCGCGCGAAGCGGCCATCGAGTGCGAGACCGTTGAGCATATTCGCAGACACCGTGCCGCCGGCGAGCTCCTGCGCGACGTTCGCGCCGTCGTACAGGTAGCCGGTCGTCGATCCGTTCATCGTCTTCGTGACACGCCGACCGAACCCGTCGTACGTGAACGATGCGATCGACGCGCCCGAGATGGCGCGCAGGTGTCCGCGTTGGTCCCACGCGTACGAACGCGCGCCGTCGCCGGTGAGGTTGCCCGCAGCGTCGTACGTGAGCGTGCTGCCGTCTTGCGCGGTCATCTCGTTCGCCGCGTCGTAGGTACGCGCGCCGACCACCGCCGGAAGCCCGGTGCGAGCGAACGATCCCGACATCCGTTCGAGTCGGCCACCACCGTCGTACTGGTACGTGAGGCCGCCAAGCACCGCCGAACCGTGCTTGTAGGTCGCGGCGGTGATGTCCGACGCCGGATCGTAGGTGTACGAGGTCGTGTTCCCGCCAGGGACGCTCACCACCGCGGGCCGCCCACCTGCGTCGAGCGTGTACGCCGCCACTATGGCGCCCTGGGTCACGCGTGTCAGGAGATCGGCGTTGTCGTACGTGTACGAGACGGCCGGTTGCCCGGCGACGATCATCGCGGTACGGCGGTTCGCGACGTCGTATCCATAGGTGACCGAGCCTTGCGGCGTCGCCTGCGTGGCGAGGCGGTTGCGATCGTCAAAGGTATTCGTGATCACGCCCGCGATGGAGTCGGTGACCTTGGTGGGACGGCTCGCCTTGTCGAAGGCGGTCGTCGTGGTGTTCGCGTAGGTGTAGTTCGGCGCGGTTCCCGTTGCGCCGTACCCCATGAAGGTTCGGCGATCGAGCGCGTCGTATCGGAACACTGTCTTCATGCCGCGGGCGTCGACTTGCTCGGCGAGATTGCCGCTCAGGTCGTACGAGAACGTTGTCTGCCGACCGAGGGCGTCGACACGTTTCGTGATGCGATCCAACGCGTCGTACGTCACGGTGTTGGCGTGAGCGTTCGCATCACTAAGCTTCGTGACGTTGCCGTTCGCGTCATACTGCAACACCGTCGGCGCACTGAGCGGATCGACGACGAGCGTTGGTTCACCAAAATTGTTATCGGCGTACGACGTCGTGTTGCCCGCAAAATCGGTCGTTGCGAGCAGTCGCCCGACCGCGTCGTAGAACCGGCTCGTCGTGCGGCTGCGCGGATCGATCAGCGTGACGGGCAGGCCGAATTGATAGATGGAAATGTAGGTGTTGTTCGTCGGGTTCTTGGTTGTGAGCGGATGACCTTCGTCGTCGTAGGTGAACTGGGTGACGCGTCCGGCCCCGTCGGTGATGCGGGCGACGGTGCCGGTCGTGTTGTACGTGTACGTCGTCTTGTGACCGAGCGGATCGGTCGCGGTCGCGAGCTGGTGGAAGTTGGGTTCGTACGTGTACGTGTAGGTTCCGGCCGCCGGTGTACCTGCATTCTGAATCTCCGTGGTGATGCCACCGGCGGCGTCGTACGCGTACGTCGTGCGGATCCCTCGCGGGTCGACGATCGCGGTGACGAGGCCGCTCGTCGCCGACCGCTCGAACGTGGTTGTCGCTTGTTCGGGACGTCCGACAGCGCGCACCTCACTCGTCGGCAACCCGTTCGCGAACGTCGTCCGGCGCACGAAGCCGCGCGGGTCGGTGACGTCTGTCCTCGTTACGATCCCATTCGCGTCAAACGCGTACGCGAACTGAAAGGTGCCGCCGTCGGCGCGTGTCTGCTTTTGCACGCGTCCGTCGGCGTCGTACACGTTGGTGACGAAGGTGTTGCCGCGCGCGTCGGCGATCGTGCGAATCCGGTTGGCGGTGTCGTAGGTGTAGTGCGTGATGCCGCCCTTGGCGTCGGTGACTTGTGTCAGCCGCTCGGACGCGTCGTACTGGTAGGTCACGCGTCGTCCGACGTTGTCGACTGCTTGCGTCACCGCCCCTGCCGCGTCGTACGTGAAACGGATCCAGTGTCCGTGTGGCGATTGGAGCATCGTGATATTGCCGCTCTGGCCCAAATCGTGCACGATGCGGGTCGTGTTGCCGTAGCGATCGCGTATTGCCTGCATCGGCTGATTTTCGCCGAACACGTACACGGTGCCGTCGGCGAGCGCGAGGTCCCATCCGGCCCCGTTCCATGCCATCGTCGCGCCTTTGAACGCGGGAGCCGGGGTGTCCACCGCGAAGCGCGCGTCCGCGTAACCGGTGCCCGGCGACGAGCGCACGAAGTGGACGCGTCCGCCGTCGGGGAGGATGAGATCGGCTTCTTGATATTGGTTGGCCGACCACAAGAACGCGCCGTAGGGGTCGTTGCTCCCGAGGCCGAACCGTCGCACCGTTGTGTCGTTCGGCCGGTAGGTGCGTGTCAGGTCGAGCGGCGGGTCGTCGGGAATGCGCAGGTCGGTTTTCCGATACACGAACAGGCCGGTGCCGAGATCGACCGGGTCGCCGTCGCCGCTGCCGCTGCCGGGGTTCGGTCCCACGCCGGGTGGATCCATGCCACCCACGTTGATCATCGCGCCGGTGAACTCGTACACGACGACGCCCGGGTCGGGGACGATCTGGGTGGCGTCGGCGGTGACGCTGCCCTTGCCGTAGACGTACCAGCCCTTGTCGTCGGGGTCGTAGTTCCAGAAGTCGACGCGCGTTCCCGGCGCCAGGTGGGTCGTGTTCGGATAGATGATCTGCGCGCCGTGCGGCGCGACGTAGGCCGCGCCGGGTTGTACCGTGAAATACACCGGCGTGTGGACCCCGGGCGGCAGCGGGAACGGCGGACGGTCGACGGGGATCGCCGTGACGCTCAGCTTGCGCACGACCTTACCGTCGTGATCGGTGATCACACTTCCGGCCGGCAGACGCACCTCGAAACCCGGGATGAGCGGCGTGGTGATCACGGTGTCGCGCTTGGTCGGCGAGGCAATCTTCACCTCGTGCGCGCGGTCGAGCGGCGTCATCCAGATCGTGTACGGCAACACGGTCGTCTTGGCCGCGGCGACGTCGACCCCGTTTTCGAAGATGCCGAACTTCGCCTTCGAGTGCGCAGTCGTGCCGTCGATCAACAACTCGTGGTGGCCCGGCGTCGTCTTCAGGAGGAACCGGCCCCGCCGGTCGGTGCGCGTCGAGCTTCCGTCGATCTCGAGCGTCACGTGCGCGAGCGGTTGACCGTCGAGATCGCGCACGAACCCTGACACTGCGGTGACGCCCCGTCGGGCTTTTGACGGCTTCGGGGCGGGCGGATCGGTCGCGGCGGCGCGTCCGCTGAACCATGCGCCGTGCAGTGCGGCGGGGTCAGGGACCCATGGCCGCGAGTCGGGGAGCGGCCCGGTCGCGGACGGATCCGGCGCGGGGCGCGGACGCGCCGCCGCGGGTCGCGACGGCGCGGTCGTGGGAGACGGCGCGACCGGTGGTGTCGTTGTGGTTGTCGTTGTTGCCGTTGTGGTGGTCGACGCCGTCGTCGCGGGCGCGGGCGGCGGCGTTGCCGCGGCGGCCGTCGTCGTCGTCTGCACTTGTACGCGTGCTGATCCCGTCGCGGTATCCGACGGGTCGATCAGCACGGTGTACGTACCGGTCGTCGTGAGGTCGACGGCGGGCACGAACACGTTGTCGCTGGCAGAGAAGAAGGTGAGCGTGAGCAGCGACCCGTCGGGCGCGACGAGCCACGCAATGCCGTTGCTGTACGTGATGTTGGTGACCGCGGCCGTGACCCGCTGTCCGGCGTTCGCCGAGAACGTGACGCGACCGTTCTGGCCGGGCTTGGTCGTGCTGATCGGCACAGACGGCCCGTCGACCGTCGCCCCGACCGACGCGTCGGTGAACGTGTACAGCCGCACGGAGACCGAACCGGTGTCGGTGCCGCTGGGGTCGACGAGCACCGAGTACGTGCCTGCGGCCGGCAACGACGTCGCGTCGAGGAACGCGTCCGAGCCGGGCGACACGAAGGTGCTGCCGAGCGTCGTGCCGTCGGCGGCGACGATCGACACCCAGACACCCGTCGGATACGTCGCGCTGGTGATGACGACACTTGCCGACGTCGGCGCGTTGGCGGTGAATGCATAGCGAGCCCGCTGGCCGGGCAGCGCGGTACTGGCCGCGACCGCCGCGCCGTTCGGTGTGATCGGTCCCGCGACGTCGCTGAACGCAAACACGCGTACCGTCGCGGTACCGGTCTGGGTGTCGGACGCGTCGAGTGTGATCGTGTAGGTGCCGTCCACCGGCAGGTCGACGGCGTCGATGAACGCGTCAGCGCCGTTGGTGACGAAGACCGTTGCGAGGTTTGAGCCGTCGGGTCCTGTGAGCGAAACCGATGCGTCGTAGCCGGGATTCGTGATCGTTGCGCTTGCACGCTGGCCGGCGGTGCCCGCGAATGTCACGACCGCGTCCTGGCCGGGCGTCGTCGTCGTCATCGTGACGGCCGGACCGTTGGGCGTTGCCGACGCGGTGACATCAGCAAAGCGCAACAAGCGGAGATCGGCAGAGCCGGTGCTCGCGCCTTGGGGGTCGACCACGAGCGCGTAGGTGCCGTTGACCGGCAGCTGGACCCGGTCGAGGAAGCCGTCGCCCGGTTCGACGAATGTCCGCCCGAGCTGGTTGCCGTCCGGCGCCACGATCGAGACGAACGCGCCTTCGGGCCACGTCGCATTGGCGATCGTCATGCTGATGAGCTGCGAAGTGTTTCCGGAGAAGAGGAACACCGCGTTCTGGCCGGGCTTGCTCGTCGTCGCCGTCACGGTCGCGCCGTTGGGTGTGATCCCGCCGCCGATGTCGCCGAACGCGAAGACCCGAACGGCTGCGGAGCCGGTGGCGGTGCCGTCGGGATCGACCACCAGCTTGTATGTGCCGCTGCTCGGCGCGGTGATCGCGTCAATGAACCCGCCAGCGGCCGATCCGAACGATGCATACGACAGCGGCGTCGCGTCGGGCGCGAACAGCGTGGCGATGCCCGAGGGGAACGTGACACTGTCGATGGTTGCGCTGATGCGCTGGCCGGCGGTCGCCGAGAACGTGACCTCGGCGCGCTGGCCCGGCGTCGTGGTCGTCAGCGTGGTCGGCGGACCGTTCACCGTTGCGGATGCGCTCACGTTCGTGAACTGGAACGCACGAAGACTGACCGTCCCCGTGCTCATGTTCCCGGGATCGACGAGCACCGTGTACGTACCCGTCGTCGGCAAGGCAGTCTGCTCGACGATGCCGTCGCTCCCTGGGCCGGCGCCCGCCTGGTTCAGCGTCGATCCGTCGGGTGCGACCAGCGTCAGCTCCGCACCGTCGGGGAATGTCGCATTGGTGGCAGTGACGCTCACGATCTGCGAAGCCGTGCCGGCAAGGGTGAGTCGTGCGTTCTGCCCGGGAACGGTCGTCGTCACGTTGACGGCGGCACCGTTCAGCGTAAGCGCGCCGGTCACGTCGGCGAATTTGTAGAGCCGCACGGTCGCCGCGCCCGGTTCGCTGGGAACGAGGACCACGGTATAGGTGCCGGCGCTCGGGAGGTTCGTGGCGTCGAGGAGCCAATCGGCCCCGGACTGCACCGACGTCGTCGCGAGCGTCGTACCGTCCGGAGCGAAAAGCGACGCGAGCGCGAACGGAAACGTGACATCCGAGATCGCCGCGCTCACGAGATCGTGCGCCGCGCCGGGGAAGGAGATCCTCGCCGCCTGTCCGACCACAGTCGTCGTGACCGTGACCGCCGGCCCGTTCAGCGCGGCAGTCGCGGCGACGTCCGTGAATCCGTTGAGGCGGAACGTTACGTCGCCGGCATCGCCAGTGTTCTCGATCGCGATCGTGTATGTGCCCGTCACCGGAAGCCGGGTGCCATCGAGCACCGTGCCACCGCCGAAGAAGACCGACCGGACTTTCGTGCCGTCGGGCTGATAGAGCGTGATGGCGCCCGATGGCCCGGTCGTGCTCGTCACCTGCAACGACACGTTCTTGTCTTTCGTGCCGTCGAAGGCGACGAGCGCGATCGTGTTCGCTCGCGGAAACGAGACCGTCGTGCTCGCGTTCTGCGCCATGCGAGCCGTCGCCGAAACATCAGCGGCCGTATACGGCGGCGGGGGTACGAAGACGTCGCTGCCGCTTGTCGCCGCGCCGTCGCGGGTCGCGACCGTGACGCGACCGGTGTGCACACCGATCGGCACCGTCGCAGTCAGCCGCGTCGACGTCGCGGCGGTCACCGTCGCGAACATGTCACCCAGCCGCGTGACGTCGTTGGCCGGCGTCGTATCGAAATTCGATCCGTTGATCGTCAGCGTATTGTCGGCGGTCGCCACCGTCGGGCTCACACTTGCGATCGCTGGAGCTGGAGGTTTCACCTTGACAGAGAACGCGGTCGTCGCCGCGCCCGCCGGCGAAGTGACACTGAGGGGACCGGTCGTCGCGGCGGCCGGGACTGTCACCACGAGCTTGGTCAGCGACGCGGCAGTGATCGTGGCGACTGCCGTTCCGAACTTCACAGTGTTGGACGAGGAGGTGGTGCTGAACCCGGTGCCGTACACCGTCGCGGATCGGCCGACGACGACTGTGCGCGGCGATACTTCGATGACCGAGATCGCTGATGATGCAGCGCGCGTGATCTTCGTGACGTTGCCGACGGCGTCGTAGAAGTACCGCGCCGTCTGCCCCGCCTCGTCGACTACCGCGACGAGGCGGCCGTTCGGGTCGTGCACGTACGTGATGTTCGCACCGGCGCCCGCGGCGGGTTGCATACGGGACGCGGGCAGCGAGCCCGCGAGGACGACGAGAGCGATCGGCAGAAGCGCCCAACGTCGTCGCGCCGCGCGCCGCGTTCCCCGGTCAGCGATGTCGTGCGTCGGGGCAGCTTGTCGAGCCATGTCTTCCCCAGCAGGTCGGTGAGCGACTAAAGTCCGAGTCGCCCGCGCGACCGCCATGGTGTTGCTACACGCAACGCGCTACGCACATCAAGGGAAATTTCACTGCCCGGACGATGCGTATGCATTAGCGCTCGGTCAGAAATCCTGCGGTTCACAAACCGACTCTCACGACCGATAAGGGATTCAAGCCTGGTCTTTCTTGGCGTTCGTCTAGGACGCGGCGACCTGTGTTGGGTCGTTGTGCTGCGGCAATTGACGTCGCCCGACCATGGGTCCTCCCGTGGTGGTCCCGGCAACGCGCGTGCAGCCTCAATATGGGGAGATGAGTCCGCCCGTGCAGGTCATGGAACCGACCGTAGGCGGACGACGCAGGTCCATCATTGTGACCATGGACGTCGACGTATCCGCTTAGGGCGCGGCAGCGCGGCGCCAGCTTGACCTCCGCGAATACAAGCCTCGAGGACGAGGGTGTCGACGGGTTGCCACTCAGTGACGAGCTCAATGCGGCTCGCGATACGGGGCGTCGAGCCCGCAAAGACTCGTCCGTCTCATCAGTGCCCTGCCTACTCGGGTGCCCCGTCTCGGCTTCGCGCTCGCGCACGACATGAACGTCCCGAGTCAGGCTGCCGCGCGGCACGTTCCACGGCCAAAACGCGCGTGCGCGCGTAGTGGGGAGTTTCCGGCACGCGCGGCCCAGCGCGTTGCCGGCGCCGCATGAGTGGGGCGCCGCGGTCGTGCACGAGTTGACACGTCATGTCCCCGAAACGA
>JBBRXX010000078.1:0-8909 GCA_038238245.1 Acidimicrobiia bacterium
ACGATAACCCAGACCGAAGACCAGTTCGACGCTCGTCTCGTGCCTTGGCTGTACTGGTCCTTCAACGGACACGTCGTGACCGGGCACGGAGGCTCGCGGCGGTGAGTCAAACTGATCGCCCGGTTCGCCGTAACGGGTGTTTCGCCAGGCGGACCCGTCAGCGCGAGTGATTGGCAAGCCTTTTGAATGATCAGCGGTCTCTGTCGTGCAGTCGAGTCAGTGCTGTCTACACCGATCCAAAAGCGGGGTAAGGGCCCCCGCCGGTGGCCCGGGGTCGCGATGACGACCCCGGGCCGGTCCGGCCGAGACGGCTATTCCTGACCGCTGAACTGGTGGTCCACGGTGCCGGTGGGGTCGGCGTGTCCGCCGGGCCCATCTGCTTCAGGGCCGGTCTCCGTCTCGGGCTTCTCGGTTTCGGTTTCCTTCGCTCTGGTGCTCGCAGAGCTTGCTGCTTCCTTCGGGTCCGGCGTCGCGCCCGGGACCTCGGGCGTCGTCTGGTCGCCCTGCTGCACGGTGTCGGTATCAGCCGCCGGCGCCGGCTTCGGGACGGGGGCCGGTGCCGACACCGGTGGTTTCGTACTTGGGTTCGTCTGCGCCATTGCAGTCGCCGTGCCCACGCCGGCGAACGTGACCAGCACGGCCGCGGCGCCGAAGAGCTTGTGTTTGAGGTGCATCAAAGATCCTTTCGATTACCGGTTGGGCCCCGAGGATGCGCCAATGCACCTTGCGCCAACATGAGAGGTCGATGTCATCGCTCACATGAACCGGCTCTTTGCAACATTCAGCTGGCGGCAGGGACACGCAACACGACGCTCGCGCCACCGCCGTCGCGATTATGCGCCTCCGCGTCGCCACCGTGTTCCCGGGCGACGGCGCGCACGATTGCAAGGCCGAGGCCGCTGCCGCCGACCCCGTTGCGGCTGCGCGCGGTGTCGGCGCGCCGGAAGCGTTCGAAGGCATGCGGCAGAAATTCGGGCGGGAAGCCCGGGCCGCGGTCCTTGCATGAGATCTCGATCGCCGCACCGTCGCGCCGTGCGATGAATTCGACGATGGAACCGGCGGGCGCGTGACGGAGCGCGTTGTCGAGCAGATTGTCGACGGCGCGACGAATGTCGTCGGCGACGACCGACGCGCTCAGCTCGGGCGGCGCGTCGAGGACGATGTCGATGCCGCGCCCGCGCGCGCGTACCTGCGCCGCGTCCCGGGCTCGCTCGAACAGGGGATGCAGCGGCTGTAGTTCGCGTGGCTGTGGCGCGCCGAGCTCGTCGTGCCGCGCGAAAAACAGCAGTTCCTCGGCGAGACGCGTCAGTCGTTCGGTTTCCTCGGTCGCATCGGTGACCGCCCGACGCAATTCGGTTGCGCTACGGTCGGGGCGGGACGCGAGCTCCAGTTCCGTGCGCAGGATCGCGAGCGGAGTCCGCAGCTCGTGCCCGGCATCGGCCACGAACGCGCGCTGCTGCGCGAGCGCCCGCTGCAGGCGCGCCAGCAAGTCGTCCATTGTCGTGCCCAGCTCGGCGATCTCGTCGTGCGTTCGCGGGACGAGCAGCCGCGTCTGGTCGTCGTGCTCCGAGATCGCGGCCGCCTGGCGCCGCATCCGTTCGACGGGCCGCATCGCGAGCGTCGCGAGCACCCACCCGCCCGCCGCGGCGACCAACACGGTCAACGCGCCCGCGACCAGCAGGCCGGACCGGACGCGCGCGACCGCATTGTCGGCCGACTCCAGCGAGCTGCCGACAATGACGATCCATCGTCCGTCGCCGCGATCGACCCGCGTCGCGAGGAACCGCACAGTCGCGCTGTCGCCGGGAAGGTGGCGTTCGAAGTAGATAGTTCCGATGCGCGCGGCCTGGGCGATCTTCGGGGGCAACAGATCAGTCGTGCCCGCCCCTTCCGACGACTCGGCGACGCGCCCGCCGGGCGCGAGGATCTGGGCAATCGCCTCGTTCGCCGGCAAGAGCTTGGTCGATCCCGTGTCCTGGAAGTCGATGCCGCCCTGCGCGTCGTGCACGTTCTGTAGGAGCGTGTTGGCGCGCGTGCGCAGCGACGAGTCGACCGAGGCGTGCAGGTTGTTGCGCAGCTGGTGCAGGAACACCAAGCCGCCGATGCTCGACAGTACAAGCGCGCCGAGTGTCGCCAAGGCGGCGAGGCGAATACGGATCGGCATCGTTCACGATCCCGACGACGGTGAAAGCCGGTACCCGACGCCGCGCACAGTTCGCAGATCGTTGCGGCCGAACGGCTTGTCGATTTTCTTGCGCAGGTACGACACGTACTGGTCGACGACGTTGGAAAGCCCGTCGTACTCGAAATCCCACACGTGTTCGAGGATCTGCGTCCTCGTAACGACTTCGTTCGGATGCCGCATGAACAGTTCGAGGAGCGCCATCTCCTTCGGTGAAAGCTGGAGCTCGCTGCCGTTGCGCCACGCGCGATGTTGTGCCGGATCGAGCCGCAGGTCGCCGGCCTCCACGACGGCCGGCCGCTCGGCCGCACCCCGCCGCAGCAGCGCCCGGACGCGCGCACCGAGCTCGGCGAAGCTGAACGGCTTCGGCACGTAGTCGTCAGCGCCCGCGTCGAGGCCGCGTACGCGATCAACGACTGCGTCGCGCGCACTGAGCATGACGATCGGGGCCCATCGTTGGGCGGCGCGCAGCGACCGGCACGCCTCGAAACCGTCGATGCCGGGCAGCATCACGTCGAGGATGATTGCGTCGTACGAGTTCTCGGTTGCAAGCCACAACGCGTCGGTGCCGTTGGTCGCGACATCGACCGCGTATCCCTCGTCGCGGAAGCCGCGCGTAAGCAGCGTTGCCATCCGCGGCTCGTCGTCGACGACCAAGAGTCTCACGAAACGACAGTAATGAACGGAACGTGTGAGTTCGATGTGAAGACGTTCAGGTTCGTCGGTCCGCGGCGGCGCGTCGGGAAGGAACAGCGCGAAGCGCGGCGCGTGTGGGTGCCGAAAACGCGTTCGGTGCACCTGCTCATGGTTGACCTCGGGTCGTGCGTGGGGGAGCAGGCGCGTCGATGTTGACACGTTCGTGTTGGGTTGGCCGTTGTGGTGGTTGAGGCGGCACTGTTGCGTTGGGTACGGGCTGGGTGGGCTCTGTTGCATTGGTGCAGCATGCCGGTAGGCGGTGAACGTAGGGGATGGTCTCTCGCCGTTCTCGTCTGGTACTCGCGGTCCCGGGTTCGGGGTTCGCCGGGTTCCGCTTCCCGCCCGAGATCATTGTCCTCGCAGTGCGTTGGTATCTGCGGTTCGGGCTCTCGTACCGCGACGTCGAGGAACTGTTGGCCGAGCGGGGTATCGAGGTCGATCACGTGACAGTGTTCCGGTGGGTGCAGCGGTTCACGCCGCTGTTGGCCGACGCTGCCCGGCCCTGCCGGCGCAGTGTCGGAGACCGTTGGTACGTCGATGAAACCTACGTGAAGGTCGCGGGATGGTGGCGCTACGTGTACCGGGCTGTCGACCAGTACGGCCAGATCATCGACGTCTATGTCTCGGCGCGACGGGACACGCAGGCTGCGCGACAGTTCTTCGCGTCGGCGCTGCGCGTGCACGGCGAGCCCACCGAAGTCGTGACCGACCGGGCGCCGGCGCTACTGGGTGTCGTTGATGAGCTCATGCCCGCCGCGTTCCACAACGTCGAGCAGTACGCGAACAACCGGATCGAAGCCGATCACGGCCGGCTCAAAGCGCGCCTCCGCCCGATGCGCGGCCTCAAACGCGACCACACTGCCCGCGTGATCATGCGCGGTCATGCGCTGATGCAGAATATTCGGCGCGGCCATTACGAGCTCGGTCTTGATGCGTGCGCCCATCGGCGCGTTGCGCACGCGTTCACCGAACTCGCCCAAGTCATCTAACGAGAAACAGACCGCGACTCGATCTTACGCGGCCGGGCCCACCTCAACGCAACAGAGCCTGTCAGCGGACGTTTGGGGTTGCGGTCTGTTGTTCGGCTGCGGTGGCGCGGTTGCGCCCGTGTGCTTTGGATTGGTAGAGGGCGTTGTCGGCGCGGGCGAGGACATTGGCGGGGGTGTCGAGTTGTTCGTATTCCCAGGCGGAGACGCCGACGCTGATCGTGACCATTTCGGCTGCTCGGCTGGTGCGGTGGGGTATCGCGAGGGTTTCGACGGCGTGGCGGATTCGTTCGGTTGCGATGAGGGCTTGGGTGAGGGTCTGGCCGGCGAGGAGGACGAGGAATTCTTCGCCTCCGTATCGGTAGGCGCGGTCTCCGGTGCGGCTTTCGTGGTCGAGCACTGCGGCGACGTTTCGGAGCGCGTCGTCGCCGGCTTGGTGGCCGTAGGTGTCGTTGAACTGTTTGAAGTCGTCGAGGTCGCAGACGGCGACGCAGTAGGCGTGGCCGTAGCGAACTGCGTGGTCGTGCATCGCTTCGAGGTCTTCGTGTAAGCGGAGGCGGTTCCCGAGTCCGGTGAGCGGATCGGTTCGGGCTTGGGCGGCGAGTGCGGTGTGGAGTCGGTCGAGTTCTTTGTGGAGTTCGGTGACGCGTTTTGCGGCGACGAGACGGGCCCTGACGTCGAATGGCGAGATGGGTTTGGTGAGGTAGTCATCCGCGCCCGCTTCCATGCCTTCGAGTACGTTTTCGTGTTCGCCCAGGGCGGTGGCGAGGATCACGTAGGTGTATCCGTCGTCATTGTGTTGACGCGCTCGGCGGCAGAGCTCGGGTCCATTGAGACCGGGCATCATCCAGTCGGTGATCAGCACGTCAGGTCGTGCTTCTTGGAAGAAGCGCCAGGCTTCGTCACCGTCGCTGGCGACGCGGCATTCATGGCCGAGGCGCTCGACCACGGCGCGTAGGACGGAGCGGCAGCTGGGGTCATCGTCGGCGACGAGCACCCGCAGTTCGTTCATGGGGCCGCCAGTAGGTGTGTAAGTGCAACTCGTACCCGTTCGAGTTCTGCTGCGATGTCGTCGAGCGTGGCTGGCGCGCCGACGAGTGCGCCGGCCCGTCCAAGTGCCTCGAGGTGTCCGGCGAGTTCGGCCAGACGGGTTGCTCCGAGGTTCGCGCTCGACCCTTTGATGCTGTGCGCGGCTTGTGCCACCGCTTGCGGGTCACCTTCGGCGAGCGCGGCGCGGAGCAACGCGAGTTGGCGTTGGGCCTCGGTCGAGAACTCCTCGGTGATTGACGCGAGAAGCACGCCGTCGCCGTCATCGAGGTCCCGCAAGATCGAGAGCCGCTCGGCATCGAGCTGTGCCGCGTCGTTGGGAACTGTGATCTGGTCGGGCCCCGGCGCTGACCTCGCGTCATCGTCGGTGGTGATCCAGCGGGCCAGCGTCTCGGCGAGCGCGTCGGGGCGGATTGGTTTGGTGAGGTAGTCGTCCATCCCCGCGCTGAGGCATGCCTCGCGGTCACCTTGCATCGCGGCGGCGGTCATCGCGATCACGGGCGTGTGGCGTGTCTCGCGTTCCCGACGGCGGATTTCGCGCGTGGCCGCGTAGCCGTCCATCTCCGGCATTTGGCAGTCCATCAGTACCGCGTCGTAGTCCGTGTGTGCCATCGACTGCAGCGCCTCGAGCCCGTTGTCGGCGACTGCGACGTCGTAGCCGAGTTTGGCGAGGAGCTTGGTTGCGACGAGCTGGTTCATCTTGTTGTCTTCGACGAGCAACAGGCGGCCGCGTATCGCAATGGGTTCGGCGCCGGCTTCGGCCGGTGTCGCAGAGGTGTTCTCGTCGGCCGGCATCGAGAGGCCTCCTATCAAGCAGTTGAAGAGCTCGGACTGTCGGACCGGTTTTGTCAGCGTTCCCGCGAGACCGGCAGCGTCCGCGACGTGTCGATTGACGCGTCCCGACGAACTGAGCATGAACAGGCTGGGACCGGCGATCTGGGGATCGGCGCCGATTGCGTGCGCGAGTTCGAGGCCGTCCATGTCGGGCATGTTGAGGTCCAGCACGACCACGTCATAAGGGTGTCCCTCGCGGGCAGCGATGTGGAGCAGTTCGAGTGCCCGCGCCGCGTGCTCGGCGTCGGCGGTGTGCATGCCCCAGGATCCGAGCTGCTCGCGCAAGATCAGACGGTTAGTCGCGTTGTCGTCGACGATCAGGACGCGTAGGCCGGCGAGTTCCGTGATGTGTGGTCGCTCGGGCGCTTTGACGGACTGCTTTGCGAGCGGGAGTTCGAACCAGAACGTGCTGCCGACATCGACGGTGCTGTCGACACCGACGGTGCCGTCCATCAGTTCCACGAGTTGTTTCACGATCGCGAGTCCCAGCCCGGTCCCGCCGAATCGTCGGGTCGTGGAGCTGTCGGCCTGCGAGAAGGGGTCGAACAGCCGGTCGAGGTCTTCGGCGGCGATGCCGACGCCGGTGTCTTGCACCTCGAACCGCACTCGCACTATGCCCGGCGTGTCGTCGAGGAGCCGCACGCGGATCACGACCTCGCCGTGCGTGGTGAACTTCACTGCATTGGAGCTCAGGTTCACCAGGACTTGGCGCAGCCGTGTGGGGTCACCGACAAGCGCGGTGGGAACCTCGGGCTGGCAATGGGCGAGTAGCTCGACACCTTTCGCGTTTGCTGCTTCGCCCAACAGGGCGGCGACGTCTTCCACCACGAGGCCGAGGTCGAACGGCACGGCTTCGATCTCCAACTTGCCGGCTTCGACTTTGGAAAAGTCCAAGATGTCGTTGATGATGCCGAGCAGCCCTTCGGCCGCGCCCTGCACGCCTGTGACGAACTCGCGCTGTTCGGTCTCGAGCTGGGTGTCGAGGAGCAGCTCGCTGAGTCCGATGATCGCGTTCATGGGCGTGCGGATCTCGTGGCTCATCGAGGCGAGGAACTGCGACTTCGTGACCGACGCGCTCAACGCCGCATCGCGCGCGGCACTGAGTTCGGCGGCGGCCCGTTCCCGCTCGGTGACGTCGCGGGAGTTCACGACAAAGCCGCGCACGCCGGGGTCGCCGAGCAAGTTCGTCGCGGTGCCTTCGAGGAGAACCCAGCGGCCGTCACTGTGTCGGAGCCGGAAGCCCAACGCCACCGTCGCGCCCGGTCGTTCGTACGCGGCTGCGAACGTCTCGATGACGTGCTTTTTGTCCGAGGGGTGCAGCAGGTCGGTGAGCTTGTCGCCCTCAATCTGAGACGCCGGGTAGCCCAGGACCCGCTCGGACGACGGGCTCTGATACAGCGCGATCGCGTGCTCGTCGAGTACCGTGATCAAATCTGAAGCGTTGTGCACGAGCGATCGAAAGCGGCCGGACAGACGCAGGGCGCGGCGTCGCAGCAGCAACGCCATCGCGACCGCAGCCGCCGCCGAACACAGGCCCAGCAAGATCTCCACCCACACCAGTCGAGACAGTCGCGCCTGACTGTCTTTGGTGATCTCACCCGCGGCGTCGCCGGTCACACTGGACAGCTCGGCGCCCTGAATCCGAAGGGTGCGCAGGTCCGCGTTGAACGTCGGGCTGGGCCTCCCGGCATTGCGGAGGGTTGTGCCCGTGGCGAGCAGCGTGGTGATCAGCGTCCGTTCGTGTTCGAGTTTCTCACGCACCGCGCCGTTCGTGGCCGCCGGGATACGGACCTTCTGATCCAGGGAGCCCTGCGGCGTCACCACCTCACCGCCGTCGAGCAGCGCAGTGGCGGTCTCGCGCAGGATCTTGGCGCTGGCCCCCGGATCGGCCTGTACGCCGTCGAGCACGAGGATGGTGTCTTTGATGTAGCGCTCGGTCAGGGTGCGCTGCCGGGCGGTGACGTCGACCACGAGCGCGGTCGGTCGTTCGCGATCCGTCGCGTACGCGTTGTATCCGACCATGACGGCGATGAGCACCACGAACGCGACAACGATTCCCAACGCGGCCCTCGTCTCGCGGCTCATCGACCTGCCACCGCGCTCACGTCAAACGTCTGGTGCATACCGCCGAGGTAGTGGCCCTCGAGATTGCACCACAGCACGTACCGGCCCGGCTTCAAATCGAGCGGCAGGTCGCCGGTGTGATGAAGATTGACCTGCTCGATCGAATTCACGCGTTGGATCCCGGGCGCGTCCTCGTCCGCGGTCAGCTCATCGCGCTGCAGCGGAATCTTCCCCGCCTCATATCGGGTCAGGTCAACATTGATCTCATGCGTCGACGGGCCGTCGTTCGTCACATGCAACACCACTCTGCCCGCAGGAACCGAGTGCCGCGACACCGAGATACCAAAATCGTGCATCGTCACGTCAATGCGCGAACCCGCCGCCGACGACGTTGAGCCCGAGCAGGCGGCCAGACTCGCAAGCAATGGCGCGGAACATACGAACGTCAGGAGCGCCGCGCGCCGACACACGCTCCTGCCGCCTAACCGAGTCACGGACATTCCTCCTTATCGGCCCTTGATTGCACCCATTGAGAACGACGCCAACGCCGGTGACCTTGAGGACCGAGCGACAGGTCCCTTCGGACGCCGGTTTTTGCATCTTCGCGGTCGTTTCCCAAGCCCGTGACGACTTCGAGCGCGTCCCTCTTATCGTCCCGAGGGGGGCCCTGCGCCCGAACAACGACATGACCGAACGCCTAACGCGAGCCGTCGGGGTCACGTCCGCAGGCGATCTCACTCGATAGTCCTGGACGCATCGCGCTAGAACACGTGAGGGCTATAGAGCGGGTCGTGTCCGACGAGCTCGAGCAGGTCGCGGATGAGCGGTTGGCCGCCGTGCAAACGGAACGGGAGATCAAGGTCCCAGGCGCGTCGACGTACCATGACTAACAAGCGGATGCCGTAGCTGTCGAGGAACCGCACCCCGTCAAGGTCGAGGACGATTTCGCCGCGCGCGTTGTCGACGGCGTCGATGACGGAGTCGCGGAGTGCTTCGACGGTCGCGATGTCCAAGACGGCGGGCAGCCGCAAGACGACCTGGAAATCCGACTGAGATTCTTGGGTCAGTGCGGCCGACGTGGCGGGTGCGGTTTCGACGTC
>JBBRXX010000079.1:0-8876 GCA_038238245.1 Acidimicrobiia bacterium
AGGCGTTGCGAAGTCCGGCATCGCGCAATCGCTGGCCACCCATCCGCAAGAGTGCCGGGGTCAGATCGATGCCGATTACCTGCCGTACAAGGGGCGCAACAAGCTCTGAGGCGTGCGCGGCACCGCAAGCGACATCGAGCACGATCATGTCGTCAGTAAGTGGCTCGATCCAGGACAGCGACCCGGGAGCGCGCATCGCGAACGGAGAGTCGGGCCCCGAAAATAGGGCAGTCTGACGTCCGAACGAGTCTCGAACGACCTGGTCGTGCTCACTCGGAATCACGCACGCATAATGCCCGCTCTGGCTGCTTCTGGCGAGCACCGAACGGCAGTTATGGCGCCGTGTGTCATTCGTTCTGGAGCTGTTCGACGACCGGCGCGAACGCCGTGATGTCACGCACGCTGAAGTAGGAGATTCCCCATCGCGACCGGCAGGCGCGAAGATGGTCGGCGATCTCGGCGTGCGTTCCGATCGCGAGGAACGGCGTGTCAAGGGCATCCTCGGCGGTCGGTGTCCACCCGTTGCGGACGACCATCGCGGCCGCCGCCTCGCGATCGTCGGTCACGATCAGCGCCTGCACGAGCACATGCAGTTCGAGCGGTCGGGCGCGGCCATTCGCCTCTGTGTCGATGAAGGTGACGGTCCGATCGAGATGGTCCACTTCCCAGCGGGTTTCGTGTCGCTGACCGTCGGCGAGGGTACGGCCGAGCATGGTCAGCCCGATCGTGTCAGCGTGACGAGCAGCGTGGCTCAACGCCTTACGTCCGTTGACGCCAACCATGATCGGCAAGTGCTGCTGCAGCGATCTCATCGTCTGCACTTCGCGTAGGCGATAGTGGTCGCCCGAGAACGACACGATCTCTCCGTCGAGCAGCCCTCGTAGGACCTCGACAGCTTCCGACAGACGAGCCTTGCGCGTCGCGGGTGCGTCGAATCGCGCACCGATCGCCTCGTACTCGGTGAACGAATGACCAGCACCGAGCCCCAGCTCCACGCGGCCACCCGTGAGGTGGTCGAGCGCGGCGATCTCACGGGCGAGCTGAGCCGGGTGACGGAAGTCGTTGTTGAGCACCAGAGGACACAACCGCATCCGCTCGGTGACTGCTGCGATCGCCATCAACGGAACGAGGGGGGGCCAGCCGCCATCGACGTGGTCGGCCGTATGGATCACGTCGAAGCCCGCGGCTTCGGCGGCGACGGCGCTCGCGAGCAGTTCGTCTGCGGCGCATGAGCGGACCTGGTATCCGAAACGCATCGCCTGGTCGCGCACGCGCACAGATTGCCCGCTCTGGCGTCTTCAATGCGAGTGCCGATCGAATCCCTCTTTGTTGTCAAGTAGGCGTGCGGGCTGATGTTCTCGGTGTTGTCGTGGATCGCGTCGAGCGCGGAGTCGTACGCTCGGTGCGGGTCCGGGAGTGGCTTTCCGAAGAGCCGGCTGTCGGGGTGTGATGCCGGTCACTCTGGATTGAGTCGTCCCCGCTTGCCCTCCCGGGCCCCGTTTCGCGGCGTCGGCGACGAGGCGTCGGTAGAGCGCGCCACTGATCCGTCGCTTGAGCGCGCGGATTGATTCCTTCTTCGTCTTTCCCTCCGCGACCTTCCGGTCGTCATAGCTGCGTCCGGGTGAGTGCGGGTGGCGGATCTGGGTGATCGCGGCGATGTGGATCGCATGGTTGAGCTGGCGGTTCCCGCGCCGGGAGAGCCGGTGCACGACGCGGCCACCCGACGACATCTCGATCGGACCGGTGCCGTTGTACGCGGCGAAGTGATCACGGCTCGCGAATCGGCGGACATCGCGGGCGTGACCGACCGCGATCGCGGCACCGACGGGACCGAACCCGAACACCTCGGTCACGGTCGTTCCCGACGCTTACACGGCTTCGGCAAGACGATTCTTCGATGCTCGCATCTGTGCCTCGATGCGACGCAGGTCGTCGAGGTGTTCGAGAGCGAGCTCGTGACGAGTCGCTTCGACGGGACCGGTCGGGGTCACCTCCGCGAGGATTTGGGCGGCGCGATTAACCGTGATTGCTTGGCGATTCCGCCGGGAACGAGGTCGACGAGCAGCGCGTGAAGCCGGCACACGGTGCGGGTCCGGGCGCTGCCGAGCTCCCGGTTGCGTTTCGTCAACAGCCGTCACACGTTCGCGTGATCCGCGGGTGCGACGGTCGTGAGGCGCGGAGCGTGTAGCGCCGCGACCGCGATCGAGTAGCCGTCGTTCGGGTCGTTCTTATTCGAGCGGCCCGACCCCAGCACCCGCACTCGAGCCGCGAGCGTCGCGGGCACATCCACGACCCGTTCACCCGCGGCGACGAGCTGCTGCGCGAGGAGATAGCCGACGCCGCCGGCTCCCTCGACCGCCCACGTCCGTTCCGCGAAGCCCGCGGCCCAGCCGAGCAGCTCGCTGACCTGCCGCGCCGATGCGCGCACTCCGAGCGAAGCGAGTTCAACTTCGTCGCGATCGATCGCGACTGCTGTGTGTGACCGCTTGTGCGGATCGACACCGATCATTACTGCCATGAGTCGCATCTCCGATCATCAGTTGGTGAGGACCGCGGTGGGCACTCCTGATTTCGGAGGATCGTGCACTCGCACCTCTTTCGAGCCACACCGCGGTGAGATCCGGCAGGCCGGGCAGCTTCGTTCGTAAGCCAGACGCGCACGCGCGTCGGCAGGCAGTTCGAGAGCCAACCCACCAAACCTCGACGCTACGGAAACCCGCAACGCCCCACACTGATACTCAATCAGGCAGATCTGTGCGCGCTATACCTCGCAGACGGCGATCGACGGGGCGTCACGTCGTGCCTTGTCGGTCGCCGTGGAGAGGGTCGCGAGGGGTGTGTATGTCGTGTGGGTGGTGTCGAGTCCGAGCGCGTCAGCGTCAGCGCGGTTGAGGCGTTCGATAAGCGACTTCGAGGCAAGTGTTCGGCCCTGCGTCGCACACGCTTCGATCCGTGCGGCCTCGTTTACCTCGTCACCAAGTGCCGTGACCTCACTGCGACCGCCAGTGAGGATCCGTCCCATATACAACGTCGCGCCCCAATGCAGCCCGAACCGCAACGAACACTCGGCCACGGACAGCTCGCTGCGCGCGGCAATATCGGGGAGCGCGTCGCGCACGGCTCGTGCCGCGGTGATGCACGCTGTCGCCGCCGCGGACTCGGATTCAGCGGTGTCGGCGAGGAAGAACGCGACGATGCCATCTCCGGCGTGCCGGCCGACAATGCCGCCCGCATCGATGATGCATCGGTCCGTGGCGCGTACGAGGCGCCGAACGAACGCGAAGTACTGCGCAGTCGAAAGACGACGCGCCAGCGGCGAAGACGCTTCCAGATCGGCCATCAAGATCGCCGCAGGGCGACGATCGGGACGCTCAACCGCCCGCATCCGTTCGAGATGTGCCGGGTCCGCCGTGAGGGTCGAGGCGGCAAGGTGCGACATCCCCGCCGCGGGCTTCTGAAGATTGCACACACCGACACGGTGTCCGTGAGCGTCATAGATGCGAAAACGCGTCATCGAACTCGCCACCTCCAACCCCGCAGCCGTGGCGGACACGCCGGGGAAAGGCGACACAGCGGGAAGATCTTTGGGTTCAAGTTCGTCGACCAGGACCGCGAACTCGGGATCGACGACCCGACGAAGCTCGTCTCGGCCGCCCGGCGTACCCGAAAGGACGTAAGGACCCCATTCCAAGAAGTGCGCTCGACGAACCTCCGGGAGCACAAAGCGGCCGCGGTTCACCGACACGCGAAACCGCGTCGCCTCCACGCCAAGGATGTGGAACCCGATTGGCAGGACCGTGACCGCTCCTGTGTCCCCGAAAGTCAACCTCAGCTCGTCCGTCGCGAACACCATGCGCCAGCCGGCGTCATACACATCCGCCCAATGGCCGGCGTCATTCAGCGCCGACGCCCACGCAGCCAGGTTGGGGTCGTCGGGCAGCGGAAGCGACCTCAGAAGCTCGGTCATGCGCGCACAGATTGCCCGATCGGGAGCGGTTACGCACGGGTGTCGACTGTCATCGCGGCCGCGCTAGTGAACGTCGGTCTAGGGCGTTGCGACCGGGGCGCCGATCGGCAGATCGGTGCGCGCGCGGTGTCACGCGTCGGGTCGCCGTTTGCTCGCGGTCGCGAGCGTCCCCTACCGGCACTTCGGGGATGCTCGATCGGCTCCTGTCGGCGCGCGATCTGGGGCACCCGATCGGCTCGAATCGTAACGCCAGCGACGTTCGCAGAGAAGCAGAGGCAGGTTCCAGTCTGCGTGGGTCGGTGTTAAGCGGGCTCGAGGTGGCGCAGTGCGTACTCGACGATCTCGTCGTAGTTCATCGCCGCCCCGCGGGCGACTAGCGCGTCGGTGGCATCGTCGCCCAGCACGGGGCGGACGCGTTCGAGGGTCCGCGCTCTCACCCCGTCGACGCCTGGGTAGTTGCCAACCTTGGCGAGAGGCTCACCCGTAAGTGCGCCGACGATCGTCGCCGCGGCTTCGGGGCGTCCGACCTTCGTGAGCGCGCCGAGGGCCCAGTCGAGTGTCGCGGCGATTTGTGGTCGGGCGCCATCGTCCCGCGCGAGGAGCACTGACTCGCGGAGTAGTTCGAGCGCGCCGGTGGCGTCTCCGAGCCGAGCCCGAATGCCGCCGGCCACCGCCATCATTCCGGGGGCCATGCCCCTGGCGCTGCCGGTGCGGTAGATGGCGAGCATTGCCTCGGCCGCGTCGAGGGCCGCAGCGGGATCGTCGCGTTGGAGCGCCCAGGCAGTGGCGTGAAGCCCGCCGGCCAATGCGCGCGGATTTCGCGACTGGCGGCCCAGCGCGAGAGCTCGTTCGGCGTCCGCGCACGCCTGGTCGGTCTGGCCGGCCATGGCCTCCCAGACGGACAGCGCAGAAAGGAACAGAGACTCGGCATATGGGTTGTCGATGGCCTCGAACGCGGCGCGGCCCTCGTTCCCGAGCTCCAACGCGGCGTCGGCGTTGCCGGTGGAGACCTCGATCCACGCCGCGTTCGTTCGCGCACCGAACGGATCGGGGGCCGTCGCGATGACGCCATCACGAATCGCGCGCTGAGCGAGACCTCGGGCCCGTTCTACGCGGCCCTGGTTCATCTCGAAGTATCCGGCGAGCCCGAGCACGGGCGCACGAAGTTCAGGGCGGCACGACTCCGCGGCTGTTGCAGCCTGCGCCGCCAACGCAGCTATCCCCTGACCGGGGTCTTGCGCGCCGAGTGGCGCCATCGCCCCGACGATCCGCACGCCGAGCTCCCGCTCGTCGGCGGTATCTCGGTCGAGGGACCACCCCACCGCGGATCGCACGTTGTCGAGCTCGGCACGCGCTCGCCCTAACCAGAGGATCTCGTCGGGGCCGGTCGCGCCGAAGCCGGCGTCGTGTGCAAACGTCACGTAGTGCTCGGCGTGCCGGCGCCTCCACCGGTCGGGTTCTCCGGCTTCGTCGAGCCGTTCGCGAGCGAACTGCCGCAACGTCTCGAGCATCGAATAACGGCTACCACCGTCGGGCCCGTCCTCGACATCTACTAGAGACTTCGCGACCAAACTTGATATCGCGTCCATCACCAGCCACGGGTCGAGCTCATCGCCGCCCGCGACGGCACCCGCGGCGACCGCGTCGAACGTGCCCGCAAACACGCCAAGCCGGTCGAACACCGCGCGCTCGTTGTCGTCGAGCAACTGGTACGACCATTCGACGGTCGCCCGCAACGTCTGGTGACGTTCTACCCGCCCGCGGCGCTTGCCGGTGAGGAGCCGGAACCGTTCGTCGAGATGGGTGGCGATATCGGTCGGACTCATCGACGAGACGCGGGCGGCGGCCAGCTCGATCGCGAGCGGGATGCCGTCGACGCGCCGGCAGATTTCCCCGACCGCCCGCCATTGCGCATCGCTCCAGGTCGCGGTCGCGCCGGCATCGGTGGCCCGATCTGCGAACAGCCGGACGGCCGCGCTGTGCACTAACTCGTCGCCGGTCGAGGATGCTTCGGGCGCGTCGAGAGAACGCACCCGCACCACCCGCTCGCCGTGGATCTCCAATGCCTCGCGGCTGGTCGCGATCACGGTCACCTTCGGACACGCGCGCAACACCGCACCGGCCAGCGCGCCCGCCTCGTCGAGGAGGTGCTCGCAGTTGTCGAGGATGAGCAACAGTTCGCGGACCTTCACGTACTCGACGATGCTGTCGACAAGCGACAGACCGGCTCGTTGCAGGCAGCCCAACGTCGCCGCAACCACCTGTGCCATCGCGTCATCGTGATCGACCGCGGCCAGCTCACAGAACCACGCACCGTCGGCGAAGTGGGGAACCGCCTCGGCGGCCGCTTGGATCGCCAAGCGCGTCTTGCCGACGCCACCAGTGCCAATCAGCGTCACCAACGAAGCGTCGTCCAACATCGCGACGACCCGCGCCATCTCGTCGTCGCGACCCACGAACGACGTGAACTGTACGGGGAGGTTTCCGGCAAACGCATCCAACGATCGCAACCGCGGGAACGCTCGCTCGAGACCGGCATGCGCGACCTGGAACACGCGCATCGGGCGGGCGAGGTCGCGCAAGCGATGCTCACCCAGATCGAGCAGCGTCACCTCGTCGGGTAACGCACCCGGTACGAGGGCTTCCACCGCGTCCGAGATCACGACCTGGCCGCCGTGCGCCACACTCATGAGCCGGGCACACCGATTCAGCGTCGAACCGAAATAGTCGCCATCGCGGAACTCGGCCTCACCCGTGTGCAACCCCATCCGCACCGGCAGGACGTCGCGTAACAGGAGCTGCGCGTCGACCGCCCCGGCGACGGCATCCGATGGCGAAGCGAACACGGCAGCCACGCCATCGCCGGTGTGCTTGAACACATGGCCGCGATGCTTCTCGATCACTCGACGCAAAACCTCGTCGTGCTCGGCCAGCAGCGCCCGCATCACCTCGGGATCGTCCTGCCAGCGTCGTGTCGAACCCTCAATATCAGTGAACAGGAACGTCACGGTCCCCGACGGCAGCTGCGGCACGCCCCGAACGTTACGGCGAACCCTGTGTTCGCCGCCCAGGTCTTCCCTCGCCAAAAGAACCCCACGATGCGGGGCATATGACGAGCCGGCCCAGGTATCCCAGACCGGAATCCACCGTCATCCGTTCCGAATAGCGAACGACCCACTTTGCGCGTCCCATACCACGGCACCCGGGTGTCACAGATCGCCGGTTCTGCGGGCGCTGGTTCTGGCCGAGTGCCTCGAGGATGGGTTCGGTTACGGTCGTGGCGTGGAGCCCGATGTGCCTCTTCCGCTTCCTGATGATCCGCTCCTCGCGGTCTATGCGCAGGCGCTGAACCACGCCGGGCACTGGGCTTCGATCTTCGACTCGTCGTGGCGTCTTGTTTATGTGACTGATGAGCTACGACGGAGCTACGCGGGGTTGCAGGGACTCGCGGTGGTCCCGATCGGACTGCACTACTACGGGTCTGAAGCAATGTCGGTGCACGAGGGCTGGACACAGCTCGCGACCTCAAACACGGAACTCGCACGCGAGAATTTCACGCACTTTTTCCCCGAGCTGTTGGCGGCGACGTCGGGCGGTCGACCGGCACTGCGCGAACTTGTCGATCCGTGCTTCCACGACTTGGTCGATCAACTGCCGGACGGTGAGACCGTCGCCGCTTCCTCATACCAGTCAGCTATGACGCGAGCTTGGGGCATCAAACTCGGCACCCGGACGGTCCGATTCCGCGTGTGCGACACATCCGGACGGATCGCGGGAACGGTTTGGATCGCGAAGCCGGCCGCGGGTATGTCGATCCTCGGAACGATGGCGAGCGTCGGCGACGTCCGGCACCTCGAGCGCATGCAGGACATCGTCACGGCCGACCGACGACCCGCGGCGATCCTGTTCGCGGATCTGGAAGCGTCATCGCCGCTCGCCCGACGGCTCTCGACCGCCGACTACTTCAATCTCGCCCGACGTCTCGTGCGCGCCGCGGATCAATGTATTGTCGAGGCCGGCGGGCTGGTCGGCCGCCACCTCGGCGACGGGGTCACCGCCTTCTTTCTTGCAGAGGTCCTCGGTTCAGAGTCGGCGGCGGCCAAGGCCGCGATCGAAGCGACCCGCGCGCTGAGGCACGCGGCCGCCGATATCGGCGAACGGAGCGATCTGGCACCAGACGATGTCGTGTTGCGCTTCGGACTGCACTGGGGCGCGACGCTCTACATCGGACTCATCAAGACGGTCGCTCGATCCGAAGTCACCGCGCTCGGCGACGAGGTCAACGAAGCCGCCCGGATCGAAGCCTGCGCATCCGGCGGGCGAGCACTCGCATCCAAAGCGCTCCTCGAACGCCTCAACCGCAAAGACGCGCAAGCACTCGGACTCGACCACGCCATCTACACGCCGCTCGGTGAACTCGCCACTGCCACCGAGAAGGCACGCCGAGACGCTCCGGCCATCGCAGTCTGCGACGTCTAGAAGCGCGCGGAACGCTTCATGCAAGAACGCGAAGCATTCCGCTCACTCCCGACGTGTCCCAGAACGTGTATCCCATAATCCCGGCCAGGGGTGCCACAGAACGCCGGCTCTGCATCACCCACGGATCGTGGCTGAACGGCACATCGGTGACGCGCCTTCGCGCCTCGCGGCGGGATAGTGGGACGCGTCCGGCAGTCTCGGGCCGGGATCAGGGTGTGAGGCCGAGTCGTTCGAGTTCGTCGTCGAGCATGCGTCTGGTCCGATGCTCGCGGTGGATGACGTCGCGGACCTTGCCGCGTCGGAGAAGTTCCGCGGTACGCGAGCCGGCGGGATCGCCGGGGATGACGCCGTGGAGCCGCTCCTGTGCCGCGATGAGCAGCGTGAACGTGTTCGGAGAGCGGGCGATGGCCCACGTGTCGTCGAGCAGTAC
>JBBRXX010000080.1:0-8619 GCA_038238245.1 Acidimicrobiia bacterium
ATGGCGCAGCGAGGGAGCCATGTGATCGTGCGGACGCAGCGCAGCCAGGGATGGCGCAGCGAGGGAGCCATGTGATCGTGCGGACGCAGCGCAGCCAGGGATGGCGCAGCGAGGGAGCCATGTAGTGCGATTGCAGTATGCGCGAGAGGACGAGGCGTTCCGCGCCGAGCTCGATGCCTGGCTCGATGCCCACCAGCCGTCCGAGAACGAGATCCGGGAGCAGAAGCTCTCGAGCGCGCACATGCCACCGTGGGCACGCGCCTGGCAGCGCACGCTGTTCGACGCGGGTTGGCTCGTGCCGGGCTGGCCACCGGAGCTCGGCGGACGCAACGCGACACCGACGCAGCAGATGATCTACTTCGAGGAGCTCAGCAGCCGGGAGATCATGCGCAGCGCGAATCCGCAGGGTCTCGGGATCATCGCGCCGTCGATCAACGACTACGGCACCGCCGAGCAGAAGGAACGCTTCCTGTTGCCGACGTTGCGCGCCGAGATCTCGTGGTGCCTCGGTATGAGTGAGCCCGGCGCGGGCAGCGACCTCGCCAGCCTCAAGACCAGAGCCGAGTTGCAGGGCGACGAGTTCGTCGTGAACGGCCAGAAGGTCTGGACGTCGGGCGCGCACCACGCGGACTGGTGCCTGTGTTTCGTGCGCACCGATCCCCAGGCGCGCAAGCACAAAGGCATCAGCGCGCTCATCATCGACACCACCTCACCGGGCGTCGAACGCCGGCCGTTCCCGGAGCTCACCCAACCCGACTTGTGCGACTTCAACGAGGTGTTCTTCACGGACGTGCGCGTGCCCAGGGAGAACCTGATGGGCCCGCTGCACGGCGGATGGCCGATCACGCAGGGCTCACTCGCACACGAGCGCGCGATGCTCTGGATCACCTACGCGTACGACGTGCAGCGTGCGGTGAAGGCGCTCGTCGAGCTCGGCGACCGGGAGACCGCGGATGGCACGCGCCTCGGTGACGACTCACGCTTCCGCGATGCGGTGGCCGGCTTCTATGTCGACGCCCAAGCGCTGATGACCATGGGCTACCGCGGCTTCTCGAAGTTTCTCCACGGGAAGTCGGCGCCCGAGCATTCGCTGCTCAAGCTGTACGGCAGCGAGTCGTTGCAGAACGCGCTGCTCTTCGGTGCCGAGGCGCCGGGCGTCGACGGTCTCGACAACGAATGGCTGGGCCCGCAGATGTGGCGGACGGGTTCGTGGGCCAACCAGTATATGCGCAGCTTCGGCGCGACGATCCCGGGCGGCACGAGCGAGATCCAGCGCAACATCATCGCGGAGCGGGTGCTTGGTCTTCCCCGGGCGTGACGATGTCGACGCGCAGGATGTCGGTGTGCGCGATCCCACGCTCCCGCAGGTCTGAGAGCGATCTCCGCACCGGGTCTTCCATGTACTGGTCGAGCGCGTCCTCGGACGGGAACTCGAGGATGTGCACCTCGAAGGGCGCACTCTGCGGATCGGTCGCGCGCACCCGCTGGACGATGCGCGCGCCGTAGGTCGTGAGCCGGTCGAGCACCTGGTCCTCGTACTCGATCAGCAGCTGCTCATTGCCGGGCATGCCCGAGAGCAAGACGCACAGGTTCAGCGGCACCCGCGTCACATCCCGCCGTCGCGGGCTGAGAGCACGCAGAACTCGTTGCCCTCGGGATCGGCGAGCACGACCCACGACTCCTCGCCGGTCTGGCCGATGTCGACTCGAGACGCTCCCTTGGCGACCAGCCGCTCGACCTCGGCGTCGCGGTCATCGGGCACGAAGTCCAGATGCAGCCGATTCTTCACCGCTTTCCCGTCGGCGACTCGCAGGAAAACGATGCCAGGGAAGCGCTCGTCGTCCGTCGTGACCACGACCTCGTCGCCGTCGTCGTCCTCGAAGAAGATCTTCCATCCGAGCGCGTCCGCCCACCAGCGACCCAGTGTGCGCGGATCGGCGGCGTCGACGTCGATGGTCCACAGTCGCAGGCTCATGCACGGAAGCTAGCGTTGCCGCGGCATGGACTTCACGCCGCGGGAGATCGACGAGGAGCACGCGCAGCGGTACGTGCGCGAGGGGTTCTGGAACGACGAGAGCCTCGGCGCGCTTCTCGCGGCCGGCTTGCACGACGCGTCGTCCGAAACGTTCAGCGTGCGATCGGAGCGCAACCCGTACCGGGGCACGCTGGGCACGGTCGACGCGCTCGCCCGTCGCGTCGCAACGGGGTTGCGAGCACGCGGCGTCGGACCGGGCGACGTGATCGCGTTCCAGCTGCCGAACTGGGTCGAGGCCGCCGCCACGTTCTATGCAACAACGTTCCTCGGTGCGGTCGTCGTGCCGATCGTGCATTTCTACGGTCCCAAGGAGGTGGGCTACATCCTGCGCAAGACGCGCGTGAAAGCGCTCGTCACCGCCGACCGGTTCGGGCACCAGGACTTCCTCGCGAACCTCGACAGCCTGCGCGCAGATCTTCCCGATCTCGAATGGGCTGCGATCGTCGGCGAGCCGGCCGGGCGCGACGTCATGCGGTTCACCGACCTCGTGGCTGACGAGCCCCTCGACGCGCCCGCGCCCGTCGACCCGCGCGCGCCGGCGCTCGTCGCGTACACGTCGGGCACGACGTCGAACCCCAAAGGCGTCGTGCACTCGCACCGCTCGATCACGGCCGAGATCCATCAGCTCGGTGCCATGCAGGCCGGCCGCGGCACGCCCCCGTCGTTGACGGGCGCGCCCGTCGGCCATGGCATCGGCATGCTCGCCGCGCTGCTGATCCCGGTGTGGCGCCGGAGCGCCATCTACCTCATCGACGTGTGGGATCCGGCGCGTGTCCTCCAAGCGATGCTCGAAGACCAGGTGTCGGCCGGGCAGGGCTCGACGTACTTCCTCACGAGCTTGCTCGACCATCCCGACTTCGACGCCGAGCGGCACACCAAGCTCATGCCGTTCATCGGGCTCGGCGGCTCCGCGGTCCCCGCGGCGGTCGGCGAACGATGCGCCGGGCTCGGCATCGAGACGTCGCGCAGCTTCGGGTCGACCGAGCACCCGTCGATCACCGGCAGCTATCCGGACACGCCGCACGAGAAACGCGTCACCACGGACGGTCGGCCGTTGCCGGGCGTGGAGCTGCGTCTGGTCGACGAGGACGGCAACGACGTGGAGGCCGGCGAACCGGGAGAGATCTGGTCGAAGGGACCGGACCGTTTCGTCGGCTACACCGACGCGCGGGAGACCGCGGCCGCGTTCACCGCCGACGGCTGGTTCATGACCGGCGACGTCGGCGTGGTCGACCCGGACGGATATCTCACCATCACCGATCGGAAGAAGGACATCATCATCCGCGGCGGGGAGAACGTCAGCGCCGCCGAGGTCGAAGAGGTGCTGGTGCGCATGCCGGGCGTCGCGGAAGTCGCGGTCGTCGGCGCGCCCGACGCCCGCCTCGGCGAAGTCGGCTGTGCGTTCTTTCGCATGCAGCCGCCCAACGACGTGCCGACGCTCGCGCAGGTGCGTGAGCTGCTCGACCGGGCGGGCCTCGCAAAGCAGAAGTGGCCGGAGCACATCCGGGAGGTCGTGGAGTTCCCGCGGACACCGAGCGGCAAGGTGCAGAAGTTCGTGCTGCGCCAGCAGCTGCACGCCGAAGCCTGAAACGGGCGCGGTCGACTCGACGTGCGCGCCGCCGATGCAGTGCGGGATCTCGTCGAGCGCAACGAGTTCCGTACCGCGTGCTGGTGGGGGCTTGCCGGGCTCGGAATCGCGATCGTGCTCGGAGCCGTCTCGCGCAAGACGCGCGACGGCCGACCGGTACCCGTCGCCGGGCTCGCGGTCGCCGGCGCGGGCGCGATCGCGCTGCGGGCAACGTACGGGCTGCCCGGGGATTTGCTGCTCGGACTGCTCTTGCTGGCCGGTGCGGGGACCATCGCGGACCTGGTGGGCCGGCCCGTGCTGGTCGGTGTGGTCCTCGCCGTACCGGGCGCGCTCGTGATCGGCGGCGCGGTGCCGGAGAAACCATCGTGGTCGCAGTCCCTCGTCGTCATCACGATCGTCGGCGCCGGTGCGTGCGTGGCATCGTTCGACGCGCGGCACCGCGAGCGCGGACTCGGGCCGCCGCTGTTCGCGCTGGCGGCCGCGGGCGTGTACTTCACGGTGCCCGACACCGAGCATGCACTCCTGTTGATCGGCGCCGCGCTCCCTCTCGCGCTGTCGAGCTGGCCCGTCCCGCTGGCCCGCCTCGGGAGCGGCGGCGCGTATGCCGCCACCGGCTTGCTCGCGTGGACCGCCGCGACCGACGGCATCGCGCGTCCGGCGTCGATCGTCGGCGGGATGGCCTCGCTCGGGCTTCTCGTGGCGGAGCCGGTGGGGCGCGCGATCGGCCGGTCCGGCGTGCGGCCGGGTGCACGACCGAGCCCGATCGACGCTTTGCCGAACACCTGGGTCGCGGCACTGTGGGTCGGCGTCGCGCAATGCTGCATCGTCGTCGTCACCTCACGCGTCGCGGGTCTGCGCGACGCGCTGGCTCCCGCGGGCCTGATCTCGGGAGGAGTGCTGCTGACCGTCGCGATCGCGTGCGCGTTCACGAGCCCGTCAGCAGCACACGACGACGCCGGCGCGCCCACCTGAAGCGCTTCTACGAAGTTCGTAGTTCGCGGGTAGAACGGTGGGCATGCAACTCGATCTCCACATCTCGCGGTTCGACTGGGCCGGCGGTCCGTCCGGTATCGGACCGGGCGTGGCGGCCCTCGCCGAGCGCGCCGAGGCCACAGGCGTACGGACCCTTTCGTTCATGGACCACTTCTTCCAGATGGACTGGATGGCGCCGGCGGAGCACCCCATGCTGGAGGGCTACACCGCGCTCGGTTTCGTCGCCGGCCGGACTGAACGGCTGCGGCTGCGGCTCCTCGTGACCGGCGTGACCTATCGGCATCCGGGGATTCTCGCCAAGACCGTGACCACACTCGACGTCGTGTCGAGCGGGCGGGCCGAGCTCGGCATCGGCGCGGCCTGGTATGACCGCGAGCATCGCGGCCTCGGCGTGCCGTTCCCGCCGACGGCGGAGCGCTTCGAGCGGCTCGAAGAGGCAATCCAGATCTGCCTCCAGATGTGGAGCAATGACAACGGTCCCTATGAGGGCCGGCACTACCGGCTGGAAGAGACGCTGTGCAGCCCGATGCCGGTGAGCGCACCCCGCCCGCGGATCCTGATCGGCGGCAGCGGCGAGCGCAAGACACTCCGGCTCGTCGCGCAGTACGCCGACGCGTGCAACATCTTCGGCGGCGCCGATGAGGTCGCGCACAAAGTCGAGGTCCTCCGCCGTCATTGCGACGCCCTCGGTCGCGACCCCAATGAGATCGAGGTCACCGCCATGTACCGCGATATCCCTCCCGATGCGACCGTCGACGACGTCGTACGCGGTGCCGAGGCCCTCGCAAAGGTCGGGGTGTCGACCCTGGTCACTGGTGCCGTCGGCGACGACCCGGCTGGTTGGCTCGAATCGACCTTCGGTCCCGCCATGGAACAGCTGACTGCCATCGAGCCCACGCCCTTGTAAACGGGGACCCGTCCGTCGCGAGCGCGCTACGACCGGAGCAGCTTGCCCGGACGCATTGCCGGCGCGTCGTCGTTCGGTGTGCCGTCCTCGCGGATGACGGTGCCGTTCACGACGACATGGCGAACGCCGACCGGGCGGTCGGCCACGAGGCGTTCGCCGTTCGCCGGGAAGTCGCGGATGCGCCGCAGTGGCCCGGGGGCGACGGTTTCGTCATCGAACACCACGACGTCGGCGGCCTTCCCGACCTCGAGCGTGCCGCGGTCGTGCAGACCGAAGACGCGGGCCGGCTCACCGGTGAGCTTGTAGATCGCGTGTTCCATCGGCATGACGTGCTTGTCGCGTACCCAGTTGCCGAGCAGGTCGGTCGCGAAGCATGCGTCGCACAACTGGGTGACGTGCGCGCCGGAGTCGGCGAGCCCGAGCAGCACCGTGTCCTCGGGCAGCAGCTCCGCGATCGCCTCGGGGTCGTTGTTCGCGAGCACGCTCCAGAAGCGGGTCTCGAGTTGCTCGTCGAGTGACACGTCGAGCATGACGTCCAGCGGCGTGCAGTTGCGCTCGGCCGCAAGATCAGTGACCTTGCGATCGACGAGGTCCGAATGCGCACGCGACTCCGCGACCACGAGCGCGTCGAAGTTGAGCGGGAGCGCGCCCTTCCGCCCGGACAGCTCCTCCCAGGCCCGTGCCCGCCACGACGGGTCGCGGTACGCCGCCGTGCGTTCCTCGATGGACCGGTCCATCAGCTCCTGGAATGTGCTGCGCATGTTCAGCGTGAACGGCTCGCGCATGTTCATCTGAAAGGTCAGTGGCCGGCACGACACTTGTGGCCAAACCTCGACACCCTCGGCGCGCGCCGCCTTGTTCGCCGCCATGATCTTCACGTGCCACGGATAGCCCTTGACCGTGAGGAGGGCCGTCCACGTGAGGGGTCGGTGCGCGTGCCGCTGCAGGTCGTACACGTCGTCGTGCTTGATGCTCTCGCCGGGCAGCAACGCGATCACGCCCTTGTGGGAGTCGCGCACCGGCTCGAGAAGTGACCGCACCTCCGCGAGATCCGCGACGCGCGACGGGACCGGACGTCCGTTGGCGCCGCTGTGGGTCGGGGAGGAGCTGGTCGCAAATCCGGCGGCACCGGCCTGCATCGCCTCGGCGATGACACCCTGCATCTCGCGGACCTCGTCGTCGGTCGCGGCGCGTTCGTAGCCCTCCTCGCCCATGACGAAGATGCGAACCGCGGTGTGGCCCACGTAGCACGCGTAGTTCAGCAGGGTCCCGCGCCGCTCGATCGCGTCGAGGTACTGCGGAAAGGTTTCGAAGTCGTCCCAGGGCACGCCCTCGAACAACGTGTCGGGCGCCATGTCCTCGACGTGCTGCAGCGTGCGCACGAGGAGCTCGCGGTGCTGCGGATGCACCGGCGCGATCGAGAAGCCGCAGTTCCCGGCGACCACGCTCGTCACGCCATGCCATGAGGACGGTGTGAGCGCCGGATCCCAGAACACTTGCGCGTCGTAGTGCGTGTGGATGTCGATGAAACCGGGAGCGACGACGTGGCCCCCGGCGTCGAGCTCGTGCGCGCCGTCGAGTCCCTCACCGATCTCGGTGATGATGCCGCCCGTGATCGCGACGTCGGCGCCGCGGGCCGGTGCGCCGGTGCCGTCGACGACTGTGCCCCCGCGAATGACCACGTCTGCACCCATCGGACTCCTCACGCGTCGTCGACCTCGGTGCCCGATCCTACAGTTGACGTGCATGTCAGGTTCGGGCGACGCTGACGTGCATGCCGGCACCCAAGGGTCTTCCCGCCACGATGCCCGTCGCCGTGTTCATGGGCTTGCGGGACGTTGCCGTCGAGGAGCGCCCGACTCCCGCGCCGGGCCCCGGGGAGCTGCTGCTCGAGGTCAGCCATTGCGGCATCTGCGGGTCGGATCTGCACTTCTTGCTCGAGTGGGGAGGTCGCAGCGGCGCCATCGAAGGGCACGAGTTCTCCGGCACCGTCGTCGCGGTCGGTGATGGTGTCGACGGCTGGGACATCGGCGATCGTGCGGTGGGCGGACCGTCGCCCAAGTGCGGCCGGTGCGAGTACTGCGTCGCGCACCGCACCTCGTTGTGCGTCGAACGCGGTCGCACCGGCGCCGGTGAGAGCGAATGGCAGGGCGCGTTCGCGGGATACAAGACGGTCAGCGCGGCCGAGGCGCTCCGAGTGCCGGACGGGTTGTCGCTCAAGCATGCCGCGCTCACCGAGCCCCTTGCGGTTGCGCTGCACGGCATCACGCGCGGCGGCGGCGCGAGTCCCGGGACGCGGTGGCTCGTGACCGGCGGCGGTCCGATCGGATTTCTCAGCGTCGCCGCGCTCCGTGCGCTGGGTGTCGACGACATCGTGGTGAGCGAACCGAAGGAGCGTCGCCGCAAGCTGTGCGAGCAGCTCGGCGCGCGCACGGTTGCACCCGAAGACCTCACCACGCCGCAATGGCCGCACGACATGGTCGACGAGCCCTTCGACGTCGCACTCGAGTGCTCGGGGAACGGGCGCGCCCAGGAGTCGGCCCTGGCGCAGCTCAAGCGCGCGGGAACGCTCGTGCTGGTCGGTGCCGGCATGGCGCGGCCGAAGTTCGACCCGAACCGCATCCTGCTCAACGAGCTCGTCGTCACCGGCGCGTTCGTCTACGACGACGACGGGTTCCCGCGCGCGCTGGAGCTTCTCGCATCGGGCAAGATGCCGAACGATCTCCTCGTCGAACAAGATGACTTTCCGCTGAACCGCCTGCTCGACACGGCGCTCGGACTGCACGAGGGCGACCTGGCGGCCAAGGCGATGATCGTCCCGAGAACGGAGGGTTGATGACGACCGGTCCCGCATTCACCTCACGCAAGCCGCGGTTCAACCACGTGGCGATGAGCCTGCTCGCCGAGGACCTTGACGAGGAGCATCGTAAGCTCCGCGCCGACTTCTATGCCGACGTCTTCGGGTTCGTCGACATCCCGATGATGACGATCGACCGCAAGCGCCAGGTGTTCCAGGTGCACAACATCGAGCAGTTCCTGTTCCTGATCGCCGAGGACGACGGCTCGTCGATGAGCTGCCCGCGTCTCGACCACTTC
>JBBRXX010000081.1:0-8421 GCA_038238245.1 Acidimicrobiia bacterium
ACATCCCTCAAGGCCGGCTCTTCGGCGAGGTCACTCCCGGACCCACAACAACGCTACGCAACAATCGCCGTCCAAGCCACGGCGCAATCCAGCGCGGCCGTGAACCGCCTCACACAAGCCCCTTGACACAAAGAGGATTCGTTCAGCCACGATCCGTGGGTGATGCAGAGCCGGCGATCGGAGACAGCCCCGGCGCGTTGTTAGGGGATACTCGTTCTGGGGCACTCGGTGAGGCCGGAGGCGAAGGGCCGAGGGACATCTCGTGGTCTGTTATGCGAATGATCTGGGGATGAGGCCGTTGGTTCGGGCTTCGCGCTCGAGGTCCTCGCGAAAGTCCGGATGGGCGAGGGAGATCATGGCTTTCGCCCGTTCGGGGATGGACTTCCCTTTAAGGTTGACCAGTCCGTATTCGGTAACGACGAACATCGTGTCGCTGCGGGGAGCGGTGACGACGTTGCCGGGGGTCAGGTCCAGCACGATGCGACTGCGGCGCTCGCTCGCGCGTTCGTAGGTCGACGACATGCAGATGAACGACTTGCCGCCGTTCGATGCGTAGCCGCCGCGGACGAACTGGAGTTGACCTCCGGTGCCGCTGATATGACGGTGACCGCTCGACTCGCTCGCCGCTTGGCCTTGGAGATCCATCTGGGTTGTGTTGTTGATCGTCATGAGGCGGTCGTTCTGCATGATCAGATGCGGGAGATTGGTCGTCTCGACCGGTTGGCACGAGATATCGGGATTGTCATCGATCGTGTCGTACAGCTTCTTCGAACCGAGACCGAAACTGCACACCATCTTGCCTGGCTGCACGTTCTTCGCCGAACCGGTGACCACGCCAGCCTTGTACAAATCGATGATGCCGTCGGTAAGCATCTCGGTGTGAATGCCCAGGTCGCGCACGCCGGTCTCCAGCAACAACGAGCAAACCGCGTTGGGCATCGCGCCGATACCGATCTGCAGACATGCACCGTCGTCGATCTCCGCCGCGATCAATCGAGCGACGGCGCGGTCGGCATCGGTCGGCGCCAGGTTCGGCAGTTCTGGCACCGACTCGCCGTCTCCCTCGATGACGTAGTCGACCTGACTCGTGTGCATGCCGTTCTCGATACCGTGCACACAGGGAAGCGCTGGTTCGGTCTCGACGATCACGACCTTGGCGCGAGATGCAACCGCGCCATGCCAAAGGTTCGTTGCGCTGAGGTTGAAGTAGCCGTTGGCGTCGACCGGGCAGGTCTTGATCACCATGATGTCCGGCGGGTCGATGAAGCGTCGGTAGTAGTCGGGGATCTCGCCGAGGTTGCACGGAATGTAGTTCTGCCGGCCCGCGTCGCACTGCTTGCGGTCGTAGCCGCCGAGGTGCCAGTTAAAGAAGTTGAAGTGATCACGCTCCGGATCGGCCTCGAGCACAGCTCGCGGCCTCAAGCTCAGCGTCCCTCGAATATTCACGTCGCGAAGTTCGCCGACTCGCGCCGCGAGCGCCCGGTCGAACGCGTCAGGCTGTCCCAGCACCGCGCCGTAGTCGAGCCAATCGCCCGAGCGGACCAGTGCCGCAGCATCCTCCGCCGTTACCCGCCGCGCCGACTTCATCGTGCCAGTCAACGATCAGCTCACCATCCGATCGGGTCCGTTGCTTGAACTTCCGGTCCCGACCGCAAGACAACTGGAGCCGGTCTGGAACGCACGGAAGTGTACGAGAGTCTTACGCGCAGACCTTCCCGGTTCTCAACCGAACCGCCCGGCTCCAGAACCCCACTCAGACCGCAGACACACCCCGCTTCAGACCCGGTCCCGTCACCTGAGTCGCGAAGGTCCCCGTCCCGGCGATCCGGGACACGCGATCACGATGTTCGGGGGCGCGCGTTCTGGGAGCACCGTTTCGGCGTTGTGGCAGTGTGGCGTGGACCCGTTGCATTTCGTGGGCCCTCGGGGGCATTGTGCGCTCGCCGAGCGAGGACGCCGCGTGTGAGGAATGGCCAAGATCTGCAGGTGATCGCTGATCGGCTCATCGATGCGTACGACAACGCGACGATGCTCGAGCCCATCTCTGTGACCGTGGAACGGTTTGATAGCGCGGCTGCCTATGAGGTGCTCGATCGCATCGCGGCGCAGCGTCGCCGGCAAGGCTGGACGCAGGTTGGTCGCAAGATTGGGTTTACCAATCGGACGATCTGGGAGGCGTTCGGTGTCGACCGGCCCATGTGGGCTCACACGTGGTCGACAACGGTCACCTACGCCGAGGGGAACGCGGTTGTGGGGTTAGATCGCTTCGTCCAGCCGAGGATCGAACCGGAAGTCGTGTTCAAGCTGCGTGAGCGACCGCCACGCACCGGGTCGCCCACCGAGGTGCTCAGGTCGGTTGAGTGGATGGCGCCTGGTTTCGAGATCGTGCACTGTCATTTCCCTGATTGGAAGTTCACAGTTGCCGACGCCACCGCCGACTTCGGCGTGCACGGCGCACTTGTCGTCGGCACGCCACTGTTCATCGACGACGACAACAGGGATGCGATCGTGGCCGAGCTCTCGAGGTTCGAACTCACATTGTCACACGACGGTGTGGAGGTTGATCGCGGTCTCGGCGCCAACGTCCTCGACGGTCCGGCCCACGCGCTCGCGCATCTCATCGAAGTACTCGACGATCAGCCCGAACATCAACCCCTCGACCCCGGCGAGATCATCACGACCGGCACCATCACCAACATGTGGCCGATCACCAGCGGCGAACGTTGGACCTCCGACTACGGATCCCTCGGACTCAACGGACTTACCGTCTCGTTCCAGTGAACGAGTCACAACTCAACGATCGGCCCTCGGCGGCGATCGTTCTCCTCGACCGCGAACGTCTCTGTCCCGGCGTTCTGTGACGCCCGGATCTTGTTCTTTCGGGGGTGAGGCCCTGGGACGCTTCGGTGATTCGGGAGGGTCGCGGCAGGTTGGAAACTTCAGCCTTTCAGGGCTTCGTGTCCGGTGTTGTCGGTGAGGGCTTCGATCGTGGAAAGTCGATCTAGGAGGCGGGCGGACACGCTGTCGTTGGTTGAGGCTGCGCCGGCGGCGAGTCGTTGTTCGAAGGTCTGGGCAGAGAGGGCTGCTTGCACTCGTTTGGTGGCGTGTTTGATCTCCTGGATCCAGAAGTTGTCAAAGAGGACGATTCCTGAGGCCCATCCGAGGATTTCGGCAGCGAATTCGGCGTCACCGATCTGGGTCAGCGGTCCGGTGAGGGTGACCGCGGCGAGTGCGATGAAGTTGAGACGGCCGCCGCGGTACGCGTAGCGGGCGACATGGGTGCCGTACCGGGTGGCTGCCCGGTCGTCGTCGAGCAGAATCGCGATGGCTCCGGTCTCTTGGGTGATAACGGTGCCGATGAAGCCCGGGCTCACACCGTCGAGTTCGGTCGCCCGTCGAAGGTGAACGCGCGCGCGATCCAGATCCCGGCGTTTCTCGCCCATCCCGGCGGCTAACTCCGCTTGCATCTCGAAGAGAGGCGCGTCGAGTTCGATTGCCCGTTGCCGAATGAGGCCGACCTCGGCATCGACCAGTTCGAGGTCTCCGACGATCGCGTCATGATTCAGAACAAGCGTGAGGAAGCGGGTCTCGTCGACGAGCCGGCCTTGCGCCGAGGCGTCCGCGGCGGCCGCGACGACCCGCGATCGACTCGTTACATCGTTCCCGATGAGGAAGTCGGCTAACCAGCGCATCGCCTGACAACTGAACGCAGATCCACCGTGCTTGGTGGCGTTCGCGAAACCTCGCTCGGTGATCTGCACAGCCGATTGGTGGTCGAGTAACTCGAACGCGAAGAAGGCCGCCAACGCGAACGCGGCGTCGCTGTCGGGTTCGTCGTCCAGATCCGTGTTCTGCGCGTACTCGTTGGCCAACGCGGCGACGCGTTCGCCACCCCAACCGATGAACGGCCCGAACGGTGCGAACAGCGCGCAGATAGCCGCGGTGTCGTTGTGGTCGGCCGCCCAGGTCAGGACTCGTCGCAGGTTCGGTTCCTCGACGTCGATCGCCTTGTACGCGGCGTCGATCCGGCAAGCGAGAAACAGCGCCGGGAAGGCCTCGGCCCACGACACGAACCACGCCGTCAGTGCGGCCATCGCCGCGTCAAGTTCACCGGTTTGCTCGTTGAGCTCCTCGGCGAAAGCGCGGATGGTCTCGAGATAGCGGTATCGGTGCTGGCCGTCGACGTGGTCGATCTGCACGAGCGACTTACGGCACAGGCTCGTGAGGGTGTCGACCACGACCATTGTCGACAGCTCGAACGCGACGCCGACTTCCACGGCCGCGTCGAGCTCGAAGCTCGCAGCGAACACCGACAGACGACGGAACACTGCCTGCTCGGTTGCGTCGAGCAGGTCGTAGCTCCAGCCGACCGTGTGGCGAAGTGTTTGGTGCCGTTCGCGGCGCCGACTGCGGCCTCCGGTCAGTAACTCGAAGCGTTGGTCGAGATGGCCGAGAATGTCGGCCGGTGAGAGTGCCTCCAGGCGCGCCGCGGCGAGCTCGATCGCAAGAGGTATCCCGTCGAGACGCCGGCAGATCTCCCCGATCGTCTCCATCACCTCCGGGCGCGGCTCGAAGTCTCCGCTGATGTCGCGAGCCCTTGCGATGAACAACTGCACGGCTTCGGACTCGGCGACCAACACGCGCTTGGGCAGCGCGAGCGACGAAACAGCGAACAGGCGCTCGCCGGCCAGCGCCAGTCCTTCTCGACTCGTCGCGAGGACCCGAACATTCGGCGCCCCATCCAAGATGTCCTCGACCAAGTCGGCGACGGCATCTATGACGTGTTCGCAGTTGTCCAACACCAACAGCAGCTGACGATTCGACAGCCACGAGACGAGCGACTCGCTCGCCGAGAGACCGGCCTCGGGCTGAACGCGCAACGCCGAGGCAACGACATCGACGACCGCGCCGCCGTTTTGCGCATCCGCGAGCGTGCACAACCACGCGCCGTCACCCGACGACTCCGCGAACCGAAATGCGACCTCAATCGCCAACCGAGTCTTTCCGACCCCACCCACACCCGCGAGCGTGACAAGTGAACCTTCCTCGATCGCGACGACAACGTCCTCGATGAGACGTTCGCGCCCGATGAACGACGTCCGCTCACGCGCCAGATTGCCCACCGCGCCGCGGATGCTTCTGAGCGGCTCGAACGCCGCGGTCCCGACTTGAAAGATCTGTTGCGGATGAGTGACGTCCTTGAGTCGGTGACGCCCCAGGTCCTGAAGCGACCAGACCTCTGGCTCGAGGAGCGCACGTGTGCTCTCCGACACCAGGATCTGCCCACCATGCCCCGCTGCCATCAGCCGCGCCGCGCGATTCAACGTCGGACCGAAATAGTCACCGTCGCGGGCCTCAGCGGACCCGGTATGGATACCCATCCGAACCCGCAACCGGAGCCCGTCTCTCCAGGGCGCGATTCCGAGACCATCCTGTGCCTCGAGTGCAGCCTGCACTGCGTCGGCCGGATCGTTGAAAGCGACCGCGAAACCGTCACCGCCGGTCGCGAAAACGTCGCCGCGATGCCCTTCGACGGCTGCCCGGATGATGCCATCGTGCAGCCGCAAGGCGGGACCCATCTCTGCGGGATGTTCCTCCCACCAACGGGTCGATCCCTCCACGTCGGTGAACAAGAACGTCACCGCGCCGGTGCGAGCCTCCATACCCATCACAGCCTTCCAGTCCCGACCAAAAATCGCCAACGACGACCGTGCCATGACCCGCCTGCGCTGCGCTGACCGAACACGTGGACTTCGACCCGTGCTGGGTTCGACGTCGTCGACCCGTGCGGGCAACCCGTACGCCGTGCGAATCTCGCGGAACACTCGCCGTGAGTGACGGACCTCGAACCCGGCGAGTCCGTAGGACGATGTTGCGTCGCGATACGCGACGTAGACCGCGCGGGCGCAAGACGGTCACGGCGTCAGCATCTGGCAGTTCGACTCGCACTCGGTCTCCTTGTCGCAGCTGAGCGGGGGACGCTCGCGAACGTCTCCGAGCCGGCGTACTGGGCACCCCGGGCGCATCATTTTGGGGACCGTCGCACCTTGGGGGACACTTCTGATGTCTCAGTCGTCTCGAGCGGCGATCCGGGCGGTTAGACCTCGCATACAGCGATGGAGGCGCGTCGCGTCGGGGTTGTTGAGGCGTTCGATGAGCGACTTTGAGGCAAGGAGCTGAGGGACGTGTCGTGGCGGCGGACCTCGTCGAGGAACTCGACCGCGATCCGTTTGCGTTCGATCCCGATCGCGTCGACCGGACGGAGCTTGCGGAGCTCGAGCGAGGCCCGTTTCGCCGAGAGATTCTTCGATGATCCGCCTTCGATCATCTCTGCGAGCACCGCATGCAGCCGACAGATCGCACGAGTCCGCGCGGCGATGAGCTGGTGATGACGGTGTGCCAACAGTCGCAGGATCTGACGGTGATCCTCGACCGCCACGACCCGAAGGTTCCGATGCCGGAGCGCAACAATCGCCGCCGAACGCGCGTCGTGCGGGTCGGTCTTGTCCTTGCGGCCGGAGTCCAACACCCGTGCTCGTGCCGACAACGCCGCCGGGACATCAACCACATTCTCGCCCGCGGCGACGAGCTGCTGGGCCAACAACGCGCCGTGCCCGGTCGCACCTTCGATCGCCCACAAGCGCGGTTCGAACGACGACGCCCAGCTCAACAACCGTGAGCGCTGACGTCGATCCGCGTGCACCGTCACCTCGCCGACGAGTTGCTCGTCATGGTCGATGACCGCGGCAGTGTGTGATCCCTTATGGGGATCGATCCCAATGATGAACACGAACCCTCCTCGACCAGAAATGGAACGCCGCGGCGGGTACTCCTGATGCGGGGATGCCGTTCCTGTTTCGAGCCACGCCACGACACGGGAACGAGCAGGAGGTCTCATCGCTCGCAAGCCAACCCGAAGGCGGCAGGGCATTCTTGAGACCAACCCGCCGGCACCCTCGACGCTACGAAACCACCGCAACGACGTGCGTCCGATCCTCCATCAGGGCAATATGCGCTGCGATCGCGGCGCATTGTTGTTGGCGAAAGGACCCCTGGGTGGAGCCCCCCGAGACGCTTCCGTTCCCTGATGATCCGGTGCTGGCGTCGTGGTCGGCGGCCTTGAACGACGCGGGCTATTGGGCCTTCGTGTTGGACGCGTCGTGGCGGTACGCGTTCGTGACCGACGAGGCGCGAGTGAGCATGGGCGATACGGGTGCGGCGACATCCGCTGTCATCGGGCTTCACTATTTCAGTGCGGAGGTGTCCCGGTTCTTGGAAGAGCGGATCGGGGGCGATATGGCGGACCTCGACGGTCGTCGCGCACAGTTTTCGAGGGTCGGGCGCTATGTGCTGGCGACGACGCCAGGTGGACGAGACGCGCTTCGCCGCGTCGTTGCTCCCGAGTTTGTAGATCTGCTCGACGAACTAGAACCCCAAGTGCGTCCCCCGGCGTGGACGAATCGGAGCAGCTATGCGTCTGGGGGGACCGTTGCGGCCAGTTGGACCACGTTCTTTCGGATTGACGGTCCCGACGGAAGTTTTGTCGGTGCATGCTTGCTCATGAAGCCTGAAGCCGGAATGTCCAGGCTGACGGCGGCGGCCGCGCTGGCCGACCTGTCGCACCTCGAACGGATGCGCGTCGTCGCGTCGGCTGCTCGACGGCCCGCGGCGATTCTGATGGCCGACATCGAGGCGTCGTCACCGATGTCGCGTCGTCTGTCGACCGCGCAGTATTTCGCGTTCGTTCGTCGGCTCGTGCGCGGGGCGGACCAGCGCATCATCGACGAGGAAGGTGTTGTGGGCCGTCACGCCGGAGACGGCATCGTCGCGTTCTTCCTCGCCGACACCGCCGCCTCAGAATCCTCGGCGGCGAGATCGTGCATCGCCGCAGCTATGAGCCTGCGCGCGACGCTCGCCGAGATTGTGGGACGCAGCCAGATTCCGCTATCGGATGTTTCGCTGCGGTTCGGCCTGCACTGGGGAGCCACTCTCTACGTCGGAGCGATCTCCAGCGCGGGCCGCAGTGAGGTCACGGCCCTTGGAGATGAGATGAACGATGCCGCACGGATCGAAGCCTGCGCGACCGGCGGCCGGATCCTTGCCTCCAAGGCGCTCATCGAACGACTCGACCGCGCAGACGCGGAGGCGCTCGGACGCGATACCAGGCGCGCCACCTACACGCCACTCGCAGAACTACCGACCGCGACCGACAAAGCACGCCGCGACGCACCCGCCATCGCCGTCTGCGACCTCACCAAACCGACCTTGTAAACGCGCCAGAACTGCGGCGGTCTCAGGGGATCAACGCATCGGCACCTTCGATCGAGTTTGATCGATCGGGAGGTGTGGTGTGGAACGGTTATCGGAGCGGGAGAAGGAAGAGATCGCGCGGTTGGCCGCGGCGGGTTTGCCGAGCCGGGT
>JBBRXX010000082.1:0-8019 GCA_038238245.1 Acidimicrobiia bacterium
GGACAAACATTCTCGCCCGAGACCGGGACGCTCGTATGGAGCGCGTTCGTGCCCGACCTCGCAACACTCGAAGCCGCAAACGACAAGCTGCTCGTAGACGATGCAAACGTCTCGTTGGTCGATCAGGGCGCCAAGTTCGCACTCGGTGGTGTTGACGACGCCTTGTTGCAGATCGCTCACGGCGAAGTCGACCCGAACCGTCAGATTGAATATGTCACCACGGTACAGACCGTGTGCGCGAACGGAAGCGTGGCCCGGGGTATCGAGCTCGGCGTCGAGATCGCACAACGAGCCGAGAAGACGACCGGCCTTCCGGGGTTGTTCACCACGGCCATGACCGGGCCTTACGGTTCAGTCGGCTGGGTCACTGGATACGCGAACATCAGCGAACTGGAACGCGCCCAGCAGGCACTGGCTACTGACACGAAGTTCGGCGAGTTCGTCGACAAGAACGTCCGCGGGGTCTATGTGGAGTCTCCCTCGGAGACCGAGCAACTCATCTACCGCCGCATCGTGTAACGCCAACTTTCTTCACGCAAGATGTGGGTCACTCGCGTGGCCCACATCTTCGCGTACGGTGAGGTCACCGCGCCCGACAGACACGCCCGATGACGGGACAAGCGGGTTGGCGTTGCGCGGTGGAGGCCGCTCAGTGGGAGTGCCCGGCACCGCGGGGCCGGGCGGTCCCTGCTCGAGCCGCCAGACGAGCACGACTTTCGTTGGTTGTTTGAGAGACGATGAGCTTGAACGGCGGCGGCTCCGGCGTCACCAGCAACGTGAAGTCGGTCACGGGACGGGCCTCGACGTGTCCGCGAGCACCGTAAACACATTCCTATCCAGAATGTCTCGACATCCGGATCGGAACGTTGACCGTCCCAGACGAGTTCACGGGCCGGGAACTGCGGGGACGATGCGAGGAGGTCGTTCATCGGGTGTCGACTTGGGCGGCGGTCGCTTCGTTGTAGATGCGATGCACTTCTGCGCCGTCGAGGCTGCCTTCCTCGTACCAGCGTGCGCTGATCGCGCGCTGGGCGCGCTGCACGGCTGGATGTTCGAGCATGTTGGCAGTCAGAATCGCGGCGTCGTTCCAACGGTCAGCGTCGATATCGAGCAGATAGACGAGGACTGCGACGACGGCCTCGTCGGGTCGTGACCTGTCCGGGTGGCCTCATCGTTGATGGTGACGGCATAGTCGCCGGCCGCACCGAGGGACGAGGAACCGGACGGCGGTCGTGGCCGCGAGCTACGTCACGAAGGCGACCCAGTGCGCTGCTGGGTCTGGTCGCTCGCCGGCTGCAACTACTGCGGAGTGCAGGCTGGTAGCGGCTCGCAATAACACGCCAGAGCGGGCAATCTGTGCGCGCATGAAATGGTTGGCGCCGGAACCGGCGTTGCGCTCCGCGGGCCTACGGCTGCGTGTCTTTCGCGAGGAGGACGCGCCTGCGGTGTCCGCTGCTTGCGCCGACCCGGCGATCGGTCGGTTCACATTCATGAAGGAGGGCCTCACCGAGATCGAAGCGCGTGACTGGATAGCGCGCGGGAACACGGCGTGGGCTGACGGGCACCCGCGTTTCGCGATAGTCGACGAAACAGATCGACTTCTCGGACAGATCGGCATGGCAGTTTTCGAGCACTATCAGAGCGCGGAGGCGTACTACTGGGTGACGGCAAGTGTTCGTAGACAGGGAGTGGCATCGACCGCGTTGGGGTTGCTGGCCGACTGGGCGTTCGATCACGACATTGAACGGCTGTATCTCCTGGTCGATCCCGAAAACGAGGCGTCGCATCGAGTCGCCGCAGGATGCGGGTTCACCCGGGAAGGAACCCTGCGCGCGTTCGAACGCGTCAAGGGCCATCGGCGAGATCTGGTGTCCTGGTCATTACTTCCGGGCGACCCGCGGCCGTGGCGGTGCGCATAACTGCCGATCGGCGTGCTGGCATAGCGGGCACCTACCGGGAATTATGCGCTGCGCGCCAGCACTATGAACTCGCAACTCGCCGGTGTGGCTGCCGACTTGTCCCAGTCACCCCAGGTCTTCTCCAGGTGAAAGCCCGCCGTCTCGAGGCTCGCGACGATCTCGCTGGTGCTTCGGAACCGCAGCACCTCTGAGCAAGCGAGGTGCGCTCCGTCGGGCAGCACCGTGTGTCCGACATGGATGGTCGTGTACGAGTCCTGGGCCCCGGTCACCTCGCTCAGCTCGATCCATGCAGTGAACTCGCCGCCGTCGGGGTGGGCATAGGTCGTGGTCGTGCGCTCGCGAGTCCACCGCTCTGTCCACCCGACCGCAGGATTTCTGGTCTCGAACGTCAGCCGCCCGCCCGCAGTCAGTATTCGGCGCACCTCACCGAGAAGGTGCACCCAGTCACTGTCGTCGATGAAGTACTGCGCGACGTGTCCCGTCATGATGACAAGGTCCGCCACGGCGGTCGGCACGTCGGCCGCGTAGCCATGGATCCATTCGACGGCATCGCCACCGGATCGCATGCGAGCGACGTCGAGCATCGCCGCGGCAGTGTCGACCCCGATCACCCGACTCGCGTGACGAGCAAGGTCCACGGCAAGTGCCCCTGTGCCACAGCCGATGTCGACAACCGAGACCGCGCCGACAGCGTGAGCGAGTGCAAGATAGAAGTCGTGGTCACGCCGACCGACGCACTCTGCGTCGTACACGGCGACGAGGCGAGGGTCCTCTGTCCACGACTCCGGCACCACCCGAGGCTATCGAGACACCCGGCGCACAGAACTGCCGATCTGCGCTTGACTCTGGCGCTCGACCTGTGCCCCGGCTCGACGACGAGCCGGACGGGTGCAGCGGGCGTGAGGTCCGCCGCGATCGCGCGTGACTTGCAAGAGATGTGGCGGTGGTGCGCAGCGTCGGCTTCCTTGTGTCGGGTCGGGAAGTAGTCGACACGACTCTTCCTCGTTGGTCGTGTCGACGTTCGACGCTGCGCTCCCGCCACTACCAAACCGGTCGCGCGCGCGGTTCCTTCGAGTCCTTAGGAATCGCGCGCGCGGCCCTTCTACAGGACGCGCGCCCCCGTGGCGCAGCCAGAAATCGGCGCTCGCAATATCACGCCAGAGCGGGCAATCTGTGCGCCGATGGCGGGGTCCCTGAAATCGCTTCGGCTTCCCGATGATCCGACGTTGGCTGCGTGGGCGTCGGCGTTGAACGAGACGGGCTTTTGGGCGCAGATCGTCGACGCCAACTGGCGGTACGTCTTCGTGACGGACGAGTTGTCGGTGACCCGCCAAGCTTTGGGGCTGGCCGCCATCCCTATCGGTGCCCATCTCCTGAGTGCGGAGGGTGTGCTCGCGGAACTCGGTGGGTCTTGGCCTTCGCCAGCGGTTCGTCGAGCCTGGTTCTTGACTGCGGGTCGGTTTGTACTCGCGAGCACGCCGGGCGGCCGCGAGGAGCTTCGTCGGCTGGTCCATCCCGAGTTCGCGGACCTGGTGGATGAGCTACAAACCTTCGCCCATCCGGTCGTGTCCGTACTGGCCCCGCTGCTCGAGCGCGCCGCCGCCTTCGGGGACGTCGCCGCCGGATCGACGGCGAGCGGCGCGAACGCGGACCTCCCCACCACAGCGATCACGTTTCGGATCGAGGACAGTCACGAACACGTTGTCGGCTTTTGTGCGGTGATCAAGCCGGCGGCGGGGATGTCGCATCTCGCCGCCGCGACCGCGAGGGCGGACTTAGTGCATCTCGAACGGATGCGCGTCGTTGAGCGTCCCGATCGTCGTCCAGGGGCGATTCTCATGGCCGACCTCGAATCTTCGACCCTGCTCTCACGTCGTTTGTCGACCGCGCAGTACTTTGCCCTGATTCGCCGTCTGATACGCGCCGCGGACCACTGCATCATCGATGCCGGTGGGGTTGTCGGCCGTCACGCCGGAGATGGCGTGGTCGCGTTGTTCCTCGACGAAACGACCGGTTCAGAATCTGCTGCCACCAGAGCGTGCATCACCGCGGCCCGTACGCTCCGCGACGCGCTCGTTGACATCGCGGCGCGGAGCAGCCTTTCTGAGGCCGAGCTTTCGTTGCGGTTCGGGCTGCACTGGGGAGCGACCCTGTTTATGGGACGGATCCTGACCGAGGGTCGTAGCGAAGTCACGGCCCTCGGCGACGAAATGAACGAGGCGGCGCGCATCGAAGCGTGCGCCACCGGTGGCCGGATGTTCGCTTCGAAGGCGCTCATCGAACGGCTGAACCGCGCCGACGCTAACGCGCTCGGTCTCGACACAAGTCACACGACATACACACCGCTGACGGACCTCTCCACCGCGACCGACAAAGCACGACGCGACGCTCCGTCGATCGCCGTCTGCGAGCTATAGCGCGCCCATATCTGCCGTTCGGCACTCGCCAACCGCTCCCAATCGGGCTGGCCGGACCCCGTGAGGTAGGTCCGCGCGTGATGTGAGTCCGTTGCCCACGATGGTGGGTTGAAGGAGGATCATCACGATGGCGAGACGACGGCATACGCCGGAGCAGGTGGTGCGCAAGTTGCGCGGCCGACCGGTTGTTGAGCGAGGGCCAGGATGTCGCGGAGGTGGCGAGGCATCTGCAGGTGTCGGAGCAGACGTATCACCGTTGGCGCGCGCAGTACGGCAGGATGAAGGCCGACGACGTCAAGCGGTTGAAGGAGCTCGAGACCGAGAACCGGCGGTTGAAGGAGATCGTCGCCGACAAGGAGCTCGAGGTCCTCGCGCTGAAGGAGATCGCTCGGGGAAACTGGTAGGCCCGTCGCGGCGACGTCGAGCCGTGCACATGTTGTGCGAACGGCTCGGCATTTCGCAGCGGCGGGCTTGTCAGATCGTCGGTCAGCATCGCTCGGTGCAACGTCGCGAGCCGGCCGAGGTCGATCGTGATCTTTGGAGTCGGCTCCGGTTCGCGAAGCGTCATCCCCGTTGGGGGTATCGCCGTGCGCACACGGTGTCGGTGCGGGAGGGTCATCACGTGAACCGCAAGAAGATCCAGCGTCTGTGGCGCGAAGAAGGCCTCCGGGTGCCACCTAAACGGCACAAGCGGCTCCGGCTCGGTGTCTCGACCACGCCGGCCGACCGCCTCCAAGCGGAGCGGCCGGATCACGTCTGGGCGCTCGACTACCAGTTCGACGTCACCTCAGCCGGTCGGACCATCAAGATCCTGCACGTCGTCGACGAGTTCACCCGCGAGTCCCTCGCCGATGTCGTGGCCCACAGCATCGACGCGGACGCGACCGTCGCGACGCTCGACAAGATCGTCGGCACCCGCGGCACGCCGCCGGCGTTCGTGCGCTGCGACAACGGGCCCGAGCTCACCGCGAACGCCGTGCGCGACTGGTGCCGATTCTCGGGCACCGGCACCAGCTACATCGAACCCGGCTCGCCCTGGCAGAACCCGTGGGTCGAGTCCTACGGATCCCGCATGCGCGACGAACTACTCGCGATCGAACAGTTCGACAGCCTGCTCGAAGCCCAAGTCCTTGTCGCCGACTGGCGCGACGAGTACAACACCTACCGTCCCCACAGCGCGCTCGGCATGCTCACCCCCGCCGCGTACGCCGATAACTGGCGGACCGAACACCAACCCCAAGTCACATAGCGCGTGGACCTACAACTGGGGTCCGGTCAGGGCAATATGCGTGGCTCGTAGCGCGCTGGGCAGGCAGCATGGCCACATGAGGACCGACTACTCGACACCCGGACCGCTGACGACGTTCGAACCGTCACAGCTTCCGATCGTGAGCGTCTTGGAGCGCGATCCCGTCGCGCTCTGTCGAGTTGCACAGGGTCTGGTGATACCACCCGATCTCGCTACTGCCGTCGGAATCCCCGATGACCGTCACGGCGAGCGGAACATTCGCCCGGCCAGCGAGATGGTCGCAGTGATTCGGGGCCTCAACGATTCGCCCCTCGACGAAGCTCGCGCTCCCGTCGAGCGCATCGTTGGTACATGCCGAGATTTCAGCGTATTGAGCGTCGCCCTGTTGCGTGCGCACGGAATTGGCGCTCGATCGCGTTGCGGGTTCGCGAGCTACTTCAAGCCCGGAACGTACCTCGATCATTGGGTTACCGAGTATTGGCGTTCCGATGAGAAACGCTGGGTGCGCATCGACTCGGAGATTCTCGGACTGGCGTTTGTGAGCGAGCCAGACGACCTCAAACGCGGCGAGTTCCTCTCTGGCGGGGAAGCGTGGTTGCTGTCTACCCGAGACGGTGTTGACGGGGACCTGTTCGGCGTTGATGGGTTCCCCGAAAACTTCGGAATTGGCGAAATCCGAGGTAACGCCGTCCGAGACCTCGCGGCCCTGAACAAGCTCGAAATGTTGCCGTGGGACGAGTGGAGTCGGATGGAGCTTTCATACAAGAACGAAGCCGGAGCCGACTTCGACCGTCTCATCGACAAGATCGCTCAGACCTGCGCTCTGGATGACCCCACGCTGATCGAAGGTCTGTACGGCACCGAAGACCTCGCGGTTCCAGCCGAACTCGTCACGTAGTCAACGAGCGCCATATCTGCCGATCGGTTCGCACAAGCCCGCGACGTCCGTGCGACGATGACAGAATGCCGACGGAACATTCGCCGACCGGGACTCGAACCGCGGGCGGCCAAGCTGCTGCGATGTTGGAGCGGGCCGAGGTGGAGCGCCTGGCGAACGAGATCCGTGCCCTCCTCATGGATGCTCAGTCGGGCTTGTCTCGGGATGCACGCCGTCGGTGGGAGGGTGCGGTGACGTCCTTGGAGGTCGTGCTCGGCGAGCGGCCGTCGCTTCCCGAGCCGGATAGCTCCGGCTGCGCCCGTGACGGTACAGACTTCGTCGCGGCGCACCCCGATGTGTTTCGACCGCCCGAACACGCCCTTGATCGCGGTGCGCAGTGATCAGATGTGTCCGCAGTTGCTCGGATCGCCGTAAGAGACACGTTGCTCTGCTTGCCTGGGCCTGGATACGGTCACGGTTCATTTCTCCCCGATGGCACTAGGAGCGGTCGATGGGCGAACGAATCGCTTCGAGCGCCATAGCGACGAGAGCACGGCCCCGGCTTGTCGTCGCGGTCATCACGCTGGTTGTTCTCGCGGCCGGAAGCGTCGTATCGGCCCCTCCGGCGGTTGCGGCGGCGGTGCCGGGGGTGTCGTCGGTGGCGCCGACTGCGGGTCCGGTCGCGGGTGGGACGGTGGTGACGGTGAACGGGTCGAATCTGTCGGGCGCGACCGCGGTGAAGTTCGGCACGGTGGCGGGGACGGCGTTGACGCCGGTGTCGGCGTCGCAGTTGAAGGTCACCGCACCGGCGCATGTCGCGGGGGTCGTCGACGTACGCGTCACCACCCCAGGCGGCACCAGTCCGATCGTGACCGGCGACCGGTACACGTTCGTGGCGGTGCCGGGGGTGTCGTCGGTGGCGCCGAACGCGGGGCCGGTCGCGGGTGGGATGGTCGTGACGGTGAACGGGTCGAATCTGTCGGGCGCGACCGCGGTGAAGTTCGGCACGGTGGCGGGGACGGCGTTGACGCCGGTGTCGGCGTCGCAGTTGAAGGTCACCGCACCCGCGCACGTCGCGGGTGTGGTCGATGTGCGCGTGACGACGCCGGGCGGCACCAGCCCCATCGTGACCGCCGACAGATACACCTACATCCAGAACATTCACTGCGGCGCGATCACGTCGAACACGACGTGGACAGCGGCGGTCATTCACCAAATCTCGTGCGGCGTGACCATCAAGTCTGGTGCAACATTGACCGTTGCGGCGGGCACGATCGTCAAGGCGGCGCCGAGTGCGGCGGTGACCGTCAACGCAGGCGGACATCTCGTCATCGCGGGAACCTCGGCGCGACGGGTCTTTCTCACGAGTCTCAGCGATGACTCCGTCGGTGGGGATACGAACAAGGATGGCCACGGGACGGTGCCGGGGGCGGGGGACTTCGTTGTGAGTGTGCAGCCGGGCGGGAGCATGGCGATGGATCATGGCGACTTCCGGTTCGGGACCTTGCGCGCGGGTGCGACGAATGCGTCGGTGTCGGTGAGTGTCGTTGTGACGAA
>JBBRXX010000083.1:0-7669 GCA_038238245.1 Acidimicrobiia bacterium
GCGACGGCGATCTCGTCGCGCAACACCTCACGCTGCACGGGATCCATCGGGCTTCCACGATGCCGCTGCTCGCCGACACGCCGGTCTCGGGACGCCCGGCGGCGTGGACATTCATTCACATCTGGCGGATCGCCGACGGGAAGATCGTCGAACACTGGGCTTGCCGCGACGACATGGGCCTTCTCGAACAGGTGAGCCACTGATCGCTCGCGCGGACGATCGTACGATGCGCAATCACACTGTGCCGTTCTCGAGCAGATCGGTCGCTCACAGCAGCCGCTTTGCGCGCTCGACCAGACGAAGCTTGTCGGGGTTACGGACCAGCCGCACGGTCATGACGACGTCGCGCCACATCTCGAAGGCGGCGACGAAGTCGATCTGCCCGTCGAGCCGTCCGACGATGCCCGGTTCACCATTGACGGTCACGGCGGTAATCGTGAGTTGATCGTGGTAGCGCTGGGTGAGGTTGGCGAGGAACCTGGCGACGCGCGACGCGCCGACGACCGGGCGGCGGGCGGCGGTCCGGTTCGCGCCGCCGTCGGTGATGCACACGGCGTCGGGCGCCAATCGCGCCAGGACGGCATCCATGTCGCCCATCCACAACGCGACGAGCAGCTCGTCGACGACTCGTCGGTCGGTGTTGCGTATCCGACGCTGGGGGTGACGTAACCGGCGGCGGGCGCGACTGGCGATCTGGCGGCACGCTTCGGGGGACTTGTCGACCGCTTCGGCGATGTCGGCGTACGGGACGACGAACACGTCGGCCATCAAGAACACGGCACGGTCGACCGGGTCGAGACGGTCGAGCATCGTGAGAAAACCGAGCGTGAGTGAGTCGGCGAGCTCAGCGCGTTCTTCGGGGCCGGCCTCGGCGACGACCGGTTCTGGCAACCACGGACCGGCGTATTCCTCCCGGTTGTGGCGCGCCGATCGGAGCCAGTCGATGGCGATCCGGGTCGTCACGGTGGTCAGCCACGCCTCGGGACTCTCGATGTCGCCTCGATCGGCGGCACACCAGCGCACCCATGCTTCGGACACGATGTCTTCGGCGTCAACCAGGCTGCCCACCATCCGATATGCGATGCCGAGCAAGCGGGGCCGTTGGGCCTCGAACAGTTCGCTCGACGCCGGCGTCGGTCTCACGCCACCAACGCCGGTCCGTGCGCGAGAGCCTGTACGGCCTGACGTCCGGCTTCATGGCCGCTCGCCAGCGATGCGTCGGCGAGCAAGCCATCGGGACCGACCCAGTCGCCCGCGATCAGCACGCCCGGCTGTCCGCTATCGGTGACACGAGGTCGGCCGGCCAGGCCGCCCGTCTCCGCCCGCGGCATGGCGCCGCTGACAACCATCCGCGCCAAGAACCGTTGCGCCACGATGTCGCCGGGGGCGACACCGAGCCGGTCGACGTGGGTGTTCAATGACTGGCGGTCGGTCTCGGGATCAGTGACGACGTAGCGGATGACCGACACGACGGCGTGCCCTTCCGGCCCCTGGCGCGCTGGGGGCGACATGGTCACGCCCATGATCGGCTCGTCGACGCCCAACAAATAGCCCGGGCTCGGCACCCGCGACGCCCCCAAGTCCAAGCACGCGCCGGTGACCGGCGGACCGAGCTCGGGCCAACACGGATCCTCGGACAACAACGCGCGCGTCGCCGCCGGCGTGCCGGGCGCGAGCACGACCTGGCGCGCCAACAAGACGCCGTTGCCGGTTTCTACGCGCACGCGGTGACCATCAGGTTCCGCGCTGATCACCGATACTCTCGGCCGGACGGTGACCTTTGTGGCGAGGCCGTCGATGAGCTGCGCCCAGCCGCCATGCAGGTACAACACGCCGGGTCGCGCGCCGATCTGGAGCTGCCGAATGGCGGCGTCAGCCGAGAAGCTGTCGACGTCGGCGGTATACGTGGAGAGGCGGATAAGGGTGCGTACCACTGCTTCGGCGTCGGGCCGCAACGAGTGATCCTCGAGCCAGGCGCGTACCGAGGTCCCGGCGAGCCGCGCGGGTCGCAGCAGCGGAAGCAAGCCGAGCAGGCGCGCGAACTGCGCCTTGGACACGCGGCCCATGGCTGTCGTACGCAGCAGGCTCGCCGGCCCCGAAGGTACGACGTGGACCTCGCCGTCTTTGAGGAGCCGGTAGCAGGGAAATGGAGAGGGAGCTCCGTTCGGCTCGATGCCCAACGACCGCAACACGGCCGTCCCGGGACCGCCGACGTAGAGCGCGTGTGGTCCCATGTTGAACGTATAGGCGCCTTTTTCGACCGTCCGCGCGCGCCCGCCCCGCTGGTGCGCGTCGAGCACCAGTGTCGACGCGCCGCCGGCAGCCGCGGTCGCCCCGGCTGCCAGACCGGCCAGCCCGGCTCCGACCACGATGACGTCCCAATTGCTGTCCATGCTCATATTGACGATCGAGTCGTGCCGGTGTGACAAACAAGTTCGCGCCGGATGGCGCTTGCCGTGTTCGCTGAGCAACTTGATGGGCGGGATGAGCAGCCGGTAGACGGGTCTGAGCAACCAAGCCGGGAGATACGGATGGCGTTCCTCGCCCCGGACTCTCGCCCGGGATGACGCCGAAACAACGGCGAACGGAACGCCATCCGAGCGATCGCAGATGCGGAGCCGAAATTCTCTGCCGGATCGGAGGTATGGGGTTCGATGCGGCACGGGATTCTCACCTCGGCCTGCTGCCGCGCTGCGGCGACCACGAAAGGCACCGCTCCTTTCAGAGTTCGTAGCTCCCGGCGCGCGAGCTCTGCGCGTAGACGCGCTGCCGGCGGCGCACGTAATCGTTATACACAGCCCGATCGCGGCGGCTCTCTTCCGGCCGTCGGTTGGACGCTGGTCATCGGGGCGCAGCGAACGAGACATCGATGGATCGAAGTCCGGCCCGGCACCGGAACGCAACCCTCCGCGCTCGCCCAGCCTTCCTCGCTCGGAGGTGCAACGCAGCGGGCGCGGGACGAAGCGTCCCCAACAACGAAGAGTCAAGCCGCGCGGGCGAAAGGTGTGGGATAGAAGGCGGCGATAGCCCACCTGTTTGCCGCAATACATTCACCCGTGCACCGATCCGGCACGACGACCTCGAACGTCAGCGCGTTCCCCTCGAGTTTGTAATGCACGGCTATGGCGTGGCCGAACTCGCGCTAATGGGAAGGAAAGGAGATCGTGTCGGCATCGATGACCTTGTAGTCGCCATCGTCGACTTGCTCCCCTTTGTCGTCGCGGGAACCGAACAGTCCCGAAGCGGTGAAGAAATGGGAGTGCTCCACTTCAGACGCGTGCTCGCAGATATCGGTGCTCTTGATCTGGTTCACGTCGCTGAAGAAACCAGCGTCGATGAGCCACTGCGATGCGTGAGACCCAAATCCCGCGTCGGTCACCGTCTTCACGAACGTTGCGCACGAGTTCACCCTCTTCCATGTTCCGACAAGCGAACTCGCGGATGGAGAAGAAGTCGTGGACGAGGTCGCGGGGCTAGATGCCGTCGTCGTCGACGTCGCCGGGCGTGACGCTCGAGTTGACGATGCCGTGGAGCCGCTCGAGCTGCAGTTTGCGGTGCCGATCGCGATCGTCAGCACAACGGTCAGACCTATGAGCCTTCCCATAAAGGCCATGGTGAGCGGCAGCCGGGTCGAAATCATCATTCGAAGGGATGATGTCTTGGGTGTCGTCTTCGCGATGCTGTAACTATGGACGGTGAGTGTTGGCGAGAGGAGGACGACACGAGCGAGGCATTGCCGACTGGGACCGTGACGTTCGTGCTCGGCGACGTTGTCGGGTCGACGGCGTTGTGGGAGTTGCGCCCGGAGGCTGCGACCGAAATGTTCGCGACGCTCGACGGCCTGATCGCGAAGTTGGTCGACCGTCACGGCGGTGTGAAGCCAATCGAGCAGGGCGAGGGGGACAGCTTCGTCGGCGCCTTTGCGCACGCGATCGATGCTGCGACGTTCGCGGTCGAGCTGCAGCGAAGTATCGCGACGGAGCCCTGGTCCAAGGAGGCGTCGCCGCGACTGCGGCTCGGCGTGCACACCGGCGACGCGCGTTTGCAAGACGGCCTGTACCGAGGCGAGGTCCTGAATCGGTGCGCGCGGATCCGTTCCCTCGCGTATGGCGGCCAGATCTTGGTGTCGAGCGCGACCTCGGAAGTCGTGGTCGACCATCTCACTCACCGAATGTTCCTGAAGGACCTCGGTCTGCATCGACTCCGGGACCTGAGCCGCGCCGAGCATCTCCGTCAGCTGTGTCACCCCGGTCTTCTCTTCGACTTCCCCGCCCTCCAGTCGCTCGACAATTTGCCGAACAACTTGCCGCTGCAGCTCACGAGCTTCATAGGACGGGACGCCGAGGTCGCGGACGTCGGCGAGTTGCTCGCGTCGACGCGCCTCGTCACGCTCACCGGCGCGGGAGGTTGCGGGAAGACGCGTCTTGCGATACAGGTCGCGGCGGCCGCGCTCGATCACTATCCCGACGGCACGTGGCTCGCGGACCTGTCGGCGGTCAACGATCCTGCGCTCGTCGCGCGGAGCATCGCGTCCCTCTTCGGTGTGCGCGAGATGCCGTTCGAGGACGCCGCGACCGCACTGACCAGATACTTGCAAGATCGTCACACGCTCGTTGTCGTCGACAACTGCGAACATCTTCTCGACGCATGTGCGACGGTAATCCGAGAACTCACGACCACCTGCGCGGGCGTTTACGTGCTGACAACGAGCCGCGAGCCGCTCGGCATCGCGGGCGAGACGACCTACCGAGTGCCATCGCTCGCTCTCCCGGAGCCTGATGCGCCGCAATGCACCGCAGTGGAGCTGTTCACGGCGCGCGCAGTTGCGGTGCGACCGTCGTTCGTTCTCTCCGGGGAGAACCTCGACGCGGTGGCGTCGATCTGTCGCCGTCTCGACGGGCTGCCGCTCGCCATCGAACTCGCGGCCGCCCGGTGCCGCGCACTGAGTCCTCAACAGATCGCGGCACAACTCGCCGAACGTTTCTCGCTGCTCAGCGGAGGGACGCGCACTGCGCTGCCCCGCCAGCGGACGCTCGAGGCATCGGTCGGCTGGAGCATCGACCTCCTCGGCGGCGACGAACGGACGCTGTTACGACGCATCTCGGTGTTCGCGGGATCGTTCGCGCTCGAAGCAGCGGAAGCAGTTGGCGCGTTCGGAAGCGATGACGCGTGGCGAGTCGTCGATCTGCTCACCAGCCTCGTCGACAAGTCGCTCGTCCAGGTCGAAGAGCACGAGGACCGTGTGCGCTATCGGCTCTTGGAGACGATTCGCCATTTCGCGAGCCAACAGCTGCTCGCCGCGAACGAGGCGGCAATGGCCCATGCAACGCATGCCGACTACTTCGTGCGTTTCGTCCGGGAGACCGCAGTCGGGCTTGTGGGCCCGCAGGTCGCAGAGTGCTACAACGCGCTTGACGCCGAGATCGAAAACATCCGTCGCTCCCTCGCCTGGCTGGTCGACGCGGAACGCGTCGACCCGGCGCTCGAGCTCGCTGGGTCGCTGTACGTCTTCTGGACTCGTGTCGCCTCACCTGACGTTCTCCGAAGTCTCGAGAGCATCCTCGCGCTCGACGGGGGTGATCCGGCGACTCGGGCTCGTGTGATCATCGGCGCGGTCGAGGTTGCGTGGATCCTCGGCGACCTGACGCGCAACGCCCAGCTCCTCGACGACGCTGACCAACTCGCGGAAACAATCGGCGATCCGACACTGTCGCTCCTCATCGGGTTGATGCGCGGATATCGCGGAATGCTGACTGGCGATTCCGACGCTGACGACCGCCTGCGCCGGGCGGCCGACGGCATGCGCGAAGTCGGCGAGCACTACTGGTCATCCGACGCGCTCTTCGGCCTCGGAACGACGAGTCTCATGCGCGGCGATCTCGCGGCGTCCGCCGAGTTCCTGACCCAAGCAGTGGCAGACGCGCGCAAGAGTAGGAACCCGGTCGCGTTGAGTCGCTCACTCGTCCTACAATGCAGCACACTCATGCGTCGCGGTCAGCTCGAGGAGGCTGAACGCGCCCTACGCGAGGGCGAGTTGCTCCAGGGCAGCGCCGCTGATGAGTCGATCGAGCTGTTCGCCGAGTGCTATCGGGCGTGGATCGACATGGTGCGCGGCCAGCATGACGAGGGGTATCGCCGGTCGATGCGGGTCATCGACAACGCACGGCGAACAGGCCTGGTCATGTCGCTCCACGGCGGGCTGTCGGGCGCGGTGCTCGCGCAATACGGTGCTGCACGGTTCACGGAGACGCAAGCGCTTCTCGACGACGCCGAAACGGCCGCTGCTGCCGTCGGGTCGCAATGGGGTGCCGCCTTGTACGGCGCGGTGCGTGCCGAACTCACGTTGGCAGCCGGCGATTGTTCAACCGCACTCACGATCATCGATTCCGCCCTCCGCATCGCTGAGGAACAGCCGCTCGCGGGAATCGCGCGCAGTCAATGCATGCTCACACGCGCCCGCGTCCTGCGCGCTGCCGGTGACGAAGGGGCCGAAGACGAAGCCCACCGTGCGCTCGCGACGGGCGTCGAAGGCGAACTGCGACTCGAGACGATCGAAGCCCTCGAGCTGCTCGCGCTGTTGGCCGCGGAATCGAACGCTGCCGCCCATGGTGCACGCTTGGCCGGCGCAGCCGGACGAGCACGTGCCGACATCGGATGCCCGGTGCCGCCGAATCTCAAGCCGGAGGCCGACCGCACCCGCGAGCTCCTCGAACAAGCACTCGAGCAGGACGAGCTCGACCAGTTCCTCGACGAAGGCGCAAATCTCGACATCGATGCGGCATACGCGTACGTGACCCGCGGCCGCGGCGCCCGCCGCCGTCCCTCGGTCGGTTGGAGCAGCCTGACACCGAGCGAGTGCCAAGTCGTCGAGCTCATCGCCGAGGGCCTCAAGAACGCCGACATCGCGCAACGACTCTTCGTGACCGTGCCAACGGTCAAGACCCACCTCGCGCACATCTTCACCAAACTCGGCGTCTCAACACGCTCCGAGCTCGCCGCCCAAGCGTCCCGCCGCGGCTTACGCCAGCATCTCGATGGTGACGGGGGCAGGATTTGAACCTCCCGTGGAGTACCGATGACGAGGCGATACGCGCGATGTGGGCCCATCACCATTGGCGAAGCGGCACGGACTCACTCAGCCCAGTCCGCCGTGGTCATGCCGTCGGCGTGACCGGCTGGCCATTGGACCAACTCGATCCGGTTGCCGTCGGGATCGACGATCGAAGTCGTTCGAAAGTCGTCGGAGCCATCCGGTGACATCGGCACCTCGGCGTCGATGCCACGAGCGACAAGCTCGGCGATGGTGGCGTCCATCGACTCGACCATGATGACGAAGTGGCTGAGGTTGGAGCCACCGTGGACGCCGGCTTGCGTTGGATCATGCACGAGCTCGATGGTGACGAACTCATCATTGGGGACTTTGAGCATGGTCAGCTCCCCAATGGGGGTCTCGGGAACGCGGCCGACGACCTCATATCCGACCGCTGTGTAGAACGCGAGTGATCGGTCGAGATCGCTCACACGCAGGCCGAAATGCAGCGTCCTCATTCCTTCTCCTTGAGGTCCCGCCGTCATGCTCCGGGTCTGCGGAGCCGCGTTCAACTCCCCACACCCACGTGCGCGATGCTACGGACATGAGCGAACGAAGCGCGAAGGATGTCGTCGATGA
>JBBRXX010000084.1:0-7552 GCA_038238245.1 Acidimicrobiia bacterium
CCCGTCAATTCCTTTGAGTTTTAGCCTTGCGGCCGTACTCCCCAGGCGGGGCACTTAATGCGTTAGCTTCGGCACGGGGGGAGTCGACACCCCCCACACCTAGTGCCCATCGTTTACAGCGTGGACTACCAGGGTATCTAATCCTGTTTGCTCCCCACGCTTTCGCTCCTCAGCGTCAGTACCGGCCCAGAGTGCCGCCTTCGCTACTGGTGTTCCTCCCGATATCTGCGCATTTCACCGCTACACCGGGAATTCCACACTCCCCTACCGGACTCGAGTCACGGCAGTTTCGAATGGCCCCTCCACGTTAAGCGTGGAGATTTCACATCCGACTTGCCGAACCGCCTACGAGCTCTTTACGCCCAATAAATCCGGACAACGCTAGGCCCCTACGTATTACCGCGGCTGCTGGCACGTAGTTGGCCGGGCCTTCTTCTGCAGGTACCGTCAATTTCGTCCCTGCTGAAAGCGGTTTACAACCCGAAGGCCTTCATCCCGCACGCGGCGTCGCTGCGTCAAGGTTTCCCTCATTGCGCAAGATTCCCTACTGCTGCCTCCCGTAGGAGTCTGGGCCGTGTCTCAGTCCCAGTGTGGCTGATCGTCCTCTCAGACCAGCTATCCGTCGTCGCCTTGGTGGGCCGTTACCCCACCAACAAGCTGATAGACCGCGAGCCCATCCCGAAGCGGAATCCATTTCCTCACCACACCATGCGATTCGGTGAGGACATCCGGTATTAGACCAGGTTTCCCCGGCTTGTCCCGGTCTTCGGGGCAGGTTGCTCACGTGTTACGCACCCGTTCGCCGCTGTCCCCGGGACCGAAGTCCCGGTTCTCGCTCGACTTGCATGTATTAGGCGCGCCGCCAGCGTTCGTCCTGAGCCAGGATCAAACTCTCCATCAAGATCATGTCGCTGGGACTCCCCGAAAGGAGGCCTTTGCGAACGATCGGAGAGCTGCCTGCTCGACCACACTGTGATCGAGAGGCAACTTTGTGCCCGCCGGCCTTGGCCTTGCGGCTGGTCCGAGCGAGCACGGAATTGACATGAGCCTCCGACCCCGAAAACGGGTTCGGCGGCCTCACTGGCTTTTGGCGTTCACTGCTCTGTTTTCAAGAAACGGTTCCCGACCGACGCGCCAAGCCGAACATGTACGACGTGGGCCTCGCTTCGGAGGGACACGCACCCTCAGTTGGGCTCCGGAACGACCGTGAGGCGCGCTCCGCCACCTGGATTGCGGGTGTTGGTGTCAACGTCCCACCGTTCCGGCGCCCAAGGGGCGATTCCGGCGTGCGGGGCGACTGGCAAGACTATAGAGACGGCATCGCGGTGTCAAACAGAGTGGCCAGTGTGGATACGCCGACGCCCCCTGTGCTTATACATGCCTTGACGAATATATAACTATGCCGTTATGTTAGGCCCGTGACCAGCACGTTCGACGTCGTGAGCGAGCCTACCCGTCGCCGGATCCTCGACCTCCTGCGGGACGGACCGCGCCCGGTCGGTGAGCTGGTGCGGCTGGTCGGTGGCAGCCAGCCCGGCACGTCCAAGCACCTGCGGGTGCTGCGGGACGCCGGCCTGGTCGCGGTCCGGCCCGAGGCCCAGCGCCGGTTGTACGTGCTCCGGCCCCAGCCGCTCGCCGAGATCGACGCCTGGCTCGCCCCCTACCGCGAGCTCTGGGCCGAACGCCTCGACGCGCTCGAACACCACCTCGACGGGAATCACATGGAGGACTGACATGGCCGACCTCGGACGCGTCGAACACCACGGCTCCAAGAGCGTCATCCGCTTCGAACGGCGGTTCACACACCCCATCGAGCGCGTCTGGCGCGCGATCACCGAGCCCGCGCAGGCGATCAGGTGGTGGGGCGCCCTCGACATCGAGCTCACGCCCGGCGGCAAGGCCGTCGTGGAGTGGCAGAACACCGACGAGCAAGGCAACCGCGCGGTGATGCACGGCGTGATCACCGAGCTCGACCCGCCGCGGGTGCTCGAGATCGAAGGCGACATCCACGGCACGGTGCGCTTCGTGCTCACGCCCGACGGCGACGGCACGTTGCTCACGTTCACGAGCACGCTCGAGCTCCCGGAGGAGTACCGCACCAAGGTGCTCGCCGGTTGGCACTTCCACCTCGACGCGCTCGCAGCGGCACTCGAGGGCCACGCCATCGACTGGCCGCATTGGCCGAAGGACGCGTGGGAGCGCATCCACGAGGAGTACGTCAACCGACAGTGATGCGAGCCCAGTTGCGCTTGCCGACCTGAATGACGTGCTCACCATCGGGGACGACACCCGCTTCGCGAACGACGTCGCCGTCACATCTCACGGCGCCCTCGTCGAGCTTGCGTACCGCCTCGCGCTTGGACGTGACCAGCTTCGTCTCGACGAGCACTTCCGGCCATTCGACGCCCGAGGCGAAGGAGTACGTCGGCATGTCGCTCGGCTGCTCGTGCTCCTTGAACACGCGATTGAACTCGGCTTCGGCTTCCGCGCCGGCGCCTTCCCCGTGGTAGAGATCGACGACCGCCCGGCCGATCGAGCGCTTGGCCGCGTTGGGATGGAGCGCACCCGACGCCAACGAGCCGACAGCTTCGTCGATGCGATCCGGATCCCAGGCGGTCGCGTGGCGGAAGTACATCGGCAACAGCTCGTCCTTGATGCGCATGACCTTGCCGAATTGGTCGGCGGGCGTGTCCTTGATCCCGATGTAGTTGCCGAGCGACTTCGACATCTTCTGCTCGCCGTCGAGCCCGACGAGCAATGGCGTCGTGAGCACGACTTGCGGTTCCTGCCCCGCGCGCTCCTGGAGGTGGCGGCCCATGATCAGGTTGAACAGCTGATCGGTGCCGCCCAGCTCGACGTCCGCCCGCACTTCGACAGAGTCCAGACCCTGCAACAGCGGGTAGAGGAACTCCATCAGCGAGATCGCGACTCCGCCCGCGTAGCGCTTCGCGAAGTCGTCTCGCTCGAGCATGCGCGCGACCGTCACCTGCGACGTGAGGCGAAGGATGTCCTCCATCCCGAGCGGTGCCAACCATTCGGAATTGCGTCGCACCTCCAGGCGATCCGGCGACATGTCGAGGATGTCGCCGATCTGCTCGACGTAGGTCTGCGCGTGGGCGTCGACCTCTTCCTTCGACAGGCGCGGCCGCGTCGCCGACTTGCCCGACGGGTCGCCGACCATCGCCGTGAAGTCGCCGAGGATCAGCACGGCCATGTGGCCGGCGTCTTGAAACGTCCGCAGGCGACGCAGCACGACGGCGAACCCGAGATGGACGTCGGACGCGGTCGGATCGATCCCGAGCTTCACGCGCAGCGGCGTGTCCCGCTCGAGCTTGCGTCGCAGCTCCGCCTCGGAGATCACGTCGACCGCGTTCGCGGTCAGCAGGCGCAGCCGGCGGTCGATGTCCACGACGGATGACGGTAACAAACCGCTCGTGCGGACCGGCGTGTATTGCTATCCGAACTTCGCCGTGAGGCCACCGTCGACGGTGACGATGGCGCCGTTGACGTAGGAGCTCGCAGGCAACACGAGATTCAGCACCATGTGCGCGACCTCTTCGGCCGAGCCGTAGCGGCGAAGCGGGACGCGCCGGCGGGCGAACCGTTCCTTGGCGTCGTCGGGGATCGGTGCCGTCATCGCGGTGTGTATCGGACCGGGACACACGCAGTTGACCGTGACGCCGAGCGGGCCGAGCTCGCACGCGAGCGACCGGGTCAACCCGACGACGCCGTGCTTGCTCACGGTGTACGGACTGATGAACGGTGTGGCGCCGAGACCTTCCGTCGATGCGATGTTGACGATGCGGCCGGCCCCCGACCGGGTCAGGTGCGGGACGCACGCGCGCACCATGCGCGCACAACCCCCGAGGTTCACGCCGAGCGTGAGGTCCCACGCGCGCCAGTAGTCGTCAGCGGTGATCGGCGCGGGCACGCTCACGCCCGCGCAGTTCACGAGGATGTCGACCTCACCCAACTGTTCGACGATCTCGGCGACGACCCGCTCGACCGACCCGGCCTCGCTGACGTCGAGCTTCCATATGCCCTCGCCGGCCAAGTCCGCGGCATTGCGGTCGGTCGCCGCGACGCGCGCACCTTCGGCGGTGAACAGCTCGGCGACGGCGCGTCCCATGCCGCTCGCGGCGCCGGTGACGACCGCAACCTTCCCGTCGATGCTGCGAGAGAGCACGAGGAGGCAAGCTATCGCCCATGACCGACCCGTTCCGAGGTGAAGCCCGGCCCTTGGGGCTTCGCTACTGGCCGCTGCCCGAGGACGACCCCGGCGTCGACATCGCGCGCGAGCCGGTACGCATCGTGACCGACGACGGCGCGCTCGTGCGGGGCGTGTTCTGGACACCGCCCGGCGGACGCGCGTGGCACACCGCCGTCGTGCTCACGCATCCGCGCGCCGACTTCTCCGTGCACTATGCGTGCCCGTTGCTCGCCGCGGCCGGTTATGCCGTCCTCGGTTTCGCGACCCGCTTCCTCAACAACGACACCGACTGCCTGCACGAGCTCTGCGCACGCGACGTCCATGCCGCGGTCGAGTGGGTACGCGCGCGCGGCGCCGACGCCGTCGTCCTCTTCGGCAACAGTGGCGGCGGATCATTGATGGCGCTCGCCCATGCCGAGCACGAGTGCGGAGACGCGTGGGTCGGCGTCGCCGCCCACCCCGGCGAAGGCGTCTTCATGCTCCAGGCGATCGACCCGTCGGTCGCCGACGAGCAGGACCCGTTCTCGGTGGTCACCGAGCTCGACATGTACGACCCGGACAACGGCTGGCGGCCGTGGCCCGAGGTGTGCTCGTACGACCGGGATTGGCTTGTTCGCTATCGAGCGGCCCAGCAGGCGCGTGTCGCCCGCATCGACGCCCGCGCCCGGGCGCAGCTCGACGATGCGGCACGGGCACGGCACGGATTGCCGGAAGTCGAGCGGGGTGGCCGCGACTGGCAACGACTTCGCAAACGCGCGGTGCACCTCGAGTACATGACGATCTACCGGACGCTCGCGGATCCCGCGTATCTCGACCCGACCATCGATCCCGACGAGCGCCCGCTCGGGTCGTTGTTCGCCGCACCCGACCCGTTCGACGCGAACTACGGCCGGGCGGGGCTGGCGCGCACGATGACGTCGCGCGGCTGGCTGTCGACGTGGTCGGGCCTGTCGTCACCCGCGAAGCTGGCCGCCACGATGCCCAAGGTGCAGGTTCCGACGCTCGTGCTGCACGCGACCGCCGACACCGAGATTCGTGTCCACCAGGCGCGTGCCATCGCCGAAGCCGCGGGCGCCGACGACGTGACCTACCAGGAGATGAAAGGTGCCCCCCACTACCTCGAAGGCCACCGCCCGGAGGCCATGGCGTTCGTCGCCGACTGGATCGCCTCCCGCTTCCCGTGAAGGCGTGTTTGCAACGGAAGCGACGTCCACGGGTCGTTTCGTTGCAAACAGGGGTCAACGGGGCGGGCGGCTGACGTTCGGGTCGGCGGGGACGTAGAAGCGCCACGGCTCCTCGTGCCCCTTGCCCGGCGCCAGGCCGATGCGCGGCGAGACGCCGGGCCGCGCGGGCGGCGGCGTGCCGTCGTCGACGATGCGCAACGGTCCACGGACCAACGACGAGCCGTCGTAGCACCGGTCGACGGCGAACGCCTGACCCAGACGGCCGGGGCCCGCACACAGGTCGCGATCGCGCGCCGCCTTCGGGCGCCGCGCACGCATCACGACGAGACCGCGCACCGGCGCGGCCGCCCGTAGCAACACCGCGTGCGGGCGTTCGCCCGGGCCGCACACCGCGTTCATGCACCAGTGGTTCCCGTAGCTGAAATAGACGTACAACGTGCCGGGCGCCCCGAACATCGACGCGTTGCGCGGCGTCCGGCCGCGGTACGCGTGACTCCCGGGATCCTCGTCGGCGCGGTACGCCTCGACCTCGACGATCCGGGCCGCGACACCGTTGCCGGTGAGCACCTTGCCGAGGAGCGCGGGCGCGACCTCGAGCGCGTCGCGGTCGTAGAAGGACCGGGGCAGTGCTAGTGCTCGAGCCACGCCTGCTGGCGCTCGAGTTGTTCGCGCGCCGATTCGAGTTGACGCGCCACGGGCTCGGGACCGCCGCCGCCGGGCGTGGTGCGCCGGCGCACCGCGCTGCCCGGTTCGAGCAGCGGCAGGCACTCCGGCCCGAGCCTCGGATCGTTCAGTACCAACTCGTCGAGCGGCACACCGCGCTCGACCGACTGGCGCACGAGCGCGCCCACGATCGCGTGCGCGTCCCGGAACGGCGTGCCGTGATCGACGAGATATTCGGCGAGGTCGGTCGCCGCGTTCGCCGGGCTGTTGGCGGCGGCCGTCATCGTCGTGTCGACGAACGTGACCGTTGCCAGGAGCCCGGTCATCGCGGACAGGGACAGGGCGCAGGTGTCGAGCGCATCGAAGAGCGGCTCCTTGTCCTCCTGCAAGTCCCGGTTGTAGGCCAGCGGCAACCCCTTCAGCGTCGCGAGGAAACCGGCGAGATCGCCGATGAGGCGTCCGGCCTTGCCACGGGCGAGCTCGGCGATGTCGGGGTTCTTCTTCTGCGGCAGCATCGACGAACCGGTCGCGTACGCGTCCGAGAGACGGACGAACCCGAACTCCTCCGCGGCCCACAACACGATCTCCTCGCCGATACGCGACAGGTGCACCTGGGTGAGCGCGGCGACGAACAAGGCCTCGGCGACGAAGTCGCGATCGCCGACCGCGTCCAGCGAGTTGTCGAACGAGCGCGCGAACTCGAGGTCGTGTGCCACCGACGCCGGATCGAGAGGCAGGCTCGAACCCGCCAGCGCGCCCGCGCCGAGCGGGGAGACGTCCGCCCGCGCGAGGCAGTCACGCCAGCGGTCGACGTCACGCGCGAGCGCCCAGAAGTGCGCGAGCAGGTGGTGCGAGAGCAGCACCGGCTGCGCCCGCTGGAGATGGGTGTAGCCCGGAAGCGCGATCTCGTTCGATTCTTCCGCCCGCTGGAGCAGCACCCGCTGGAGGGCGTGCAACCGTCGCACCTGGGCCCGGCCTTCGCGTCGCAGGAACAGCCTGAGATCGAGGGCGACCTGGTCGTTGCGGCTGCGGCCAGTGTGCAGCTTGGCGCCGGCCGCGCCCGCGATCTCCGTGACCCGACGTTCGATAGCGGTGTGGATGTCCTCGTCGCTGGGCGCGAACGTGAACACCCCGGTCTCCAGTTCCACCTCCACCCGGTCGAGCGCCACCGCGACCACCGACGCCTCTTCGCCGGTCAGCAGTCCGACCCGTTCGAGCATGCGCACGTGCGCGCGCGAACCGGTGAGGTCGTCTCCCGCCAACCGGATGTCGAACGGCAGACTTACCGTGAAGGCGAGCAGCTCGTCGGCGGGTCCCTCGCCGAAGCGGCCGTGCCACAGCGGGCGGCTCGTCCGCTGTGCGGGGCCGCCCGCGCCCGGACTCGTCCGCTCGGCCGGGCCGCTCGGGCCCTGGCTCGTCCGCTCGGCCGGGCCGCTCGGGCCCTGGCTCGTCCGCTCGGCCGGGCCGCTCGGGCCCTGGCTCGTCCGCTCGGCCG
>JBBRXX010000085.1:0-7525 GCA_038238245.1 Acidimicrobiia bacterium
AACACCCGTTACGGCGAACCGGGCGATCAGTTTGACTCACCGCCGCGAGCCTCCGTGCCCGGTCACGACGTGTCCGTTGAAGGACCAGTACAGCCAAGGCACGAGACGAGCGTCGAACTGGTCTTCGGTCTGGGTTATCGTTGCCGGGTCGCTCCACCGCGTTTATCCCGCAAAACCGTAGGCAGCGATCGCGACGGGCATTCGGCGCCGACAGGTCGTTGACGCGGTCAAGGTGCGATTGCGTCCCGGAGAGGGGCGTGCGCGAATTCGCGCATGCCTTTCTCAAATGTGACAGTGGCGCGGAAGTCCAGCCGACTTGCGGCGAGCGCTGGCGATGCGAAGACGTGGCGTACGTCGCCGGGCCGGTAGCCGCCCACGACGATCGGTCTGGGCGCACGTTCACCGAACGCGTCCGCGATCGCGTTCGCCATGTCGAGCACGGTCCGCGGATCACCGCTGGCGACGTTCACCGGTCCGTTGTACGCCTCCTTGACGGTCAACGCACGCATATTCGCCCGCGCGACATCGTGCACATGCACGAAGTCACGTCGCTGGCCGCCGTCCTCGAAGACGCTCGGCGGCTCACCCCGCGCGAACGCGCTGCGGAAGAAGCTCGCGACCCCGGCGTACGGCGTGTCACGCGGCATTCGTGGCCCGTAGACGTTGTGGTACCGAAGTGCGGTGACGTTCACGCCGACGTGCTCGCGTGCGAAGCTTCGACACAGGTGCTCTTGGTGGAGCTTGGTCGCCGCGTACACACTGCGGGGATCGAGAGGTGCGGTCTCCGGCACGGGGAGTGCGACGAGCGGTGCGCCGCATTGCGGGCAAGGCGGTTCGTAGTTGCAGGCGTCGAGATCGTCTCCCTGTCGTGGCCCGGGCGCGACGTCACCGTGCGCGTCGCATGAGTAGCGGCCCTCGCCGTACACGACCATGCTGCTCGCGAGTGCTATCCGACCTCGAAACTGAATGCGGTGCAATGCGCGCAGCAGGCTCGCAGTACCGAAGTCGTTGTGGTGCACGTAGCCGGCGACGTCGTCGAAGTCGATCCCGAGGCCGACCATCGCGGCCTGGTGGGAGACCGCATCGACACCCGTAACCGCCGCCTCGATCGTCTCCGCGTCGGTGATATCTCCCCAGATGTACTCGGCACCACCATTGCACCAGTCAGGCATGCAACCATGCGCGACCGGAAGCAGCGCGTCGACGACGCGCACGTCGCGGCCGTCGTCAACGAGCGCGTCGACGACGTGTGATCCGATGAACCCGGCGCCGCCGGTGACGAGGACACGCACTACACGCGGACCCCTTCCAGACGCATCATGAAGATCGCGCTTCCGGCATTATTCCGTGCGTACAGGTCCCCGTCCGCGCCTTCACAAATCCCATAGCGATGGCTAGGCCCAGACCCGGCGTCCGCCGCGGCGTGCGCGCAACACGACCTCGCGAACCGTCGGATCGTCTTCGATGACGAGGAGTGCGCGGCCGGGTTCACCATTGCGACCATATCGTGACGGCAACGAGGAGTGTCCAGGCGGCTTGCCATGTCAACCAGCGTCGCAGTCGGGTCGAGGGTTGGCGATCGGCGAGTGCCGCGGTCGCAAGCAGCGCCCACGGCGCGAACGGTAGCCAGATGCGCTCGACCTCGGCTTTCGACATTCCGCTGAGATCCGCGAGGGCAACAACGGCGAGGATGCTGCCAACGAGAAGCCAGACGCGACGATTGTGCAAGCGTCCGAGCGCCACGGCGACGGCCGGACCGGTAACGACTGCAAACAGGGCGAGATCCGCGAGGAAGAAGTAGGAGTACGGTCGGTGGATCGCGACTCCCGTCCAGTACTCGTGGCGCGTGGCCGCAAAACCGGAAAACCACGAGAAGCCGAGCGCGCCGAACATGACGAACAGAGAGGTCGCGCTGATTGCTGCCACACCCAGCAGACGTGCACGCCGTCGGGCAACGCACACGACTGTCGGAATGATCGCGAGCAACACGAGCCCGTAGGACAGGAACGCGGTGACACCGAACCCGATCCCTCCCGCGACGGCGAGCGCGTTGGCGCGCCGGCCGGAGCGTCCGGTTGCGAGCACCAGTGCGGTCACGGACCAGGCCGACACGCCCGCGTAGAACGCGTCGGCTGTCTGCCACCAGATCACGCTTGGCACGAGCACCATGAAGGGGGCGACGGCGCGCGCGGCGTCTTCGCCGGCGACCTCGCGCAACGCGACGAGCGCCGCGATGCCTGCCGCGGCGCCGCCGGCAACGACCAGCGCGGCGTTCCAGCCCGACGTGGTGAGGCCGATCTTGTCGAGAAGCCACTCGATCACGACCATGCCCGGCGGGTGACCCTTGGAGTTCTGCGGATATTGCGCGATGTGATCGACGAACTGGGAGAGGAATAGGTGTAGCGATCCGATTCCACGAGCGGTCTGCAGGTAGTCGTTGCGGCTGAGACGCACCGGATCGGTGAGCGCGTTGATGCCGTCGATGTTGTCGACGAATGCGACCGCGACGGCCCACGAAGCGCTCATCGCCGCGGTCGCCGCCAACAGCGGTCTCCAGCGAAGCGAGAAGGTCGCGCGCGGTGCGACACCGACGACGAGGATCGCCACGAGCACCGCCGGGATCAGACGCGCACTGGGGTGAAAGCGCCATGGGCTCCAGAATGGGGGTGCGGCGACGTCGAGATGATGATGGGTGGCAACGAGCTCGTGGCCCCACAGCACCGCGACGACGATCAGCGCCACCGAAACTGCCAGCGCACGCGCCGTCGACGCATGCGTGGGCGCGCGCACGTCGTGCATCAAGGAGAAAGGCTAACGTCCCTGGCTCGCGAACGTCCCGGCGACCTTCTCGACGCAAGCTCGAAGTTTCGCGAATCGTACGGGCCGGGACGCTCGCCGGAACCATCACATCGTTTGAGGTTTGGATCCGATGCCCGACGTCGTGTTGCCCGCACTCAACGAAGCGCAAGCGACTCCGGCCGTGGTCAGGAGTTTGCCGGCGGGATACGACGCGATCGTCGTCGACAACGGCTCGTCCGACGGCACTGCCGAGGTTGCTCGCGCTCTGGGAGTTCGGGTGATCGTCGAGCCGCGTCGCGGTTTCGGCGCAGCGTGCTTCGCCGGCCTTTCCGTCGCCACCGCAGATGTCGTGTGTTTCATGGACTGCGACGGTTCCTTTGACGGGAACGACCTGCCCCTCGTCGCGGGGCCTGTCACTTCCGGCGAAGCCGACTTGGTGCTCGGCGCCCGGCACGCGGATCGGGGCGCGTGGCCGTTGCACGCGCGCATTGGTAATCGTGTGCTGGCCGCAGAAGTGCGTCGGCAAACGACGTTGCGGTTGCGCGACCTGGGCCCGATGCGAGCCGCGCGTCGAGAAAAGCTGCTCGAACTTGGGCTGGTGGACCGGCGGTTCGGCTGGCCGCTCGAGATGGTGCTGCGCGCTTGGCAAGCCGGATGGCGCATTGACGAAGTCGACGTGCGGTACGCGCCGCGTGTCGGTCGATCGAAAGTCACGGGCACGATCGGTGGCACCGCACGAACGGTGCGCGACATGGCACGGCTGTTGCGATGACCGACCCGACAATCGTCGTCGTCGCCAAGTCGCCGGTGCCCGGACGGGTGAAGACCCGGCTCTGTCCGCCATGCACGCCCGCGCAGGCCGCGCACCTGGCGGCCGCCCTCCTCGCCGACACACTGTCGGCGGTTGCCGGGACGCCCGCGACCGCGCGCGTCCTCGCTCTTGACGGCCCACCCGGTCCTTGGATCCCCGACGGGTTCGTCATCGTTCCCCAGATCGGTCGCGCGCTCGACGAGCGATTGGCGAACGCGTTCGCGGCCGTGACCGGTCCGGCACTCCTCATCGGCATGGACACCCCGCAGGTCTCACGCGAAGACCTCACGCGGGCGACCCGGGCGCTGTTGCGACCGGGCGTTGACGCGGTGCTCGGACCGACCATCGACGGCGGATGGTGGGCGATCGGGTTGCGCGACGCCGACCCGCGGGTCTTCGCGGGTGTCCCGATGAGCACTCATCACACCGGTCGCGATCAACGGGAACGACTCGACGCGTTGGGCTACCGAACGACGATGCTCGACACCGTGCGTGACATCGACACGTTCCTCGACGCCATTGAGGTCGCGCGCACTGTCCCAACGTCACGGCTCGCGGCCGCTCTCACCGACCTCGCGAACACCGAAACCGCGGCCGGATGACCCACTCGCACGCCGCGCGCATCCATCGTCCCGCTTCGTCGCGGCCGGTCGGTCTGTATCGGTGCACGCATGCTCTACATGTTGTTGCCGGCATCGCATACATCGCTGCTCCCGAAGCTGTGGAGCGTCTCCCGCGCCTGTTCCAATGGCGGGCCAGCCCGCGCGCGGCACGGGGACCATGTGAGGTCTCAGGCATTCCCAGGCTCGAGCCGTATCCCAGACCGTGACCTCGCAGGCCGGCGCTCATCCCATGACCGGGACGGGCGGTGTCGCGATCGACATACGCGCACTGAGCTTCGTGTACGACGCGGCCGACGGACCGTTACGCATCCTGAACGATCTCGACCTCCACGTCGACGCGGGTGACGTCGTGGCGATCAGCGGCACATCGGGCTCGGGCAAGACGACGCTGCTCTCGGTGCTCGGCGGCCTCGATCATCCTCAGACCGGCACCGTACTCGTCGGCAGTGACGATCTCGGGCAACTGCGCCGCGACGACATCGCACGCTACCGGCGCGAGACGGTCGGCTTCGTCTTCCAGGACTTCGGCCTGCTCGGTCAGCTCACCGCGCTCGAGAATGTCGAGCTCGCGTTGACCTTCGCGCACGTACCGCGGCGCCAGCGCCGGGAACGAGCCCGCGAGCTCCTCGACGCGGTCGCACTCCACGAACGGCTCTCGCACCGCCCCCGCGCGTTGAGCGGCGGTGAAAAGCAACGCGTCGCGATCGCACGGGCACTGGCGAACGGCCCGAGCCTCGTGCTCGCCGACGAACCCACCGGCAACCTCGACGCGACCTCGACCGAAGGCGTCCTCGAGCTTCTCATGCGGGTTCCGGCCGACCACGGCAGCACCGTCGTCGTGGCCACTCACGACGACATGGTCGCTGCCCAGGCCGGACGCCGGCTTCGGTTGTCGAACGGCAGACTGGAAACGACGTGAGATGGCGCGACGCGATCGCGCTCGCCCGCCGCAGCGTCGGCCGGCGCGGCGGTCGCGCCGTGCTCACCGTCCTCGCCGTCGCGCTCGGAACCGCCCTCCTCTCGTCGCTTCTCATCGCGAGCAACGCCGCGCGCGAACGGGTCCTCGACCAGGTCAGCGCCGGTGGCCCTCTCGCCGGCATCAAGGTCGACGCCGCCGCAGCCAGCGCCACCGCACTCGACACCGACAACCCGCGGCCCGGGCCGCCGCGCCTCATCGACGACGACGCGCTCACACGCATCGTGGCTCTCCCTCACGTGGCGTCGGTCGTACCGGTCGTCGCGACACCGATGGCCATCCTGGCCCCTGTCGGCACCCGCGCCTCCGGGCGCGACGACGGGCCGATCTTCGACTCCGTGGTCGGTGTCGACCTCGCGCACATCGCCGACGTTCCGGTCAGTCTCCTCGACGGCCGCCTCCCCGCACTCGGCTCGACGACCGAAGTCGTCGCGACGCTCGACTACCTCCACCGCATCGGGGTCGACAAGGCCAACGCGCAATCGGTCATCGGCACGGACCTCACCCTGGGCGCGCCGCGCCCGTTCAGCTTCGAAAACGAGCACCGGATCCGCGCCCGATGGACGCGGGTACAGATCGTTGGAGTCGTGTCTCAAGAAGCGAGCAACGGACTCCTCGTCGCCCCGATCGCGGTGACCCAATCCGCCCGGCAGTGGACGCTCGCGGGCGGGGATTCCGACCTGCTCGGCCCGAACCCGTCGCCCTACACCGCGCTGTTCGTCGTGGCGCGCGGACTCGACCACGTCACCGACGTGCGGGCCGAGATCAACGCGGTCGGCTACTCGACGAGCGCCCCCGAAACACTGATCACCCAGGTGCAGCGCTATCTACACGTCGTCGAACTCGTCCTCGCCGGCATCGGCCTCATTGGGCTCTCCATCGCGGCGCTCGGCATCTCCAACGCCATGCTCGCCGCGATCCGAGAACGCCGACGTGAGATCGGCGTCCTCAAAGCCGTCGGCGCCACCGACCGCGACGTCCGGCGCGTCTTCCTCGTCGAGGCGGCCACCCTCGGCTTCGCCGGCGGTGTGATCGGCGCGGCCGCTGGCTTCGCACTCGCGCTGGTCCTCGCCAGCGTCGTCAACGGCTACCTGTCCAGCCAAGGCCTACAAACGGTCGATCTCAAATTCCCGATGGTCCTACTCGCCCTCGTCGTCGCCGGCGCGACACTCCTCGCGCTCGTCGCCGGCGTACTTCCTGCGATCCGCGCCGCGCGCCTCCCCGCCCGCCAAGCGATCAGCGACGAATGAACCTCTACCGCACGACGCTTCCGACGATCGTGCTCGTCCTCATCCTCGCCGCCTGCAGCGGCGGCGGGCGCCCGACAATCGTCCCGTCGACCGACAACGGTCCGCGTACGACGCTTCTGGTGATGGGTGGCAGCGCGACCGAAGGCGACGGCGTCGCCAACCGGTTCCGCGAAGCGTGGCCCTACCTCGTCTTCCGCGACGCGTTCTCGCGATCGACAAGCCTCGTCAACGCCGCGCTCGACGACGCAACGGTCGCCAACGCGCAAGCCGATCAGCTCCCGCTCGTCACAGAAGTCAAACCCGACACGGTCCTGATATGGCTCGGCGTCGACGACCTCATTCACCGAACACCGACCGCCCAATTTACGTCACAGCTCCGCACATTGATCGACAACACACGCGCCACGGGGACGCGCAGAGTCCTCGTCGCTGACCTCCCGGACGCGCTCGGGAACACGACCAGCGCCTACAACGCAGCAATCCGCCAAGTCGTCGCCGCGACCCACACGAAGCTGGTCGAGCTCGAACATGCCGCGATCACACTCGAGCCGACCGACGGCCTCCCACCCCAACCCGACGCCACCAGCCACCACGCCATCGCCCAAGCCTTCGAACGCGCGCTGCAGACGACGCCATAATCACTCGCGGTCGTTCAGAGTGGTCCCGCAGATGTCCAGCTTGCGTCTCTACGTGCACACGTGGTCAGCCGAGGCGTCGAGCACGAAGAACGCGCCAACGTCGCTCTCTCTGGTCGCGGTTCGTGCCGTGGTCCCAATGGTGAGCGACCACGTGAACGCAAGGGTGCTCGTCATCAAGATGTCCCACTAGGGCGTGAGGATACGGAGCCCGTCGTGGGCGGCGTAGATCACGTCACCGGTCGCGAGCGTGACAACTGCAGTACGACAGTCGGAGGTGAGGGTCCGACGTTGGCGCGGGTGACCGTCATTGAGGCGGTAGGCGAGCAGAGCCCGACTTTTGTAGCCGCAAAGCACGAGCTCGTCGGCGCCGAGATGGTCGATACCGGCTGGTGCGGTTGCGGCCGGGAGCTCAACCGCCTCCGCGCCGG
>JBBRXX010000086.1:0-7485 GCA_038238245.1 Acidimicrobiia bacterium
CAGCAAGCATGGCCTGGTGGGAGCCACCCGCTCCCTGGCCGTTGAACTCGGAAACGCTGGAGTGACGGTCAACTGCGTCTGCCCGGGCTCGATCCACACGCCGATGACCGCGACCTTCACCGACAGGGACAAACGGGAGTTTGTGCGACGTCGCGTGCCGTTGGGACGATACGGCGAACCCGAAGACGTTGCTCCCATCGTCGTATTTCTCGCATCACCTGCCGCCTCGTACATCAACGGCGCCATCATCCCCGTCGATGGTGGACTCACGGCCAAGTTCGGGTAACCGTGACCCACTTGGATCAGCGAGTACCGATCGGCAGATCGGTGCGCGCGGTGTCACGCGTCGGGTCGCCGTTTCTCGCGATCGCGAGCGTCCCCTACCGGCACTTCGGTGACAGGCGCTGTGGGAGGCCTGCGCGTGTTATCGGGGCACCCGCCGGACCGATCGAGCCACTGTCAGTGCAGGTATTGGAGTGCTCGCATGGTTCCGACGGTTGAGGGGCGGAGTGGTCGTCTAATACCGTGCGCTGAGCGGCATCATCTCCGCGGTCTGGGAGGCAGAGAATGCGTCGCCACCGGCTGAGCGAGACAGGTGTGGAACTCTCCGCGATCGGTCTTGGCGGTGTCTGGTTTCGGGCCGACGATGCTGCCGGGGCGCACAGCGTGCTCGCGGCTTCCTTGGATGCGGGTGTCAACTGGGTTGACACGGCCGAGGGATATGGCGATGGCGACAATGAGATCGCGATCGGTGAGGCGCTGCGGTCGATGCCCGAGATGATGGTTGCCTCGAAGATCTCGCCCTGGCGAACCGGGTTGCGTCGGACGGACGTGCATCGCGCGTGTCGTGCGAGTCTTGAGCGCTTGCAACGCGATGTGCTTGATGTCTATTTCGTGCATCACCCTGATGGGCGCGTGGTATTGGAAGAGACTTGGGGAGCGATGGGCGAACTGGTCGAGCGGGGTTTGGTGCGCGCCATCGGTCTCTCGAACTTCTCGACGGGCGGAGTCCGGCGCGCGCATGCGTACCGTTCGGTCGATGTCGTCCAAGACGGCCTGTCGCTCGTTGATTACCTCGACTCGCGACAGCACTTCGAAGCGTGCGCGGATTTGGGAATCGCCGCTGTTGTATATGAACCCGTGACGGGTGGATTGCTCGCCGGAGCGATCACCGCTGACACAGACGTGAGCCCTCTACAGGAATGGGGCCCGTTGTTCGACCGCGTGTTCGCACCGGGGCGGCTGGAGCGAAGTCTCGTCGTCGCAGATCGGCTCCGAGAGCTTGCAGTCGATTGGGGCTACACGATGGCGCAGTTGGCGATCGCGTGGTGTCTCCATCAGGTCGGAGTCGTGAGTGCCCTCGCCGGTACGAAGAGTATTGATCACACGCTTTCCAATGCTCGTGCTGCCGACATCATCTTGGACGAGTCTCAACTGGCGGCACTTGACAAACTGCTCCCGCTTGGGCCGAGCTTCGTATAACCCCGGCCTGCTTCGTGGCGCACCGACGGCGCCCGATTACGACGCAGACGCGACGCATGGTTGGCCTTCCTCACCGACCGAGGCCCGTCATGCAGGTTTGACAAACCGCAACCGGCGTCTCGTGACGCCCGAGAGCACGCGACGCCCGTAAACACGATGTCCTTGGGTGCCCCAGATCGCTGGCACTGAGCCATCACGACTCGCAACCGGCCGCTTGTCGCGCCCGGCGTCAGCCGGCGCCTCGTAGCTGGGCGGTTTGGCGGGTGGCCCGTGGAGTGTTCGGTCGGGCACGCTGTTGCGAGTGCAAGGTGCATGGCGTGGGGTGCCGGTCTCTCGCGAGCGGAGTGAGGACGTCAATGAGCGGCGACTTCCCTGAGGTCCGATACGCCGACGCGGCGGGCGTGTCGATCGCGTACGAGGTACGCGGTGACGGACCGGTCGATTTGGTGGTTGTGCCGAGTGCACTGGCCAGTTTGATGGCGAGCACTGTGGATCCGGTCCTCGCCCAGTACTTCGGCCAGCTCGCATCGTTCGTCCGGTTGATCCGGCTGGATAAGCGCGGTGTGGGCATGTCAGATCCATTGCTTGTGGGTGGCGCGCCGCCGCTCGAACAACAAGTCGGCGACGTGTTAGCTGTTATGGATGCGGTCGGGTCGAACCGCGCGACCCTGTTGGGCGGCGGCGGCGCTGGCGGCCAGGTCGCGTTGTTGTTCGCCGCGATGCATCCCGACCGGGTCGCAGCGCTCATTCTCGACGTCGCCTTCGCGCGCTTTTTTGCCGCCGACGACTACCCCGACGGCTTCCCAGACGGGATCCGCGAACGAGTGTTGGAGGGGGTGCGCGAAGACTGGGGCGATCTCGACCACCCGTGGGGTCTCCACGGCCTCGCGCCGAGCCGAGCCGCCGAACCCGGCTACGCACGAATGCTCGCACGCGTGCAACAGGTGAGCGCGAGCAAGAGTGCGGCTGTCGCGGAATACCACGTGAGCATCGACTCTGATGTCCGCGACGTGTTGGCGCTCGTTCAGGCCCCAACGCTCATCACCTTTCCCGAAGCCGTTCCGTTCATGAGCGACGCGGGCCGGTATCTCGCCGACCACGTCGCCGATACCCGAGTGGTCGCCCGTCCCGGTGCCGATATGAACCCGTCACCCGACAGCGTCGGCGAACTGTGCGCGACGATCGAGGAGTTCCTCACGGGCGTGCGCCCGGCCGTACCGACCGACCGCGTTCTCGCCGCGGTGCTGTTCACCGACATCGTTACCTCCACCGAACGCGTCGCCGAGCTCGGCGACCGGGCATGGCGTGACCTCCTCAACCGCTACCGGACCGTCGTACGTGATGAGCTGCACCGCTTCCGCGGCCGCGAAATCAACACGCGGGGCGACGACTTCCTCGTCACCTTCGACGGACCCGCCCGCGCCATCCGCTGCGCATTCGCGATTAGCGCCGCCGCCCGCCAACTCGACATCGACGTTCGCGCCGGCCTGCACACCGGCGAGGTCGAACTCATGGGCGACGACATCGGCGGCATCGCAGTCCACATCGGCGCCCGCGTCTGTGCCCTCGCCGGCCCCGGCCAAGTACTCGTCACGTCCACCGTTCGCGACCTCGTCGCCGGCTCGGGGCTCACCTTCATCGAACACGGCCAACACGAGCTGAAAGGCGTCCCCGGCGAATGGACCATCCTCGTCGTCCAACCATGAGCCCGGATTGACGCGCCGTCCCATATCACGCGTCCCATAATCGCGGTCCCGGGTATCACCAAACGCCGGGTAGGAGGCGTTGGCTCTGTGCGCAGATCGCCACGCTGCCTTCAGAGGCAGGCGAGCGCGGAACGAAGCAGATATGCGTGAGCGTTGTAGGTTCGCATCATGGAGTCGCTGACGACGCTGCCTCTGCCGGAGGACCCAGTGCTGGGTCAGTGGGCGTCGACCCTGAACGATGCTGGCTACTGGGCGTGGGTATTCGACGCGAGCTGGCGGGTCGTATTCGCGACCGATGAGCTACGGCTGAGCCTCGCGGACACAGAGTCACTCATACCGGTTGGACACCACTGGTTCAGCTTGGAGATGACTCGATACAGGGCGACGAATTTCGGGGGCGCGTCCGCCTTGCCCGAGGGTCGGAGGGACTATTTCCGGCATGTCGGTCCCCATGTGCTCGCCAGTACGCCCGGGGGCCGCGACATGTTGCGCCGTGTCGTCGATCCCGAGCTGGGGGACCTCATCGATGAGCTGCAACCGTTGGATCTTCCCCAAGTGTGGTTAGTGCCCTCGGTCTCGTATCGCTTCGGAGGCGAGCAGGTCGACGGTACGTGGATGTCATTTCGGATCGATGATGGTCACGGAGGCCTCGCGGGCGTCGTTGTTATGGTCAAGCCCGCCGCTGGGATGTCACAGCTCGCGGCGGCGGCCGCGACCGCGGATCTGGGCCATCTGGAGCGGATGCGCCTGGTCGAACGACCCGATCGGCGGCCCGCCGCGATCTTGATCGCAGACCTGGAGTCGTCATCGCCGCTGGCGCGGCGACTGTCAACCGCGCAGTACTTCGCGTTCGGTCGCCGTTTCGTGCGAGCAGCGGACCAGTGCATCGTCGACGAGGGCGGAATCGTCGGCCGTCACGCCGGAGACGGCGTTGTCGCGTTCTTCCTCGCCGAAACGGCCGGGTCGGAATCCGCCGCCGCGAACTCGTGCATCACAGCCGCACGAGCACTCCGCAACACGCTCGGTGACATCGCCGCGCGTAGCGAGATCCCCGACATTGCGTTACGGTTCGGATTGCACTGGGGATCGACGCTCTACGTCGGAAGGATTCTCACGGCCGGTCGCAGTGAAGTGACCGCGCTCGGCGAGGAAGTCAACGAGGCAGCCCGCATCGAAGCATGCGCGACCGGCGGGCGGACACTCGCCTCAAAGTCACTCGTCGAACGCCTCACTAGCGCCGACGCAGCGACACTCGCAATCGACCTCGTCCACGCGACATACACGCCGCTGGCGGAACTCGCGACCGCGACCGACAAGGCCCGCCGCGACGCGCCCTCCATCGCTGTGTGCGAGGTCTAACCGCCCGGATCGCCGCTCGAGACGACTGACAGACCTCGAACCCGGCGAGTACGAGACACCAGAAGTGTCCCCAAACGTGCGACGGTCCCCAAATGACGCGCCCGGGGTGCCCCAGACCCCCGGCACCGTGACGATCGCGATCGTGGCCGACCGGTAGTCGTAGGACCGGGGAACGCTGTCGGTCTTCCGATAGCGGGCGCCGAAAGGCGTCAGACGGAGGTGAGAAGGCCGGTTGCGTCGCGGGCGATTGTGTCGTCGGGCTCCTGCGCGAGCACGGAGCGCGTGCAGCCCCGCGTGCGCCACCCCGCAGTATGACTTCCACAGCGTGTCACCGACGCTTCCCTGCCGTCGTCCGACACCACGTGATAATTGCAGGCTTCCCGCGCGTCGCTCAGCGGGACGCCTTTGAGCGTCTGATTGAGCCTCTGCGTGCCTCGCTTCGCGATGTGACGCTGTGCGGTAGAGACGTGCGGGAACGACGCGGTTTGCTGCCCGGCCGGCGATCCCCGTTCAAGACTTATGAGAGCCGCAGCGACTCGAAGAGCTCGGATCCCCGAGCTGCCTTCGGTGGATCCTCCGGCAGCCTTCGCGTCCGCCTGCTACGGGAGGTCTGAGCGACGCCCGCTTCTACACTGGCGGTGGGCAGAAACCTGCGCGCGAACCACGAGGGGCGTTGGGAATGAACGGCTTCTATCGGGAAGGCGAGTATTGGACGCTCGCCTTCAACGGTGAGGTCGCCCGCCTGCGTGCCAGTCGCGGTCTGTTGTTGCTGTCTCGACTCATGGCGCGTCCGGGCCGCGAGGTCCACGTTTTGGACCTGGCCGAGCTTTCCGGCGGCGATGCCGATCGCACGGAGGCGGTGCTCGACGGGACCGCGAGGCGGGCGTTTCGCGATCGGATCGTCGAGCTCGAAGCAGACCTGAACGAGGCGGACGCCTTCGGCGATTCCGAGCGGTCAGCTCTGGCTCGCGCGGAGCTGGATGCGGTGGTGGACGAGCTGACGCGAGCGACCGGCCTGGGCGGAAGGGACCGGCGGAGCGCTTCAATTAGTGAGCGAGCGAGGGTCGCCGCGACCCGCGCCATCCGCTCGGCGCTCGAGCGCATCTCCCAAGCACTGCCCGACCTTGGGCGCCATCTTCGTCAGAGCGTGCGGACCGGCACGTACTGCGCCTACGCGCCGGATCCGACCCGCCCGATCGACTGGCAGCTCAGCGCGCCACAACCAGCAGCCGCCACGTTGCGCCCACCGATGCCGGCGCGTCTCGCGATCGAGGTGGAGACGAGCCGCCGGTTCGTAGGTCGTGTTCCCGAGCGGCGGATGCTGGAAGAGGCTTGGAGTTCGGTTCCGCCCGCCCGGCCGATGGTCGTGCTGGTGGCAGGTGAGCCGGGCATCGGCAAGACGCGACTCGTGGCTGAGTTCGCAGCTGCAGCAAATCGGAACGGCGCGGTGGTCGGCTATGGCTGGTGTGACGAGGAGCTCGCCGCGCCGTACGGTCCGTTCTCGGTGGCGCTGGGTCATGTTGTGGAGCTGGCTTCCTTAGCGCTGTTGGAGGCGCACGTCGCGCAACATGGAGCGGAAGTCGCTGCGATTGCTCCAGTGCTGCTTCGCCGAGTCTCTCGAGCCGGTGACCGGTCGACCAACATTGGGGCGGATCGAGCGCGGCTGTTCGGTGCTGTCGGCTCGTTGCTGAGTGACCTGAGCCGGCAAATGCCGTTGATTCTGATCGTCGACGATTTGCATTGGGCGGATGGACCGTCGCTGGCGTTGTTCCGTCATCTCGCAAAGGCGGATTGCGGTCACCTTCTGCTGGTGGGCACCTACCGCGCGACGGACGTCTCTCGGTCGCATCCGCTGGTCGGTCTCCTGGCGGCGTTGCGACGCGATCCGGGCGTGTCTCGAATCCACCTCGAGGGTCTTTCGCCGGGTGAGGTTGATGAGCTCGCCGGCGGCGCGGGAGTGGATGTCGGCGGCGCTGAATTCCTCTACGAACGCACCGGCGGCAATCCTTTCTTCGCCACTGAGGTCCTTCAGAGCATCCAGCAAGGTGACGTCGGTGTGCCGACGGGTGTACGCGAGACGCTCGTCGATCGGGTGGCGCGGCTGGCTGATCCCGCACCCGGCCTCTTGCGGCTGGCCGCGGTCCTCGGCCGCGAGTTCAGGCTGGACGTCCTCACTGCGGTGGCGGACGTCGACATCGAAACGGTGCTCGACGCCGTCGACTGCGGCGTTTCGGCGGGACTCGTGGCGGAGATGCCCGATGAGATCTCGCGGTTCGGTTTCGTGCATGCCCTCATCCGAGAGGCTCTCTACGAGGACATGTCGCGTAGCCGTCGCGCACAGCTGCACCTCCGGGTCGCCGAAGCAGTCGCGCAGACTGTCCCTGACGATCTCCGCTCGCTGGCCCATCATTTCGCGAAGTCGCCCATGCCGGGCGCTGCCGACCGCGCCGTGGAGTACAGCCGTCGTGCCGCGGAGCAAGCATGGCAGTTGTACGCGTACGAGGAGGCGAGCCTGCTTGCACGCCAAGCGCTCCGACTCGCCGAGGCACATCTTGCGGGCGACGAGAGACTTTTGGCTGACTTGTTGGTCCTCCTCGGCCGATCCGAGATCGGCGACGGCCGTCCCGAGGCCGGTAAGGCCAGCCTTCGTCGCGCGCTCGCCATAGGGCGCGAGCTCGCGTCCTCGGAGCTGCTCGCCGATGTCGCTCTCGCGTTCGGCAGTCTCTCCGTCGCGACGACGCCGGCTGAGATCGATGAACCGGTACATGTCCTGCGCGAGGCCATTGCCGCGCGAGATGACCGCGACGACGCGCAGCACCTCCGTCTGCTCTGCGCGCTGACGCGTTGGCTCAGCTTCGTCGCCCCGAGGTCGGAGCGTCTCGAGCTCGAAGGTCGCGCGCTCGCGATGGCTCGGCGCCTCGGCGACGATGTGCTGATC
>JBBRXX010000087.1:0-7465 GCA_038238245.1 Acidimicrobiia bacterium
ATCCTGTCGAGCATCTACGGATTCCTCTCCGGTGCCTGGCCGTTCGGAGTCGTCGAGCTGATATGGGCAGGCGTCGCGTTCCGGCGATATCTTCAACCGCTCGCCCCAACCTGAAGGACGCGTCGGAAGACATATCTGCCGATCTGTTCGCTGGCCGGCTGCACCTACTGCGGCGTGCAGTGACGGTCGCGGCGCGTGTCTACCGGATGTCTACCGAACCGGCCCGCATTGGCGCGCACGATGGTGGACGATCCGCAAACTGACGTGTCTCCGACCTGCGGCTTCGCGGACGAAGCCGAACGTATGCGCGTGTAGTTGGACTCACGAGCAAGGTTGAGGGCCTAGTGCCCGCAAGGGCGTGGGGGTTCAAGTCCCCCCTCCGACACCAACGGTTCTACACGTCGGACGAGACTCGACGACCACGAGTTGCTCCTCGGGCTTGTAGGTCAGGTGCAACCCGAGTTCGTCGTACAGCTCCGACTTCATCGTCGGATCGGCGTGTTCGAGCATTGCCACGGCATCGCCGACTTCGAGGACAAGCTCTCGAAGCTGGTCACGCGTGAACGCCGTCGGCCCGTCATCGGGTCCCGAAAGCGAACGCTGCGCTGCCTTGCGTTCGGCCTCCACCTCTTTGACCCATCCGGCGACGACGACGGGATCGGCGCCCGCGTCGAGCGCAGAGCGATAGCGCACCAGCCGAGCGTCGCAGTCTGCGATTCGGCGCCGCGCGGCTTCGGCCTTCGCCTCGGCCCCCGGATCGACCTCGCCCGCCGATTCCATCGCTTCACACGTGGCGTCGAGGTTGCATTGATCGAACACGGTCGCGATCCACGAGTCGATCGCGCGCACGACGCGGTCCTCGCGGAGGTACACCGTCCGTGGATGGTCGAACCCCTCGACAGAGCAGGAGCTGAGGAACGACGCACACAAATGGGAGACGACGCTTCACGACGAGAAGCGCATGCGCGCTTCGTCGCTGCATGAACCCGTCTTCGACATCCACTACAACGCGCGAGAAGAAGGCCACCCCACGTCACGGGCGCCGAAAATCCGCTATGCGATGGTCATTTCCGTGATTGCTCCGCGCATGCCGACGCTGTACGAAGAGGTGTTGCACACGTACTCAGCCCAGCTCGAGGCGTTGACCCCGGTCATTGAGCTTCCGATCACGATCGAGACGTAGCACCGCCGCGGTGGTGCACGCGCGACATCTCACCGAGACTCGTAACCAACGTCGTCTGCGGGAGTTGGGATCGCGGCTCGCCGCCTGCGGCATCGGTCCGGAGCTTGGACACTCGTGCGGCAGGTGACGCGCGTTCGGGCTCGTGTCGCGCCGACCGCAGCTTTTCCTCCATTACCGACGTCGTCTGGGCTGAAGCTCGCCCTAGTCGAACTGTCGTCGGTCACCAGAGAGATACAACGCGCTGACCGATCCATGCCGGCCCGAACAGGTCCGACGAGGACGCCGGCGTTGATTCGACGCGTAGAAGTCGTTCATGCGTGCAATGTCGAGCCACTGGTCGAGGTTTGCGAGCAGGTTGTTCTCTGACACTGCGTCCCGGTCCTACCTTCGACGTTTTCGTTGGTCGGTGGTCTGCCTGTACTGCCGAGGAGTATTCCCACTGCGAGATCGGGCGCATCTCCCAAGTTCTGACGCACTGAAGCGCGGTGCGCCTGATGTGCGTGTCGGACCCTGGTCAGCTTGGACGCCGAGATGCTCCGTCCCCGAGACACTGCTTATATCGCGTCGCAGGAGCAGGGCAACTACAGCTGGGCGATCACCGCGTCGAGCCGCGCTTGGAGCGCGGGAGCGGCGCGAACAAACGGGTATCCGGGAGTGTCATATTCAGCGGCGTCGACCAGTGGGAACTCGGCGCCCGCGTCGGGGCGGGAATCGCACGTGCCGCCGCGGAGAATTTCCCCGCGTTGCGAGACTCCTAAGGGGAGGATGCACAGGCATTCGTGCGTACCGCGGCCGCGAACGTCGGAGCCTCAGGATGGATGCCTAGGCGTGGTGGTATGGGTGTGTAGACACCAATCGCTCTGTCGCTCCACGAACACTGACCTTGGTTCGTCGCCGACGAAGCATGCTGAGGGATGCCGTTACCGCGGAGCTCCGGCCTCGCCATCCGGGTAGATGCTACGAATCTCGGAACGCCGGTTGCGTCGGTCGATCCAGTCGCTCAGGTAAGCCTTCGGGAGCAGCTTGATGATCGCCAGCGTGAGGTACAGCACCGTGTTGATGGCAACGAAGATGCTCAGTGAGGCGAACCATGACGAGTGCATGATGCTCTGGGGCAGCACGCCGGCGAGGAGCAGGACGCCGCTCACGAGGTGACCTCGGCGCGCTCGCGCTTCTCGCTTTCATCGGGCCGATGCGTGGGTTGCTCCGCGTGGGCGACGTGACCCCATCTCGCGTTCCGGGCGAAGGTGATGTCGAAAATGCCCTTGAGATATACGACGTCGAGGAACATGTCGTACAGCAGCTCGGGGATCAGCAGCACGGCGAGCAGACGTGCCTTCCGGCCGCCGCTCCACGCGCTCACGACGCGGTCGACGACGAAAAGGCTTCCCACGCCGAGCCAGAAGGGGAACCACACCCAATGGTCGGCGGCGAGCGCGGTGACGATGATGAGCAGCCAAAACGAGCTGAGTGCGACGACCGAATAGCCGATGCCGAGCTGCTGTGCCCAGTAGCGGAGCACTGTGGGAGCCGGTCCGTAGGCGCCAAGGTTCTCCAGGGCGCCCCGCTGCCAGCGGAGGCGCTGGGTCCATAGGTTGCGCCATGTCGGCATGAGTTCAGTGACCACGCGGCAGCGGTTGGGAGACGCCATGAGGCCTCCCAGCGACTTGATGGCCAGGGTCAGCTCGTTGTCCTCGGTGAGTGCCGCCGTGTCGTATACATCGCCGTGGACACCCGGAAGCAGGTCTCCTCTGCTCGCGGCGACGGTTCGCAGCGCGCGCGGTCGAAACATCGACGCGGTGCCAGTCAATACGAACACGCGCCCGCGCCGGCGCCGGATCTCCCGGGAGTATCGGACGTATTCGTTTCGCTGCAGCTGGCCAAGGACGCCATGGCCTTCTTCGCCATAGAAGAGACCGCCGATCGCCATCAGGGCGCGATCGGCGGTGAAGCGCTGGACGCCGGCGGCGAGGAAGCCGTCGTCGAGCACCGTGTCGGCGTCCATGCACATGACGATGTCATTTTCTCCGAGACCGTCGAGGAGCTTGCGCAGCGCCTGGTTGAGGGCACCCGCTTTCTCGTGGGTGTTGTCCACGGAGACAAACACCTCCGCCCCGTGCGCGCGCGCGACGGATTCGGTCGCGTCGGTGCAGTTGTCAGCGACGACGATGACGCGGTTCGGCGCGGGATCCTGCGCACCGAGCGAGTCAAGCGTCGCTCCAATGGAGGCCGCCTCGTTGTGGGCGGGGATGAGGACGGTGACCGTGACCAGCCCGCCGAAGACGCCACGGGTGTCGGCCATCACAAGCTTGGGGGCAAGCAGCTTCATCTCGGCGTTGGTCGAGCGCCGGGATCGGTCCGTGACAACCCGTTCGACGAGGGCCACTCCCGCGGCGAAGATCACAGCGAGACCGACGGCGCCGATGACCAGCGTGAGGGCAGGTGCTTGGTTGTCGTAGATGACGTGCCACCCGCCGAACAGTGCCCTCGACTTCGGGGAATGAACGACAGAGGGGGAGCGTGCCGACACCGCGAACCACAGCAGGAGCGCGAGACCGACGGCCATGCCTCCGATGACCAATCCGATGTAACGGCCGAGCCAGCCGCTGGCGTGACGGCGCGTGGTGGCCCGGACATCGTCGTGGCCCGTACCGGAGCTCGCCGGACGCCGTTGCCCAAGGGTGGCATCGCGAGCGGAGTCGCGCGCCGTCGTCGGGTCGCGTTCGTCGGAGTCGATGGTGTCCGGCTCGGTTGCGGCGAGCCTCGCGGCGCTTCTGTTCACTACGTGTAATATCGGTCGGACGCCTGACGACCTGATCAGATTCTCTCGAGGTCGGGAAACTGACGTCCGCCCGTGCGCCTGCAGGCATCACGAAGCCGCCGACGATGCTTGCCGGCGTCAGTGATGGTTGGTGTCCTTGGTCCTCCACTCCGACGGCGGTCGCGCGCGGTGGATGACCAACGAAAGCGATATCGCCGCGGTCGAATCACGCGGCGATGATCGTTCCGCGCGTCCGGCGTCGACAACATATGTTTTCATTCTGGGCGGCCGAAGGGTACGTTGCATTTTCGCTTGCCGTGCGGTGGGCGGCGCACGCGTAGGAATGGTTCGCCTATGAACTTCATCTCGGCTCGCAACAACCGCCCCGAGTTCGCTCGTATGGGCGGTGATCACGGATGCGTTGCCACGACGGTTTGGTTGTCGCGCCTGGGTGCGTTCGCGATCGTCGCAGCGTGTATCGCTGCGACGGTGTTCGCCCTCCCAGCCGCGGCTGCCACAGGTCCGAACGTGACCGTCGAGCCTTCGACGGGGTTGGCCCCCGGTCAGACGGTCGTGGTGACCGGCACCGGGTTCCCGCCCGCACAATCGGTGTTCGTCACCGAGTGCTCGAGTGTCATTCTCAGCGAGCCGCAGCCAAAATCAGCGACCGACGCGATCGAGAACTGCGGCGGCGCGCAGCAAATCTTCAACTCGGACGCGAACGGGAACTTCACCACGACATTTGCGGTGCAGACGGAGTTCGTTTCGTTCACCGGGGCAACGGTGTCGTGCGCAACCCCCGGGTCGTGCGCCGTGACGGCCGCGTATTTCGCGGGCGGCTTCTGGTTCTTCGGCCGGGCAATCTCCTTCGCGGTCGATTCGACGGCCGATACCGTGGTGGTGTCGCCCCCGGACGCGGTGAACACGGTCGGAACCAGCCACACGGTGACGGCGACCGCGACGTCCGCAGGCCAACCGGTGTCGGACGCCGTGATCGTCTTTCACGTCTCGGGATCGACGAGCGCGAGCGGTTCCTGTACGACCAACAGCAGCGGTCAATGCTCGTTCACGTATCAGGGTCCACAGCTGCCGGGCGCCGATGTCATCAGCGCCTGCGCAGACAACAACCGCAACGGTGTCGCCGACACGGGCGAAGCATGTGGTACAGCTACGAAGGCTTGGATCTTGCCGTCGTCCACGTCGGGCCAGACAACCGGCGGCGGACAGATCTGGAACGCGACGCACACCGACAAGATCGCGTTCGGTTTCACCGCCAAGAGCACCAGCACAGGGGTCAAGGGTGAATGCAGCGTGGTCGACCCCTCGGCGAACGTCAAGGTCAAGTGCACCGATGCCACGGCGCTCGTGCAGGGTGCAACACACGCGACGTTCTTCGGAAACGCCACGGTGAACGGTGTTGCAACGACCTACCGAATCGACGTGGACGACCTCGGTGAGCCGGGCGCCGGCCGAGACACATTCAGCATTCAGACCACGACCGGTTACACCGCGGGCGGCGTGCTCACGAATGGCAACGTGCAAGTCCATCCGTAAGAACTCGCCGCTCAACATCTTCTTGATCGCGGCGTTCCGCAAGGAGCTTGCTGACCGTACGCGCCCACGTGAAGGCGCGGTCACCGCCTTCGGCGACGAAGTCAACGAGGGGGCGCGCATCGAAGCCTGCGCTACCAGCGGACGAATGCTCGCATCGAAACCGCTGATCGAACGGCTCGAACGCAACGACGCGACCGCGCTTGGGATTGACCCCGGATCCATCAACTACACCCGGCTCGCCGACCTCGATACGGCCACCGACAAGGCACGCCGAGACGCACCCTCGATCGCCGTCTGCGACATCTAAACGCCACCAACAACATTCTCAATCAGGCAGATATGCGCTCGCGTAACGGCTCAGATTGCTATCTCGTTGAGCACGCGGTTCCGGGTGACGCACAGCGCGATCGCGAGTACAACTACGCCTGCGCCAGGGAAGAACCAAGGCGGGAAGACAAGACTGACGAGGATCGCTCCGATCGCGACTCCTCTGCTGATCTGTGACCGAAGCAACAAGACGATCGCGAGCACTACCGCTGCGGCGACCGCGAGCCACATCGAGATTCCGGCAAGGTCGTGACCAGATTCGAAGCCAGGTAGTCCCGCGCCCAACGCGTCGGCCTGTTCGGCGCTCCAATCGGCATCTCCGATCGCGTCGACGACGCGCAGATTGCCGATCGCGACACCGACGAGGGCGGCAATCCACATGCCACTTGCGATCCAAACCTCGGGGTATCGGCGAGCCGACGGGGCTGACCAAAGGATGATGGCGATTAGGACGCTCCCGAAGAACACTGCTGTCGCGGAACTGAGATGACCCGACGCGTGGCCTCGGGCGTGATAGTCGCGCAACAAAATCTTTTGGAGCGCTGACGACAAAGAAACAAGCGCGACGATGGGCCACCAACGGCGAACGAAGGTCACGGCGCACAGAATGCCCGATCGGGATCGGTTATGCGACAGCTTCAACCTGTCTTACGCCGCCGGCTGCCACGCCTGCAACCGCCAGTGATTTTCGACGTCCTCGGCCCGCCGACTTCGGCACCCAGAACGGCAGTTATGCGCCCGACGTTGCCGTCATGATTCGCACGTAGAGCGCGTCATGGTCGACGGGCGTCGACGTGTCGACCGCGATGACGGGCCAGCCACCGTCGACTGGCTCCGACGCCTCCCCTGCCCACATCGATGCATCATCGATCCGTGCCGCATCAAAGTGTCCCGGCTTCCGAGTAGCCGCGCGTCGCGCGTACCGTTCGCGACAGATCCGGGTATCGCACTCGCAGAACACCTCGACGACGCGACCAGGCAAGCTGCGCACTGGTTCGACGGCGACGCTCGGGCGCCAGTTGGCTTCTAATACGCCGCGTCTGTTCTCGCGGGCAAGCGCAAAAATCGTCTGGATCGACGCATGGCCCAATCGGCGCGATTCCTCACCGTCACGCACTCCGAGCGAATCCATCAGGGCTTCTTTAATGGTGTCCTTGGAGAAGAGCGGCAGCCGCAGGTTCGAAGCGAGCGGTGTCGCGAGCGTGGACTTGCCGCTCCCGGGAGGTCCCGACAGGATCACAAAGGAGAACTCGCGCACGCGCTCAGAATGCCCGATCGGGAGCGGTTATGCGACAGCTTCAACCTGTCTTACGCCGCCGGCTGCGACGCCTGCAACCGCCAGTTTTCGACGTCCTCGACCCGCCGACTTCGACACCCAGAACGCCAGTCGTGGCGGCGTCCTGGTCCTCACTCGTCTGTGGTCCTGGTTCGGAGCAGTACAACGGCGACCGCGACGACCCACGCGAGATACAGAACTGGCGCGAGAATCGTGAAGACCCCGGTCTGCGAGAGCGCACCCGATCGCGCCCACGACACCGTCGCGCCGAAGTGAGCAGCCGCGAATACTCCGGCGCCTCCCGCGAGCCAGCGGGGATGCTGGGGGCTCAGCGCGATCGCAAGCGCGGCGGCGACGCCGAGGA
>JBBRXX010000088.1:0-6866 GCA_038238245.1 Acidimicrobiia bacterium
GTACTGCTCGACGACACGTGGGCCATCGCCCGCTCTCCGAACACGTTCACGCTGCTCATCGCGGCACAGGAGCGGCTCCACGGCGTCATCCCCGGCGATCCCGCCGGCTCGCGTACCGCGGAACTTCTCCGACGCGGCAAGATCCGCGACGTCATCCACCGCGAGCATCGGACCAGACGCATGCTCGACGACGAACTCGAACGACTCGGCCTCACACCCTGATCCCGGTCCGAGACTGCCGGACGCGTCCCACTATCCCGCCGCAGAGGCGCGAAGGCGCGTCACCGATGTGCCGTTCAGCCACGATCCGTGGGTGATGCAGAGCCGGCGTTCTGGGACAACTGCGAGGGTCGTTATGTGCGCGCCGCGCCGGTGGCATCGGAGCGCCAGAGCGGGCAATATGCGCCCGCGTGACCGATCGCTTGAAGTCTTCCGCTGCCCGACGACCCCGAACCCGGCTGCGAGGGATGAAGGCCGACACCCCCTACCACGTTCCTTCGGTGGCACGGTGAGGCCGCAAGCCGACATCGAGGGGTGTCGGGTCGCGCACGACCTGCTCAGATCCGTGGTGGCCGACCTGGCCGATGCCGAGGTCAGGCGTGCCTCGAAGCTGCCAGGCTGGTCCGTCGGCCATGTTCTCACGCACCTCGCGCGAAACGCGGAAGCGATGTGTCGACGGATCGACGCCGCTGTGCGATCGGAAGTCATCGACCAGTACGAGGGCGGCCGCGCCGGGCGAGCGGCGGAGATCGAAGCAGGAGCCAACCGAGATGCCGCCGCTCTGCGCAACGATGCAACGAGCTGGTCGCTCACACTCGACGACCTGTTTCAGTCGCTCCCTGATGAGGTGTGGGCCCGACCCGTGCGGACCGTCGCTGGCGACGAGCACCCAGTCGCGCTGCTCCCGTTCATGCGATGGTGGGAGGTCGAAGTGCACCTCGTCGACCTCGGGCTCACGATTCGGTCCTCGGACTGGACTGACAGCCTGGTGAACAAAGCACTTCCTCGGTTGCTCGCCGGACTGCCGGGACGTGCCGATGAGCGCGAACTCATGGCGTGGCTCCTCGGTCGAGGACCAGCCCCCGAACTGCAACACTGGATGTGACGAGCAACAATCGCGAACGAGACACCCCGCACGCCGTGCTGGTCGCTTCGCGCGGCGATGCCGCTCGGCAATGACTTGGCGAGGTCGGAGAGCCGCGCCGCCGTAGTGACAGCTCGGATGGAGGGATCTCGGCGCGCGCCATCGCCGTCTGCGAGATCTAAACGCCACCGCGCCATATCTGCCGATCGGCACTCGACCGCACGTCGTTCTCCAGGGCATCATGTGTCCCTTTGCATGACGCGGAGGGACTGGCGTGGTTCGACGAGTGGTCACCGGGCACGACGAGCGTGGGCGCTCGCGCGTTGTCAGCGATGGCAACGCAGATGAGTACGGAGGGTCGGACGGCGTCCTGTTCCACGTCGTCTGGGGAACGGACGATGTCGCGAGCTTTCCTGACGCGGGTATCCAGCCGCGATGGAAGGGAAGTTACCCACCGCCGGGCGGTTGCCGGGCGGTTGTCTTCGAGCTTCCTCCCGGCGAAGAGAATGACCTCGACGAGTTCGTCGCCGAGAACCTGAGGGAGTTCGCAGATCCGTCGCGCCCGGGGATGCACGTTTCGCCGACAACAGACTTCGACATCGTCCTAGACGGCGTCGTCGGGTTGGAACTCGATGATGGCGAAGTGACCCTGCATCCGGGAGACGTCGCGGTTCTGAACGGGACAGTGCATCGCTGGCACAACCGTGGAGCGGTAGTCGCCAGGATCGCTGCCATCACGGTCGGTGCGTACCACGACGCGTTCCCTACAACTCCCTAGGCGCAGGCTCATTCGCCGCAGCGTCGAGGCACGCCATATCTGCCGTTCGGCGTCCGCATTCCCGCGAGCGCCCCGCACAGATCTGCGCACAGAACACGCCGCCTACCCGGCGTTATGGGACACCTCAGGGTGTCGTTCTACTGCTCGCCGCTCGCATCTGTAACACCGCCGAGCCGAGCATCGTCGCCGTGTCACGCACCATCGCGGACCTTGTCCTCGGATCGGGTCTCCAGTTCGACGCTCTCGGCGAGCGCGAACTCAATGGGGTGCCCGGAACCTGGCAAATTCCTTCAGCTCGACCCCGCGAGCGCGTCATATACCTAACAGCCGTTCGGCGCTCGCAACACCACGCCTGATCGGACATTCTGCATGCGTTCGCGGTAGGGAGGCTTCGCGACAGGCGGCGGTGAGAGTGGTGACGTTGCGGTGTCGGATCGCGTGATTGCAAACCATCCACGGCCGACGGCACGCCTTGAACAAGCCGCTATCGAGCGCGCAGCCGCGCGACTCCCTCGCCGGTCAGCTCGTCGAGCAACCTCGCGCGCCCGCACACCGTCATCAGCAGTGCCTCGCCGGTGCCGCGCACTTCCGGGCCGTCGCCGTGTTCCCATTCCATGTCGGTTGCAACGAGCCGCAGCCCGGCAATGCGCTGCTTGATGCCCGATCCGGCTATGCCGTTCGCGACGCCGAGCGCACCGATCACGCGTTCTGCAGGAATGGCGCGGGGCTTGCCAAGCGGCCGCCGAATGTCCTGATGGTGGACCACCGTGTCCGCCAGGAGGTGCCACGGCTTACGTAGCGGCGGCAGCTTCTGCGAACTTGCCAAGTCCCGCATTTGCTCTTGAAGGTCTTCAGGAGGCTGCTTTCCCGCGGCAATCGCGGCCCGCGCGACGTACCTGTTCGGATTGAAACCGCTCTTCGCGACGCCGACGAGCGCTCGGCCCAACACAACTTCAGTGACGAAGATCAGATGCGCGACGACATCGCGCACTTTCCATTCTTCGCACAGGCTCTGCGCGTCCCACTCCTCCGGCGTCAGCGTCTCGAGGAAGTCTGCGAGCTCAATCCGTTCGGCTGCAATCGCGATCCAGACCTCGGTGTCGTTCATCGGGATTCCCCCCTCGAGTTCGACGACCAGCTTGCCCAGGTGGTCGCCCCGAGAACAACCGGATGACGCTTCCCGCGCCCGGTCGGGGCCGTCGAACACGTGCTCTTTCCGTAGCCGCGCCAGAACTGCCATTCTGCATCCTGCGTCGAGACACTCGCTCCGCACAGAACACGCTCAGATTTGTCGGCGTGGTCAGCGTCTGCCGACACACTTCCGGTAGTACGCACGAATCTCGCATGAACTTTGTGCGGCGAGCGGACTGACGATCTAGGGTCGCGAGCATGGCCGGCGGCGAAGGGGAGCAGCTCCTTCGCGAGGCGCGAGCCGCGGTCGAGCGTTCGCAGTGGCAGTTGGCGTTCGACGCGTTCACCGCGGCCGATGCGCAGTCGCCGCTTGGGGTCGATGACCTCGAGCGCGCGGCGCTCGCGGCCATGTGGACGTTCCAGGGGGACCCATACATCGACTTGCTGCAGCGCGCGTTCGGTCTGCGTCTTGCGGCGGGTGACGTTCCTCGTGCGGTCCCGCTCGCGCTCGAGCTATGTATGGAAAACGGCCAGCGCGGCCGCCTGTCGGTCGCAATCGGATGGGCGGAGCGCGCCGAGCGGCTCGCCGATGATCTCGAGCCCTGCGCGCAAGTCGGTCACGTCATCGCGTTGCGCGGTATCATCGCTCTCGACGTTCGTCACGACAATGACGAAGCGCTGGTGTTGTACGAAGAGGCGCTCGCGCTGGGTCGCCAGTTCAATGACGCTGATCTCACCGCGCACTCGCTCGTCGGCTCGGGCACCGCGCTCGTGCGCCTCGGACGTCTGTCCGAAGGAATGCGTCGAGTCGATGAAGCGATGATCGACGCGGTGTCAGGGTTGCTGAGCTCGGTGGCAACGGCACGTGTCTACTGCGGGACTATCAGCTTGTGTCAGGCGTTAGGTGACATCCGACGTGCCTTCGAATGGACACAAGAAGCGTCGTCGTGCGCGACGCGGCCCGGCATGGGCGACTATCCCGGCGACTGCCAGATGCATCGCGCTGAGATCATGCGCATCCGCGGCGACTGGTCCGGTGCCGAGTCGCAGCTGCGCGAAGTGATGGACGCGCTGGGTACCTGGTCGGTGGGGCACGTCGGGCAAGCGTGGTACGAGCTCGGCGAGATCGCCCGCCGTCGCGGCGACCTCCGGGCGGCAGCGGACGCATATCGGAACGCCGAGCTCCACGAGAAACGGCCCCAGCCTGGCCTCGCTCTGATGCATCTCGCGCAGGGCGACGACGCGCTCGCCGCCGCGCAGGTGCGCGCCGCGATCGCTGAAACCGCCGACAGGGATCCGATGGCGATTGCCGAGCTGTTACCGGCCGCGGTTGAGATCGCGCTTGCGTGCGGCGAGATCGATCACGCGGAGGCTGCTGCCGATCGTTTCGCCAGTTTGGTCGATGTGTACGACACCGTGTTGCTGCAGGCGCGGGCCGCTACTGCTCGCGCGGCGGTGTTGTTGACCAAACGCGACGGTGAGGCAGCGATCAACGCGTGCCGTACCGCGATCGGCCTGTGGCGTGATGCAGGCGCGCCGTACGAAGCCGCCCAGGCTCAACACCTGCTCGCACAGGCGGCGACTCTCCTGGGCGATCGCGAGATCGCAAGCGTGGAGCTCGACGCCGCAACAGCGGTGTTCGAAGGCCTTGGCGCCCGGCTCGATCTCGAGGCGGCACACCAGTTGCGCGACCGCCTCGGCGCCACCGCGATCGGACACCAAGTGCGGCGCACGTTCATGTTCACCGACATCGTCGACTCGACGCGCCTCGTTGCCGGCATGGGCGACGAACGGTGGGCGGCGGTCTTACGATCTCACGACCGCACGGTGCGCGAGCTGCTGATTCAGCACGGCGGCACCGAAGTCAAACAGCGCGGTGGCGGTGACGGGTTTTTCGCAGTGTTCGACGGGCCGTTGGCGGCGGTCGCGTGTGCGATCGAGATGCAACAACGCTTTGCCGTACAGCGTGAGTCGACCGGTTTCGCGCCCGAGATCCGTATCGGAGTACACGAAGCCGACGCCCTGTTAAGCGGGGGCGACTACGCGGGGCTCGGCGTGCACGAAGCGGCACGGATCACCGGAATCGCGGACGCGGGCGGCATTCTCACGAGCGAAGCGACGGCGATCGCCGCGAAGGTGCAATCGAAGTCGCCCGCGCGTCGCGTCGCCGTGAAGGGCCTGCGCGATCCAGTCACCATCGTGGCGATCGATTGGGATGACGACAATGCCTGACGCATACATCGTACGGAACATGGTCGAGGCGGAACAGCGCGAGTTCGCGGAACTCTTGCGCGGATTGACGCCGGGGGATTGGGAGACGCCTTCGTTGTGCGACGGTTGGTCGGTACACGAAGCGGTGATCCACATCGCAATCCATTCACATACCGCCAGCAATGAGCGATTTCTCAAGCTGGCACGCGTCCGCTTCTCAGACGATCGACTTCACGCTCCCGAGCGCACGCGCAAGCCGGACCAGTTGATTGCGTGGCTGGAATCGCCCGCAACGCTCGTCGGTGAAAGCACTCTGGTACAGCTCTCGGAGCTGATGGTTCATCAGCAAGATGTACGACGGCCGCTTGGTGCCAGACGCGAAATACCAGCCGAAAGGCTCGCGGCGGTACTCGATTTCGGGATCACGCGTTTCGGCGGCTTCGCGGTAGCTGGCGCTCGTCACCGCGCCAAAGGCTTGCGTCTCATTGCGACCGACCTGTCGTGGTCAGCGGGCACTGGACCGGAGGTAACGGGTCCGGGTGAGGCAATCTTCATGGCGTTGAACGGCCGCGGTCACGCCGTTGCCGATCTCCTGGGCGCTGGCGTCGATACGCTCGTGGCCCGCTTGTGAAGTCAACGCGCCGGGGAAGGCTTTCGCTTCAGTGTGCCGACACGAGGGCTGGGTCAGTTGCGCGGCAAATCGACCAGCGGCGTGAGGGTGCGGGCATGCAATCGCATCGACCGCGTCGGGTGTCGTCGAACTCCCACCGCGGCGAAAGGCCTCGGTAGGTCAATTGCCTGTCCCAGAAGTGCCGGTAGGGGACGCTCGCGATCGCGAGAAACGGCGACCCGACGCGTGACACTGCGCGCACCGATCTGCCGATCGGTACTCGCTGATCCAAGTGGGTCACGGTTACCCGAACTTGGCCGTGAGTCCACCATCGACGGGGATGATGGCGCCGTTGATGTACGAGGCGGCGGGTGATGCGAGAAATACGACGATGGGGGCAACGTCTTCGGGTTCGCCGTATCGTCCCAACGGCACGCGACGTCGCACAAACTCCCGTTTGTCCCTGTCGGTGAAGGTCGCGGTCATCGGGGTGTGGATCGAGCCCGGGCAGACGCAGTTGACCGTCACTCCAGCGTTTCCGAGTTCAACGGCCAGGGAGCGGGTGGCTCCCACCAGGCCATGCTTGCTGATGCTGTACGGGCCCAAGTACGGCGTGGCGCCGAGCCCTTCCGTGGAAGCGATGTTGATCACTCGACCCGCACCGTCGCGGGCAAGGTCGGGCAGGCACGCGCGCACGAGGCGCATCGGCGCAACGAGGTTGACCGCGAGGGTCGCCTCCCAACTCCGGAAGTATTCGTCGGCTCGGATCGGTATCGGAAGTCGCACACCGGCGTTGTTGACCAGAACATCGATGGGGCCGAGCCGCGCCGTCACCTCTCCAACCACGCGTCTGATGGCACCGGCGTCGGTCACGTCCAGTGCCCAGGTTGTGTCTCCAGGCAGTTCCTCCACATGCGCGTCGGTTGCTGCGACCCGCGCGCCCGCTTCGGCGAATCGCATCGCGATCGCCCGCCCGATCCCACTCGCAGCTCCGGTAACGAGCACAACCTTTTCCTCGACGCCGTAGCTCAACACGACCCCCACCTCCCGCA
>JBBRXX010000089.1:0-6798 GCA_038238245.1 Acidimicrobiia bacterium
AGGTTTTGCCACTTCCCCTCAGACTTCCGGTTGCTACTTGCGGGCCCGCTTCTTCCCGGCGACCGTCTTCTTCGGTCCCTTCCGGGTGCGAGCGTTGGTACGGGTGCGCTGACCGTGGACCGGCAATCCCTTGCGGTGCCGGAGTCCCTGGTAGCTGCCGATCTCCATCTTGCGCTTGATGTTCTGGCTGATGTCGCGGCGCAGGTCGCCTTCGACCTCGAGGTTCTGGTCGATGTAGCTCCGCAGGCGCGCGACTTCCTCTTCGGTGAGGTCGCGTACGCGCGTATCGCGTGACATGTCAGTGGCGTCGCACACCTGTTGTGACATCGTGCGGCCGATGCCGAAGATGTAGGTCAGCGACACTTCGAGCCGCTTCTCGCGAGGTATGTCCACGCCGGCGATACGAGCCATCCGAAAGCGTTCCCCTCTAGCCCTGACGCTGCTTGTGGCGCGGGTCCACGCAGATGACCCGCACCGCACCGTGGCGGCGGATCACCTTGCACTTGTCGCACATCTTCTTGACCGAAGGTCGGACCTTCATTGCTGCCTGCTCGTGTCTATTTGTAGCGGTACGTGATGCGACCGCGGGAGAGGTCGTACGGTGTGAGCTCGACTTGCACCCGGTCACCCGGAGCGATGCGGATGTAGTGCATGCGCATCTTCCCGGAGATGTGGGCCAGCACCTTGTGCCCGTTCTCCAGTTCGACACGGAACATGGCATTCGGCAGCGGCTCGACAACGGTGCCTTCAACCAGAATCGTGTCGTCCTTCGGTTTGGCCAGAGAGCATCACCTTCGGGTGCAGGAGCGCGCCAGAGGCGCACGGAAAACGGGCGGGGAGCCGACCCACGAGAATACCTGATCAGGCTACAGGTGCCAAGCTCCAGGTCAGGGGAGTGTGAGCACCTCGGGGCCACTGTCGGTGATCGCGACCGTGTGCTCGAAATGCGCCGCGCGCGAACCGTCGGCGGTCACGACGGTCCAACCGTCGCCGAGCACGCGTGACGCGGGCCGTCCGGCGGTCACCATCGGCTCGATCGCGAGGACCATCCCGGCCCGCAGCCGAAGCCCACGGCCGCCCGGCCCGTAGTTCGGGACGTCGGGCTCTTCGTGCATGGCGGTGCCGATGCCATGGCCGACGTAGTCCCGTACGAGCCCCAAGCCGGCCCCGGTCACCGTCGCTTCCACCGCCGCGCCGATGTCGCCGAGCCGGTTGCCGTCCAGCGTGGCCGCGATGGCGGCGTCGAGGGACGCACGCGTCGTCTCGAGCAGGAGCCGGTCCGCGTCGTCGATCTCGCCCACCGGCACGGTGATCGCGGCGTCGGCGTGCCAGCCGTCGACGATCGCGCCGCAGTCGATCGACACGATGTCGCCCTCCTCGAGCACCCGGCTGTCCGGGATGCCGTGCACGATCACCTCGTTGGGCGAGATGCACGCGACCGCGGGGAACCCGTGGTAGCCGAGGAAGTTCGAACGGGCGCGACGCCGCTCGAGCACGTCCCGCGCCGCCGCGTCGAGGTCGGCCGTGGTCGCCCCGGGCTTTGCCGCCCGCCGGCACACGTCGTGCATCTCGGCCACGATCGAGCCGGCCTTGCGCATGTGCGCGATCTGCTGCGGCGTCTTACGAAGAACCATGCAGACTTCCCGCCGGGGTCGTCAGGTCTGGACGCGGTCGTCGATGATCTTGATGAGCCGCTCGAAGACCTCGTCGCCCTCGCCCACGCCATCGATGACCGCGAGCTCGCCGCGCTGGCGGTAGTAGTCGATGATCGGCACGGTCTCGGTCTCGTAGAGATCGAGACGCCGCTCGACCGCTTCCTCGGTGTCGTCGTCGCGTTGGGTGACGTTGCCGCCGCAGGTGTCGCACGTCCACGGCACCGCCGGCGGCAGGTTGACGTGGTAGACGCGCTGGCAGTCGTCGCAGACGCGCCGGCCCGCGATCCGGTCGAGGACGATCTCGCGAGGGACCTCGAGGTCGATGGCGAGATCGAGCGGTGTCACCCCGAGCACGCGATCGAGCTCGCCTGCCTGCGGCACGGTGCGCGGGAAACCGTCGAGCACGAACCCATTGCCGAGCGGGCCGCCGGGCACGATGCACTCCTCGAAGACGCCCATCACGATCTCGTCGGGCACGAGCTCGCCCTCGTCCATGTACCGCTTGGCCTCCAAGCCGAACGCGGTGCCCTGTGCCGCTTGCGCGCGGAACATGTCACCGGTCGAGATGTGTGTGATCCCGTAGTGCTCGGCAAGACGTTCGGCCTGTGTTCCCTTGCCGGCGCCTTGTTTTCCGAGCAGCACGAGTCGCGGCTTGGAACGCTTCATCGTCATGCACCCGACTTGCTGATTTCTCGGCTCAGTGCAAGAACCCTTCGTAGTTCCTCATCATCAGCTGACTGTCGAGCTGCTTCATCGTCTCGAGCATCACGCCGACCGCGATGAGGATCGAGGTACCGCCGAACGGGAAGTTCTGGATGTTCCAGAACTTGAGGACGATGAACGGCACGATCGCAATGAGCGTGAGGAACGTCGCACCCGGCAGCGTGATGCGGTTCAAGACTTTCGCCAGGTATCGCTCGGTCGGCGGCCCGGGACGAATACCGGGAATGAACCCGCCCTGCTTGCGGATGATGTCCGCTTGCTGTTGCGGGTTGAATGCGATCGCCGTGTAGAAGTACGAGAAGAACAGGATCAACACTGCGAACATGCCGATGTAGAACCAGCTCGTCGTCGCCTGCCCGACGAGGTGGTCGTTCACCCATTTCTGGGCACCGCTCGGCAGCACCGTCGCCGCCAGCGCCGGGAACGAGAGCAGCGACGTGGCGAAGATCACGGGGATCACGCCCGACTGGTTGACCTTCAGCGGGATGTAGGTGCTCTGGCCGCCGTACATGCGGCGGCCGACCACACGTTTTGCGAACTGGACTGGGATGCGTCGCTGCCCCGACTCGACTGCGACGATCGCCAGGATCATCAACACCACGATGCCCATGATGATCGCGAACTTGAACGCGTGGGACTGCCGCAGCACGAGCGCGCCCTGGAACGGCAACCGTGACACGACCGACGTGAAGATCAGGATCGACATGCCGTTGCCGATCCCGCGCTGGGTGACGAGCTCGCCGAGCCACATGACGAGCGCGGTCCCTGCGGTCCACGTGAGCACGATCATCACCGCGCGGTATGCAGTGAAGTTCGGGATGAGGACCTGTCCCTCTTGCAAGCGGAAGTTCGACTGGCCGAGCAAGCCGCCGTTCCCGCTCTTGAGCACGAAGACGAACGCCGTGGACTGCATGAGCGCGAGCGCGACGGTGAGGTAGCGCGTCCACTGCGTGATCTTCTTCTGCCCGGTCTGACCTTCCTGCTGCCACTCTTCGAGCTTCGGGATCACCACACCGAGCAGCTGCATGATGATCGACGCCGTGATGTACGGCATGATCCCCAGGAAGAACACCGACACCGACGTCAGCGCGCCGCCCGAGAACACGTCGAGCAGACCGAGTACCCCGCCGCCGCCGTTGCTCCGTGCGCTCTCGCTCAAGGCCTGCACGGCCTTGAAGTCCACGTACGGGACCGGGATGTGCGAGCCGAGCCGGAAGATGAAGACGATGAACAGCGTGAAGAGGATCTTGTTCCGCAGGTCGGCTACCCGGAACATGTTCTTCAGGCGCGAAAGTCCTGACGTCACCGGGACCTCATGGGGGAGCCGAACCTCCGAAAGATAGGAACTGACCGTCGAAGATGGGGACTGGCAGTGTACCTAGCTGATTCGCTCCCGGCGCCAGGGCCGCCGGGCGCCCGGGACCGACGGCGGTGCTCGCCCCTAGCGGTTGGCGAGGGCGTTTCCCCGCACCGGCGGGCGGCCCGTGCGCCACGGCAGGGGGATGACCTCTGTCGTTCCGCCCGCGGCCTCGATCGCCCGTACGGCCGCGGCCGAGAAGCCATGCGCCTTCACCGTGAGCGGCTTCGTCAGCTCGCCGCGGCCCAGGATCTTGACCAGTCCCTGCTTGGCGACGAGGCCGCGACCTCGCAGCGTGTCGGGGCTGATCTCGGTCCCGGAATCGAACGCATCGAGCGTTTCGAGGTTCACGACGTGGTACTCGATGCGGAACGGGTTGTTGAAGCCCTTCGCCTTCGGGGTGCGGCGGTGCAGCGGCGTCTGACCACCTTCGAACCCGACCGGCACCGTGCCGCGCGCGCCCTGGCCCTTCGAGCCCCGGCCCGCGGTCTTGCCGCCCTTGCCGCCGATGCCGCGTCCGACCCGGCGCTTGGGCCGCCGAGAACCGGGGGCCGGCTTCAGATCATGAACCTTCACGATGGCTCCCTTGCTCCGCCGTCCCTCGCTCCGCTCGACCGCACGCTCATTGCACTTCCTCCACCTTCACGAGGTGCGGCACGCGCGCAACCATGCCGCGCACTTCCGGACGGTCGGGGAGCACATTCGACGAACCGATCTTGCCAAGACCGAGCGCGCGCAACGTGCCGCGCTGCTTCGGCTTGATCCCGATCTGCGAGCGCACGAGCGTGACCTTGATCGACATGACTACGCGACCTCGGTGACTTCGTGCTTGGCGTCGCGCTGGCGCTCCCGGTACGCGTTGAGCATGCCCTTCGTCGACACTTCTTCGGGGGATTTGCCGCGCAGGCGCGCAACGTCTTCCGGCCGGCGCAGATCGCGCAGTCCCTGCATCGTGGCGCGCGCGACGTTGATGGCGTTGGACGAGCCGAGCGACTTGGCCAGCACATCGTGGATGCCGGCGGATTCCAGGATCGCGCGTGCCGCGCCGCCGGCGATCACACCGGTACCGGGCGCCGCCGGCTTGAGGAGGACACGCGCGGCATCGTGCTCGCCGAGGACCACGTGGGTGATCGTCGATCCCGCGAGCGGCACCGCGTACAGGTTCTTCCTGGCTTCCTCCATCCCCTTCTGGATGGCGGCAGGCACCTCCTTGGCCTTGCCGTAGCCCAAACCGACGTTTCCGGCGCCATCGCCGACCACCACGAGCGCGGTGAACGAGAACCGCCGGCCGCCCTTCACAACCTTGGCGACACGGTTGATCGCGATCACTCGCTCGTCGTACTGCCCTTCGGGCACGATTATCTCCGCTCTTTCGGGCCGCTCGGGCCACAGCGTCGAACAGTGCAGGCTACCCGCGCGGCATGACGGCGCCTCACAGTTCCAATCCTGCTTCGCGCGCACCGTCGGCAACCGCCGCCACCCGGCCGTGGTACTTGAAGCCGCCGCGGTCGAACACGACCGTGGTGATCCCCGCCGCCTTGGCGCGCTCGCCGACGAGCTTGCCGACGTTCTTCGCGGCATCGACGGTCGCCGTCGCGTTGGTGCGCAACTCGGTTTCCATCGTCGACGCGCACACGATGGTGCGACGCGCGAAGTCGTCGATGGCCTGGACGTAGATGTGCTTGTTCGACCGGAACACCGCCAGGCGCGGACGCTCGGCCGTGCCCATGATCTTCTTGCGGACACGGCGGTGGCGCCGCGTGCGGTGTTCGGATTTGGTGAGCGCCATACGGTTCATTCCTTCTGGGTCGACTCCACGCTCCGCTCCCCTTCGGTCGCTTCGCTGTCGTCTCCCTACTTCGCCGACTTGCCGGCTTTGCGCTGCACGCGCTCGCCGGAATAGCGGATGCCTTTGCCCTTGTACGGCTCGGGCTTGCGGATCTTGCGAATGTCGGCCGCAACCTGACCGACGAGCTGCTTGTCGAAACCGCGCACGACGATACGCGTGGGTTGCGGGACCTCGAACGTGACTCCCTCGGGCGCCTTGACGCGAACAGAGTGGGAGAAGCCGACGGCCAGCTCGATCGCGTCCGTGCCCTGCGCCACCGCGCGGTATCCGACGCCGACGATCTCCAGCTCCTTGGCGAATCCTTCCGAGACTCCGGTGACCATGTTCGCGATCAACGTGCGCTGCAGCCCGTGCAGGGAACGGTTCGCGCGCGCGTCGTCGGCGCGCGAGATGTTCAACGTGTCGCCGTCGCGCGCGATCGCGACGTCGCCGACGATCACGTGCTCGAGCTGACCCTTCGGGCCCTTCACGCGCACGGTCGGACCATCGATCGTCACCTCGACGCCGCTCGGCACGGCGATTGGCTGCTTGCCGATTCTCGACATCTCTACGACTCCCCGCTCACTACCAGACCTGGCACAGCACCTCGCCGCCGACCTTGCGCTCGCGCGCCTCGCGGTCGGTGAGGAGGCCTTGATTGGTGGACAGGATCGCGATGCCCATGCCGCCGAGCACGCGCGGCACGGAATCGGCTTTCTTGTAGACCCGGAGCCCGGGTCGCGAGATCCGCTTCAAGCCGGAGATCGTGCGGCGCCGATCGTTCGAGTACTTCATACGGATGATCAAGCGCTTGCCCGGACGTCCGGGCACCTCGGCGACGTCGAAGCCCGTGATGTAGCCCTCGCGTTCGAGGATCTTCGCCACCGCTTCCTTCAACTTCGACGACGGCATCGCCACGTCGTCGTGGAACGCCGTGTTCGCATTGCGGATACGCGTGAGCATGTCGGCGATCGGGTCGGTCATCGTCACAGCGCGTCTCCTCCCCTCACCATGAGCTCTTCGTCATGCCGGGGATCTCGCCCGCGTGTGCCATCTGCCGGAGGCAGATTCGACACAGGCCGAAGTCGCGGTAGACCGAACGCGCCCGGCCGCAGCGGCGGCAGCGCGTATACGCACGAACCTTGAACTTCGGCTTGCGCTGTGATTTCAGAACGAGAGCCTTCTTGGCCATTGATTCACCCCTGCCCGTCACGTCGGAACGGGAATCCCAACGC
>JBBRXX010000090.1:0-6689 GCA_038238245.1 Acidimicrobiia bacterium
CATCCGCATCGGCGCCGAGGTCGGCCCGGGCGACATCCTCGTCGGCAAGGTGACGCCCAAGGGCGAGACCGAGCTCACGCCGGAGGAGCTCCTCCTGCGGGCGATCTTCGGTGAAAAGGCGCGCGAGGTCCGCGACACCAGCCTGAAGGTGCCTCACGGCGAGAACGGCAAGGTGATCGACGTGCGCGTCTTCTCGCGCGACGACGGTCACGAGCTTCCGCCGGGCGTCAACCAGCTCGTGCGTGTGTACGTCGCCCAGAAGCGCAAGATCAGCGAGGGCGACAAGCTCGCCGGACGGCACGGCAACAAGGGCGTGATCGCCAAGATCCTGCCGATCGAGGACATGCCGTACCTCGACGACGGCACCGCGGTCGACATCGTGCTCAACCCGCTCGGTGTACCGAGCCGGATGAACGTCGGCCAGGTGCTCGAGGCGCACCTCGGCTACGCGGCGCGTCACGGCTGGACCGAGGAGAACACCCGCCCGCCCGAGCAGAACAAGACGCGGACGCGCACCGAGCCCGCGGTGTGGATCGCCAGCCCGGTGTTCGACGGCGCCCACTGGGACGAGACCGAACAAGCCGGCCCGACCGGCACCATCCAGACGCTGTTCGAGAAGCTGAACCCCGACGGTGCCAACGGCAAGAAGCTGATCGGCAGCGACGGCAAGGTCATGTTGAACGACGGCCGCACCGGCGAGCCCTACGACCGCCCGGTGACCGTCGGCTACATGTACATCCTGAAGCTCTCGCACCTCGTCGACGACAAGATCCACGCCCGGTCGACGGGCCCGTACTCGATGATCACGCAGCAGCCGCTCGGCGGAAAGGCGCAGTTCGGCGGCCAGCGGTTCGGTGAGATGGAGGTGTGGGCGCTCGAGGCCTACGGCGCCGCATACGCGCTGCAGGAGATCCTCACGATCAAGTCCGACGACGTGCTCGGCCGGGTGAAGGTGTACGAGGCGATCGTCAAGGGCGAGAACATCCCCGAGCCGGGAATCCCCGAGAGCTTCAAGGTGCTCATCAAGGAGATGCAGGCCTTGTGCCTGAACGTCCGCGTGATGAACGAGGACGGCCAGGAGATCGAGATCCGCGAGCTCGACGAGGACGCGTTCCGTACCACCGAGTCGCTCGGTATCGACCTCTCGAGGCCGGAGCGCGGCACCGACGAAGAAGACGCCGCGTCGGCGGCCGCCCGCTCGGGCTTCTGAGCTTTTTGAAGACGTAATAGAGGAGCACATACGTGTTCGACGTGAACGAGAGCCACCGGCTCACCATCAATCTCGCAACCGCGGGCGACATCCTCACCTGGTCGAACGGCGAGGTGAAGAAGCCGGAGACGATCAACTACCGCACGCTCAAGCCGGAGAAGGACGGGCTCTTCTGCGAGAAGATCTTCGGTCCCACGAAGGACTGGGAGTGCTACTGCGGCAAGTACAAGCGCGTCCGCTTCAAGGGCATCATCTGTGAGCGCTGCGGCGTCGAGGTGACGCGTTCGAAGGTGCGGCGCGAGCGCATGGGCCACATCCAGCTCGCGGCGCCGGTCACCCACATCTGGTACTTCAAGGGTGTCCCGAGCCGGCTCGGCTACCTGCTCGACATCGCGCCGAAGAGCCTCGAGAAGGTCATCTACTTCGCCGCGCACCTCATCACGTGGGTCGACAGCGAGCGCCTGCACAAGGACCTGCCGTCGCTCGAGGCGGAGATGAAGGCCGAGATCGGCGACGTCGAGCGTGAGCGCGAGGTGAAGCTGCGCGAGCGCGACGAGGGATACATCGGCGAGCTCGAGGAGCTCGAGGGCCGCAACGCCAAGAAGAACGAGCTCGAGCGGGCGGAGAAGGCCAAGAACAAGGACTTCGAGGACGTCCGTGCCCGTTACGACGAGGAGATCGGTCAGCTCCAGCTCGTATGGGACACGCTCCGCACGATGAAGCCCAAGCAGCTCATCGACGACGAGCGGGTGTGGCGCGAGCTCCAGGACCGTTACCAGGACTACTTCGCGGGCGGCATGGGTGCCGAGGCCGTGAAGGACCTCGTCTCGCGCCTCGACCTCGCGGTCGTCGAGACCGAGCTCAAAGAGACGATCTCCACCTCCAAGGGCCAGCGCAAGGCGAAGGCGATCAAGCGCCTGAAGGTCGTGTCGGCGTTCAATCGCCGGGACGACAACGGCCGCTCGATCAACTCGCCGATGGGCATGATCCTCGACGTCATCCCGGTGATCCCGCCCGACCTGCGCCCGATGGTGCAGCTCGACGGTGGCCGGTTCGCGACCTCCGACCTGAACGACCTTTACCGGCGGGTCATCAACCGGAACAACCGGCTGAAGCGGCTGCTCGACCTGGGCGCGCCCGAGATCATCATCAACAACGAGAAGCGGATGCTCCAGGAGGCGGTCGACGCGCTGTTCGACAACGGTCGCCGCGGGCGCCCCGTCACGGGTCCCGGCAACCGCGCGCTCAAGTCGCTCTCCGACATGTTGAAGGGCAAGCAGGGCCGGTTCCGCCAGAACCTGCTCGGCAAGCGCGTCGACTACTCCGGCCGTTCGGTCATCGTGGTCGGTCCGCAGCTTCGTTTGCAGCAGTGCGGATTGCCGAAGCAGATGGCGCTCGAGCTCTTCAAGCCGTTCGTGATGAAGCGGCTCGTCGACCTCGAATACGCGCAGAACATCAAGTCAGCCAAGCGCATGGTCGAGCGCGCCCGCCCGCAGGTGTGGGACGTGCTCGAGGAAGTCATCAAGGAGCACCCCGTCTTCTTGAACCGTGCACCAACGCTGCACCGCCTCGGCATCCAGGCGTTCGAGCCCGTGCTCGTCGAGGGCAAGGCCATCCAGATCCACCCGCTCGTGTGCGCGGCGTTCAACGCCGACTTCGACGGCGACCAGATGGCCGTGCACCTGCCGCTCTCCGCGGAGGCGCAGGCCGAGGCGCGCATGCTGATGCTCAGCGCGCACAACATCTTGTCGCCGGCGTCCGGCCGGCCGATCGCGGTGCCGAGCCAGGACATGATCATCGGCATCTACTACCTCAGCGAGATGCTCGACGGTCTCACGGGCGAAGGACGCCAGTTCGCCAACATGGACGAGGCGCGAGCCGCGTACGAGGAGCGGTACAGCGGCGAGGGCGAGACGCTTTCGCTGCACGCCAAGATCAAGGTACGGATGCCCGCCTCGAAGTTCCCGGTGGACCAGTACCCGCGCCCGCTCGACGACGGCACGCCGCAGAGCGTGGTGCTGCGCGAGTACGGCACCAACGGCAGCTCCCACGTGCTCGTCGAGACGTCGCTCGGACGGCTGTTGCTCAACAGTGCGTTGCCCGAGGAGTTCGCGTACGCCAACCGCACGATGAAGAAGCGCGACATCACCGAGGTCGTGGGCGAGCTCGTCGTGGAATTCGACAAGGCGGTCGTGGCCGACAGCCTCGACCGGTTGAAGAACCTCGGCTACGAGTGGTCGACCCGCGCCGGGCTGACGATCTCGATCGCCGACGTCACCACGCCGCCGGCCAAGGCGGGCCTCCTCGAGAAGTTCGAGGGCGAGGCCGCCAAGGTCGAGAGCCAGTACGAGCGCGGCATCATCACCGACGACGAGCGGCGCCAGCAGGAGATCGAGATCTGGACCGACGCGACCAACCAGGTCACGAAGGCCATGCAGGATCTCATGCAGTCGACGCCGTTCAACCCGATCGACATGATGGTCGGCTCGGGTGCCCGTGGAAACGTGATGCAGGTGCGTCAGATCGCCGGTATGCGCGGTCTGGTGGCGAACCCGCGCGGCGAGATCATCCCGCGTCCGATCAAGAGCAACTTCCGTGAAGGCCTGTCCGTGCTCGAGTACTTCATCTCGACGCACGGCGCCCGCAAGGGTCTCGCCGACACCGCGTTGCGTACCGCGGACTCCGGGTACCTCACCCGCCGCCTCGTCGACGTCGCGCAGGAGCTCATCGTGCGCGAGCCCGACTGCGAGTCCGTCCGTGGCATCTGGATCGAGGACGTGCACGGCGACCCCGAGTCGTACCGCGTGCTCGAGACGTCGTTGCTCGGGCGTTGCCTCGCCGAGGACATCACCCTGACCGACGGCACGGTCGTCCCCCGCAATCTCGAGGTGGACGACGACGACCTGCGCCGGATCGCAGACGACGAGGGCATCACGCGGGTGCGGGTGCGTTCGGTGCTCACCTGCGAGACGGTTTCGGGCGTGTGCTCGACGTGCTACGGCCGCATGCTGGCGACCGGCAAGATCGGCGATCTCGGCGAGGCCATCGGCATCGTCGCGGCGCAGTCGATCGGTGAGCCGGGCACGCAGCTGACGATGCGTACGTTCCACACCGGCGGTGTCGCCGGTGAGGACATCACGCACGGTCTGCCCCGCGTCGTCGAGCTGTTCGAGGCACGGACGCCGAAGAGCGCGTCGCTGCTCGCCGATGTCTCGGGCGTCGTACGCCTGGGCGAGAACGAGAAGGGCGAGCGCGTCATCACCATCGTCGCCGACGACGGCACCGAGTTCGAGTACGCGGTGTCGCGTCGTGCACACATCTCGGTGCGCGACGGGCAGGACGTACAGGCCGGCGATCGGTTGGTGGGCGACGAGAAGAGCCCGCTCGATCCGAAGAAGCTGCTCGAGATCAAGGGCGTGCGCGAGACCCAGCAGTACCTGGTCGACGAGGTGCAGCGCGTGTACCGCGACCAGGGCGTGTCGATCCACGACAAGCACATCGAGGTCATCGTCCGGCAGATGCTGCGGCGGGTCACGGTGTCGGAGCCCGGCGACAGCAAGTTCCTCCCCGGTGAGAAGGTGGACGCCCGGCGTTACGCCGAGGAGAACCGCCGCCTCGTCGAGGAGGGTCTGCGTCCCGCCGAGGGCCGGCCCGAGCTGATGGGCATCACCAAGGCGTCGCTCGCCACCGACTCGTGGTTGTCGGCGGCGTCGTTCCAGGAGACGACCCGGGTGCTCACCGAGGCCGCGATCGAGGGCCGTTCCGACGGGCTCGAAGGCCTCAAGGAGAACGTGATCATCGGCAAGCTGATCCCGGCCGGGACCGGCATGCCGCTGTACCGCGACATCAAGACCGAAGCTCCCGAGTACGAGCCGCTGCCGTTCTACACGTCCGAGGTCGAAGAGGAGATGGACCTCGCGACGTGGCTGCGCGAAGCGAGCTCGTCGCGTCAGGCCGAGTCGGACCTGGGTGTGCTCGCGGGCGGCGGTGCCGTCGAAGGTTCGCCCGAAGCCGAGTTCTCACCGGTTGGTGAGGCCGAGTTCGGCGGCGCGCGGCACGAGACCGAGCTGCCTGCCGACGAACCGACCGAGGAGCGTCCGGAAGAGCCCGAGTCTCCTGGGGAGTTCGCGGCGGGGGAATGACAGTTTCACGGTTGTTTGGCGAGGTCGGGGACGTCCCTTGCTCCGGGTTCCAACGTCGCTCGGTCCGCCCCCGACCTCGCCAATGACCTGCTGATAGCCTGACTCGTTGGTCTGCGCCACTTCGCGCAGCCACGTCCCGAGATTTTGGAAAAAAGGAAAAGCGTGCCCACGATTGCGCAGCTCGTCCGTAAGGGACGGGAGTCGAAGGCCGAGAAGACGAAGACGCCGGCCCTGAAGGGCAGCCCGCAGCGTCGAGGCGTGTGCACGCGCGTCTTCACGACCACGCCCAAGAAACCGAACTCGGCGTTGCGCAAGGTGGCGCGGGTCCGGCTCACGTCGGGGATCGAGGTCACGGCGTACATCCCCGGCATCGGCCACAACCTGCAGGAGCACTCGATCGTCCTGGTGCGTGGCGGCCGGGTGAAGGATCTGCCGGGCGTGCGGTACAAGATCATCCGCGGTGCCCTCGACGCCTCCGGCGTCGCGAACCGCAAGCAGGCTCGCAGCCGCTACGGCGCGAAGAAGAACGGTTGATCGATGCCCCGTAAAGGACCGGCCCCGCGCCGTGAGCTCATGCCCGACCCGATCTACCGGTCGGTCGTCGTGACACAGCTCGTGAACAAAGTGCTGCTGCACGGGAAGAGATCGAACTCCGAGCACATTGTGTATAAGGCGCTCGACGAGATCGGCCGCAAGACACAGGGCGACCCGGTCAGCGTGCTGAAGCGGGCCGTCGAGAATGTGCGCCCACCGCTCGAGGTCAAGAGCCGCCGAGTCGGGGGTGCGACCTACCAGGTGCCCGTCGAGGTCCGGCCCCGCCGGGCCACGACCCTCGCGATCCGGTGGATCGTGGGCTACTCCCGCCAGCGACGGGAAAAGACCATGGCCGAGCGCCTGGCGGGCGAGCTCCTCGACGCCAGCAATGGCATCGGGGCGGCCATCAAGCGCCGGGAAGACGTGCAGAAGATGGCCGAATCGAACAAGGCTTTTGCCCACTACCGCTGGTAAGTGGCGTAAGGGGACCGATCAGAGATGGTGATCCGAGCAGTGACATACGGGAGGGCGTCGAACCGCTGACAGCGAGCTGACGCCGATGCGGGCCCCCACCCGCGACTCCCGACCGGGCCCCGCAAAGGACGCCCGGTCGATTGCTGCTCCCCGACGAACGAGAAACGAACGAGATGACACGCGATTTCCCCCTCGAGAAGACCCGCAACATCGGGATCATGGCCCACATCGACGCGGGCAAGACCACGACGACCGAGCGGATCCTCTACTACACCGGACGCACCTACAAGATCGGCGAGGTGCACGAGGGTGCCGCGGTCATGGACCAC
>JBBRXX010000091.1:0-6315 GCA_038238245.1 Acidimicrobiia bacterium
AAGGACACCTTCACCGAGGCACGGCAGTTCAACCTGATGTTCAAGACGCACGTCGGGCCGGTGGAGGACGACGCGTCGGTCGCGTACCTGCGGCCGGAGACGGCGCAGGGCATCTTCGTCAACTTCAAGAACGTGCAGACCACCACGCGCAAGAAGCCGCCGTTCGGCATCGCGCAGATCGGCAAGTCCTTCCGCAACGAGATCACCCCGGGGAACTTCATCTTTCGCACGCGCGAGTTCGAGCAGATGGAGATGGAGTTCTTCGTGCCGCCCGACCAGGGAGCGAAGTGGTTCGAATACTGGGTCGGTGAGCGCTACCGCTGGTATACCGACCACGGCATCCCCGAAGCTGTGCTCCGGATCCGTCCGCACGATCCCGATGAGCTCTCGCACTATTCCACGGGCACGAGCGACATCGAGTTCCGCTATCCCTGGGGCTGGGGTGAGCTCGAAGGCGTCGCCCAGCGCACGGACTACGACCTCACGCAGCACGCCAAGTTCTCCGGCGAAGACCTCACGTACTACGACCAGGAGAACGAGGAGCGCTACGTGCCCTACGTGATCGAGCCCGCCGCGGGTGCGGATCGAGCCACGCTCGCCTTTCTGCTCTCCGCGTACGACGAGGACGAGGCGCCGACCGGTGAGGGCAAGGTCGAGAAGCGCACAGTGTTACGGCTCGACCCCCGCCTGGCACCCATCAAGGTCGCCGTGCTGCCGCTCTCGAAGAACGAGAAGCTCACACCCCTCGCTCACAACATCGCCGGCGCGCTGCGGCGACATTTCATGATCGATGTCGACCTCGCCGGTGCGATCGGCCGGCGGTACCGCCGTCAGGACGAGATCGGCACGCCGTTGTGCGTCACGATCGACTTCGACTCACTCGACGACCAAGCTGTCACCATTCGCGAGCGCGACACCATGAGCCAAGACCGTGTCGCAATCGATCGCCTCGTGCAGGAGCTGCACCACCGACTCGGACAATGATGGACGACGACGACTACTACACACTTCTGGGCGTAGAGCCCGATGCCGCGACCGACGAGATCCGTACGGCATACCGTGAGCGCAAGGCCACGATCGACGCCTCGAGCGAGTCGGGCAAGGTCGACGCGGCCAAGCTCAACAAGGCGTGGAACGTGCTGTCGGACCCGTATCAGCGCGGTCGCTACGACGAACAGCTCACGCAGGTTGCCGACGACGGCGAGACCGAAGACGACATCGAGGTGAGCACAAACGGACGCCGGAAGCCGGCCCGCTCCACCCCGGCCGCCCGACCGGCGCGCCGGGGTCGTCAAGGTCGGCAGCTCGGGCCGCCGACGATCACGCCCCCGCCGGGTACGCACTTCCCGGCGCCGAAGCAACGGGTGATCGCGATGTCGATCGACCTGCTCGTGCTGCTCGGCTTGTTCATCGTCGCGGCGTATGTCGTGGCGCCCGCGATCGCAAGCACGACGAGCAAGCAAACCGTTGACCGGGTCGACGTGCTCCGCAAGCAGGTCGACGCCGACGCCAAAGTGCGCGACGACGCCAACAAGGCCTTGAGCGACGCCAAGAAGACCAACAATCAGGACACGATCTCGAAGGCGCAAAGCGACGCGGATACGGCGAAGAAGCAATACGACACCGACAACACCGCCTTCACGAAGGAGAGCAACAAGCTCCAGCCGATCTTCTACTCGGTGATCGGCGGCCTGTTCCTCGTGGGCTTCTTGTACCTGGTGGTCCCGACGATCGCTTCGGGCCGAACGTTCGGCAAGCGACTACAGCATCTGCGTGTGTTACGCGACGACGGGTCGCCGCTGCGCACCGGCGACGCGATCAAGCGGTACGGCACACTGATCCTGGTCACGTTCGCCCTGTTCTTCGTGGTCGGACCGCTCGCGGCGGCAATCGTGCTCGTCGGCGTGATCGGCTGGATGCGCAACGCCAACATGCAGGGCATACACGACCGCTTCGCGCACACGATGGTCGTCAGCGACGACGAGAGTTGAGAGGTTGGGAACAACCATGAAATATGTGTACGCGTTCGAAGAGGGCGGCAAGGAGAAGAAGTACCTGCTCGGCGGCAAGGGCGCCAACCTCGCCGAGATGACGAACCTCGGTCTTCCCGTCCCTCCCGGCTTCACGATCAGCACCGACGCATGCAAGGCATACATGGCAGCGGGGGACAAGCTTCCGGCCGGGCTCATGCCCGAGGTCGCGGTCGCGCGCGAGCAGCTCGAGCAGAAGATGGGCAAGACGCTCGGCGATGCGTCCGACCCGTTGCTGGTGTCGGTGCGTTCCGGTGCACCGTTCTCGATGCCGGGAATGATGGACACGGTTCTCAACCTCGGACTCAACGACGAATCGGTCAAGGGCCTCGCCAAGCAGACGCAGAACGAGCGGTTCGCCTACGACTCGTACCGGCGGTTCGTGCAGATGTTCGGCAAGATCGTGCTCGACATCCCTGGCGACCTGTTCGAGGAGGCGCTGCACGAGCTGGTCGAGTCCAAGGGTCTCGCGGTCGACACCGAGCTGAGTGCCGAGGACCTTGCCGGCCTTGTCGAGACGTTCAAGAAGATCGTGCGCACCGAAGCGGGCGTCGACTTCCCGACTGATCCGCAGGAACAGCTCGGCTACGCGATCGAAGCGGTGTTCAAGTCGTGGAACGGCCGGCGGGCGCGCGATTACCGCAAGATGGAGGGCATTCCCGACGACCTCGGCACGGCCGTCAACGTGCAGACGATGGTCTTCGGCAACAAGGGTGACGACTCCGGGACGGGTGTCGCGTTCACCCGGAACCCGTCGACGGGTGAGAACAAGCCGTACGGCGACTTCTTGACGAACGCGCAGGGCGAGGACGTCGTCGCCGGCATCCGGATCACGGAGCCGCTCGACGCGATGGGGAACGAGTTCCCGCAACCGCACGAGCAGCTCATCGGGCTGATGCATCTGCTGGAGAATCACTACCGCGACATGTGCGACATCGAGTTCACGATCGAGCAGGGTCGCCTCTTCATGCTCCAGACGCGCGTCGGCAAGCGCACCGCGGCCGCGGCGCTGCGCATGGCCGTCGAGATGGAGGAGGAGGGGCTCATCGACAAGAAGGAAGCGGTGCTGCGTGTGCAGCCGGCACAGCTCGATCAGTTGCTGCATCCCCAGTTCGATCCGAAGGCGTCTTACGACGTGCTCGCCAAGGGCTTGAACGCGTCTCCCGGCGCGGCGGTGGGCAAGGTGTACTTCACGGCCGACGAGGCCGAGGCCCGGCGGGAGGCAGGGGAGCGCGTGATCCTGGTGCGCCCCGAGACCTCGCCCGACGACCTGCACGGGATGATCGCCGCCGAAGGCATCCTCACGTCGCGCGGTGGTTTGGTGTCACATGCGGCGGTGGTCGCGCGCGGCATGGGCAAGCCCGCGATCTGCGGCGCAGAAGCGGTGAAGATCGATCTCGGCGCGCGGCAGTTCGCGGTCGACGGCACGACCGTGCGCGAAGGCGAGCTGATCTCGATCTCGGGCACGAGCGGCGAGATCGTCGTCGGAGAGGTCGCGGTGGTGACACCCGAGCCGACCGGCCATTTCGGCACGATCCTCGGCTGGGCCGATCAGCTGCGCACGATGAGGGTGCGTACGAACGCCGACCTTCCCGAGGACGCGCGCAAGGCTCGCGAGTTCGGCGCCGAGGGCATCGGCCTGTGCCGCACCGAGCACATGTTCCTCGGCGACCGGCTGCCGATCGTGCAGCGCATGATCCTCGCCGACAACGCGGCCGACGAGGAATCGTCGCTCGAGGAGCTGCGTGCGCAACAGGAAACCGACTTCGAAGGAATCCTCGAAGCCATGGACGGGCTGCCGGTCACCGTGCGGCTGCTCGACCCGCCGCTGCACGAATTCCTCCCCGACCACGAGGAGCTGATCGTCAAGCAGGCGACGGGCGAGGCGACCGAAGCCGACCTGAAGCTATTGCGCGCGTCGGAGTTCTGGCGCGAATCGAACCCGATGCTCGGCACCCGCGGTTGCCGCCTGGGGATCATCAAGCCCGGCCTGTATCGCATGCAGGTACGCGCGCTGATGCAGGCCGCGGTCACGCGCAAGCGCGCCGGCGGGAATCCGATCATCGAGATCATGATCCCATTGATCGTGAGCGAACCCGAGCTCCAGCTCATCGAGCAGTGGACGCGCGATGAAGCTGATGCGGTCGTGCGCGCTGCCGGCATCGACGTCGACTACCTCGTCGGCACGATGATCGAAACGCCACGCGCCGCGCTCGTCGCCGACGGCATCGCCAAGGTCGCCGAGTTCTTCTCGTTCGGCACGAACGACCTGACCCAGATGACGTTCGGGTTCTCCCGTGACGACATCGAAGGCCGGTTCATGAGCGAGTACCTCGAGTACAAGCTGTTGCCCGCGAACCCGTTCGAATCGCTCGACGTCGAAGGTGTGGGCCAGCTCGTGCGAATGGGCTGCGAGCGGGGCCGCGCGACGCGGCCCGACCTGAAGCTCGGAATCTGCGGCGAGCACGGCGGCGATCCCGCATCGATCTACTTCTGCCACGAGGTCGGGCTCGACTACGTCTCGTGCTCGCCGTACCGAGTGCCGATCGCACGGTTGGCCGCGGCGCACGCGGCGCTGGACAGCGGCGGCCCCGGCGCGTCGGCCTAGCCCCGTTTGGTCGCCCACTGGCCGTGAACGAGCACTCGGCGACCAAACGTGTTGCACCTGAGCCGGTACAGGAGTGGACCGCCGGCGACTATGTCGTCACGACCGACCGCGCACGCGTCGATCTCGACGTCGTGCACCGCTTCATCTCCGAGGAGTCGTACTGGGCGCAAGGCCGGTCACGGGACGCGCAGGCGCGAGCGAACGCGGCCTCGACCTGCTTCTCGGTCATGCACGCGCCCACGGGTGTACAGGTCGGCTTCGCTCGGGTTCTCCATGACGGAGTTTCCTTCGGCTGGGTTGCCGACGTCTTCGTAGTGGCCTCGCATCGAGGCACCGGTGTCGGGGTGTTCCTGATGCAGTGCATCGCCGATGCGTTCGACGATCTGGCGCGGCTGGTGCTCGGCACTCGCGACGCGCACGGCCTGTATGCGAAGGTCGGCTTCACACCGATCATTCGGGTCGACCGCTGGATGGAGCGCTGGCACGAGGAACCGAATCCCTGAACACGTGACTGTCGCACCCGGTCGTTACGCTGGCGACATGCACGTCGACGAGACGGCGAGAGATCAGCTCACAATTCGCGAAGCGCACGAGGGGCGCCACTACGTCGGTCGACGCGTACGTCGGCGCGAGGAGCGCGAGGCCGAGCTCGATGCGACCCTGGCACCGGGCGCGACCCGTCCGGTCGGCGCCGGCACGCGTGGCCGCGAGGAGGAGCCCGACCCGTTCCGCGTCTGTTTCGAGCGCGACCTCGATCGGGTGAAGCACTCGCGGCCGTGGCGGCGACTCGCCGGGAAGTGTCAGGTGTTCGTCGCGCCCGAGGACGATCATCTGCGCACCCGCCTCACGCACGCGGTCGAGGTGGCGCAGATTGCGACCGGGATCGCCCGCGCCGCCGATCTGTGCCTCCCGCTCACCGAAGCGATCGCCCTCGCGCACGACTGCGGACACGGCCCGGGTGGCCACCCGAGCGAAGAAGCATTCTCGCCGTACGTGCCGGGCGGCTACGACCACGCGGTGTACGGCGCGGACGTGACGCTGGCCCCGCTCAACCTCTGCGCGGAGACGATCGACGGGGTGCGCAACCACTCGTGGCGACGGCCGGCGCCGTCGACCGCAGAAGGCGAGGTCGTCGCGTGGGCGGATCGCATCGCGTACGTCTGCCACGACTTCGAGGACGCGCGCCGCGCCGGCATCCTCGTGCCCGAGGATCTGCCGGACGAGATCGCCGCCGTCGTCGGTCGAGACCGGTCCCGGCAGATCGGTTCTTTCGTGTACGCCGTACTCGACGCGATCGATCGCGGCGGCCACGTCGGCATGACCGAACCCGCGGCCTCGGCGCTCGCCGCGTTCCGTGCGTTCAACTTCGATCGCATCTACTTGCGCCCCGCGGCGCGTCGCCAGGCCGAAAAGGTCGTCGGTCTCCTGCGCGGGCTGGTCGACTTCTTCGTGGACGCACCCGCGCGTCTGCCACGCAACGCGACCGGCAGGCACGACGAGCTCCGTCCCGGGTCTCTCGAAGCGGCGGCGGTTGCCGTGCGCTACGTGAGCGGAATGACCGATCGCTACGCACTCGGGCTCGGTGTCGAGCTCCTCGGTTGGCGTCCGGAAGACCTCCCACGCGGCGTGTAGACCACGCCATAAGGTGCGACCGTGGGCATCCTCGACGACGACGTC
>JBBRXX010000092.1:0-6285 GCA_038238245.1 Acidimicrobiia bacterium
AACACCGAGATGACGGTGCAGTTGCAAAAGCCGATCGCGATGGATGAGGGTCTGCGGTTCGCGATCCGTGAGGGTGGCCGCACCGTCGGCTCCGGCCGCGTCGTCAAGATCCAGAAGTAGGGACGGTATGGCAGCGAACACTGGCCAGAAGATCCGCATCCGCCTGAAGGCGTACGACCACGAGGTCATCGACCAGTCGACGAAGAAGATCGTCGAGACCGTCGTGCGGACGCAGGCAAAGGTGCGCGGTCCGGTGCCCCTGCCGACCGAGATCCGCAAGTACACCGTCGTGCGTTCACCGCACGTCGACAAGGACAGCCGCGAGCACTTCGAGATGCGCATCCACAAGCGCCTCATCGACATCGTGGAACCGACCGGCAAGACCGTCGAGGCACTGCAACGCCTCGACCTGCCGGCCGGCGTCGACATCGAACTGAAGATGCAGCAGGCGTAAATTTCTGGGTCGCACTCGCTGCGGGTCGGGATACCCGACCCGCGGGCGCTCGCCGCTCCCGCCAGCTCGCTCGCCGCTCCGCTCCTTCGCTCACGGCCCCCGTGCGGCGAAGCCGCCTCCGTGACATACGACGCGGTGAGCGGAGCAGCCCGGAGGGTGCGTAGCGAACTCGCCGGGAGCAGCGAATCCTCCCTGACGCGGCGAAGCCGTCTCTCGGAGGTGAGTCGCGACCCAGAATCAGCAGCCCGTAAGGGCGGGGGCGGGGCCTTTGTGGAGATCGGTGAGGTTGAGGATCCCGCGTTGCGATTCGAGCGACACGGTCACTGATTTCGGCAGTTGCACCGCGGCGCGGATCTGACCGTCCACCACGAGGGCGGCGGCGCGGCGGTTCACGAGCAGCGTGAACTTCTCCGGGGTCCGGCCGCTGGTCGTGACCGCTGACGGCAGCCGGTGGAACTCAGTCGTCGAGCTCGCGGAGCTGACGTGGTCGCCGTCGAAGTTCAGGTTCATCTGTTCGCTCTTGTGGGCGTTGTCCTCGAAGCGGAAGACGATTCCGCCGGGTGGCCCGTCGGAGTCGACCTTGCCCTGGAACGTGAAGCACGAGTCGCCCGCGATCGGCAGCCACGCGGTCCGCTCGTTGCGCCCTCCCTTGTCGCGGAACTCGGCGTCGCCGCCGGCGATCGTCCACCCGAAACGACTGTCGGGCGCGGCCGGCGGCGCCCACGCGTCGGGGACATCCGGGGTCAGCACTTGCGCGGCGACGTCGTTGCGATATTCGACCGGGATGGGGCTGTCCGGGTACACCGACGTGAAGTTCGCACTGACGTACTGCAAGAACGGCGGCGCCGAGATCGGGCCGCCGTTGCTGTGCACGAACGCGACCGGCTTGCTCTCTTCCAGGTCCTCGCGGAACCAGTCCCACGACTTCGGGAGCACGTAGCTGTTGCTGGTGCGACCCAGGTAGATCTCGCCCGTGAGGAACGACTTCCAGATGAAACGCGTCGCCGAGACGCGGTGGTAGTCCAGATACGGCCACGGGTCGTTCGTCCAGACGAGGAGCGGATCCCAGTCCTCCGACACGAGGTCGAGTACCGCACGAACCGCGCGGGTGTCTCCCGCTTGTGCGCGCTCCATCTCGACGGCGTGGGCATGGGGCGATGTGAACTTGCTGAAGTCCTGCATGTCCTGGACGAACTGCTTCGGGCCGGTGAGATAGATCGCGAGCACGAGCGCGAGCATCGGCCATGCGAACGTGTAGAGGACACGTCGCGGTGAGGCGATCGCCTGGTACACCCGGCCGGCGAGCGCGGCGGCCATCAGCGCGGTCGGCGTCGACGTCACCGAGAAGTAGTGGCTTGAGTAGCGCTGGGCGAGCACGAGCTCGATCCACGCGCCCGCGAACCACCCGGCGAGACCGAGGCTCAGGATGCGCCGGCGCACGCTCGCCCGCGACCATTCGAGCGCGGTCATCGCGAGGAACGCGAGGATCACGACGGACGCGAGCGGGCGCTGCTGGTAGTACGCGTAGAACTGGTCCCAGCCGAGCGCGAATTGGCCGCCGAGGCTGCGGCCGGTGCCGATGTTCATGAAGCGCGCGTAGGTCCACCAGCCCGAGAAGAACTCGTCGAACTTGCCTCGCACCAAGTACCAGATCGGTGCGCTGGCAAAGGCGAGTGCACCCGCGCCGACGAACGCGCCGTCGAGCCTCGCGTACTCGGCACGGGGGCGGCGGAGCCGCACCAACGCCAGGACGACGAGGGCCACCGGGATGGCGGCGAACGCGGTCGAGAGCAGCGTCTGGACGGCGATGCCGAGAAGGACGCCGGTGGTGATCGCCGCGGCAAGTGCCCGCCGGCGGTCGCTCCACGCGCGGTCCCAGAGCAGGATGATCCAGGCGACCGCCAACAACGGCGTCGTCATGTTGCGCGCGTACAGCACGCCCGCATAGTCCGACGGCCCCAACGCGAAATGTACGAAGCCCACCACCGCGGCGGCGATTCCGAGATCGCGGTTGGCGCCGAAGGATTGCGCGGTCCGCGCCGCGGCCACGCCGATGATGACGGCCGCGACGGCGATGAACAGCGAGATCACGTACCAGAAGCTGTCGTGACTCGAGATCCACGTCGCGGCCTGGTACACGAACGTCTCGAGCGGGCCCTTGTTGTGGATGCCGTTCTCGTAATACGTCCCGCCGAAGCGGATCGTGCGCAGGACGATGTCGTAGGTGTACTCGGGGTCGACGTTCTGTGAGCGTTGCCAGTTGCCGATGACCGCCGCCGCGAACACGACGACGAACGACGCGAACGTGACGACGCGCGAGGCATCGGCGATGGTTCGCTTCGCCGCCGCCCGGTCGAACCAACGGGCCCGCACGTCCGGATCGAGCTCCGCGAGGTCGAGGTCTTCTTCAAGCATCCTGGCGCGCTCCGTGCATGACCGCGACGGCTTCCGCACGCGGCTCGGCAGGCGCGACGGCGCCGTGTGGGATCGACACCCGCTGCCGCCGCGCGCCGGCGGTGTCGGCGCCCAGCGCGACCGCGACGATCACGAGGACGGTGAGGCGGGCCAGGGGCCCGACCATGTGACGGTTCAGCTCCATCGGGTCGCCAACGTAGGAGCACCAGATGTCGACGATCGCGGACACCAGGCCGGCGCCGACGACCGCGGCCAGGAGCCGGCGGCGCCGGTCGGAGGCGGCGATTCCGAGACCCGCCGCCGCGAGCAGCAGCCCGCCGAACAGCCCGGCGTTCGTGCGCGGGGTCCCGAACGGTGCGGGCAGGTGGTGCGGAAAGCGAGCGAAGACTGCGTAGCTGTCGTAAGCGCGGTCGTCCTCGCCGAGGATGCCCGGGAGGTCATGATGGAGGCGCTTCCACCAATCGGGCGCGCGGACGACCATCGACAGCAACAGGCGCCGGCCGCCGGGACCGCGTGCCCAGACGCGATAGCGCGCCAGCTCGGGTGCACGCAGGAACGCCTCGCCGTCGTCCCACGCGTTGTGACCGGTGCGGCCGCGCAGCGCGTCGTCGAGCGGCATCCCGCCGTCGGCGAACCACTTGGTGAGCCCGGCATCGGGCAGGACGCGCATGCCGACCACGTTGTGCACCGAATACTGCGTGCGGTGGCTCACTGCTTGTGACGAGTACACATAGCCGCAGACGGCGAGGATCGCGAGCGCGCCACCCACCAGCCGCCGGCGCAATGCCCGGTCGGCGCCCGGTGAGCGCCATGCGCACGCCAGCGCCACCGGGAGGAGGACGAGCATCGTCGGGAGGACGTTGGTGTCGCGCACGAGGATCCATGCAGTCGTCACGATCCACGCCCAGGTGATCGTCCGCGTCGACGGGCGCGCGGCGGCCCGCCACCAGGCGGCGATGCTCAGGATCCCGAGGGAGGTCGACAGGCTCTCGCTCAGGATCAGCGTGTTCCACAGCGAGTTGCGGGGCTCGATCGCGACCGCCGCGATGAAGACGACCACGGCGACGCCGACGACGCGCGAACGCATCTCGGCGAAGACCACCCGGCACAGGATCCAGAATGCCGCGACGTAGATCCCGGTCTGGGCCAGGACTGTGAGCGTCGAGCTGCGGCCCACCGACCAGAGCAGGAGGGGATAGCCGATCGGCCGCTCGTCGAAGTAGAAGAGGCCGTGGAGTGGACCCCGCCACGCGACCAACAGGTAGCTGAACGAGTCCGGATACGTGGGCGGGAAGTGCGGCCACGGCTGGCCGAGCAGCCGTACCAGAAAGAATGCGACGACGACCGCCGCGAGCGCAACGCCGAGATGGTGTCCAGCACGGGCGGGTGCGGGCCGCGCCTCGCCCCCCGGCCCTGGGTCCATTGGCACGTCCCGCGTCGTCATCGAGGTGCAGTGAGTGTAGGACCGGGTTCCTCGTCCTCCGTGCCGGCGGGTCGCCGCCGAACGCGATGACTTGCTAACATCGTCGGGCTTCCCAGGCTGCACCACGCCGCCTGCCGCGCCGCCGCCCCCGGCCTCGGGCACCGGCGCGAAACCAACCGAGGCCCGCGTAGGCCCTTTCCGAGGGAACCGCGCGGCACAACCGAGATCGACGCTCCGCCGGGTTTGCCCCGAGCGGAGCGTTCGCGTGAAACGGCAACCTCCGCTGTCGGGATATCGAGCAGGACGTCGACATGGCGAACAAAGGGATCCTGGGCCGAAAGCTCGGCATGACCCAGGTCTTCGATGATGCGAATCGGGTCGTGCCGGTGACGGTCATCGAGGCGGGGCCGTGCCGCGTCATCCAGCTGAAGACGCCGGAGCGGGACGGGTACGCGGCGGTGCAGCTCGCGTTCGGTGCCACCAAGCCGGCCCGGTTGTCGAAGCCGGAGCTCGGGCACCTCAAGGCGGCGAACGCCGACCCCGCGAAATATCTCGCCGAGCTCCGAGTGGACGACCTGTCGGGCTTCGAGATCGGTCAACTGCTCAAGGCCGACGTGTTCGCGGCCGGCGAGCGCGTCGACGTCACCGGCATCAGCAAGGGACACGGCTTCTCGGGCGTCATGAAGCGCCACAACTTCTCCGGTCAGGGTGCGAGCCACGGCAATCACAAGAAGCACCGCGCGCCGGGCGCGATCGGCGCGTGCGCCACCCCGGCGCGGGTGTTCAAGGGTGTCCGCATGGCGGGCCAGTACGGCAATACCCGCATCACGACGCTGAACCTCGAGGTGGTCGAAGGCGACGCCGAGCGCAACCTGCTGCTCGTGAAGGGCGCCGTGCCGGGACCCTCGGGTGGGCTCGTGTTCGTGCGCAACGCGGTCAAGTCGGCGGTGAAATCGTGAGCAGCCTGACGACGAAGAAGGCCGACGGCGGTGACGGCCGGAGCATCGAGCTCCCCGACGACGTGTTCGGCATCGAGCCGAACACCGCAGTCATGCACCAGGTCGTGACCGCGCAGCTGGCGGGCAAGCGTGCCGGCACCCACTCCACCAAGACGCGTGCCGAGGTACGCGGTGGAGGCGCCAAGCCGTGGCGCCAGAAGGGCACGGGCCGCGCCCGTCAGGGGTCGATCCGATCGCCGCACTGGCGGGGTGGCGGCGTGGCGCACGGTCCGAAGCCGCGGGACTATTCGCAGCGCACGCCGAAGAAGATGGTGAAGCTGGCGCTGCGATCGGCGCTCTCCGACCGCGCCTCCGACGGCAAGCTGATGGTCGTCGACGAGTGGGGCATCGACGCGCCCCGCACGAAAGACGGCGTGAAGCTGCTCGAGGCGCTCGGGTTCCGCGAGAAGGGAGCACGCGCGCCCCGCGTGCTCCTCGTGCTGTTCCGGACCGAAGACGTCGTGTGGAAGTCGTTGCGCAACCTCGGCGAGCGCGTGCAGATCGTGTTGCCCGAAGAGCTCAACACCTACGACGTCCTCGTGAACGACTGGCTGGTGTTCTCGCAAGGTTCGCTCGACACAGTCGTGGCCCGGCTGAGCGACGAGCCCGGAGGATCGGAGGTCGAGGACGCATGAGCAAGGACCCGCGCGACATCATCATCAAGCCGGTCGTCTCCGAGAAGAGCTACGCGGCCTACGACAACAACGTCTACACGTTCGTCGTCGCACCCCACGCGAACAAGATCGAGATCCGCCGCGCGATCGAGCAGCTGTTCGGCAAGCGGGTGGAGAAGGTCCACACGATCAACCGCAAGGCCAAGCGCACGCGCAACCGGCAGACCGGGGCGTACAACGCGCCGGCGCGCCAGAAGCGGGCGATCGTCACCCTCGCCGCCGGCGAGGACCGCATCGACATCTTCGGGAGCTGACGGCATGCCCATCCGCAAGCGCAAGCCGACGAGTGCCGGACGCCGGTTCCAGACGTCGTCCGACTTC
>JBBRXX010000093.1:0-5767 GCA_038238245.1 Acidimicrobiia bacterium
GCCTGCCCTCGACGTAACTGCCTAAAGCGCGAGGATCCATGAACAGGCGCGCCACTGCGCCGCCATCCCAAACCGGCCTCCGTACACATCGGTGGGGCGCTCAAGGATCTGAAGGCAGCGCGGCGAAGGTCGCCGGTGGGAATGCAAGGTGTGCGCGCGACGCAGTGACCGCAGACTGCTCCACGGGACGACCTTCCCTGGTAACCGTAAGCGCGCGGTCGAGATGACACATCCGCCGATTACCGTCGTGTCGTGGCGAACTGTCCCGGCGGCCTGATCGAACACGCGGGCGGCACCGTCGCAGGCTGCACCGAGGACGACGACTACAACTAATCGGCACGTTCGCGTGCTCGGGTCGTCGTGCGCGAGCACCAGCGACCTCGCACGAGTGCAGATCGAGGTAGTTGTTGACCGATCATCGGTGTCGGTAAGGGTTCGTCCGCGCCAATCTGGTCGACGCGACTGTTTCGCAACCGAAGGCGGAGCCGCCGTCGTTCGACACGATACGAGGGTCCTCACCATCTTTGGAATCGTCCGGTACATCGCGGCCCTCGCCTCGTGCAGGTCGTCGTGGAACGGCATCGTTTGTGGTCTCGGCTTCACGCGTGCTGCGCGCGTCGATTGGGGGAGCCCTGCGGGAAGACCTCGATCGCCGTGAGGAATGTTCGGATCGCCGGCGTCTTGCCGGTGATCTCGATTCCTTCGGCGTGCCGATCCCGGGGTCGTGGTGCGGTCAGGAACCGCGCGAGGGCCGACCGCGTCGCCGTGATCGTGACGTCGGCCGTCGTTTCGCGGCCTTCATCGCGCTGAAGATCCCACCGGATCCCGTCACCGATGAGCATGTAGTTGCCCGTTCCGGGTACGTGTACGGCCCAGCGGACTGATCCGGCGTTTACGCCCGAGCGCTGCAACTGCAACTGCAGGGCGCGGAGCACATGCTCGGGGTGGACGGGCTCGTCGGGACGCGGGGGCTCGGCGACGTTGCGCAGTCCCCAGAGCAGGAGCTCCTCGAGTGCCGGCTGAAGGTCTTCGCCGGCGGAGGTGAGTCGATACCAGACCTCGCGGCGGCCCGCCTCGCGATCGACGTCGATCAGACCGTCGGCCTCGAGGTCGCGGAGTCGTCGAGTCAGCGTGGTGGGGGTAATCCCGGCCATCCGGTCCATCAGATCGGTGAATCGCTTCGGCCCGGAGATGAGGTCGCGTACGACGAGCAGGGTCCAGCGATCGCCGACGCGTTCGAGTGCTTTCGCCAGCATGCAGAAGTGCCCGTAGCCCCGCGGGTTTGATCCGCTCACACGTTGATGCTATCACAAGAATACTGGTTGACAGTTAGTATCTTATAGATAGTCTACGGCGATGACCACATCACGTCCGGGTACCGCCGTCGCGTTCTCGCCAGGCCACCGCAGGGTTGTTCTCCTGACGCTCTGCCTCGCCGCGTTCACCATCAATCTCGACACGACGATCGTCAACGTGACGCTGCCGACCCTCGTGCGAGACCTGAACGCGTCGACACGCCAACTTCAGTGGATCGTCGACAGCTACAACCTGGTGTTCGCTGCGCTCGTCCTCGCCGCCGGCAGCATCAGCGATCGGCTCGGCCGCAAGGGCGCCATGCTCACGGGGCTCGGCATCTTCGCCGCCGGCAGCCTCCTCGGCTCCCGCGCAAGTTCGCCGGGCCAGCTGATCGCCGTTCGAGGCCTCATCGGTCTCGGCGCCGCGGTCATCTTCCCCGCGACCCTGTCCATCCTGACGAATGTCTTCACCGAGCGATCGGAACGCGCCAAAGCGATCGGCATGTGGGGTGCGATGACCGGCGTCGGCGTCGCCGCCGGCCCGATCTGCGGCGGATGGCTCCTCGAGCACTTCTGGTGGGGCAGCGTATTCGCCGCCCTCGTGCCCGTCGCGGCCGTGGTCGCCGTCATGACCGCGCTGTGGGTGCCGAGCTCCCGCGATCCGGAGACCCCGCCGCTCGACCTCGTGGGGCTCACCATGTCGACTGCCGCAATAGGAACGCTGGTCTTCACCATCATCGAAGCACCCGAGGTCGGGTGGCTGACCGGCCGTACGCTCGCCAGCTTCGCCATCGTGGCGGCACTGCTCACCGTCTTCGTGCGCTGGGAACGACACGTCGCCCAACCGATGCTCGACGTCGACCTTTTCCGCAACCTGCGCTTCACGGCCGCGAGCGGCTCGGTGACCATATCGTTCTTCGCGCTGTTCGGCTTCATCTTCATGGTCACGCAGTACTTCCAGTTCCTGAAGGGCTACAGCCCATTCAGCACCGGACTGCGCCTACTCCCGGTCGCCATATCGGTGGGGGCGGCGTCGATCATCGGCACGAAGCTCGCAGTACGTCTCGGCAACAAGGCCGTCGTGTCTGCTGGGCTCGCGTCGATGGGGATCGCCTTCCTCTGGATCTCGACCGCGTCGTTCGCCACGCCATATCTGGAGATCGCGGGCCAGATGATCGTGCTCGGTGTCGGAATGGGGCTCACGAGCGCTCCGGCGACGGAGGCGATCATGGGCGTCGTCCCCAAAGAGAAGGCCGGCATCGGCTCCGCGATCAACGACACCACACGAGAACTCGGCGGAACCCTCGGCGTTGCCGTGATCGGAAGCGTGTTCGCGTCGATCTACGCGGCACGCCTCGCACTTCCGAGCGGCCTCCCGGCCCAGGCCGCGCAAGCGGCACGCGAGTCGGTCGGCGGCGCGTTCATCGCCGCCCAGCGCGTCGCCGACGCAGGACTCGGCTCCGCGGCCGCCCAATTGCGGGACGCCGCCTCCCGCGCGTTCTTCGACGGGTTTGCGGTCGGCTGCCTCGTCGCCGCGGGCGTCGCCCTGCTCGGCGCGGTCGCCGCTGCGGTTCTGCTTCCGGCCCACCCCCTCGACGTCTCCGACGACGCCGCGGAGTCCCTCGAATTCGACGCCGACAGCGACGAACTCGCGCCCGTCGCGCACTCACCCAGTCGACCGACATCTGAAACATCCAGCGCTTCGCGGAAGTGAGAACCGCCATGAGCGCCACCGACGCGCCCAAGATGGACGCAGTGAGCTCGCCGGTCGGCGTGCTCTTGCACACACGACCGGCCTCGCGGGTGGCCTCTGTCGTGTCCCATTTGCGTCCAACGCAACAGTGCCGGCCGGTCAGATAACCGGGATCTTGCAGCGGTGAATGATCTTGCGGTCTTCGGTGATGATCCGTTCCGTCGGCGTCGCTGGCGGGACGGGCAACCCCGAGAAGGGCTCTGTTGCGTTGAGTCGAACCGTGCAGCGCGGAGCCGAGTCGCTGTCCCTTGCGGACTCAGATCGTGCGGGCGAGCTCGGTGAACGCGGCCGCGACACGACGTCGTGGACGAGCATCGATGCCGAGTTCGTAATGCCTTCGGCGAATGTTCTGCATCAGCGCGTGGCCGCGCATGATGACGCGGGCCGCGCTGTCACGTTTGAGCCCGCGCATCGGTCGCAGCCGCGCCTTGAGCCGGCCGTGATCACACTCGATCCGATTGTTCGCATACTGGACGGTGTTGTGAAACGCGGCCGGCATCAGGTCATCAATCGCGGCGCGCAACGCTGGAGCGCGGTCCGTTACGACCTCGACAGGCGCACCGTGCGCGTTGAGCGCGGTCGTGAAGAACTGTCGCGCGGCGCGAACGTCACGCTTCGCCGAGACGTACACGTCGATGATCTGACCATGTTGATCGACGGCGCGGTACACGTACCTCCACCTCCCCCCGACCTTCACATAGGTCTCGTCAACGAACCAACAATCACCAATCGCACGGCGACAGGGCCGAGCGGCATCCGCGAGCAGTGGAGTGAATCGTTGCACCCACCGGTACACGGTGACGTGATCGACCTCGCTTCCGCGCTCCGGGAGGAGCTCCTCAACGTCTCGGTACGAGAGTCCGTAGCGCAGATACCAGCGCAGGGCGAGGACGATGATCTCGGGCGGGAAACGGAACCCGGCAAACGCGAGATCGGGACATTGGGCATCGGACGGAGACTGCGAGAGAACATCCCGTCACCTTCACCGCAGAAATCGACGCTGCGCCAATGCAACAGTGCCGTGCGGGTTATGCCACGCCCAATCAGTCGGAGGCGGGGAGGGGTCGGCTGTCCCGACGATTGCACAATCGTGCACTCGTTCATGGCGCGCCTCCGCGGTGCAGTGCGTGCGAGTATCGGAGGGATGCGGCTCAGATCGCGGTACCGCGTTCGCACATCTGTTCAGTTTGGTGTAACGCGCAGCGAACGCGGCTGGTGCGCATGCCTGGTTAGTGGTGCCGGGCCAAGGCCTGGTCGATCACCCCTTCGACGGCGGCGGCGAGCATTCCGTATCCCGTGTTGTTGGGATGGACGTCGAACTCGGTGCAGAAGAACGTCCAGTTGCACGCGTTCTGCACGTTCACCGGCACGCGGTTGCCATTCCACGTTCCCCTGAGCCCGAAGTTCGAGATGTCGAACGCGTGGGCGCCGCTGGCCACGAGGTCCTTGTGTTTGCGCAACACCCGCGTGAGCCCAACGTTCAACACCTTGATCTGCTTCACCGACTCGTGCGCGGCCGCCGGTCCGTCGCCGCCCATCAACCAGTACTGGACGAACGGGTCGTAGTACGTGAGGCCGACGATGGGTTCAGTCCCGCCTGCGCCTCGCAGCCCATCCAGGATCGTCGCAAGGTTCGCTTCCACCGACGGCATACCCGCCGCCACGCAGCCCGTAGGAATCGGAACGCTGAAGAAGCACGACAGCACGTCGTTGGCGCCGATGTCGATCGTCACGAACGCGATCTGGCCGGGATGCCCGGCGATGAACGCTTCCGCGTCGCCGAGCTGACTCCCTGAGTGGTAGCCGCAGAAGCCGCCGCCGTTGATCATCGACGTGGTGGTCTCACCTGGACATGCGAAGTTCTTCAGCTCGAGTTGAGGAATCTTCGTTTTCTCGAGGTTAAAGACGTCGTCGACGTAGCCGTGGCCAGGGCCCACCATGAAGCCCGCCGCGAGCGAATCGCCGACCGCGACGTAGTACCGAGTCGTTGCGGCCGCCGTTGGTTCGGCCGAGGCAGCGACCGGTGCCAGCATCGCAACAGTCACCGCCGCGACAACCAACGCTCGTGCTCGACATCCCCGCATCGCGACCCCCCACTACGGCGCGCGCCGAACCTACGGCTGCGCGGGAGAAATAGTCAAGAGTTGTGGATCGGGTTCGTTGGTCACGCGGCGTGTGGGTGCCGAAAACTCGATCGGATCGCGACCAGGGCTTTTTCGACGCGTCGCGTGAGGGCAAACGGACACGCGCTGTGTCTCTGGTAGCCGTGAGGGAGGTGGTTCCGTCGCTCATTCTTCGCGAACTGTCCGACGCGTGCCGACGGGGCCGACGTTCTCGTCGGTCGCCGAGGCCGGCAGATGCTCAATGCAACAGACGGCGCGGCGGTCGGGGGCCAATATGGCGCTGAGTATTCGCGCCTTTTGTGACATCCCCGCCGCTCAAGTGGCACCGGATAGTTGACCGGCCAGGGAAACGCGAACGGCCTGGTCAGCGGCGCGGCCGAGTTTTCGGCACCCACACGCAAGGTCAACCCGACCGGCGACGGGATCCGTCGAGGTCACACCCCTCACTCTTCGCCGACGTACCCGAGTTGTCCACCAACCCGACCCGACCGGCCCGCGGCATGATCAACACACCCAACGGTCCCCGAACAACGGGGCAACCTCAGAACATCCTCACCCGCTCAACGAATGAGTGGTCGATCCGGATTAGGCGCGCC
>JBBRXX010000094.1:0-5650 GCA_038238245.1 Acidimicrobiia bacterium
GACCTACCCGGCCAATGTCACCTTCACCGCCGGTGCCGGCACTGCGTCGATCACGCTGGTGAACGCACAGTCCACGACCCTCACCGCCACCCAAAGCACCATCACCGGCACAACCGGATCCTTCACCGTCAACCCGGCGACGGCATCAAACCTGTTCGTGGCCGCTGCCACCGCTACACCCACGGCCGGTGCCGCGGACAATCTGACCATCACCGCCAAGGACGCATTCGGTAATACCGCTACCGCGTATACCGGCGACAAGAGTCTGACCTTCGCCGGCGCGAGCACGATCGGCACCAACAACCCAACCGTCTCCAACAATACGGGCGTTGTGACGAACTTCGGCACGACCACAACCATCACGTTCACCAACGGTGTATCGACCGTGTCGGGCGCCAACAACGGCGTCATGAAGCTCTACAAGGTCGAGGCGACCAACATCACCGTTACCGACGGCACCCTCAACAGCGGCACCGGCCTCTCCGTCACCGTCAACCCGGCGACGGCGCACCACTTCAGCCTCGCAGGCCCCGGGTCAACGCCGACCGCGGGTAGTTCGTTCAATCTGGTGTCGCTCGCGGCGCTCGATCAGTACGGGAACCAGCCGACCGGCTACACCGGACCAAAGACGATCGACTGGACAGGAGCGAATACCAGCCCATCGGGAGCGGTTCCGAGTTACCCGACTGCCTCGGTCACGTTCAACACCAGCGGTGTGGCAACGACCTCCCTGACCGCGACGTTCAATGCTGCCGGAGCCAACGGCTTGACAGCGACGGACCACAACGCCACAAGCATTGTCGGCAATACATCGATCACGGTTTCAGCTGGGACCGCCACTCGTCTCGCCTGGACCCACGTGGCCGTTAGCGCCGGAACACTCTCGTCGCCCTGTCTCTTCACGTGCACGGATACTGGGCTAGGCAACAACGCAAACTTCACCGCGAACGTGAGCGTGACCGACGCGCTCGGAAACACGGTTACCACGCTTGGCGCTGGGCACACAGTCACCGTTTCAACGCCAGCCAGTGGCGGTGGAAGTGGTGGGGCATTCACCGCGCCGACTTCCGGCACGTCGGTCACGCTCACGATCAGCAGTACTGGCGCCGCCGACTCCACGCAACAGTTCACCTTCAGGACTCAGAACGGCAGCTGGTCTTCCGACACCTTCGCGGCAGCTACTGCAAGCGGCACCAGTTACACCGGCTCAACAGCGACCGTGACGAAGACTTGAACATCACGAGCCCGGCAGGCGGGCGTATCAGCTGTCCGCGCCATCGACATCACTTGACGCTGTCGGCGAGCAAAGCAAGAGATTGCGAGAGGTGAGGTAGCGACGTGTTTCGTCTGGGATCGCGCAAGGACGGCGTGCAGGAGTTCGCGGCTGAAGTTGAGTCGCGGCTCTCGCGGAACAACGGTTGGAAGACACCACCGAAGACCGACGAGGTAGAGGAAGAGGCGCCGGTGGCGCACCTTCCTCTCGGAGAAGTGCTCGTCAAGCAGGGCGAAGTCTCGGCGGACCAGCTCAGTGACGCGCTGTGGACGCAGACGTCGACCGGGCAACGGCTGGGTGAGATCCTTCTCGAGAGCGGAGTGCTCGCCGAGCGGTCGCTCGCGACGGCATTGGCCGAGCAGCTCGACCTCGGCACCATCGACCTTCCTCGCGTTCGTCCCGACCGTGCAGCGGTCGATGTGCTCTCACCGGAGGTCGCGCGCCGGCTCTGCGCGATCGGCATCCGGCGTGAGGGCGGGCGCGTCGAGTTCGCGGTCGGCGACCCGACGATCGACGAGCTCAAGGCCGAGCTCATCGCACACGCCCACGCGCCGGTGCGCCTCCTCGTCGCACCGGCGAGCGAGGTCTTGGGCGCGATCGATCACGCCTACCTCGACACCGGCCAGATCGGCGACGCGCTCCGTGAGTTCGAGGACCGCTTCGGAGAACGTCGGCGCGCGACCGAAGGTGCACAACAGCAGATCGCCGTCGACGAGAACGCGCCCGTCGTGCGTGTCGTCAACCTCATCTTCGAGCGGGCCGTGCACGACCGGGCCTCGGACATACACATCGAGCCGCAGCAGAGCCGCGTGCGCATCCGTGTCCGCACCGACGGCGCCTTGCACGAAGTCATGTCGCTCCCGCCCTCGATGGCCGTACCGCTCGTCAGCCGCCTCAAGGTGATGGCGGACATGAACATCGTCGAACGCCGGCGCTCGCAGGACGGCCAGTTCGAGATCTCCGTTTTCGAGCGCGATCTCGACATCCGCGTGTCGACGACCTCGACGGTTTTCGGCGAGAAGTGCGTGCTGCGGCTGCTCGACAAGACGCGCGCATTCCTCAATCTCACGGAGCTCGGGATGGCGGCCGGCACACTCGAGGGGTACGAGAAGTTGATCCGCTCGCCGTACGGCATGGTCATCTGCGCCGGTCCGACCGGGTCGGGGAAGACCACGACGCTCTACGCGACGCTCGCCGCGATCGACAACGACGAGAGCAACGTCATGACAATCGAAGATCCGGTCGAGTACGTCTTCGAGAACATCAATCAGATCCGGATCAACGAGCAGGCCGGCGTCACGTTCGCCAACGGACTTCGCTCGATTCTGCGCCAGGACCCCGACGCGATCCTCGTCGGCGAGATCCGTGACATCGACACCGCGCGCATCGCGGTGCAGGCGGCACTCACGGGTCACTTCGTGATGTCGTCGCTCCACGCGACCGACGCAACGTCTGCCCTGCACCGCTTCATGGACATGGGCATCGAACCCTTCCTCATCGCCTCGTCGTTGCTCGGCGTCGTCGGACAGCGGCTCGTACGCAAGATCTGCCCCGAATGCGTCGAGCCGTACACGCCGACGACCGAGGAGCACACCTTCTATCTCCGGTCGCGCGGCGCTATCGACAAGGAACGGTTCGTACGCGGAGCCGGCTGCAGCCTCTGCGGCTACACGGGCTTCTACGAGCGAATCGGCGTCTACGAGGTGCTCCCCGTGACGGACGCCTTGAAGGAAATGATCGTCGTCAACGCATCACTCGCAGACTTGCGCGCGACCGCAGTCGCCGAGGGAATGCGCACGCTCCGGAGAGAGGCCATTTCTCTCGTGGAACGAGACGAGACGACGATCGGCGAAGTTCTCCGAACCGTGTACGTGCTCTAACGAACGGACATTGACGATGACGCGATACCAATACATCGCCCTCTCCGACAACGGAGTGGAAATCAAGGGTGAGGTCGACACGATCAGCGAAGTCGCGGCACGCGACGTGCTGCTGCAACGCAATCTCGAGGTGCAGCAGATGCACAAGGCGCGCCGGCGCCTCTCCGAGATCAACATCACGAAGCAACGCGTCAAGCCGACCGAGATCATGCACTTCTCTCGTCAGCTGGGCGCGTTCGTGAAGGCCGGTATCCCGATTGCAGACGGACTCGACGTCATCTCCCGCGGGACGCGCAGTAAGCGGTGGCGCGAGATCATCCTCACGATGCGCGAGGAGATCGCGACCGGCATCCAGTTCTCGGATGCGCTGGCGCCTCACAAAGACATCCTGCCGCCCTACTACCTGGGCATCATCCGATCAGCCGAGCTGACCGGCCGCTTGGACACGGCACTGGATCAGCTGTCGGAGTACATGGAGCGCGATTTCGAGACGCGAAGCAAGATCAAGTCGTCGCTCATGTACCCGTCGGTCGTGCTCGTGATGGCCATCGTCGTGGTCATGATCCTGACGATCTACGTCCTCCCGAAGTTCGCCGACTTCTTCAAGGGTCTCGGCGCAGACCTGCCGCTCTCGACACGGATGCTGATCAGCCTGGCGAACTTCATGAAGGACTTCTGGTTCGTCCCCATCTCGGGAGCGCTCGCATTTGTGCTGGGCATCGTCTGGCTCGTCAAGAGCGCACGCGGTCGTCGCATACGCGACCGGGTTCTGCTCCGGATTCCGATCGTCCAAGGAGTTGTGCTCTATTCGGTGGTCGAGCGGATCTGTCGCATCCTGGCCGCGATGTCGAAGGCTGCGGTCCCGCTCCCCGACGCGATGGCAGCGGCGATCGTCGGCGCGAACAACACGGTGTTCGAAGCCGGTATGCACACGGCGCAAGAGCGGATGATGGAAGGTGAAGGCCTCGCCGATCCGATCGGCGACACCGGGCTCTTCCCGGACGCGGCCATCCAGATGATGCGCGTCGGCGAGGACACGGGCACGCTCGACCAGCAGCTCGAGAACGCCGCGCACTACTACGCACGCGAGCTGGACTACAAGCTCAAGCGTCTCACGACGCTGTTCGAGCCGGCGGTCATCGTCTTCATGGGCTTGATCGTCGGATTCGTCGCGGTCGCGCTCGTGCAAGCGATGTACGGCATCTACAACAGTCCCGCGCTCCAGAATCTCAACTGAGGAATACAGATGTCTCGCCGGCACCAAGAGGGATTCACGCTCGTCGAGCTGATTCTCGCAATCGCGATCATGAGCATCGTATTCGTCGCGGTGTTCTCGGGCCTTGCGACCTTCTTCAAGGTCAGTGCGTCGCAACGCTCCAACGCCGATCTCGACGCGGTCGTGCGTCAGTACGTCGAACAGGTGTCTTCCACACAGATCACATATGCCGGCTGCTCGGCGGGCCCTTACAGCAGCGTGACACTGCCGCCCGCAGCGGGTTCGAGCAGTTACTCGTTCGCGTCAGGCCCGACGGTTACGTATTGGAAGGGCAACAACGCAGCGACATTCGACCCCTCGTGCGCGACCTACAACGCCAATGGGGTGCAGCTGATCACTGTCACCATCCAGCACACGCTCGGCAACAGGACGCAACAGTCGACGGTGAAGTTCACGAAACGGAACCCGAGCTGATGAAGCGGTCACCTCACCCGGAAGCAGGACTCACGCTCGTCGAGTTGTTGGTGAGCGTCGTGATCCTGGGGTTCCTTGGAACCGTGCTCGCGATGGCGCTCTTCGTCGGCATTCGAACGACCACGCAGAATCAGACGAGCCTGGACCAGAGCAACAGCGAGCAGCTTCTCGCGAATTATCTCGTGAAGGACGTTGCAGCGGCGTGCAACCCGACCATCGTCGACGGCCCTACATGTACCCGCAACCCAAATCCGTCGATCACCGCCGGCACCGCGTGTGGGACGGCGGTCGTGTTTGCGATGGACATTCTCAAGAACCCGACCGGGACCAGCGCGGATACGACGGTCGGGTACACACTTCAGTCGAACCAGCTGCGACGCGTCAGCTGCCCGGTCGGCGCTTCGTCGGCGTCGTCGAGCGTGACCATCGCACGGACGATCACGAGCATCACGCCGTCGGTGCCATCCACCGGACCGTGTGCGAACCAGTTCAGAGTCGACGTGACCGCGGCGGGCAGTACCACGGGCGTCACCTTCGGACCCTATCCATACGTGCTCTGCACGCATCGAAGGGCCGGCTGACATGAGCGTTGCTCACAGCGCCGCTAGGCGCAGCGATTCTTCGCTCGTCAGAAATCCAGGAATCAAGTTCTGCAGGATCAAAAACCTAGGAGCACCAGTGCGGGAGCGCATGAACATGGAAGACAAGAACCTGGTGGAGCGCGGCTTCACCCTTATCGAACTTCTCGTCGTGATCGCGATCCTCGGCATCCTTGCCGGCGTCGTCGTGTTCGCGGTGGGCGGCATC
>JBBRXX010000095.1:0-5312 GCA_038238245.1 Acidimicrobiia bacterium
CGCCGGCGCGCCAGAAGCGGGCGATCGTCACCCTCGCCGCCGGCGAGGACCGCATCGACATCTTCGGGAGCTGACGGCATGCCCATCCGCAAGCGCAAGCCGACGAGTGCCGGACGCCGGTTCCAGACGTCGTCCGACTTCGCCGAGATCACCAGGGACAAGCCCGAGAAGCGCCTGACCAAGCCGAAGCCGAAGACCGGGGGACGCAACTCCTACGGACGCATGACGTCGCGCCACCGGGGTGGCGGTCACAAGCAGCGCTACCGCATCATCGACTTCCGCCGCAACAAGGACGGGGTTCCGGCGAAGGTCGCGGGGATCGAGTACGACCCGAATCGCAACGCGCGCATCGCGCTGTTGCACTACCTCGACGGCGAGAAGCGCTACATCATCGCCCCCGAGGGTCTCGTCGTCGGCGACATGGTGCAGAGCGGCCAGGGCTCGGAGATCCGTGTCGGCAACGCGCTTCCGCTGCGGTACATCCCGGTCGGCACGACCGTGCACAACGTCGAGCTGAAGCCGGGTGCCGGCGCCAAGCTGGCGCGCGGCGCCGGTGCGGCCATCCAGCTGATCGCCAAGGAAGGTGTCTTCGCGACACTGCGTCTTCCGTCCACCGAGATGCGTCGCGTGCCGATCGACTGCCGGGCCACCGTCGGCTCGGTGGGCAACAGCGAAGCGGGCCTCGTCTCGATCGGCAAGGCGGGCCGCGCCCGCTGGCAGGGCAAGCGGCCCCATACGCGTGGCGTGGCGATGAACCCCGTCGACCATCCGCTCGGCGGCGGCGAGGGCAAGAGCTCCGGCGGCCGGCACCCCGTGTCGCCGTGGGGCAAGCCCGAGGGGCGCACGCGCAAGAAGGGCAAGTCGAGCGACAAGCTCATCATCCGCCGCCGGCGTACCCGCGGCGCACGGAGGTAATCGCAGTGTGCGGATGCAGCGGAGCCAGGGATGGCGCAGCGAAGGAGCCATGTAGATGCCGCGCAGTCTGAAGAAGGGTCCGTTCGTCGACGACCACCTCCGCGACAAGGTGGATGCGATGAACGCGGCGGGCGACCGCAAGGTCATCAAGACGTGGTCGCGTCGAAGCACGGTCACCCCGGACATGGTCGGCCACACGCTCGCGGTGCACGACGGACGCAAGCACGTACCGGTGTACGTGACCGAATCGATGGTCGGGCACAAGCTGGGCGAGTTCGCGCCGACCCGCACGTTCCGGTATCACGCCGGCCAGGAACGGGGAAGCAGGCGCTGATGGCAACGACCGAGACCCCGACCGCCGCCCGCGCGACCGTCCGCTACCTGCACACCTCGCCGTACAAGATCCGTCAGGTCCTCGCGCTCGTGCGCGGCCTCCCGGTCGAGGACGCCGAACGCATCCTGCAGCTGTGCCAGAAGGACGCCGCCGACGACGTGCTGAAGCTGTTGGGCTCTGCCGTCGCGAACGCGGAGCACAATCTGAGCCTCGAGGCCGAAGAGTTGTTTGTCGCGCGTGCGTGGGCCGACGAAGGACCGACACGGAAGTGGGGCCAACCCCGCGCCCGGGGCCGCTACTTCCGCATCCGCAAGCGCACCTCGCACGTCACGATCATCCTCGACCGCTTCGCCGTCGACGAGCTCGAAGAGCGCCGCCGCCGCGACGAGGCAACCGGTCGGGGCGCGGCCGTCGCCCAACGCCGGCGCGCCGAGCGCGTGCGCCGCTCGCGTCAGGTGCAAGAGGACGAACCGGAAGCGCAAGAGACGACAAGCGACATCGAAGAAGCGTCGATTGCCGAAGAGGAAATGGCGGCAGCCAAGGGCGAGGCGGCGACCGACCAACTCGACGCCGAGCTCGAAGCCGCGGGAGACGACAGCGAAGCGACCGTAGGGGAGCGGAGCGCGGAGTCGACCCGTGAAGAGGGAGACGACAGCGAAGCGACCGTAGGGGAGCGGAGCGCGGAGTCGACCCGTGAAGAGGGAGGCGACAGCGAAGCGACCGTAGGGGAGCGGAGCGCGGAGTCGACCCGTGAAGAGGGAGGCGACAGCGAAGCGACCGTAGGGGAGCGGAGCGCAGCGTCGACCGAAGAACGTGCCGAAGACGAACCGGAAAGCATGGACGAGTAATGGGGCAAAAAGTCAACCCGTACGGGTTCCGCCTCGGGATCACGACCGACTGGAAGTCGCGCTGGATCGCCGGCAAGAAGGAATACCGCGAACAGCTGATCGAGGACTGGAAGATCCGCGATTACCTGCGGCGCCAGCTCGAGCGCGCGGCGGTGAGCCGGATCGAGATCGAGCGCACCGGGGACCGGTTGCGCATCGACGTGTACACCGCGCGCCCGGGCATCGTGATCGGCCGGCGCGGCGCGGAGGCCGAGCGCCTGCGCGAAGGACTGCGGAAGATCAGCGGCAACCCGAAGATCCAGTTCAACATCCAAGAGATCAAGCAGCCCGAGATCGACGCGATGTTGCTCGCGCAGGGCGTCGCCGACCAGCTTGCCGGCCGGGTGTCGTTCCGGCGCGCGATGAAGCGGGCCGTGCAGACCGCGATGAAGGCGGGCGCCCAGGGCGTGCGCGTGCAGTGCAGCGGGCGCTTGGGTGGTGCCGAGATGAGCCGCAAGGAGTGGTACCGAGAGGGTCGTGTCCCGCTCCACACGCTGCGCGCCGACGTCGACTACGGGCTCGCCGAGGCGCGCACGACATTCGGCCGCATCGGCGTGAAGGTGTGGATCTACAAGGGCGAGATCCTGCCGTACAAGAGCGCGGTCGAGGACAAGATCGCGCGGGAGGCGGCCATGGCCGTCGGCGAGACGGCGGGTCAGACGACCGGCCGGCGCGTGGTCAGTGCCGGTGGCGGCCGACGGCGCAAGCCCGAGGAAGGTACGCCCGGCGAGACGCCGGCGGTTGCCGAGACCGCCGAGGGCACCGATGAAGAGGCCCCGGCCAAGCCGCTCCTCGGCGAGGCCGATCCTGAGCTCGAGCGTCTGCTCCAAGAAGAAGAGGACATCAACCGCCGCATCCGTCAGCAGCACGAGACCCCGCACTTCCGCGGCGACGACGAGTAGGGATCACCGACGATGTTGATGCCCCGGAAAGTTCGTCATCGCAAGCAACAACGAGGCCGGCTCACGGGCTTGGCCAAGGGTGGCACGCGACTCGCGTTCGGCGACTACGGCATTCAGGCGCTCGAACCGGGCTGGCTCACGAACCGGCAGATCGAAGCCGCCCGAATCGCGATGACACGCCACATCAAGCGCGGCGGCAAGGTGTGGATCAACATCTTTCCCGACAAGCCGGTCACGCAGAAGCCCGCGGAGACGCGGATGGGCTCCGGCAAGGGCAACCCCGAGAAGTGGGTGGCCGTGGTCAAGCCGGGACGCGTGCTGTTCGAGCTCTCCGGTGTTCCCGAAGCGGTCGCGCGCGAGGCCATGCGACTCGCGATTCACAAGCTGCCGATCAAGGCGCGCTTCGTGATGCGTGAGGAGGAAGCGTGACCAAGGCGACGGAGCTTCGGGACCTCACCGACGACACGCTTGCCGACCGCCTGTCGGAAGCGAAGCAGGAGCTGTGGAAGCGCCGGCTCGACCTGGCGACCGGCCAGCTCGACAGCACCACGGAGATCGCGAGCTACAAGCGTGAGATCGCGCGCATTCAGACGCTGATGCGTGAGCGCGAGATCGCGGCGCACGAAGCGCAGTCGAGGGAGGCGTGATGGCTGACGGTGAGACGTCCGACGAGACCGCGGGGAAGCGGCCGAACCCTCGCAAAGTACGTGAGGGCATCGCGGTGTCGGCGAAGATGGACAAGACCGTCGTCGTCGCCGTCATCGACCGCGTCCGTCACCGGCGCTACCAGAAGACGTTGCAGCGCACGACCCGGCTGTACGCGCACGACGAGGCCAACGACGTGCGCGAAGGCGACCGCGTGCGCATCGCCGAGACGCGCCCGTTGTCGAAGCAGAAGCGCTGGCGCGTCGTTGAAGTGCTTGAGAGGGCGCGGTGATACAGCAAGAGTCACGACTCAGGGTCGCTGACAATTCCGGGGCGCGCGAGGTGCTGTGCATCAAGGTGCTCGGTGGCACGCGCCGTCGCTACGCAAGCATCGGCGACATCTTCGTCGCCACGGTGAAGGACGCGGTCCCCGGTGCGTCGGTGAAGAAGGGCGACGTGGTGAAGTGCGTCGTCGTGCGTACGAAGAAGGAGAAGCGCCGCCAGGACGGGAGCTACATCCGCTTCGACGAGAACGCGGCCGTGTTGATCAACGACCAGATGCAGCCGAGAGGAACGCGCATCTTCGGTCCGGTAGGGCGCGAGCTTCGCGATCGCCGCTTCATGCGGATCGTCTCGCTCGCGCCGGAGGTGCTCTAACAAGATGGGACGCATGAAGCTGAAGAAGGGCGACGAGGTCGTGGTCTTGTCCGGCAAGGATCTCGGCCGGCGCGGCACGATTTCTCGAGTCATCCCGAGCTCGGACAAGGTGATCGTCGACGGCATCAACATGGTGAAGCGCCATACCAAACCGCGTGGCCAGGTGATGCAGGGTGGCATCATCGACAAGGAGATGCCGATCCACGTGTCGAACGTTGCCATGTGGTGCAAGGACTGTGGTCGGACCCGCGTCGGCTACCACGTTGCCGACGACGGCACCAAGCGTCGCATCTGCCGCAAGTGCGGGACGGACGTCTGATGGCCGCCAAGACCACGGAGCGCCCGCGTCTCAAGACCCGTTTCGACAGCGAGATCAAAGGACAGCTCCAGAGCGAGCTCGAGCTTGCGAACGTCATGGAAGTGCCGAGGCTCGTCAAGATCGTCGTGAACATGGGTGTCGGTCGCGCGACGCAGCAGCGGTCGCTGCTCGACGGCGCGGTGACCGATCTCACGATCATCACTGGTCAGAAGCCGAGCGTGCGCAAGGCGAAGAAGTCGATCGCGACGTTCAAGCTGCGTGAAGGCAACGAGATCGGCGCCATGGCGACGATGCGCGGCGATCGGATGTGGGAGTTCTACGACCGGCTCGTCAGCCTCGCGATTCCTCGCATCCGTGACTTCCGCGGGATGCCACCGAACCAATTCGACGGTCACGGGAACTACACGTTCGGCCTCACCGAACAGCTCGTGTTCCCGGAGATCGACTACGACCGGATCGACACCGTTCGAGGAATGAACGTGACGATCGTGAACACCGCAAGGACCGACGATCAAGGACGCGCGCTGCTGCGCGCGTTGGGATTCCCGTTCCGACGTGACGGGCAGGGGTGAATCAATGGCCAAGAAGGCTCTCGTTCTGAAATCACAGCGCAAGCCGAAGTTCAAGGTTCGTGCGTATACGCGCTGCCGCCG
>JBBRXX010000096.1:0-4815 GCA_038238245.1 Acidimicrobiia bacterium
CACGTCCCCGATGGCATCTCAGCTGAGGACCATGCCACTGGGCTCGCCTCCTCACTTGCGAATCTGGCTGAGCATGTCGAGGCCGGCTCGACAATGCGGCAATAGCATCGTTCCAAATCCGCGGCCAGCGAGCGGCGACCGTGGCTACGGCGGCACTACGAATACGACTATTGAGTCAACGTCGCGAGAGGGGTCGAACGCTCGGGTGGTGAGGCGCTCATTTGCGTGGCGTCTCGCGACGAGCGCGCCGCGCGTGTCACCAGGACTGCTACGCAAGGCCTTCGTTGGGTCGATGGACCGGTTGGGTCAGGCGCGCGGGATGTCCCGCCCGGTCGGTCGGTACTCGACGAGGAGCACGCGGCCGTCGAGGACGTGGTGGTCGACGAGGTCCAGGTCGGTTGACGCCACGTCCGTGAAGGCCGGTTCGCGGCCGTCGGGACCGGCGAACAGGGGGAAGGTCATGAGGCGGAGCCGGTCCACCATGCCAGCGCTGATGAGCTGCCGAGCGACCGAGAGGCTTCCGACGGTGCGTAGTGGCAGGTCGGCCTCGGCCTTCAGCCGCCGGACCTCCGCAGCCAGGTCGTCACGGCAGATCCTGGCGTTGGGCCAGTCGGCCCGTTCCAGGGTGTGGGAGAACACGACCGTCTCGAGTTGGGCCATCTGGTCCCAGCCCTCGTCGCGATGCTCCTCGGGCAGCGAGGCCAGCATCTCGTAGGTGCGGCGCCCCATGATGGACACTGTCGGTGCCGCTGAGTCGGCGATCCACGCCTCGAGGTCGGGCCCGAGGTAGCCGAAGTAGCCCGGTAGGCCATCGGATCCCGCGAACCCGTCGGCCGAGATGAACAGATCGACGGTAAGCGTCGTCGTCATCGCATCGTTCCTTCCTGCGCAAGAGCCGTCGCGCCTTGTCCTGTTGTTGACGAATCGAGCGGCTGTCATTCATCGGTCTCGTGAGCGAGCGGCAACGTCGCGGAGGACATGGAGAACCACGCCGCCGGCCCGCAGGGTCGAGAGGGCCTCCGGCTGATTTTGCATACGATCGAGCACGACCTCGGTCCGATCTCCTTCGAGCAGCAGCACCTCGTCGCCGACGGCGATCTCGTGGTGCAGCACCTCACGGTGCACGGCACGCACAGAGGCTCGACGATGCCGCTCCTCGACGGCGTGCCGGTATCGGGCCGGCCCGTGACGTGGACGTTCATCCACATCTGGCGGGTCGCGGACGGAATGGTCGTGGAGCACTGGGCCTGCGCGACGACATGGGTCTGGTCGAACAGCTGAGGCCCGGTTGATGCGAGCGGTGGTGGTGCAGATGGTCGCGGCGTGGACGACTTCGTCCACGGAGCGCACGGCTACGAGGAGTGGTGAGAGCGATGCACGCGTGCGATCGGCGTGACCGGCTCGGTGCCGAGGAAGTCGACGACCATCCTGGTGGTCACGTCTGGTTTCTCCTGCGTGAGGAAGTGGGAGGTGCCCGGGATAATGGCGAGTTCGGCGTCCGTGATGCCGCGGTACAGCGCAATTGTGTGTTCGAGGGTGATGAGGTCGTCGTCGCCGGCCATGATCAGCGTGCGTGCCGTGACGCCGGCGAGATCGGAAGCCTCGAGCGTCGGTTCGCGCTGATCCATCTCGATCTCCTTCGTGACGACCACGCCGTAGTGGTCCTCGCCGTCAGGCGAGACCTCGCCGTACGACGCGCCAAAGGCGGCGACCACCTGGTCGACGTCGATCTCGTCGACCGCGATCTGACCGCTGTGGTGAAACGCGGCGCTGATCAGCACGAGACCGAGCACGAGGTCGGGACGCCGTAGCGCCACATGCAGTGCCACGCCACCGCCGATGCTGTGGCCGACGAGGTGCGCGGGACCGTCGACGACTGCCTCGATGAACTCGACCGCGTCCTGGGCGAGGGACTCGTACGTGAACGGACCGTCGACGTCGGGGGTGTGACCGTGGCCCCGCAGATCCGGAGCCACGACGTGGAACCGCGCCGCCAGCGCATCGATGTTCGGATCGAAGAAGCGGGCATCGACCGCGCCGCCGTGGAGCAACACTAACGGTTCGCCATCGCCGCGCTCGTCGTACCAAGCCCGCAGCTGTGACAGCTCGATGGTTGCCACGGTCGGGTCAGCTCGCGTCTGATCGAAGGTAGGTGAGGACGGCCACACCCGTGCTCGTCGTGATGAAGCCCTCGAGAGCGAACGCGGTATTGGACACGCCCGCGAACAGCCGAGCGCCCGAACCTACAACCGTCGGGAACAGCATGATGCGGTACTCATCGACGAGTCCGGCCACGGTGAGTGTGTCGGCGAACGTGGGACTGCCGTAGAGCAACAGGTCACCGCCCGATGCTTGCTTCAGATCGGCAACCGCGGCGACGGGGTCGTCGGGCAGCAGTTCGGCGTTCCACGTCGTGGACGTCAGCGTGCGCGACGCCACGTGCTTGGGCATGGTGTTCATCCGCACGGCGAAGTCGCCCTCGTGGGTCATCGTCGGCCACGCCGCCGCGAAGCCTTCGTAGGTGACCCGTCCGAGCACGAGCGCGTCGCTGGCGAACAAGAGTTGGTGCTGTAGGGCCGCGAGTTCGTCGTTGAAGAACGGGCCTGTCCACGCGGGCTCCGCGACGACGCCGTCGAGGGACACGTAGATGGCATGCACGAGCCTTCTCATCGGAGTCTCCGATCGGTAGGGGCCAACGGTCATAGTGCTACGACATCCGCCGATTTGGCGCGAGACGCGATCGCGTACGGAATTGTCAGTACGGTCTTTGACCGTGCTGCGCCCGGCCGTTCGCTACGCCCGAACCGATGACGGCGTGGCGATCGCGTACTCGACGGTCGGCGACGGACCGACCTCGATCGTGTTCGCCTCACCGCTGATCAGTCAGCTCGAGATCGCCTGGGAGGAACCTGCCTTCGAGCACTTCATCACGCGACTGGCGACCGGCGCCCGCGTCATCCTCTTCGATCGCCGGGGGAGCGGGCTGTCCGACCATTCGGCCGCGACGTTCGAAGACCTCGATCTGTCCCGCCTCGCGCTCGATGTGCACGCGGTGCTCGATGCGACGGGAAGCGAACGCGCGGTGGTGATCGGCGCGTCGCTGGGCGGCACGACTGCGGTGCAATACGCGTTCGATCATCCGGAGCGCACGAGCGCGATCGTGCTCCTCGCCTCCGCGCCGAGGCTCACCACGGCGCCCGGCTACGAGATCGGGATCGTTCCCGATGACGTCGATGGTTGGATCCAGCGGGCGGTGGCGATGTGGGGCACCGGTGCCTCCGTCGAAGCGGAAGGACCGTCGATGGCCGGCAACGTGCGGTACCGCGAATGGGCAGCCCGGCTCGAGCGGCACACCGCCTCACCGGGGGACGTGGAGACGATGACTCGCGCCGCGTTCCGCTACGACGTGCGCTCACTGCTTCCTCACCTCGCTGTCCCAACGCTCGTCGTTCATCGACGAGATGACCCCGGCGCCACCATCGAACATGGTCGGTATCTCGCCGGACACATTCCCGACGCGACATACGTCGAGTTGCCCGGCCAGGAGCACACCTACTTCCTCGGAAACGACGATGCCATCCTCGAAGCAGTACGAGCCTTCATCGACGAGCGCGTCGCGGGCGGCGCGCTGCAATCAGCGGTGCGGCGCGCCGAGCGGCGGGGCAACTACGGCTACGGATGGGACGCATTGACCCCGGCGGAGCGCGAAGTCGCGACCCTCGTCGCCCAAGGCCTCACCAACGCCGAGGTCGCGGACCGGCTGAGCACATCCCGATTCACCGTCGACGGTCGTCTTCGCCGCATCTTCACCAAACTCGACGTGACGACCCGCGTCGAACTCACCGCCGAGTACGCGCGCCTCACCCGTTCGTAGATCGAGGTGTAGGTGCGCGGAAACGAAACGCAAGCCGACAAGTACGTGCGTACGACGCGGCGCCGGCTCATCTGCTGTGGATGGAGTACACCGGAAGGTCTCCCGCGCGGAACCGAACTGGCCGAAGCGCGTGCACTGGGAGTGGCGCACTACTCCCAGCTCCGGGTGGGTGTCGCCGCCGGGAAGTACGTGCTGCGAGACGGTGGCTCAGTTCGAAATCGTCATCCAAATCGGCGATGCAAATTCCTGTGGCGCCGGCGGAACATCCAGCGAACGGACCACCCGATGATCGGATCGGACACGCGGAGTCGTGGTTCGATCTCCACCGAGTCACGCACGACGCAGCCACCGGGATCGTCCAGCAGAGCGCGTTCGTGCCTCCAGACGCGGTGCCACCAACTGGACGAGGACTCACAGAAGCCACGCCCGTCAGGCAGCGCGATCACTTCAATTCGGTGGCGGTCGATCGGGATGACTCCGAAGAGCAGCTGCCAAACGACTGGAGCGCCTACCCGCCACGGTTCGGCGTCGAAGTGCGCACCGTGTGTCGGGTCGGTCATCCGGACGAACGGCGAAAGCTCGCGGTTCATGCCACCTACGGTGGACAGCGCCGCCCAGACCTCCGAGCGGTTCGCCCGCAGGGGCAACTCGACGGTCAGACGCATCCGAGCAGGCTACGCAGCGGTTCTGCGACTTGGGTGAGCGACCATGGCCCGATCAAAATGAGTCACTACCCGATCAGGCGGTCACGTGTTCGAGGAGGCCCGTGTCGTCGCGGCAAGCCCAGTGTTCGACGATCATCCCGTCGGCGATCCGCCAGATGTGAATGAATGTCCACGCCGCCGGGCGTCCCGAGACCGGCGTGTCGGCGAGCAGCGGCATCGTGGAAGCCCGATGGATCCCGTGCAGCGTGAGGTGTTGCGCGACGAGATCGCCGTCGC
>JBBRXX010000097.1:0-4777 GCA_038238245.1 Acidimicrobiia bacterium
AACGCGAGCAAAGCAGCGTCGGCGGTCCGCTGCTGCATGGCGCCGATTCATGCCGCCGAGCATCCGCCCTCAACCGTGCGCGCCCTGACTGCTCCAGAACGCACATCCCATGTCCGGGCCGCCGCCGCCCCAGAACGCCGGCTCCGAGCGGCACGTGCCCGAGCCCGGCACCTGTGCCGGACGAAGCTCTACTGGCCGGGCGCAAGGTCGCCCGGCACCTGCAGCCGGTACAGGCGATCGAGGTTGCCGTCGACGACAGCCTCCTTCCAGAAGCTGAACCCGACCTTTCGGGCGACGTTCTGTGACGCGACGTTGGTCGGATCGATCATCGCCAAGATCTCACCCTCGAACGTGCGCTTCGCGATCCCCAGCACCGCTCGTGCCGCCTCCGTCGCATAGCCGCATCCTCGGGCCTCGGGAAGGAGCCGCCAACCAAACTCAAACCGCACCCGGCCCTCGAACTCGAAGGTGTTGACACCGGCGTACCCGACGATCGTCCCGGCCGCGCGCTCGATGATCGGCTGCTTCGCGAAGGATATGTCTGCCGCTCGGACCAGCATCTCGTCGAAGCGTCGATCAGCGCCGACCAGGTCCAGGACCCCGCCGGAGAACTCCATGAAGGCCTGGTTGCAGAAGAGGTCGACGAATCGTTGCCGATCGGACTCCCGTGGAAGACGGAGCTCAAGGCGATCAGTGAGCACCGACCAAGCGTCGCAGAAAACTCTCACCTGCCGCACCGATTGCCGGCACGTCGAGCGCGAACCACGGCATGGCGACGCGGAGCACAGCCGCCCACGCCTCCCGGCGCGCCGGCGGCGGCCCGCGGGCGCGACTGCCCTGAAACGCGGCTCCGCGACCCGGTGGCCGTCGTCGATGCTCCGCAGAGGCTGAGGTAGTACGTCCCTAGCGTCGGGCACGACGAACGTCGATGATCGCATCATGGGCAAGAGCCTCTTCGTCGCCGGCGCGACGGTTGTCACAGCGGCGGTGCTGCTGTTCGGCGTGCGCCTGCTAGGAGCGACGAGTGCCGCCTTCGCGTTCCTGGTCGTGTGGGCGCCGATGACATGGCTCGGAACCGTGAGTCGAATCATCCAGCCGCGGCTGCCGCGGCAGTACCACGAGCTACGCGACTTCGAGCGTGACCCACAGCTGTACGAGCTTCTTGGAGTGAGGCTCGTGAAGGGGTTGCTGCGACGTGGCCCGCTTGCGGTGTTCAACCCCGGGCTGCACTTGCCGACGGAACGGTCGCACCAGCGCCTCGCAGAACTCGAACAGAGGATGAAGGATGCCGAGGCGAGCCACCTCGTCCTGCTCGTCGCGACGCTCGGGGTCGTGATCAACGCGGTGGCTCGCGGGTGGTGGCTGGCAGCTGGCCTGACGTTGCTGTTCGATGTGCTCATGAACGGCTACCCGGTCATGCTGCAGCGCTACAACCGCGCTCTCCTCTACGCACGATTCCCGACCATGCAGGCCGACGCGTGAGGACCGCTCGAGGCCAGCTCACGGCTTCATGCGCGGCCGCACCCCCACGCCAAGTCCTCGACACCCACCGCGACAACCGACCCGCATGACCACCACCAGCAGGGTCCAACTGTCACCTCGACCCGTTACCCGGAAGATCTAGGGGTGCTGCCACGAAGAAGACGGGCGAGCCATCTGGGTGGACGGCAGCCCGCTGCCGCCTGGTAATTGATGATGTCGTGCGCGCCGTTTGGATGCGGGTGGGAAGCCGCGTACGGCGGCACGTGGGGCCAACCGTCTGGACGGCGTGCGCGGTCGCGGTCGTCACCGTGATGGTCCTGACCGTCGCCGCCGGGGCGCGTCGCACCGCGTCGGCGCCCGACCGCTACACGGCGAGCATGGGCGGGAAGGTGGACGGGCTGGTCGAGCAGAGGTCCGGCCTACCGCTGACCGATCGGATCGCGGCCTTGCCGGGGGTGAAGGAGGTCGGCGCGTACACGTTCGTGTTCGGGGGCTTTGAGAGCGCGCAGCACAACGTGCCAGAAGGCCTGATCACCTTTGCCGGGGAGCGACCCTTGACGTCGCACCTGGTCGCCGGGCGCGAGCCCAACCCGAACGATTCGCATGAGTTCGTCGCCGATGGGTCGTTCACGAAGGCGACGGGCGCAGGCGTCGGCGATCGATTTAAGTTTCGGAGCATCTCGCGCGCGCAGATCGCGAGCGGTCAGGGCTTCGGGGGGAAGCCCGAGGGAGCGGCTTTCGACGCCACGCTGGTGGGCGTCATCGCTTCGCCCGACGAGATCAATACCGATTCCACGGTGGCCATCTTCCCGAAGGCGCTGCTGCGCGAAGACGTCGGGTTCGTCGCGATCCAGATGCAGGTTCGTTTGCGCCCCGGCTTCTCCGCGTCGGATTTCCGCCGCGAGCTCGACACGCTTCCCAATCGCGCGGCACTCTCACTCGATCCCGGAGTGGTCGTTGGGGGCGACATCCGCAACGCGGTCGAGGCGCAAGCGACCGGACTGTGGGTGCTGGCCGCGGTGATCGGAGTCGCCGCGCTCGTCGCGCTGGGCCAGCTCCTGACGCGGCACGTGCAGCGCGCCGATCACGAGCGCAACGCGCTTCTGGCAGTTGGGTTCACGCGCCGCCAGCGGGAGATCGAGAGCCTGTTGGTGGCGACGCTGCCGGCGCTGGCCGGCCTGGTGGTCGGCGCCGCGTTGGCCGTTGTCCCGTCCGGCGCGTTTCCAAACGGGTTTGCACGAGCGCTCGAACCGCGCACTGGACCGAGTGTCGATCTGGTCGCGCTCGCGGGTGGTGCGGGCCTGCTCCTGCTCGGTGTCCTCGTCTGGGTGACGAACGCGGTCAGCTACGAGGAACGCGCGTCGACGCGGCTGGGCGCGTCGCGACGCGCACGCGGGTTGCTGAGCCGCGTGCCGGCTACCGCCGCCGCGATCGGTGCCCGCTTCGCGCTGACACGCGGTAACCGCCACCGCCCGGCATACGGCACGGTCGCCGCGCTCGCGGCGACCATCACCCTCGTCGCGGGCTCGGCCACGTTCGCCGCGAGCCTCAATCGCCTCGTAACCGACCGGGCGCGCTTCGGACGCAACTACACCCTCGCGCTCGGCAACGACGGTTCCGACCACACCCCCGCTCAGCTGCGCGCCGCTCTCGCGTCGGATCCCGACGTCGCGGGGATGATGGTCCTCTCCGAAGGTTCTGGACGCGTCGTGGGCTCGACCGCGAGCCTTGGCCTCGTCGGCGTCGAACTGGTCAAAGGCAATCTCGCGCCGCGGCGACTCTCCGGACGGCTTCCCAGCACGTCCGACGAGATCATGCTCGGGCGCCTCAGCGCCGACAGTCTGCGACGGCACACCGGTGACGAGCTCCGCCTGCGCGGCGCGAAGGGTGCTGCCACGCTCCATGTGGTCGGGATCGGCATCGTGCCCGGTGTGGGCGGAGTCGACGGCGTCGGCCAGGGCGGCATCGTCACCCCGGCCGGCTTCACACGCATAAATGGCGCGTCCGACACCAATGTCGCCGCGATCGCGATACGCGCCGGCGCAGGATCTGCCGCCGTGCAACGTCTTGCTGGCCGCATCGGCATCCAGACCCCACCAGCTGGCGGCGAGGGCCTTCCGTCGGTCATCTCCAACGTGAAGCGCGTCCGACGCGTCCCCACCGCGCTCGCCGTGCTCCTCGGCGTGCTCGCGTTGATGACGATGCTCCACGCGCTCAACATGTCGATCCGGAGCCGTCGTGTCGACGTCGCGATCATGAAGAGCCTCGGCGCGAACCGGCAGTGGATCACGCGGGTAATGCACTCTCAGGCGACGCTGCTCACGGTGGTGCCCCTCGTCATCGGATTGCCGCTCGGCGTGCTCGCGGGCGCGCGGCTCTTCCACACTTTCGTCGGCCGCATCGGAGCGCTCCCCGACCCTACGATCCCGACCGTCGCGCTCGTCGCGATCGCGCTCGGTGCGGTGGCCCTTGCCAATCTCGCGGCGCTGCTGCCCGCGCGACGCGCGCGCCGCCTGTCGACCGCGACACTCCTGCGCGCCGAGTAGCACGGCGTTCGTGCCTCTCCCGCCAGTGGACGAAGACGTGACACCGCCCTACGCGACATCGGTGCTGTCGCCCAGGTTCCCGCCGCCCAACGGCGTCCAAGCGGGGTTCAACGGTGACTACTCAGGGATCGCCGTTGATACCAACAACCTCGCGTACCCGATCTGGTCCGACACCCGAAGCCGCGTGCCGAACCCGACGTTCAACGGCGTCTCCGTCGACGAGGACGTATTCACGGCAGGCCGACCCATCCCCGGGAGCTCAAACAATTAGCTCAATGTCGTCGCGGTCGACGACCCTCCCTACTTGCGCGCGCGAACTGCGACGAATCATGCGCTCGGCGAACCACGAACCTTGGCCACGACGCGATCGCGCGCTGCCCGCGACGAACCATCGTCGCACAAAGCTCAGCGTCAACGCGCAAGAACGGCTCGGGTTGGGGAACCCTGGCACCGGCAAGTCCCATCTCGCGAGCTCACTCGCCGTCGGCGGGACGAACGGAAGCGGCCCGCATACAGGTCCGCTGACCGGCCGCGCTCGCCAGAAGGTGGCGGAGGGATTGCCTCGCGGGAGCGCGAACGGCAGGTCTTTGGGAAGTTCGCTCTATGTCGGAACCGCGCGATGGCGACCGATGACGATCGTCGCCGCCCCCGCGAGAAGGATCGCTACGGGAACAATCAGCCACCAGAAAAGAACGCTGGACACGAGACCGACAGCAGTGCCCACGACGCCGATCGTGATCATCCGCCTA
>JBBRXX010000098.1:0-3589 GCA_038238245.1 Acidimicrobiia bacterium
CCGCGAGGACGATGATCTCCGGCGGGAACCGGAACCCGACGAACGCGGAGCTGGATACTGAACGGACCGGACATGAACGACGGCGCATCATCCCGCCACCCTCACCGCCCGCCGCGACGCCGCGCCAATGCAACAGTGCCGGCGGTACGAGACCGTGATGGTTCCGTCCGCCACCCGATCGCGAAGGTCAGGACTGAACTGCACCGCGCGATTCTGTCGCCGGCCACACGACGCGCAACCGGCGATAGGGGATACCCGATGGAGCGAGATGGGATTGATGGGCTGGCTTTGTCAGGGGCCAGTGCTCGCGATCAGCGAATTCCGGTGTCGCAACTGATGTCCAGTCGCTGCTGGTCGCCGGCGGCAACGATGACCTGGGTGACCGGACACCGCGGGAACGTCGCCCCGGTGTCGACTGCGAGCTGGTAGCGGCCGGGGCGAAGCCGCAAGGAGTACCGGCCCCTCGGCGTGATGCGCGCGGTGGTGGATCGGAGGCCGGCGGTGCCGATCGCGCGGATCGTCCCGCGGACAGCGCGTGGGGGGCATGACTGGCCGGGCCGCTCGACGGGGCAGGTGGGGCCGGCGGTCACTGATCCCGAGACGACACCGAAGCTGGTGGTGTGAACGCCCGGTGTCGACACGTGGACCGTGATCCGCCATCTCGACTGCTCTGCTGAGCAGGGCAACGCCTCACCACAAGAGGTTCGTGACGCGGAGGCCGTCCCGGTTCCGGCGTTGGTGGCGCGGTAACGCTGGGTGACCGTGCCGCAGCCCGAGCCAGGATACGTGGGGCAGTGGGCACCGCCTGCAACGACGGCGGTCGTGCGGTCAGCTATGAGCACGCCGGTCGGCCTGTTGAACTGCCAGTAAGTGCTGGCCAACGTTGCTACCAACACGTCACCGTCGTGCATCGACACTGTCTGGCCGTTGTTGGCCTCGGTCACGGTGACGGTCCGCCCGGCGCGGCTCGCGACCGCCTCGGTCGCACCGTACCCGGAGAGCACAGCCGCCATCACGGTCGCGGCCACGACTCGCCTCGATGAGCTTGTCATTCGACCCGCTCCCCTTCGACACTTCGTCTCTTTGGAGGTGCACTCGACCGGCGAGTTCCCGGTGTATTACCCGGCCGTGTGAACCGGGCCCGGCTTGCGCCGGTTGGACGCCGGTCGACCCTCGGACCGCAACGCTCCCACAGCGGGCGTGTCTCGACAAGCGACCGCACCTGGTGCGTTCTGTGTGCGCCCCTCCCGGGCCGGGATCCGATCAGAGAACTTGGCCGATCTTGCCGAGAGCGCACCAGACCCGGCGGGCCTCACGCGGCCATCTACGTGCTGCGGCAACCCTCGGAGCTCTGGGTTGTCGCCGGACTCTGGATGAGTTTCGCGCCCCTCTTAGAAAAGCTCCTGATAGGTGACGCTACGCGACGCGCGGCCTACATCGACGCGTGCACGGAGCATTGTCCCAATTTCATGCACTTCGTCAAGAACACCGCCGAGGATCGCTACGACATGGGAGCGCTGCGATATATCAGAGACCCGGACGACGGAACTACCTGGCTCTCTTTGATGTCAATCGTGGGCAACCTCGATCCTGACCACCTGACCGCCGACGACGACCGTCGCTTGAATCCGGCAATCGATACCGTTTGGAACGGCGCGTGGAAATTAGCGCCGCGCAACAGCGCTGAAGCGAAGTCCGCGGAAGCTGTCGTCGACCGCGCCGTAGAGGCAAGGCTCAGCCGTGACGCCGCCGCACGGACGCGCGGAGAGAGCGCAACTTTCGCACGCGACGCCGCTCGCTTCGTCTTCGAAAACGCTCCCACAATCCTCGCGATTCTCGGCATAAGCGCGTGACCTAATCGAGCGGCGCGACCGCGTGACCTACCCGGGCTCGCTGATCTTCCACGGCGACGGCACGGTCACGGGCTGCACGATCGACGACGACGAGGACGGGTGCCGGGGCCGCGACCTCCGGCATGAGGGTGATCCGATGCGGTGTTGGGTGTGGTCGCTCGCCGGCTGCAACTACTGCGGCGTGCAGGCTGGTTAGCGGCTCGCAATAACACGCCAGAGCGGGCATTATGCGTCGTTCACCCGCCGCTCTCCTCGGCGCGTGACGGCTTTTCGGGAAGGCGCGTGTCGTGCGAGATATCGAGGTGCGCTACGTCGAGCGAGATGGTCACCATCTTGCGTTCGAGGTGTTCGGAAGCGGGCCGTGTGACGTCCTGCTCATGCAGTCGTCTAGCCCGATTGATCTCCTCTGGGATCTTCCGCAACTCGCGTCGTTCCTGGACGCGTTGGGCAGCGTCGCCCGAGTGATCGCGTTCGACGCCCGCGGCCTGGGAGCCTCGGACCCGGTCGTCGACACGAGCGCCGCGTCCATCGAGGCGACCTGCGACGACGCCGTGGCGGTACTCGACGCCGCCGACTCGCGGCGCGCGACGATCCTCTCGTTGAGCAGCGGCACGGCCGCAGTGATGTTTGCGGCAACGTATCCAGAACGGGTCCGGTCGCTGGTCCTGGCGCACCTGCGCACGTCTCATCCGGAGTTACGCAACCTCTCGGCTGAGCAACGCATAAAGATCGCGCGGTGGCTCACGACGACACAGAACTTGCGCACGGAGAATCCACGCGTCGCGCACGACCCGGAGCTGCAGCGATGGTGGGGCCGTGCCCGGCGGCTGCTCAACAGCCCGGAGGCGACCGCGAAGAGCATCGAATGGGCTGGTTCCATCGACACCGACGCGGCGGCTCCCGCGGTGCGCGTACCGACACTCGTGTTGCATCGAAGCGAGAACCGGCTCTGGGACGTCGAAACAAGTCGGAGTGCTGCCAGCCGAATTCCGGATGCTCGCTTCGTCGAACTACCAGGCAGCGAGGTCGACCTGTTCCTCGGCGACACCGAGCCGGTGTTGGCCGAGATCGAACGATTCCTCGCCGAGGACCAGGCTTCCGTGATCGACGACCGGCCGCTCGCGACCGTGCTGTTCACCGACATCGTGGCGTCCACCGAACAGCTCTCAACGGTCGGCGACAACGCATGGCGGCGCATACTGGACGACCACGACACGACAGTCCAGCACGCGGTCGCAGCACACCGCGGCCGGATTATCAAGGTCCTCGGGGACGGCATCTTGGCCACATTCGATGGCCCCGCCCGAGCCGTCCGCTGCGCGATCGCAATCCGAGACGCCATCGGCGAACGCGGCATCACCATGCGCGCCGGACTCCACACCGGTGAGATTGAACTGCGAAACGGCGATGTCGCCGGTATCGCGGTCGTCATCGCGAGTCGCGTCGCCGACCTGGCCGGACCCGGCCAAATCCTCGCGTCGCGAACCGTGGTCGACTTGACGGCCGGTTCAGGCGTCGTTTTCGAGCCGCGCGGCGACCATCAACTCAAGGGCGTGCCCGGCGAGTGGTCAATCTTCGCGACCTGTTGACGCGCTCATATCTGCCGATCGGTAGCGTCCCCGATCATGTCGCCGTGGCGACGACTCGGGGCCGCCACTCCGGGCAGACAGCGCTTACGCAACCTGCGACAGCGATGAACGGCCGCTCCAGCGCGGGAACCTGGCGTGACGCGTTAG
>JBBRXX010000099.1:0-3534 GCA_038238245.1 Acidimicrobiia bacterium
CCGGCAAGACCGCGTTGGCGGCGGGGAAGTCGGGTCCGTCGAGTCGTGAGGAACAGCTCGAGGCCGAGGTCGTGGAGTTGACCCAGGCGCTCGGGGAGGCTGCGGTCGAGATCCGGGTGTGGAAGAAGTCTGCGGAGGGCCGCTTGGGCCCTTCGAGGACCTCGAGGTGATCCGCGTGGAGGCGGGCATGTCGACCACGAGGTTCTGCGCGTTGATCGACATGCCCGAACGGACCTGGCGCCGTTGGCAGGCCCGCGCTCGCGCCGGCCGGAGCGCGAAAGGGCCGTGGCCGCGCCCGGCACGCGACCGCGCCCGACCCGCCGCGACACATCATGCGTTGGCGCATCCGACGTGGGGGCATCGCAAGATCTGGGCGTTGGCCCGCCACGACGGCCACGTCGTGTCGGAGTCGACCGTGCTGCGCACGTTGCGCGACGGCGGCCTGATCCTGCCTGCTGACTATCAGCGAGAACGGCGCCGGCTCGCCGAGCGACGCAAGGCCGCGTTCGCCCGGGAACCGACCGGCCCGAACCAGGTGTGGCAGCTCGACTTCACCGAGTTCGAGACCACGACCGGCGGGATGTGGCGCATCGCGGGATGCCGCGACTACTACTCGAAGTATGAGCATGCGTTTCACGTGTCGCCGACCGCGAACCAACACGACGCCATCGACGCAGTCGAGCTGGCGCTGGCCGAGCATCAGGCGCTGTTCGGGTTCGCGTTGATCGAGCGCTGCGCCGTCGACTGCGACACGGGCGAGATCGTCCCGGCGGTCACGATCGTGACCGACAACGGTGGCCCGTTCCGGTCGTTCCGCTTCGAAGCGTTTATCGCGACGCACCCCGAGCTGCACCACGTCCGGACCCGGGTCCGGAGCCCGGGCCAGAACGGGTCACGCGAACGCGGGTTCGGCACCTTGAAGTACGAGCGGTTGTTCGTCGACGAGATCAACGACGCCATCGAGCTCGCCGAGAGAGCCGAGCACTACCGCGTCGAGTACAACGCGATCCGCCCTCACGAAGCCCTCGCCTGGAACCGGCCCACCGAGGTTCACCTCGGCCTGGCAGACCCGACCACACCCACCTTTCAACCCAAAGAAATCCTGCCAACTACTTGACGCGGGACAGAGTGGGGTGCCGAGGGTGCTGGCGAATACGAGGTCGTGGTCGTGCCAGTACTCGCCGCAGGCGAGGCGTTCGGTGAGTTGGCGGGTGCGGTGGGCGCGGAGGGCCTCGGTGCACATGGTGGGGAGCAGGATGGTGCGCCGTGATGATTTGGTTTTGGGGAGGGGGTTGATGATAAGGCCGACGCCGCGGATGCGTTGGACTTGTTGTTCGACGCGCAGCGTGCCGGTGTCGAGGTCGATGTCGGCCCAGCGGAGCCCGAGAGCTTCGCCGCGTCGGAGCCCGACGGCGATGGCAACGGTGTAGAACGCTTCGTGGCGGTCCCCGCGTGCTGCGTCAAGCAGCGCGACGGCTTGGTCGCGGGTGAAGCCGAACACGCGGGTGGGGTCGGTGCGCGCTTTGGTGGTGCGGACGAGCGCGGCCGGGTTGCGGACGATGAGTTCGTAGCGTTCGGCGTACCCGAGAGCCATGCGCAAGATGGTGTGGACGTATTGCACGGTCCGCCCGGACAGGCCTTTGGCGGCTCATCACAATCGAGGGTGTAGTCGGGGTCTGAAGCCGCCGGTCTCGAGGAGTGATCGGGCGATGTAGTTGGGGAGGTTCCGGAACCCGAGCGCCGAGCCGCGGAGGTGTTCGAGGCGGCCGTTGATCGCCTCTGTTGGACCGTTGGATGTGCCGGGCCGGTCGAAGTACGCGAGCACGTCAACAGCGCGTTTCTTGAGGGTGCGCCCGAGGCGGGCGAGCTCTTTGAGCGCCTTCGGCACGCCGGCGCTGAGCGAGTCGATCACAGCCTGCATGAGTTGGCGGGCGTGGCGCCGGTCGGGTTCGCGGTACGCGGCGATCATGGCCTGATACACGCTCCAGGTCGTCTGCACTTCGACGTGGTCGTCGCCGGTGAACAGCGTGTCGAGTCGCTGGTGCTGTCTGGTGGTGAGGAGCTTGGTGCCGGTCTGCAACGTGCGCCGGGCGCCGTAGAGGGGGTCGCCCGTGCGGCCGCGATGGCCGAGCGTCACTTGTTGGACGCGTCGCCGGCAGTCGTCGAGCGCGGTGCCGGCGAGCTGCACGACGTGGAACGGGTCCATGACCGCGACTGCGTCGGGTAGCTCCTCGGTCGTCGCGGTTTTGAAGCCGGTGAAGCCGTCCATGGCGACGACCTCCACTCCGTCGCGCCAGTCCTTTGGCCGCGCGGCGAGCCACGTCTTGAAGGCGTGTTTGGTGCGGCCTTCGACCATGTCCAGCAGGCGTGCCGGGCCGCGGCCGTCGCGGATCGGTGTGAGGTCGATGATCACGGTCACGTACTTGTCGCCTCGGCGGGTGTGGCGCCACACATGCTCATCAACCCCGAGCACCCGCACCCCGTCGAAGCGTGTCGGATCGGCGATCAGCACCCGCCGTCCTTCGTCCAACACGGCGGTGTTCGCGCAGTTCCATGACACCCCGAGCGCTTCGGCGATCCGGGCGACGGTGAGGTGCTGGCACACGATCGCGACGAGCGCCCAGCGAAGCCCGCCCCGGGAGATCTTCGCCCTCGGCGCAGCCGCGGGCGTCATGTCTTGGCGCCACACATGGCCGCACTCGCAGCGGTAGCGGCGCACCGTCACCTCGAGCACGGTTGGTCGCCACCCGAACGGTTCATGCGCGAGGCGGCGAATGACGCTGTCGCGAGCCGCGCCTTCGGCGCCGCAGCGCCGACACCACCCATCCGACTCAACGACGCGACACGCCAGCGTTGCCCGGTCGGGGTCGACGCGTTGGCCGACAACTTGCAGTCCGAGCCCGTCGAGGCGACAGAACGCGGTCAAGTCAGGACAGTCGAAGGTAACGTCGCGCACGGTCGGGGTCTTTCAGATGGGCGGTGTGAGAACTCCCATCATGGAAGACCTCGACCACCCCACCCGGCGATAGCACCTACACCCTCGTTCGCGAAGAGCCCATTATCGGCGTCGAAACAGATGGTTCCGTACCACTGCGTTCAGGATTCGTGCTGCTCCTATTCGATCGGGTGTCGGCCGCCGATGCCGAGGGACACGGGCGTTGCCGTAGTCGGACTCGGCGTCCTTCGTACAGCCGCGACGAGAGGAGCTACCATGGGCCCGCCGACGACGACCCCGAGACGGTACCCACAGCGACCAGGGCCGCTCGCCACTGCAACGCAAGCGCACCACCACAGCAAGGGCAGGGGCCACGCCCATCGACGGTGGCCAGCGAACAAACCAATGCGGCGGCGTTGGGGTTGGCCTCGCTCGCCAGTAACTCGGACCTGACCAGGGGACGCTCGGCTAGCAGGGTGCTGAAACCAGTTGAGTGCTCGCGTTGGCGTCGTAATCATCGTTGACACCGCGTCCACGCGTTTTTGGTGCCGTCGGGCTTGTCCGGTTCTTGTGGGTCGGTAGCCAGTCGCTTTCATGGA
>JBBRXX010000100.1:0-3339 GCA_038238245.1 Acidimicrobiia bacterium
GTCATCAAAGACACCGCCGGCAATGAGGACATCTTTTCGATCGACTGGTTCGGCGGGGTCTGGGAGAAGTGGTACACGCCGAGCACGGGCGGCTGGTCCGGGTGGTTGAACCTGGGCGCACCCAAATGACACGGTCCCGTGTCCGGCCCGCCCGCTATTGCTCGCGTGCGTTTCGAGATCGCCGGCTGCGTCTCGATCAATGACATCCGCTAGGGCCGCACGCGCCGCCGTAAGGCCGGCCCGCTTTTACGCCGCCCTCATTTGACGTAACCCGCAGGCTCACGAAGCGGCGGACTGTCGTCGTCGCGCGCTCCAACGCCTGAGCAGGTGTGCGCTCGACGTGTATGAACGACGAAGGCGTCGTCATCGAATGATGAGCGTACGACGCAGGTAAGCACTCACCAAGAGCAGGTCCGCGAGGCCTCGGTCCTACACGACCGCGTTCGGGTCTTATGCTCCCCCAGCTTCGTGGAGTGTGTTGTTGGATCCGGCATGCTGATGAACATGAAGTATTCCATCGCGCGCAACAGCACGACACGAACGGTCGAAGGGCTTGATTGTGTCGATGAGCGCTACGTGCGAAGCGAACGAGTCACGCTCTTCTCGCGACAATGCTGACCGCGTGAGCCACCGGTCGCTATGCCTACCGATCCTTAGCCACCGCTTGGGTCACCGCGAGCATCGCTTCGGGAACGCGATTGCGAGGCGAATCCGGACATCGGCGCCCGCTGCTGTCCGGACCTGCCCGTTCGCGCACGACGACATCATCGTGGCTCCTTCGGGGGTGTAGCTCAGTCCGGTAGAGCGCTACGTTCGCAACGACTCATCGTTTGCTCCTCGCGGTAACGCCCTTGTCGCAGCGAGTTTTTTCGATCGACGCGATTTGTGTTGACCCACAGGTGACCCTGCCGGCGGCGACACTCCAGGCTTCTTCCCGGGCACGCCCACACTCTACGAAACATCATTCAAACGCTGCCTCGCACTCCTCACACTCGCGCTGCTCGCGTCGGACAGCGCGTCGTTCACCACCGCTCGACGGCCAAGCCGTGTTCGATCTAGTCTTCCTTGCCGCCTCGGCGTGCTGACCGCCGGCGTCTCCGACGAACCGGTCGTCGGACAGTTCGCACTACTCGCTCGCGAGCGCGACGGCGGGACGGCTCCGCACCGCGCGGCGTGCGGCGAACCATCCGATGAGATTCACCAGAACGAGTGCGCACGGAATCGTGAGGACGATTGCGAGCGCCGGGATCGTCGCGCTCGTTGTCACGCCCAGACCGTCGGCAACGACACGCCACGCGTAGCTGCCGACGATGACTCCGACGGGGATCCCGACGACAAGACCGATGGTCGCAAGGGTCACCGCCTGCCACGCAACGGTGGCGCGCACCTGCCGCCGATCGAAACCGAGCGTCCTGAGCAACGCGAGCTCGCGGCCGCGCCGGCGAACGGCGGTGACCAGGGCGTGGCCGACGGCGAGAAGGGCGAGTGCCGCGAGCAGCGCGGCGAGCGTCGGAAGGAACCAGTCGATCTTGCGTAGGTGCTCGACCTCGGGAGGAACGGTGAGGCGGCTGTCGGGTGGGTTCGTGAGGAACCCAGCGAAGTCCGGACCGAACTTGATCGCCGAGAGGCGCCGCACGACTGCCGCTTCGTCGGCGCCGGACGCGAACCGGCCGATGATGAACCGTGAGAGGGTGTTGTCGTCGAAGATCCGCGCTTGCCCCGCGTCAGTAAACGCGGCGCCGTCCGCGAGCGGCTGCACTTCTTCGGTGCTGAGTCCCGGGAGCACGACCTGGCCGACAACAGTGAAGTCGGCGGTGACGTTCGCGCCGTGAACCTGGACGGTGTCGCCGATCGCCTTGCCCAGCGCTCGCATGGTCACCTGGCCCAGCGCGACCTCTCCGGGTGCGCTCGGCGCCCGCCCCGCGACGATCTCGGGTTCGATCGAGCCGCGCAACTGGGTGAAGCCCCACCCAGTGATCGGGCGGCCGTTGACTTCAACGCTCTGGTAGCACACCGCCGCGACGTCGGTGACGCCCGGGACGCTCGGGACGCCGAAGTCGGCGCGTGGACACGTGTTCGGTGCGTCCGAGTAGTCCGTGCTGTCGGCGACCCGGAAGCCGAACGTCCATCCGTACATCCGCGGGGTGTCGACGAGATGATTGAGGCTCGCGGCGAAGACGAGAACCGCGACGACGCCGAGCACTCCGAATGCCGCGCCGACGAACGCGGAACGCACCGGCACGGCCGTCTCTCCGGTTCCGGGTTGGAACGCCATGCGCAGCCCGGTCGAGAACGTCGGCCGTAGCCCGGCCGCGGCCGCGCGCTCGACGATCGACGGGCCCCGCCGCCGGAGCGCCGGCTCGCGCTCGAGCACGGACGCGCGGGTCGCGCGCGCGACCGCAAGAAGAGCAAACAGCAGCACGACCACGGCGATAGCGGCGGCACCTATCGCGAGCGCGGCCCAGTCGACGTGGAGGCCTGGGTCGGGATCGGCCCGCCGCGCAAGACCGATCGGGAACAGCGGAGACGCGAGGATCGCACCGACGACCGCGAGGATTGCACCGCTGCCCGCGATCAACGCGGCGCGGGGCGCGCCGGCCGCGGCTCGCTGCCGCCTGCTGAGCCCGAGTGACCGAAGCGTCGGTTGGTCGACGCTCATGCGCGAGAACTCCCGGGCGAGGATGATCCCGATGACGACCGCACCGGCCAGCGCGACGACGGCAGCGAAGATCCACAGCGCCCGTGCGAGCACGTCGATCGCGTCGGCCGCGCCCTGTGTCTCGATTGAGAGGCCCTGCACCTCGAAGCCATCCGTCGGGAAGATCCGGCGCGCGGTCTCGGTGACGCGCGTGACGTCGGCCGCGCCGCGCTGCGTACGCACCCGCAGGACCTCGGTGAAGAGCGCTATCCGGCCGGAGTACTCGCGGTTGAAGGCGGGCGTGAGGACAACGACGCCGCCCGCAGATGCGCGGTCGCCGAGGTCGAGGGGCCGGCGTCCGATGCCGACGATCCGCAAGTGAAGTCGCGGGCCGGCTGGCGGTCCCGCATCGCGACCGGCGAAGAGGTCCTGGAACTGGGCCGGCGTGAAGGACGTGGCGTCGAGGTGGTCGCCGACACCGACGTGCAGCTGGGCCGCGAGGCTCTCGCCGATCGTGATCTCGTTGGGGTCGGCCGGGTCGGCCTTCCGTCCCTTGATGATGCGCGCCCGGTCGACGACGTCGCCGAAGCGGCCGTCGATGGCCGCGGCGACGGCGAGGTTCGATTGGTCGCCGATGGTGAGCGCGAAGGCGTTCAGGGCGGCGACGTCCGCCACGCCGGGCGAGTGCGCGAAGGCGGCAA
>JBBRXX010000101.1:0-3337 GCA_038238245.1 Acidimicrobiia bacterium
ACCGACCGGACGATCAGCTTCGCCATGAAGAACGGCGTGGGCATCTATGGCGGGTTCGCGGGCACCGAGACGATGAGAAGTCAGCGCAACTCGACCGTCAACGTGACGGCGCTCTCGGGCGACATCGGGACGGCCGGAGTCACCACCGACAACAGCTATCACGTCGTGTCCTCGGACAGCACCGTGACGACGACCGGGATCCTCGATGGATTCACCGTCACCGCCGGTCGCGCGGACGGTCCGTCCGATCCGACCGACCGGGGCGCCGACGTGTACATCAACCTGGGGAGCCCGGCGTTCGTCCGCTGCATCTTCCAGGACGGATACGCGGTCAACCGCGGCGGCGGAGTGCGGGTGGCGGCGGGCAGCCCGTCCTTTACGAACTGCACGTTCCGAAGCAATATCGCGGAGTCGGCCGGGGCCGGTCTCTCGGCCGCGTCCGTCGGGAGCATGCAGGTCCGGTCCTGCATCTTCCGGAACAACTCCGTCAACAACTCGACGGGCGGCGGCGGAATCGAGGCGACCGACAACACGACAGTGGTGAACTCCGTCGTCGCCCAGAACTCGCCAAATGGCATGAATTTCCTGGGGGGAAACAACTCTTTCATCAACACGACGGTCGCGAACAACTCCTCGTACGGGATCGCGCTCTTCGCCAACCCCAACTCGATCGCCAACTCCATCGTCTACGGCAATCCGACCGGGACGATCTTCCTCGGCATCAGCGGCATCGCCAGCGTTTCGTACAGCGACATCCAGGGAGGGTTTTCCGGCACCGGGAACATCGATGCGAATCCGGAGTTCGGAGCCCCGCCCGCCAATCTGCAACTCGCGTTCGGATCTCCGGCGATCGATGCCGGCAACAACGCCGCGGTCCCGGGCGGCGTGACAACCGACCTCGCGGGTGTGCCGCGATTCTTCGACGATCCCGCGGCCGCGAACGTCGGAGCGGGGACGCCTCCGATCGTCGACATGGGCGCGTACGAGCGCATACCATTTACCGTCTCGGCGCCTCAACCCGCGGTCCAGACCGTCTGCGTCGGCGCGAGCGCCAGTTTTTCGGCCGACGCAGGCGGCCCGCCGCCGCTCTCCTACCGGTGGCGCAAAGATATGGTGAATCTGTCGGACGGCGGCCCGATCTCCGGCGCGACGACCACGATGCTCACGATCGATCCGGTCGCGACCGCCGATGCCGGTACCTACGATGTCGTGGTGACCGACGGATTCGGGCGGATGGTGACTTCGCCCACGGCGAGGCTGTTCGTGTATTCCACGAGCGAACCGGTCGCCGGCAACAATGGCCCGCTCTGCGTCGGGCAATCACTGCAGCTCACCGCCTCGAACGTCCCCGGCGCAGTCTATTCCTGGAGCGGTCCGAACTCTTTCTCGTCGATGGATCAGAATCCGTCGATCTTCGCCACAACGCTCGCCTCAGCCGGCAGCTATAGGGTCATCGCCAACGTTGGCGGTTGCGAATCGTCCGCCGGAATGACGACCGTCGCCGTCACCACGTCTCCCGACTCGACGATCACGGCGCCCTCTTCGGTCTGCTCGAGCTCCGGCGGGCACGGCGCTTCGGTTCCGGATGCCGGCGTCGGCGCGACGTACTCATGGTCGATCGGAAACGGCGCGATCACCGGCGGCGGCGGGACGCGGAGCATCACGTTTGCGGCCGGCGCTTCGGGTTCGGTGACGCTGAACGTGACCGTGATGCAGGGGGGCTGCAGCTCGATGGGCTCGAAGAGTGTGCCGATCGACACGGCGTGTCCGGCGGCGTTCTACACCGTGACGCCGTGCCGGATCGCCGACACGCGCGACCTCGCCGGACCCTATGGCGGGCCGGCGCTGTCGCCGGGGGTCGAGCGCGTCTTCGTGGTCGCGGGGCAGTGCCAGATTCCGTCGACCGCGAAAGCCGTGTCCTTGAACCTGACGGTGACTCAGCCCGGCGCCCCGGGGCACGTGATCCTCTATCCTGGCGGATCGCCGGCGCCATCCGTCTCGGCGATCAATTTCCGAGCCGGCCAGACCCGGGCGAACAACGCGATCGTCCCGCTTGGGACCGGCGGAACCCTGGGCGTCGTCAGCGCCGCCCCGACGCATTTCATCCTCGACGTGAACGGGTACTTCGAATAGCGTCGCCCAGCGCTCGTCGCGCACGGTGACCGCTTTCGGAAATAATGCGTTCTCGAAAACCGGAGGTTCGATGAGAACGAGACCAATTCGCGCCCTTGTGGCGGCCCTGTTGCTCCTGACGGTCGCCTCGATCGCGACCGCCGCCGGCCGCCCCATCACCGAAACCGACTTCCTCAAGTTCCAGTGGGTGACGGACCCGCAGATCTCGCCGGACGGGGGCGCCGTGGCTTACGTCCTCGTCCAGGTCAACGAGAAGGAGGACCGGTACGACACCAGCCTCTGGAGCGTCGCGTCGTCGGGCTCGGCATCGCCGCGGAGATTGACCGCCGGTCCGCGCGACTCGTCGCCCCGCTGGTCGCCGGACGGCCGCACGGTCGCCTTCGTGCGCGCGGCCGGGGAGAAGGACAAGCCCCAGATCTACCTGCTCCCCATGGCGGGAGGCGAGGCGCGGAAGCTCACGGACCTTCCCAAGGGAACGTCGGCGGCGACGTGGTCTCCAGACGGTCGCACGATCGCGTTCACGAGCGGCACGAACGACGAGGACCTCGCTGAAAAGAAAAACGCCGCCGGCAAGACGCCGCCGGACCTGGAGAAGAAGGAGCGCGACGAGAAGAACAAGCCCCGGATCGTGACGCGCGCGGTCTATCGCTTCAACAATCAGGGCTGGCTCGATCCGGCGCACCACTCGCATGTGTGGACCGTCGCCGTGACCGAAGGAACCGAGCCGGTCGACGCGAAGCAGCTCACGTCCGGGCGCTACGACGAGGACGACCTGTCCTGGAGCCGCGACGGCTCCAAGATCTTCTTCACGTCGGATCGGGTCGACGAGCCCTACTACGACGACCCGGACGACAACCTCTATTTCGTGCCGCTCGCGGGCGGAGCGATGCAGACGGTCGTCGACGTCAAGGGACCCGTGAACGACCCCGCGGTTTCGCCGGACGGCTCCCGGGTCGCGTTCACCGGCTTCGTCAACCCGGCGCAGCGGCAGTCGCACACGAACGGCGAGCTGTTCGTGTTCGGCGGCGGCAAGGCGACCAACCTGACTGCCGACTACGACTACGAGCCGGGTAGCGATCTCGCCGGAGACCAGCGCCCCCCGCGGGGCAACCTGCCCGGCGGGATCGTCTGGACGCCGGACGGCCGCTCGCTGATCCTGACCACGACCGAGAAAGCGCGCTCGAACCTCGTCCGGGTGGACGCG
>JBBRXX010000102.1:0-3272 GCA_038238245.1 Acidimicrobiia bacterium
CGTAACCCAAATGGGACGGCGGGCGGACTGGCGACCTCTTCCGGCACTTCGGCCGATCCGGAAGTGATGATCCTGCCGGCCATCACGCAGAAATATATCATCCGTGTCGTGCCCTTCAATCCATTGGGCCAGAGCATCACGGTCAAGATCACTTACGAGCCGAAGAACCAAATCTTCAATCAAGGCACAGGCCCCGCGCCCGGCTTCCAGAACTATCCCGCGCCGAACGGGCTGGGCACGGACTCCGGCGAGCCGTCCATCGGCGTCAACTGGCTTTCCGGCAACGTCGTGTTCCAAGCGGCCCTGCAAACCCTGCGCGTGAGGTTCAACGATACGCAGACGCCCGCGACGGCGACGTGGGCAGACAAGAGCTTCCTGCTCACCTCCGCCGCGTCGCTCGATCCGATCCTCTTCACCGACTCGCGCACCGGGCGCACGGTCGTCTCGCAACTCGCGGGCACGGACAGCCTCTCCGCCTACACGAACGACGACGGCGACAACTGGACGCCCGACTCCGGCGGCCCGTTCACTTCGGGCGTCGATCACCAGACGGTCGGCGGCGGCCCCTTCGCGCCCCCGCTCACGGGCGGCACGGCCGCTTATCCGAACGCGGTTTACTACTGCTCGCAGGATTTGCTCACGGCTTTCTGCGCGCGTAGCGACGACGGCGGCTTGACCTATGGCCCGACCACGCCGCTCTACACGAACGAGTGCGGCGGCATCCACGGGCACGTCAAGGTCGCGCCCGACGGCACGGTCTATGTGCCGAACCGGCAGTGCGGCACGAATCAGGGCGTCGCGGTCTCGGAGAACAACGGGCTTACGTGGACGGCGCGCAAAGTGGTTGACAACGACCCGGCCACTTCCAGCGGCGACAGCACCCCCGGCAATTGGGATCCGTCGGTCGGCATCGGCAGCAACGGCACGGTCTACTTCGGCTACGACAACGGCGACGGTCGCCCGCACATGGCTGTCTCGCGCGACAAGGGGCACACGTGGGTGCGCGATCAGAACGTCGGGCGCGACTTGAATATCCGCGACACCGCGTTCCCGGCCGTCGTGGCGGGCGACGACGACCGCGCCGCCTACGCCTTCCTCGGCTCGCAAGTGTCGAGCGGCGACAACTCGGCCGTGTGGCATCTCTACATCGCGACGACTTATGATCGCGGCAACTCGTGGCTGACCGTCGATGCGACGCCGACCGATCCCGTCCAGCTCGGGACGATCTGCTCCGGCGGCCTCAGTTGTGCGGGCGGCGACCGCAACCTGCTCGACTTCATGGATGCGACCGTCGATAAGGAAGGGCGCACGCTCGTCGGTTACGCCGACGGCTGTCTCGCCGGCTGCACCGCGCCCGCTGCGTCGCGCGCGCATCTCGCCACCATCGCGCGCCAACAGTGCGGGCGGCGCTTGTTCCACCAGTTCGATCCGCTCACTGACGACTGCGGCGGCATACAGCCGACGCCCACACCGACGCCCACGCCTTCGACAACCAACTCCTGCGACGGCGTGAACGTCATCACCGATGCAACGGGCGACGCTATCAACCCCGCACCCGGCGGTCAGGGGCCGACCGATCAAGCGGACATCACGGCCGTCTCGTTCGATAAAGTTGGGGCGAACATCGTCACGAAGATGACGATCACGAATCTCGGCACAGTGCCTTCGCCGGGCACGACCTTCACGTCCTATTTCGTCGCGTGGAAGGGGCCGAACGATGTCCTCTATGCGTCGCAAGCTGACGTTGACTCTTCGGGGCTGGTCTTCTACAGCTACGGGCCGTTCGATGGCACTAACCAGTTGACGACTTCCAACACCACGACCGGCACGTTCACGCCCGGCCCGAACGGCACGATCACCGTCAACGTGCCCAGCGCGGCCGTCGGCAATCCGACGATTCCCGTCACCGATCCAAACGCGACGCCGGCCGCGCGCGACCCTTACGCCGTGACCGTCGCCGGTGAGGGCGTGCTCGGCGCGGGTCTCATCTTCAACCGGCCGATGGATCGCGCGCCCAACTCCGGCTTCGGCGCAAACTGGGCCGTGTGCGCGGGACAGGCCACGCCGACCCCGACGCCGACGCCCACCGCGACCCCGACTCCGACCCCGACCGCGACGCCGACGCCTTCGCCGACACCGACGAACGATGCGCGCTGCACCGCGCCGGGTGTCATAGTCGTCACCGACCCGGCGAACGATCAGACGGGCGCGCCGAACGCGAATCAGCAACAGGACATTCGCTCGGTCGCCATCGCCGAACAGTATCCGACCGCGAACAACGGCCAACTCGTCTTCACGATGACGGTCGCCGCGCTCGACCCGACTGCACTGCCGCCGAACGCGACGTGGCGCACAAGCTTCAACGCCACGCATGCCGATAACACGGTCACCACTTACTTCGTGACCGTGAACACCAACTCGTCGGCCAATCCGACCGGCGTCTCCTTCAACTACGGCTTCGTGGACACGACGGGCACAAGTCCGATCTCGCGCACGGTCGCTTCGGCCGACGGCGGCAGCGTCAACGCGACGGCCAAGACGCTGTCCGTCACGCTCGCCTTGAACAAACTGAAGAAGCCGGTCGCCGCGACGGGCGGCGCGACGCTCACCGGCCCCGCCGTCGATCTGTCGGCCGGTAAGGTGTTGGCGAACGTCAACGGCGCGACCAGCATTCTCGTCGGCGCGGTCGGCAACGGTTTCAATGTGAACGTTGATTCGACCGGCAACAACAACTACACGATGGCCGGCGCGACCGTCTGTCCGCCGCCTGCGCCTGCGCCGACGCCGACGCCGATCTCGAACGACCCGGCGTTTACGCCGCGCTTCCAGACCTTCGCCGCGCCGGCCCCGCTCGGCACAACCGCCGGCGAGCCGTCCATCGGCGTCAACTGGCTGACGGGCAAGGTCATGTTCGAGTCGAACTTGCAGACGCTACGTGTCACCTTCAACGACTGCTTCTCGCCCGCACTGACGACGTGGGAGGACAAGAGCGCGCCGACCTCGCGTGCGTCGCTCGATCCGCTCCTGTTCACCGATCACACGGGCAGCGCGCACCGCACGTTCGTCTCGCAGTTGACCGGGCAGGACAGTCTCTCGTCTTACACGGACGACGATGGCGACACGTGGATTCCGTCGCAGGGCGGCGGCGTCCCATCGGGCGTCGATCACCAGACCATCGGCGCGGGGCCGTATCACACGCCGCTCAGCGGCACACCCGCCTATCCGAACGCGATTTACTATTGCTCGCAGGATTTGGTCACGGCTTTCTGCGC
>JBBRXX010000103.1:0-3160 GCA_038238245.1 Acidimicrobiia bacterium
CTAGCCCGAATAATTCACGAAGAGAGAGTCGCGGGCACGGCACTTGCCACTGAGACGGTTGCTAAACCACGTCTTGGCGACAGGAGGCCGGTGCCCGCATGCGCGATTCTACTCGACAGGGTGTCATGTTCGACGGCGTGTTCGGAAAGCCCGTCGTCGCGGTCTTTGACGAGGCGTCGCAGTCCTCGGACGCGGGACTGGTGTTGCTCGGCGCCCTCGACCGCCGTCTCGATCTGACGCGTCGGCTCTGCGAGCCGCTGCGCGACGGCCGAGCGGTTGAGAAGGTGGAGCACGGCGTTCACGACCTCTTCCGCCAGCGCGTCTACTCGATCGCCGCCGGCTACGCCGACTGCAACGACGCCCGCACCCTCCGCCACGACCCTGTTCTTCGGTTGCTGTGCGACCGCGATCCGATCGACGGAGACGCGCTCGCCTCGCAACCGACGCTCTCCCGGTTCGAGAACTCGTTCGCGCCCCGCGACATCGTTCGTTCGTCGCGCAACTTCGAGGCGGAGAGCATCGCCCGCTTTGCCAAGCACCACAGGGGAGCCCGTCGCGTCGTGATTGATCTCGACGCAACGGAGGACGCGGCCCACGGCCAACAGGCGTTCTCCTTCTTCAACGGCTTCTACGACAGCCGCTGCTTCCTTCCCCTCCTCGCGTTCATCTCCGTCGACGGCCGGCCGGAGCAGCATCTCTTTCACGTGCGCCTGCGTCCCGGAGTCGGAGCCGCCGGGCGCGGCGTCATCCCGATGCTGCGTCGGGCGGTGAAGCAGCTTCGACGGGCACTCCCTCGCGCCCGCGTTCTCGTTCGCACCGACGCGGGGTTCTGCAACCCGACGCTCCTGCTCGCGCTCCACGACCTGCGGGTGGAGTACGTGATCGGCCTCGCCGGCAATATGGTGCTCCTGCGCCGTTCCAAGCCGTTTCTGAGGGGATTGCGCAAGCAGGTGAAGTCGTCGGGCGAGGCGGCGCGCCGCTACGGCGAGCTCAGCTACGCCGCGAAGACGTGGGGCGGCGAAGAGCGCGTGATCGTCAAGGCCGAAGCGTTGCCGCCTCCAAAGGACGGAGGCAACGGCAAGGTCAAGACCAACGTCCGCTTCGTGGTGACCAACGTGAGGGTCGCGCCGCGCCGGCTCTACGAGGTCGAGTACTGCGCGCGCGGCGACTCGGAGAACCGGATCAAGGAACTCAAACGCGACCTCGCGATGGACCGAACCAGCTGCATGTCGTTCGTGGCCAACCAGCTGCGCGTCCTCATGACCGCCACGGCGTACGCGCTCTTCCAGGAGCTTCGCTTCCAGCTGCGGTCGAGCGAACTCGCACGTGCACAAACGCACACGTTGCGATTGGCGCTGATCAAGATCGGCGCGCGCGTCGTGCGGTCGGTGCGGCGCATCGTGCTGCATATGCCTCGCGCCTGTCCCACCGCCGAGCTCTGGTGCCGGCTGGCGCGCAAGTGGAACGCGCTCCCGGGCTAGATCCGCCGCGCGCCGCGCGCCTCCGCGATCCCGCAACCGTGGAAGCGCTCTGCCTACCTGCCGAGAATCGAAGCGCAATCGCGCCTTGCGGAACTGGAATCCGGTCGATCACGGCGTCATGAGCGCATCAACTGCCGTCGCGCGCTCCGATCGAGAGCATTCAGGCTGCCCGGGCGAGCCCGCGCGGCTCGGATTCCTCAGAACAGCGCCGGAACGCCCCCCGGTCGTGAATAGTCCGGGCTAGCAGACGGGCCGCGTCCGTCAGCGAGATGCGAAGTCCGGCGGCCGGAGCGAGCGCTCGCGAGCGCGCGTCGGGCGCGGACGCGACGAGCCCGCGTCCCTCGGCGTCGTGCCCTCGAACCGACGGATTCGGATCGACGTATCCAGGCTCGGTCGCGAATCGCGCGGACGAAAGTTTCAGCGGGTCGAACACCAGCCGACGCGCGACGTCTTCGAACGGGGCCTTGGCCGCACGCTCGACGACGAGCGCGGCGAAAGAAAGCCCGCTCCGATTGAGGGGATCGTACGTGCCGTGCGGAGTCTTGGGCGCCACGGCGCCGATGACGCGCAGCAACGCGTCGCGGCACTTCGACGCCGACGCATTGGCGCCGCCGGCGGCGCCCGCGATCCGCTCGGCGGTGACGCCCTCGACGGACGCGACTCGGCGCGACGCCAACTCCACGAGCGTCGCCTCACGCCATCCGACGTCGATCGCCGAATCATCGGGCGCGATCACGTCGCCGATCGACGTGGCCCAGCGAACGACGCCGGATTGGACGGCCGCCGCGCAGACCAACGACGTCACGGGCGCCGCGAGCGCCCCCATCGAGACCGGGTCGTCGACCGTCAGCGCGCCATCCTCACCCGCGACTCGAGGCCCGAATACGCCGATCGAAATGACGCGCCCTTCGCGCACGACGACGGCGACGCCACCGGGCGCGACCGCCCCGCCGCCGCATGCGGTCTTGATCAGCGGCCCGAGGTCGGCCGGGACCGTCGGCGACGCGACACAGCGCGGCGTGCCACGGATGGACGCCCCGCACGCGATTGCGGCAACCAGCGCGAATGGCGCGCCGAAGGCTCGACGCACGTTCAGCCCTCGATGCGGGGGAACAGCACGGTCCCGGGAACGATCGCCGTGCCGGGCACGCTCGCGCCCCAGCGAAGCGCCGCCTTGAGATCGGCCGCGCCGTCGGTGACGCCGAGTTGTCGCAAAGCCTCGGGCGCCTTCGCGGGAAGGATGGGCGTCAGGATCGACGAAGCGAGCCTGACCGTCTCGGCGAGCGTGTAGAGCGCGTCGCGCACAAAGCCCGCCTTCGCGGGGTCCTTCGCGGCCTTCCACGGCGCCGTGGCGTCGACATGGCGGTTGCCGGCCCGCAGCAGGCCCATCACGTCTTCACCGATCTTGTGGAGCGCCACGTCGGCCAGGTGCCCGGGCAGCGCGGCCAAGATGGCGCCCGCCACGTCCCGCGCCTCGGACGGTCCGCCCGCCTCGTGTTCCGGCTCGGGAATGCGACCGCCGGTGAATTTGCCGAGCATGGTCATGGTGCGCGAGAGGAGGTTCCCCCACTCGTTGCCGAGATCGCCGTCGTATCGGGACCGAAAGCGAGCGTCGGACCAATCGGCGTCTTGCCCGACGATCATCTCGCGCACGAGGTACCAACGAAGCGCGTCGACGC
>JBBRXX010000104.1:0-3124 GCA_038238245.1 Acidimicrobiia bacterium
CCGAGATCGCGCACCTCAGCCAAGGCGACCTCGACAACGTCGCAGCAGAACTCAACGGCCGCCCTCGACAAACCCTCCGATGGAGATCACCATCACAAGCGCTCGACGAAGCGTTGCGATGACCACCTGAACCCGCAGCCGTTCGGTGCTCGCCAGAAAGCAGCCAGAGCGGGCATTCTGAGCGGCGTGGGAACCGACCGACGTGCGCCGCCCGTCAAAGCTGGCGTGAGAAGTGCCTACGTCGCCTTGCTGTTGGTCGCGATGATTGGATGCAGTTCATCGCATCACAGCGCCGCCCAACATGGGCCGACCACGGGCATCGGCGCACGTTCGATATCGCGTGCCGAGGTGACGGACATCAAAGTGTGGTTGGTTCCCGAGAGCCCGGTAATGAACTGGTCCGTGGAGCGTTCCCACTGGGCCGAGGTGCGGGCAAGGATACCGAATCCGTTGCCGCCCGCGCCGCCTCTCGACACCTGCAAGATCGGTCCGGCGTTGAGCGTGCGACTTCGTACAGGCGATGACGTGACCTACGAATGCTCGCTTCCATCCTCGATCAAGGCGCTTCGGGACTACGTCCTCTCACTCCCGACGTAGGGGACGCATATCTGCCGATCGGCGTTGCTTCACTGTCACCCATGACGTGTCGCCCGGTTCGCTAACGCTGACGGCACGATCGCTGGTTGCACACTCGACGACGACCCGGACGGGTGCCGCGGACGTGAGGTGCGCTGCGAGGGCGCGTGGCGCTGGCAAGAGATGTGGTGGTGGTGCGCAGCGTCGGCTCCCTCGTCGGGTCGGGAAGTAGTCGACACGATTCTTCCTCGTTGCTCGTGTCGACGTTCGACGCTGCGCGCCCACCACAACCAAAACGCGGTCGCGCGCGCGGTTCCTTCGGGGAGTCCTTTGGAATCGCGCGCGCGGCAGCGGGCGGCGTGCCCGGTGAAGCCGCCGGGCGTGTCGCCTTCTACAAGACGCGCGCGCCCGTGGCGCAGCCAGAAATCGGCGCTCGCAATATCACGCCAGAGCGGCAATCTGTGTGGGTTCGAACGTGACGCGACCACTACGGTTGAGTCGTGGCAGCGCCAATCAAGTTCGGTGTCCAGGCGGGGATGCCGGCCGATCGTCGCGCCTTTCTCGACCTTGCTCGGAAAGCCGAGGAGAGCGGCTTCGACGCTCTATATGTCAGCGACCATCCGGGCGTCTCGGCCTCACCGTTCGTGAGTCTGGCAGCAGTCGCGTCGGTCACCTCCACGCTGAAGCTAGGGACGTACGTGTGCAACACCGGAGTCCGCGATCCGGTCCAGCTTGCCTGCGACTCCGCCACGGTGGACGTTGTCTCGGACGGCCGATTCGTCCTCGGTGTCGGTGCGGGTCATACGCCAGCGGAGTGGACCATGGAAGGTCGTGAGTATCCCGCGGCGAGCGCGCGTGTCGCACGCTTCAGCGAGATCATCGAAGTTGTTTCACGCTTGCTCGCTGGCGAGGTAGTGACACTTCAGGGCAGCTACATCCGGGCCACCGATGCGTTTCTCCTTGCGCCTCGGCCGGTGCGAGGCAACCTTCCACTGCTTGTTGGTGGCAACGGCAAGCGACTCTTGCGCAATGCGGCTCGATACGCCGACATCATCAGCTTGACCGGACTGGGTCGCACCCTCGATGACGGTCATCGCCACACCGCTGACTGGAGCGCCGAATCAATCACCGAGCGCGTCGACTTGATACGTCAAACCGCGCCGAACCCTTCCGCCGTCGTGCTCGATGCGCTCGTGCAGGAGGTCAAGATCACGAACGACAAAGTCACGATCTCTGAAGGTATCGCTGCAATCGCTCCGGGCCTCACGCCCAACGACGTTCTCGCTGCTCCCTACGCACTCGTCGGGACCGCCGAGGAGATCGAGGACGAACTCTTGGAGCATCAGGAGCGGTGGGGGTTCACCTCCTACGTTGTTCGCGAAGCCGCAATCGAAGCCGTGACACCGGTCATAGCTCGCCTTGGTCGCTAGAACCCAACAGGGCAGGGCGCGGCAGATCATGCCGATCGGCGTTGCTTCACTGTCACCCATGACGTGTCCCCCGGTTCGCTCACGCTGACGGCACGGTTGCGGGCTGCACGTTCGACGACGAGCCGGACGGGTGCCGCGGGCGTGAGGCGCGCCACGAGGGTGATTCGATTCGATGCTCGGTCTTGTTGGCTCAACGGGTGCAACTAGAGCGGGTGCATCAGTGACTTCGCATCACCGCGGGCGCGTTGCAGTTTCTCGTGCTAGGCGAGTATCTCGACGTGCTGTTTGAGATTCCGCTTGCCATCGTGACGAGCTGGGATGTCGAAGGCGCAAACATTGCGACGCGGCAGACGAGCGGAGGACGCGCGGTTGTTGGCGCACTGCTGGCAGGTGCCGCGGGAGCGATCATCGGACTTGCAGCGACAAAGGAAGCCTTCAGCGCGGTACTCGCCATCGCGACCGCGGACGGAAGCACGATCGGATTCCTGATCCGCAACATTCCGCCTGCGGCCGTGGTCGCCGAGCTGCGGCGCGTCGACATGATCAGCGCGCTGTATCAGGCTGCGATTGCGACGCCGCGGCAAGCGTGGGACCACGAGACATGCACCCTAACGGAGCTTGCGAAACTCGGCGAACACGGGTGGGAAGCTGTCGCCGTCTGGGTCGCTTCCGATGGAGAGCCGCGCGTCCTGCTCAAGCGTCCTCGGCTGGTCGAATGACCCCGACGAGAACGACCGCGAAGACGTGACAGCCAGCCGACCAAACCGCAACCGGGGCGGTCACACACCGAACTGCCGTTCCGGCGTGACCGAGCGCCCGAGGCGGCACCTCGGAAAATGGCTTTGACGCCGAGACAAGAACGCTCCCGAACGGGCAATCTGCTCGGGTTCGCGAGCGCAAGCGCGCGCGCATTCGTGGGTCGGATAGCGCGCCCTCGACCCGGCGATCGGGGACACCCGGGACTCTCGGGCGTTTTTGGGGGGTGAGTAGCCTCCACGCCCGTGGGGATGCCGCCGACGCGATATGCGAAGACGAGTGATGGTGTGCATATTGCGTATCAGGTGTACGGCGACGGTCCGGTGGACATTTTGCTCTCGGGGAGTTTGTGGTGGCACCTC
>JBBRXX010000105.1:0-2940 GCA_038238245.1 Acidimicrobiia bacterium
CTGATGCCAGTGTCTCGTGATCCCATTGCTTGGCGATCGCGCGTCGTTGGACGCCTCGACGGTTGAGGTGCGCGATCACGGTGGTCCGGTTGATTCCGAAACGCTTGGCGAGCTGGGTGATGGTGTCGCCCGCGCGGTAGTCGTCGACGAGCGCGTCGATGCTTTGGGCGCGGAGTCGGCGTTGCACTCGATGCGTCGCGGCAGGTGGGGGAGTCCCGTCGTCGAGGCCGGATTGCTGCTCGCTTGTCGGTACCAGCGCAGGGTTTGAATAGTGTCCCAATCCCTCTGAGTGCGACGTTTCGCGGTGCGCGGACGGCAGTCTCTGAGGTGTCGGAGGGGCTTGGCGCGCCGCCGATGTTGGCTGTGACCCTTGTGGGGCAAGGGTTTTCAGTGTCTTGGCGGGGTTTGAAAGCTGTCCCTCAAGATCCACGCGTTGTCAGAGTTACAACGTTGTCCCTGATCAAGTGCCGTCTCGCGTGACCGATCGTTTGGCAACGTTCGTCTTCTTATTCAAACCTTGACGACCAATCGGGCGGTCGACGGTACGCCGGATACCGGGCGTACAACGCTCTGACCAGGAAAAACGCGCCGTCCGGACACCTCTAGACCGCGGCACCTCGAGGACATAGGTACGGATCGCTACGTGACGCGTTCGTAGGGTTGCCTATGAGGTCGCGGTTGTACGGCCGACGTCGGGATGAGCCGACCCGGGTTGTGCAAGGTGCGCGTAGCTTGCGTCCGCGGCATCCTTCGACGCGCGACCGTACCGTGGGCATGGGTCATCGGCGCGCCTGGGATACGGACGGAATCAAGACGTAGACACCGTCCTATGGGCGGCACGGATGGCGTGGGTGTATTGGCGGGCGCGGTCTCTGCCCTCGCGTTTGGCCGTGTAGAGGGCCATGTCGGCGTGTTCGATGGTGAGGTTGGGGGGATCGTCGCCGGCGTGGAGTGCGTAGCCGATGCTGAAGGTGACGAGTGGATGTCGTGCTCGCCAGCCGTCGAGAAGCCTGTCTGCGATCTGGTGGGCCGCTATGGCGGTAGTGGCGCGGCAGATGAGGAGGAACTCTTCGCCGCCGTAGCGGGCGACGGAGTCGTTGGGACGGGAGATCGCGCGCAGGTACTCGCCGAAGCTTGCGAGGACTTCGTCGCCGGCTTGGTGGCCGAGCGAGTCGTTGACAGTCTTGAAATGGTCGAGGTCGAGCAGGAAGACCGCGTCACCCGTTTGGAGTGTGCGCGTGTTGGCTTGCGCGGCTCGGCGGTTGCCGATGCCGGTGAGAGCGTCGAGGCTAGCGGCGTCGGTGAGAGCGTCGATGACCCGGAGCTGTTCGAGCCGTGTTCCGACGTGTTGGCTATAGAGCCGTGCGGCGTCGAGGAGGAACCCGTCGGGTTCGTCCACCATTGTGGTCACGGTGCCGAGTACGCCGGACTGGCCGCGCAGACGGATCCGTAGCGCACGGTCCGCGGCGTCATATTGCGTGTCGTCGCGTGCCGCTCCGTCGTCGATGATCTGTTCGGCGGTCTCGAAGCGCGTGTCATGACCACCGAACATGACCGTCGCGGTTGCAACCACGATTGCCTTGGACTCTGCGGCAGTGAGCGTACCTTGCAATCGGCTTGCGCCCGTGACAAGCGCTTCAAGTGCCGCGTGGCGGTGAGCGTCGAGGCGACCGAGCTGTAAGGCGCAGTGATAGGTCCATGAGACGACTTCGCCGAGGATCGCGGCGGCGGGAACGGTGACCGCAACGCACTGCCAGGCTGCCGGACCGTGACCACCCGAGGTCAGCATCCATGCGAGTGCAATACCGGAGAGGCACGCGACGATCGTCGCGGTGCCCCGGCCCTGGGTGAGGCCGGCCCACGCGATGACAAGAATGAAAAAGATCGGATACACGGCGATCGCTGCCTCGTTGCGCGAGTAATGATGCCAGCCGTCGGTGGCGATCAACGCGGTCATCGCCGCGACCACTACGCCGTAGCTGACCAGCCGTCGCCGGCGCTGCCACGGCAACCAGGGCACGAAAAACGACGCGGCGATGGTCACCGCTCCCGTGACGCGTAACGCCCCCGCATTGACCGACTCGAGCGACGACAACGAGGAATTGACGACAGTGACTAGCCCGGCACCGAAGATCAGGGCCTGCGCCGACCGACTCGCAAGCGTCGACGCCCCTGCCTCGACTGCAGCGCCGCCGTCCGCCCAAGCCCGCTCAAGGTCGCCGTTCATCAGTTGAACATCGACCCGCCGGGAGATGAACTTGCCCCCCAAAACTGCTTGCGACGAACCTTCCGACCAGACACCCAGGCGGCCCTTCAGCTCTGCTGCCGTGTCAAAAGACTCCAGACTATGCAGCAGCGGATGACGAGCACGAGTGGCGTTGTCCAGACAGCGTTCGCCGCTCGTCCACCGCACATGCGACGTTGACTCTCGCCGATCGCCTGCACTCGATGGCCAACATCTGCTCCACCGCCGACTGCGCTCGCCAACGGGTCGAGGCCATCATCCTCTGCCGCGTGGTCGATCACGGTGGTGAGGTTCCCGGCCCAAAGCGACATGGACAAAGCCTCAGGCCGGGAACCCCACGGTCTCTGGCCCCCCGGGGATGACCAATTCCTATCGGTCGCAGCCAGTCGCCGATGAGGTATCGCGACGACCGTCCGACGCGTCATCGCCGAGGAAGCCCCTCGCGGTTCTCGAGCACCGTGCGGCCGACTTGGTGCTTTACCAGTGACGTCCCCGGGCACTGTTGCGTTGATTCGGACTCGCTCCGCGCGGGCCCCGATTTTGCCGTCGCCTCTGTTAGATCGTGTGTGCGAGTTCGGTGAACGCGACCGCGACGCGCCGATGCGCTCGAACTACGACGCCGAGTTCGTAGTGGCCGCGGCGGATGTTCTGCATCAACGCGTGACCGCGCATGACGACGCTTGCGGTCCGGTCAC
>JBBRXX010000106.1:0-2865 GCA_038238245.1 Acidimicrobiia bacterium
CATTGTGATAGAAAACCCCGCGCGCCGGGAGCCCTCGGCGCTGACTTTGTGCGGGGAGGCCAAGGGATGCTGGTAGCGGGATTCTTCAACGACCACGCGGTGGCTTTCGCGCTCGCCTGCGGTGTCGTGGCCGTTGCATACGGGCTCTACCTGACCTTCTGGATCATGAACCAGCCGCAAGGGTCGGAGCGCATGCGCGAGATCGCCAAGGCCGTGCAAGAAGGTGCCGCCGCCTACCTGAAGCGCCAGTACACGACGATCGCGGCCGTCTCGATCGTCCCCTTCCTGGTCCTCGGCCTCTACAACAAGCTCGGCTGGGGCACCGCGTTCGGCTTCCTGATCGGCGCGGTCCTGTCTGCCGCGGCCGGCTTCATCGGGATGAACGTCGCAGTGCGCTCGAACGTCCGCACCGCCGAGGCGGCGAAGAGCGGACTCAAGCCGGCGCTCAACGTGGCCTTCCGCGCCGGCTCGGTAACGGGCCTGCTGGTGGTCGGGCTCGGCCTCCTCGGGGTCGCCGGCTACTACGGCTTCCTCACGCAGGTGCTCGACAACTCGTCCGACTCGGCCGTTAAGGATCTCGTCGGCCTGGCGTTCGGAGGCTCGTTGATCTCCGTCTTCGCGCGTCTCGGTGGTGGGATCTTCACCAAGGCCGCCGACGTCGGCGCCGACCTGGTCGGGAAGATCGAAGCCGGGATCCCGGAGGACGATCCGCGGAACCCCGCGGTGATCGCGGACAACGTCGGTGACAACGTTGGTGATTGCGCCGGGATGGCGGCCGATCTGTTCGAGACCTACGCGGTCACCGCCGTCGCCGTGATGCTGCTCGGCTCGACGCGTTTCCCCGCCGGTGATCTCGTGCTTTACCCGCTCGCGCTCGGCGGCATCTCGATTCTCGCCTCGGTGATCGGGACGTTCTTCGCGCGCGTCGGGCGTGGCGGGAACATCATGAACGCGCTCTACAAGGCGGTGATCGTCGCGACGGTGCTCTCGGCGATCGGCTTCATCCCGGTCACGCTCGCGTTCGACAACGGGAAGTTCAGCTTCAAGGACCTGTACCTCTCAGCCCTGGTCGGGCTCGTCGTCACCTTCCTGCTGGTCGCGATCACGGAGTTCTACACGGGCACGCGCTGGGGCCCGGTCAAGGCGATCTCACGCGCCTCGCAGACGGGGCACGCGACGAACATCATCGAAGGGCTCGCGCAGGGAATGCAGGCGACCGCGGCTCCGGTGGTGGTCATTGCCACCGGGATCCTGGTCGCGCACCACTTCGCCGGCCTGTACGGGATCGGTGTGGCCGTGATGGCCCAGCTCTCGATGACCGGCCTGATCGTGGCGCTCGACGCGTACGGCCCGGTGACCGACAACGCGGGCGGGATCGCGGAGATGGCCGATCTCGACGAATCGGTGCGCGCGATCACCGACCCGCTGGACGCCGTCGGGAACACGACCAAGGCCGTGACGAAGGGCTACGCGATCGGCTCTGCCGCCCTCGCCGCACTCGTCCTGTTCGATTCGTACACGACCGGCCTCAACGACGAGGGGCTGCAGACGACATTCAACCTGAGCGACGCGTGGGTGATCGCCGGCCTGCTCGTCGGTGGATTGATGCCGTTCCTCTTCGCCTCGCTCGCCATGACCGCAGTGGGACGGGTCGGAGGCGAGGTCGTGCAGGAGGTGCGACGCCAGTTCCGCGAGCATCCCGGGATCATGGAGCGCACGGAGCGGCCGGACTATTCGCGCGCCGTAGACATCGTCACCGGGTCGGCGATCAAGGCCATGCTGCTTCCGGCGCTGATCCCGATCGCGTTCCCGATCGTCGTCGGGATCATCAGCGCGAAGATGCTGGGCGGACTGCTGATCGGCACGATCGTCACGGGCTTGTTCCTCGCGATCGCGATGACGGCCGGCGGCGGCGCCTGGGACAACGCGAAGAAGCTGATCGAGGACGGCGCCTACGGCGGCAAGGGCTCGGAGGCGCACGCCGCCTCGGTCACGGGCGACACGGTCGGCGATCCGTACAAGGACACCGCCGGCCCCGCGATCAACCCGATGATCAAGATCACCAACATCGTGGCGATCCTGATCATCCCGCTGATCGTCTCCATCCACGGCTGACAACCGAGGGTACCCCGTGACCCTTCTGTCGCGGTGTCGGACACCGTGTCGGAGGCGTGAAGAGAAACCGACGAGTTCGTCACGCCGCCACCCGGCGGGGCGCCTCGCCCTCGTCTCCGCTCCGCACCGGCAGCCGGCTCCATGTTCGTCCGTGACGCTTCTCTCACGGTGTCGGACACCGTCACGGAGGTGTGACGACAAGCGCGCGTGTTCCGGGCATCGCTACCGCGGGGCAGCGATAGATTCCAGCAGTGCCTAGGCGCCGTCGGCGGCAGCAAGGCTTGGAGCGCGTCCTCGGGACGCCGGCGCTCTTCGCGACGGCCTACGGGAACGTCGGCTCCTCGATCTACTACGCGCTCGGGCTCGTTGCAGGGATTGCGCTCGGGCTCACGCCGCTCGTCTTCGTCGTTTCGGGGCTGATCTTCGCAGCGACGGCCGCGACTTACGCGGAGGGAACCGTTCGCTACCCCGAGGCCGGGGGCTCCTCGTCGTTCGCGCGGCACGCTTTCAACGAGCTCCTGAGCTTCTTCGCGGCGTGGGCGCAGATGCTCAACTACGTCATCACGATTGCCATCTCGGCGTTCTTCGTGCCGCACTACCTCTCAATCTTCTGGGAGCCGCTGAAGCGCAACCCGTGGGACATCTTCGGCGGTGCGATCGTGATCGTGCTTCTCGTCCTCCTGAACATCGTCGGGATCAAGGAGGCCGCGAAGCTCAACATCCTGCTCGCGGTCGTCGACTTCGCGACGC
>JBBRXX010000107.1:0-2612 GCA_038238245.1 Acidimicrobiia bacterium
ATGCACGTCGACCTCGGCGGGTACCACATCTCCGACATCGAGTTCACGGCGGCGTTCGACGTCACCGCGGACAAGGTCGGCAAGGACCTGTCCGAGGCGATCTGGGCGCATCCCAACGACACGATCAGGTTCGCCGACGTCCCGAAGACAGGAATCAAGGTCGGGCGCGGGATGACCCACGACGGAATCGGCAAGTACATCTCCGAGGTCGTCACGAAGGCACCGGGCGAGACCGACGACATCGTCGGGATCCTCCGCGACACCAAGACGGACGTGGTCGTCAACTACCTCCCCGTCGGCTCCGAGGCCGCGGCGAAGTGGTACGCCGAGCAGATCCTCGAGGCCGGCTGCGCGATGGTGAACTGCATGCCGGTCTTCATCGCACGCGAGAACTACTGGCAGAAGCGCTTCGAGGAGAAGGGCCTGCCGATCATCGGCGACGACATCAAGTCGCAGGTCGGCGCGACGATCACGCACCGAGTGCTCACCTCGCTCTTCCGCGAGCGCGGCGTGCACCTCGACCGCACGATGCAGCTCAACGTGGGCGGCAACTCCGACTTCCTCAACATGCTCGAGCGCGACCGCCTCGAGTCGAAGAAGATCTCGAAGACGAACGCGGTCACGTCGATGCTCGACTACGACATGGGCGCCGGGAACGTCCACGTCGGGCCGTCGGACTACGTGCCGTGGCTGACCGACCGCAAGTGGGCGTTCATCCGGCTCGAGGGCTCGGCCTTCGGCGACGTCCCGCTCAACGTGGAGCTCAAGCTCGAGGTCTGGGATTCGCCGAACTCAGCAGGCATCGTGATCGACGCCGTGCGCATGGCGAAGCTGGCGCTGGTGAACGGCGTCGCGGGGGCGCTCGAGGGCCCGAGCTCGTACCTGATGAAGTCGCCCCCGAAGCAGATCGTCGACGACGAGGCCTACGAGGCGACCGAGAAGTTCATCAAGCAGTACGCGCGGAAGACGTCGAAGACGCCGGCCGCCGCGAGCGCCTGAGCTGCGCTGAGGCACCGACTCGCCGGTGCCGTATCAGGGCAGGTGGCTCGGCCACCTGCCCGTCTGCGCTTTCCCTTACCGAGCCGCAGACCGTTAGCCCGGCGCGCGCGCAGCGAGGGAACGCCCTGCTGGCGGCGAAACGGGAAATCCCGTGCCGCTCAGGGCGTTCCTCGGTCTGCTCGCCCTCGCCGCGGCCCTGTCCTTTCCGGCCGGGTCGTTCGCGGCGGGCAGCGCCCGCGTGGCCGCGTTGCAGGTTGCCCTCAAGGCGCACGGGCTCTACGGCGGCCCGGTGGACGGATACGCGGGGCCGGGAACGCACCGCGCGATCGTCCGCTTCCAGCGGCACCGGCATCTCGCGGTTGACGGTGTCGTCGGGCCGCACACGCGACGCGCGCTGGGCCGGCTCGGGCGACACCCTCTTGGGACTCGGCCGCTCGGGCCGGGCTCCGTTGGCTGGGACGTGACCGCGCTGCAATTCCTGCTCGCGTGGCATGGGTTCCCGTCGGGCCACTTCGACGGCGGCTTCGGGAACCGGACGGAGGCCGCCGTGCGGCGGTTCCAGCGCTGGGCAGAGCTCAGCGTCGACGGTCGCGTCGGGCCGGCGACGATCGCCGCCATCGCGCGGCCGCGCGCGAGCTCGCCGATCCGGCTTGCCTGGCCCCTCCAGGCTCCGCTCGGCGATCCGTTCGGGCCGCGCGGACGCCGCTTTCACGCGGGGATCGACCTTCCGGCGCCGAGCGGGCGCGGGGTCGCCGCTGCGGGCCCCGGCCGAGTCACGTGGGCCCGCTGGCGCAACGGTGGCTGGGGCAACCTGGTCGTGATCGCGCATCGTGGCGGGGTGCGCTCGATGTACGCGCACCTTTCGCGTATCGACGTGCGCGTTGGCGAGCGGGTGGGTGCCGGCTTCCAGGTCGGCCTCGTCGGCGCGACCGGCGACGCGACGGGGCCCCATCTCCACTTCGAGCTCCGCCTACGCGGCGCCGCGATCGATCCGCTCACCGCGCTCGGCTGACGCTTCCGTCGCACCGCTGGCACAGCTCTGTGCAGCGACGGCGTCGTGGAACGCGTCGGTTGACGACTCTGTTATAGCCCTGCTGCAGCATTGTGACGGTGTCCGACACCGTGGCAGAAGCGTCACGAAGCACGACGCGGACAGGTGGGTCGATGCGGGGAGGGCGCTAGCATCAGAGGAGAATGGGTCTGAGGATCTGCTTCGTCACGCCGTTCGCGTGGTCCCAGCCGCACGACGTCAACGAGCACGTGGCGGGAGTGGCGAAGGAGCTGCGCGCGCTCGGACACTCCGTGACCGTGCTCGCACCATCGACGCGCGCCAGTGATCTCCGCGCGGGCCGGCGGGCGCTCGCAGACGGAGCAGACGCGGAGTCGGCGTCGCTTGCGGCGCCTACGTCCAGGCGTGCGGACCCAGCCCGAGCGGCGTCTGCGCTCCCTGACCGAGCCGCTGGACGGGTCACCGACCCGCACGTCATCGCCGTCGGCCCGGCCGTACCGATCTCCCGCCGCAGTCGCATGGGCGTCCCGGTCGGCGTGCGCGCAAACGTCTCGCTGGCGCTCGCGGTCGGTCGGTACGACGTCGTCCACGGGCTCGAGCCTGG
>JBBRXX010000108.1:0-2587 GCA_038238245.1 Acidimicrobiia bacterium
GAACGAGCGCTCATGCACGAGCAGCTCCTCGGGTTCGAGCGGGTCGTAGTCGACGAGGACGAGCTCCGCAGCATCCTCGGCGATGTACCGCGAGTCGGCGACGACCACCGCGACCGGTTCGCCGGCGTACCGCGCAACGCCGTTCGCCACGGAGTAGTAGGGGATGTCGGTCTCGACTCCCGCCGGGAACGGCCGCGACAGCGCGACGGCGTCGTCGCCGGTCAGAATGCCGACGACACCCGGCAGCTCCAGGGCGGCCCTCGTGTCGACCGACCCGATCCGGGCGTGCGCGAACGGCGAGCGGACGACTGCCGCATGGCATGCGTGCCGCACCGGGTCGAGGTCGTCCAGGAAGCGGCCCGCGCCACGGAGCAACGCCTCGTCCTCCACGCGCGGCACGCTCTGTCCGACCCAGGTGCGCGAGGTGATCGTCATCGCGGGACTTTTGCCCGTGCGCTCTCGACCTGCGAGTCGTCGAGCTCACCGGCGGCGAGCGCGCGAAAGGCGGTCAGCACCTTGCGTGGGTCGTTTGCGTGGCGCTTCGCAGCCAGCGTCAGCGGCTCGTGGAACGCGCCGCCGCAATGTGCGCACGGCCAGGCGAGTCGCGACATCAGGCGCGCCGCCTCACCGTTCGGAAAGAGCCGCAAGAGCTCGACGATCGTCGTCGATCCGCGGATGTCCTCAGACGTGGGCACCGGCTGGCGCGTGTAGCGACTCCTCCGTCATGCGGATGGCGTTCGTCGGCAGCTGGTAGCGCGCGAACGGCAAGACGATCACCTTCGCGTCGACGCCGTGCTTGGCGAGCGCCTCTGCATACGCCTCGTCGAGCGACGTGGTTGCGTCGATGCCGATGTCGGCTGCCAGTTCGAGGTTCTGCTCGAGCGTCACCAGCTTGAGGTGCTTGCGCGTCATCACCTCGTAGATCGGCACCCAGATGCAGCCCGCCCACATCTGGATCTGGCGAGCGTGGATGTCCTTCAGCACCCGCTCGTAGTTCTTCTGGGTCGGTGGCATGTACGGCTTCATCAGGTCTATCAGCGCGAGTCCGGGGAAGTCGCCGACCGCCGTGTGCACGCCCGGGGACGGTGAGCAGTAGATGATCGTGCCCCCGTCCTTGAGCACGAAGTCCGCCGACATGCACCCCCAGCCGGTGTGGAAGAAGAGGTGGTCGGTCGGCGCGAAGACGCCGCAGATCGCGATGTCAGCCTGTCCCTTTTCCGGGACTGGGCTCTCGTAGGCGTACAGCGAGTTGAAGTGCTCGATCGCCTCCCGGTGGCTCACGGGGTGCGCACCGAAGTTGAGAAAGATCACGCGCCCGCGCGTGTCGAGGACGACGTTCATCGTCGCGTCGAGCCCGCACATCGAGGCGATCTCGTCGATGTCGGACCGCATCGGACCCGCATACGCGCCGTAGTGGGTTGCCGGCGATGGGACGAAGTTGCAGTGGTTCGACTCGATCGTCTCGTCCGACACCACGCCCGGCATGATCAACTTTCCACCGCCACCCGCGCCCCAGTGGTTCGACTGCGCCTGCCCGATCGTGATCTTCACGTCTCGCTTTGCTACCTCTTTGTGCAGCCAGACCGGCGTGCCACGCGACGAGACGCCGACGTAGTCGTACGCCTCGGCGTTGCGCGGCTCGTTCTGCAGGAACGGGATGCCGAGCCGCTCCATTCGCTGAAGGTTGTCCTTGCCGACCTTCTGCTCGATGTCGGACTCCGACATCGGGAAGACCTTGCCGTTCGCGCAGATGACGACAGCGTCCGTCGTTCCGGCGGCCTCGAGTGCGTCGAGCACGGCGGGCAGGATCTTCGCTTGCGGGGTCGGGCGGAACTGGTTGTCGATCACGACGGCCACCGAACGGCCTCCGGCGATCAACTCCGAGAAGCGCGGTCCCGCCACGGGAGACTCGAGCGCCTCGGCCGCCGCTGCGGTCGCGTCGCTCACGTGGGCCGGCTCGTCCGGGTAGATCGCGGCGAGCAGGTTCGCGTCGCTGACGTCGAGCTCGAGCTCGTCCCGATAGACCTTCGAATCGTCGTCCGCGGATCCGATCGTGAGCGGATCAAGCGACTCGTACGGGATCTTCAACCGTGGCACGTTCACCCTCCAGGAATCGTGTGGCGAGGCCTCTGGACGCCGACTATATCCCGGTCTTCGCGCTGCGCTCGTGGTGTCGCGGCCTGCGGCGGTGTCCGGGACCTTCGGCCCCGTTTCCGCTGCGCGCATGCGCTCCGGCGTAGGACCGCTTTCGCGACTGGCCCGCGGGTCTTTCCGCAGAGCGTCAGCGGCGGCGTGACCGGTTGGCGACCCGAGCACGACCAGTGAGGCGCCGATCGCTCGGCCGGTGGTGACCGGCGAAGTACCGGGAAGTAGGCGCGACCCGGACCTCGGTCCGGAGCTCTCGAGGAGGTGCTACTGGACGAAGTGCTCGTACTCGTCGCGCTTGTCGACGATTACGTACCGCTCGTCCTTTTCCACCACATACTCGATCTCCTCGGTTTGGTGACCGGGCACGAGTGCAAACCGATCTCGTTGACCACGGACGCGTTCGTACTCTGCGAGACTCATCAGCACGCGCCCGTTGCAA
>JBBRXX010000109.1:0-2502 GCA_038238245.1 Acidimicrobiia bacterium
ACCCACGCACACCCCGAAGGCATTGCCGGGACGGTGGCCGTCGCGGTGGCTGCAGGTGTTGCGGCACAGCTAAAAATTGCCAACCAGACGGTAGATCGAGTGCAATTTCTGGACAAGGTTTTGGAGGCGTTGCCCAATAGAGCTCCGCGGAGACGTATCGGCCCTCCGATGCCTGTGGGCCGTGCGCACCGACCCACGCGAGACGATCGCTCGCCACTGTCGCGACGGTAATGAGCGTTGCATCCGATGCGATCAGAGTACGAACGCCCGCGCCCATATACCCACGAATCGTCCCTGAGGTCGCTTCACGACTCGGCCATACGGCGAGCCCTCCAAACGCGTCACTCGTGTACGCGACGTCTGGAGCCTTGTCGACAACCGTTGGCGCGGCGTCGAGCGGGGCGAAGAGCCGGACGGTGCCATCGGCATAGGGTGCAGATCTCTTTTGGCGACGGAATTCCTGGGGTTTTGAATGCGGCGTGAAGAGAGAAGGAGCCACTTCTGCCACTGTATCGGTTGCTAGACACGATACACAGAAAGGCCCCTTCGCATGGAAGCGTACAAGATCGCCGCGCCGACCGCACCCTTCGACGCATGCCGCGCGCAGCTTGAGCAGATGATCGCTCGCGTCTCCGCACCCGACAGCCTGCGCGAGCGCCACTCGGACACCGAGGAGTACATCGCTACGGCTGGTCGTGAGCTGCAACGACGGATGCTGCAGGAGCAGATGGACCTGCGTGGCGCCGCTGAGCGTCGCGTATCCGTGCGCGGCGACGACGGGGTTCGGCGCACGAGCGCGCGCGTGCGCACGCGAGGGCTCACGAGCTTGTTCGGCGGGGTGAGCGTCGCGCGCCTCGTCTACGAGGCGGCGGCGATGGACTACCGCGCGCCGCTCGACGCGACGCTCAACCTGCCGACCGAGAGCTACTCGCACTCGCTGCGGCGGCTCGCGGCGGCCAAGGCGGCGATCACGTCCTTCGACGAGGCGGTGGAGGAGATCGAGAGCGCCACCGGCGTGACGGTTCCGAAGCGGCAGCTGGAGCAACTGGTGCAGCGTGCCGCCGAGGACTTCACGCAGTTCTACGAATCGTCGTCGCCGCACGACGACGATCCGGACGACCTGCTGGTGCTCACGTTCGACGCCAAGGGCATCGTGATGCTCAAGCGCGATCTGCGGCCTGCAACGCGCAAGGCCGCCGAGGCAAAGGCGAAGCGTCGCGACCGACCGATGAAGCGACTCGCGCGTGGAGAGAAGCGCAACCGAAAACGCATGGCGGAGGTCGCCGCCGTCTACGCGATCGCGCCGTTTCCTCGCACGACCGACGATGTCGTGCGGGAGCTCGGACCGGTACGCGACCTCGACGCGCAGCGCAGGCGGCCACGCCCGAGCAACAAGCGCGTCTGGGCGAGCGTCGTCGAGGACGCGCAGACGGTCATCGAGACCACGTTCCAAGAAGCGCTCCGTCGCGACCCGCAGAAACGTCGCCGGTGGGTCGTGCTGCTCGACGGCAACGAGACGCAGATCGATCAGGTGCGGCGCGGCGCCCACAAGCACGGCGTGCACGTCACCATCGTGCTCGATCTGATCCACGTGCTCGAATACCTGTGGAAGGCCGCCTACTGCTTCCACGCGGACGGCACCCCGCAGGCCGAGGCGTGGGTGCAGCACCGGCTGCGCATGCTGCTCGACGGAACGTCGGCGAGCGACGTGGCCGCTGGAATGACCCGCAGCGCCACGCTGCAGAGTCTCGTCGAGCGCGCCGCCGTCGACCGCTGCGCCGACTACCTCCTCAACAACGCCCTCTTCATCCGTTACGCGGAAGCGCTTCACGACGGACTCCCCATCGCCACCGGCGTCATCGAGGGCGCCTGCCGATATCTCGTCAAGGACCGCATGGACCGCACAGGAGCGCGCTGGTCACTCGTCGGGGCCGAAGCCGTCCTCCGCCTGCGTGCCCTCCGTACGAATGGCGACTTCGACGACTACTGGACGTTTCACCTCGACGCCGAATACCGACGACGCCATGCATCACGATACGAGGGTGATGTCCCGGACCCACTCGCGCACATTCGCCCGAATCGTCCCCCACGACTTCGCCGGGTGAAGTGATGCCGGAAAAGAGCCGCACCCATGGCCAATGCCAGCGCGTTGGTGCACTGTCTCGGGCTGCGGGATGTACCGGCGGCTCATGTCCATGGACGCCTAGGCGATGGCACATACGCCGGTACCGGGGACGGAGCGTCGGACGACATCTACTCGCTTGGGCCAGGGACATTCTTCGTCTACGGAGGCGCAACCGCGTGGCTGACCACTCGCGTTCGAGTTAAGCCCGGGGAGACGCTGAGGCTTCGCATAATGACGAATCTTGATACAAAACGGCTCATGGCTTAAATTGCGCTGCGTCACGGATTACGAATGGATGGATACGATCCGGCGCTTGCAATCGTCAGCCTGAATCAGCTCGTTCTTGAGGAACTCACGGCGGAGCTGGCCGAGCGCAT
>JBBRXX010000110.1:0-2466 GCA_038238245.1 Acidimicrobiia bacterium
ATCAAGGTGGTCTGGGCGGTCTGGCCGGCAGTTGAAATCGTCACCCCGGCCGGCGCGATGATGGTGCCGACCATGGTGCTGCGGTCTTCGATGCGGGCCGCGCTGCCGACCTGCCAGAACACGTTCTTCGCCTGTGCGCCGTTGATCAGCAGCACGCGGCGCGGCGTGGCGCTCAGGCCGACGGTCAACGCCGACGCGCTCTGGAACACCCACACCGCGTTGGCGTCGCCCTTCGCGTCGAGCGTGAGGTCGCCCGAGGTGACGGCGAATGTTCCGCCGGCCGAGGTGTAGACGCCTGCTGCGAGCACGAGGCCGCCCAGTTGGCCGGCTCCCGGGTCGCTTCCCGGCGGAAACGCGGCGAGCGCGTTGTACGCCGAGAGCGCATCGGCGCGAGCCTGCGTTGCGATGGCCAGCGTGGTCGTGGTGCCCGGCGCGGGCGGGCCGCAGTAGACGGTGCCGTTGACTGCGCCGATGTTGAGCGGGGTCTCGGTGTACACGTTGGCGGGATCGTGAAAGCCGGTGATCAGCGTGCACGCCGCGGTGGTCCCGAGGTTGCCGCCCACGAGCGTGTTGATGCCCTGGTTGGTGACGCCGGCGCCACCGCCGAACGCACCGAACGATGCGGCCGTGCGCAGATCGACCGCATTCGCGCAAGGCTGCGTACCGGTGGTGAAGCTCCACACCCGGTCGGCGACCAGCGGGTTGCCGGCCAGATCCTTCACACCCGCGGCGCCCGATACGATGGTCACGACGAAGTTCCGGCTGGCAGCGAATCCGCTCGCGCTCGACGGAGTGAAACTTGCGACGCGACTGGGCGCGTCGTAGGTCACGATGCCCGCGACGGCAACGCCGCCGTCGGTCACGCGAAACGTTCCGGTGTTGATGGTCGCCGCATCCATCGCCTCGCTGAACGTGGCGCTGACGATCTTCGTCAGGCAGACGCCGCTGGTGCCGTCTAGAGGGTTGACGGCGGTTACGGTCGGCGGCGTGGTGTCACCCGTGGCGCCCGTCGTGAAGGTCCAGACATGGTTGCCTGCGGCCGGTGGCACCGCCGTGTTGCCCGCGAGTGCGTTGCCCGCGAGATCCGCCGCAACGGTCGTGATGGTGGCGGTGAACAGCGTGTTGCTGGCCAGCGGGGCGGTCGACGGCGTGAATGTGGCCGTCCTGGCCGCGACGGCGTAGCTCACGGTTCCTGCGACCGCGGTCCCGAGCGTGCTGTTCGTGACCGTGAAGCTCATGTTCGTGATCGTCGACGCGTCCATGTCCTCGCTGAAGACCGCCGTGATCTTGGTGTTGTTCGCCACGCCGGTAGCGCCAGCGGCCGGGACCGTCAGGATGACCGTGGGACGTGTGGTGTCGGAAATCGCGGCGGTCGCGAATGTCCAGACGTATGGGCTGGCGAGCGCATTGCCGGCCAGGTCCGTCGCGCCGGTCGTGATGGTTGCGGTGAACTGGGAGTTGGCGGGAAGCGTGGTCGGGGTGGTCGGCGTGAACACCGCGGTTCTGCTTGCGACCGAATAGGTCACGGTCCCTGCGACTGCAGTACCGAGCGTGCTGTTCCTGAGCGTGAAGGTAGTACCCGAGATCGTGGCTGGATTCATGTCCTCGCTGAACGTCGCGGTGATCTTGGTGTTGGTCGCGACGCTGGTCGCTCTGGCAGCCGGCACGGTGATGACCACCGTGGGCCGCGTCACATCGGTGGGCCCGAGTGCCGGCGTACCCAATATCGGATCGAGACCGCCGCTGCCGCAGCCTGCCACGAAGACCGCCATCAGGAGGGCGATCAACGCGATCGGGAATCTCATCAAGTTCTGGAACGGAGTCATAGAGTCTTTCGCTGCGGAATGGCCGAACGTGCGTCGTGCATGGAAGGGTATCTGGGAAGAGGAGCGAGCAAGCGGCGCACCTGCCTGCGCGCTGTGATGAGTACTCGAAAAGAGTCCTCGACGGCGCGTGCGCTCGGCACGGCCCGGTGAACGAGGCGCGGACTATACAGGCGTTGAGAGCGTGAAAATAGGAGCCATCGGCAGCTTCGCCAATGCCGCTAAGCATGTGTAATCAAGCTAAGAGGGCCTGTCTGTACGGCAACGCACAGACGCGAGCAAACAGTTCGCGTCGCTTCGGCCGCGTTCAGCGCATCGGACTTCCCGACGGGCGGTCCGCTACGCGCGCTGAACGCGCGCTGCCTGCTTCACGCCGAGGCGGGATCGATGTCGAGGGTCGCGACGACCGGTGCGTGATCGGACGGCTGTTCGCGCTTGCGCTCGTCGCGATCGATCGTGCATGCGGTGCAGAGCGCTCGCAGCGCATCGGACAGCAAGACGTGGTCGATTCGCAGCCCAGCGTTGCGCCGGAATCCCAGCATGCGATAGTCCCACCAGGTGTAGGACTTGGGAGGCTGCTCGAACAACCGGAACGCGTCGTGCAACCCGAGCGCGGTGATGGCCTGCAGCGCATCGCGCTCGG
>JBBRXX010000111.1:0-2430 GCA_038238245.1 Acidimicrobiia bacterium
CATGTCGCCGACACCACGTGCTCGACCGGAAGGCCCGTCTCCTTGCGCAAACGACCCACGAGGTCGCGCCGCAACCACCCTGACTTCTGGTCCGGAAACGTGGAGACGATGATCTCGTCGATCCGTTCGTCGTTCGTCGCCTGCATCGCCGCCGTGAACGGGTCTGGGTGGACGACTTGGCCGTGGGCTTCGATTCCCTCGCGACGCATTTCCGAGAGCGCGAGGCGCAGCCGCTTGTCGGCCTCCGGGTGCTCCTCCTCGTCGCTCTGCGGTGCGACGAACAAGAAGCTCGCGTTGCCTCTCGCGGCACGCTCCCGTACCCGTCGAAGGAGGTCATCCGAGATGACGGTCTGGTTCGCGACGACGAGCACGTTCTTCCCCTCGGCGCCTCCTTCCACGACCACGTGTTCGACCTTCCTGCCCTCCGCGAAGCGCCGGATGTCCTCGACGACGTCCCGCCGCATCCAACCGGAACGCTCCTGCGGGTGCGTCGACACGATGATCTCGTCGACCGGGGGCTCGAGCTGCGCCAGCGCGTCCTTGGCCGCCTGCACGGGTCCCGTCTCGACGACGAAGCCCTGGGCTGCGATGCCGGCCTCCCGCAGCAGCTGCAGGGTCTTGTCGAGGCGGCGTCCCGCAGCGGCACGACGTGTGTCCGCGTGCACGACATAGCCCTGGCGCGGCTCGTTCACCGGTGCGACGACCGTGACGCTGTCGCCACCGGCGCCCGCCTCGCGCTTGAGCGCAGCGAGCAGGGCCTGAGACGCGGCGGTCTCGTTCGCGATCACGAGGACGTGGCTCATCAGTCGGCGGGGATGGGCTCGGGAACAGTTGCGCCGCCGCCGAGGATCGCATGCCGCGCGCCGGGAACGCCGTATTCGTACGGGGTACCTACGACAGTCGGAATCTCGTCGAAGTTGAACACCGGTGGTGGTGAGGAGACCAGCCACTCGAGCGTCATCGCCCGCCACGGGTTCCCGGGCGCGAGCGGGCCATGAGCCCACGACTTGATCATGTTGAAGAGGAAGACGAGCGTCGACGCACCGAGCCCGAAGGACGCGATCGAGATGAAGAGGTTGATGTCGGCGAAGCGTGGGACGTAGTCGGCGACGCGACGCGGCATCTCCTGCAGTCCGATGTAGTGCATTGGGAAGAACGTCAGGTTGAAGCCGACGAAGGTGAGCCAGAAATGCAGCTTGCCGAGGCGCTCGTCGTACATCCGTCCGGTCATCTTCGGGAACCAGTAGTAGATCCCGGCGAAGATCGTGAACACCGACCCGCCGAAGAGCACGTAGTGGATGTGCGCGACGATGAAGTAGGTGTCAGAAGCGTGGATGTCAATCGGCACCGAGGCGAGATAGATCCCGGACAAGCCGCCGATGACGAACATCGACAGGAAGCCGAGCACGAACAGCATCGGTGTCGTCAGGTGGATGCGTCCGTTCCACATCGTGGCGAGCCACGAGAAGATCTTGATGCCGGTCGGCACCGCGATGATCATCGACGTGACCATCATCGGGACGCGCAGCCACGGCGCCATGCCCGCGACGAACATGTGGTGCGCCCAAACCGAGAAGCCGAGCACGAGGATCGCCATCAGCGACATCGCCATCAGCCGGTAGCCGAAGATCGGCTTGCGACTCATCACCGCGATCACCTCGGACACGATTCCGAACCCAGGCAGCATCATGATGTAGACCGCGGGGTGCGAGTAGAACCAGAAGATGTGCTGGTACCCCAACACATACCCACCTCCGGCCGCGTCGAAGAAGTGCGTGTGCAACACGCGGTCGAACATGACGAAGAACTGCGAGCCTGCGATGAACGGTGTCGCGATCACGACGAGGAGGGAGGTCGTGAAGTTCGCCCACACGAGCAGCGGCATGCGCCAGAACGTCATCCCCGGCGCGCGCATCGTAATGATCGTGACGAGGAAATTGAGAGCGGTCATGATGGACGAAGCTCCCGCCCACTGCACCGCCATGTTGAAGAACACTTGGCCGAGCGGCTGGTGCGAGCAAAGTGGGGCGTAACACGTCCACCCGGCTGACGGCCCGCCCCCCGGCGTGGCCATGCCCACGATCAGCATCAGGCCGGCGATCGGCAGCAGCCAGAACGAGAGTGCATTCAGCCGCGGGAACGCCATGTCGGCGGCCCCAATCATCAACGGGATGACGTAGTTCCCGATTCCCGCAAAGGCCGGGATGATGAACAGGAAGATCATCAGGGCCGCGTGGTTCGTGACGAGCACGTTGTAGGTCTGCGGATTGACGATCTGGTCGCCCGGCTGTGCCAGCTCGGCACGGAAGAGCATCGCGAAGAGCCCGCCGACGAGGAAGAAGAAGAAGGTCGTGACGAGGTACTGGATCCCGATCACCTTGTGGTCGGTGTTGATGCGGAAGTAGTCGCGCCAGCTGGACGCGCCATGGC
>JBBRXX010000112.1:0-2426 GCA_038238245.1 Acidimicrobiia bacterium
AGGCGTTGCGAAGTCCGGCATCGCGCAATCGCTGGCCACCCATCCGCAAGAGTGCCGGGGTCAGATCGATGCCGATTACCTGCCGTACAAGGGGCGCAACAAGCTCTGAGGCGTGCGCGGCACCGCAAGCGACATCGAGCAAGATCATGTCATCAGTAAGTGGCTCGATCCAGGACAGCGACCCGGGAGCGCGCATCGCGAACGGAGAGTCGGGCCCCGAAAATAGGGCAGTCTGACGTTCGAACGAGTGTCGAACGACCTGGTCGTGCTCACTCGGAATCACGCGCACATAATGCCCGATCGGGAGCGGTTATGGCGAGTGCCGAACGGCAAATATGGCGCGCGGACAAGTCACGGGTTGGCGGTGCCGATGCGCGCCTCGAACCGGAGCGTCGAGGCGCGAAATCGAGCGGTGACTCCCCAACAACCCGCGGTCGAGAAGATGAGGTTGGAGGCGACCCATTTACCGTTCTGGTCGATCGCCTCATTCGCGGTGGCATGGAACGTGCCGACGCCGTCGACGCGGCGTGCGGTAATAAGCGGTATACCGAACGGTCGGGTGAACCATGGCATCTTGATGACCCAACCCCTGGGTTGGTGATTCCCATGAAGATGCAGGGCAGCTTCGATTGTCCACAGTGCGCCGGACCCGACTACGGGCTGCTCACCGTGGGCCAGGTCGCGTGGAACACGATCCGGCGCAACTGCGGTGAGCGCGCTCGCACACGGACGAACCCCGGTGGCGCGACTGGTCGCGGTCGTCGTCGATGTCGATGTCGCCGACCTGTGATGTGACGCGCTGCACCCCGCGACCATGACCAGCAGCAACGCAGCGACCCACATGATTCGTTTCACGCGCCTTAGACACCGAATTCGACGCCGAGGTTCCCAGATTGCCGACCCGGCGTGACCTGGCGAGCGCCGATCGGCGGATATGGCGTGGCGACCTGATCCGGTCGGCGGTCTTCAGTTGGGCTTGGTTGCTTGCAGGGTGTAGGTGGCAGCGAGGCGCTCGGGCGCGTTGCGGAGACGGTATTCACCTCCGCCGACGTCTTCCATCGCTTCGTCGAGCGGGTTCCAACGCACGGTGTCGTGTTCCTCGATCGCCGTGAGCGACATACCGGCGTTCATGACCGCGGTAATCACCTCGGCAAGGCCATGGTTGAAGTGCACGATGTCAGGTGAACCGAGTGGCTCTTCGTGCGCGACGTAGCTGACGGGCTCGGAGAAGTGCACGCCCTTCGTCTCGAAATAGGGGAACTCGACGACCACGAGCCCATCGGCGCGTGGGTCGCCAAGAGTCCAGAGCATCGGGTGACCTTCTCGCATGAACAGTCGTCCTCCCGGACGGAGCAGCGCGGCAACGACCTGTGCCCAGCGGCGGATGTCGGGCAGCCAACAGAGCGCGCCGAGACCCGTGTACACGAGATCGAAGCGGCCGCTGCCCAGTACGTCGACAGCCGCGTACAGTTCGCTCTCCACGTACTCGATCGTCGCTCCGCAGTCGGCGGCGAGCTGAGAAGCGACGGCAAGGGCCGGTGCGGAGAAGTCAAGGCCCGTGACGGCGCGCGCACCGATACGGGCGAGCGACAGCGTGTCGGTGCCGATATGACACTGAAGATGCACGACGTCCAGACCGTCGATGCGGCCGAGACGAGGACGATCGAACTGCACCGCGTTCGACAAGTGGCGCGCATCGGCTTGATATGGGGCCAACCCGTAGGCGAGTTCGTGGTGCGCTACCCGGCTGTTCCAGTTCGCCAAGTTGATCGCCACGTAATCGTCCACCTGCCCATCATCCCATCCCGTCCCGCTCCGACGCCTTCCAACTTGTCCGATCGCGCGCCATGTCGGCGCATGCCGATCGATCGGCAGATCGGAGCCAGTGATCTGCGGTCAGCCATTTGATGTACTCAGCCGGATGACCCAGATTCGTTGCGCGTGTCAAGCCTGCGCGATGACCGGAAATACATCGGCGCGTGTGATGGTGACCGGGCCGCCTTCGGGAGCACCCGTCATAGCGTTCGCCGCGTCGCGCGCTGTCTCCTCGTTCTCGAAGATCAGCATCGACGTGCCCGTCGATTGATCGTCGGGAGCCAAGCCAGTAGCCGCGCACGAATCCTCGCGACGCCTTCGCACCAGCGGGACAACCATCGATTCGAGCATCTCACCGGCTTCGTCGTGACGCTCGATCTTTACTTCGACCACCGTGCCGAACATCATTTCTCGCCCCCTGCTCACGACTCGGTGCCGCACAGATGCCCGCGCTGGCGTGTTATGGGCTGCTGCGCGTGTTCGTCGAACGCGAGGGACATGCCCGCGTCCCGCGGCACCACGCGGCCGGGTTCAATCTCGGCGACTGGGTCGCCCGTCAGGGGTCGGACCGCGACACATAACGATGCCACCGTCCCGGAGTTCTGGGACGC
>JBBRXX010000113.1:0-2414 GCA_038238245.1 Acidimicrobiia bacterium
AGGCAGGGGGAGAGGTCGAAGCTTCGACTCCGGTCATGGCAATGGCCCACCAGCGCACCCGACGAAGGGTCCGCCGGCGAACCCATCCTCCTCGACGCGGGTCGATCGTGCCACGCATGTGCCGTTCAGGGACGCTCGCGAACGCGCCCAACGCGCCTTCTCGCTCGACGATCAGCCGCACATATCTGCCTGATGGATGCTCGCAGGAGCGTTTGAGCGTCTGCTCGTAGCGTCTTCGGGTCTCGGTCGGTTGGCTCTAGAACTGCCTGCTGCTCGCTTTGCGGGTTGGCTTTCGAACGAAGCGTCAACCGGTCGGGGTTCGGTCACGGCGTGGCTCGAAAGAGGCGTGCAGGACCTTCATCAGGAGTGCAGGTCGTGGCGTCCACATGCGATTACGAGGAGGACTTCGTGACGGTGATCATCGGGATCGATCCGCATAAGGCGACGCACATGGCGGTCGCGATCGACGGTGACGAACGGTCGGTCGCCCGGTTGGAGGTGCGCGCGCAACGAGATCAGGCGCAGCGGCTGCTGGCGTGGGCGGCACCGTTTCCGGATCGACGGTGGGCCATCGAGTCGGCGGATGGGCTCGGCAAATTGCTCGCACAGCAGCTTCTCGCAGCGGGCGAGCATGTGGTGGACGTGCCGCCCACGCTCTCGGCGCGGGTTCGGCTCCTTGGTTCCTCGAGGGCCGGGAAAAACGATGGAAACGACGCACTGTCGACCGCGATCGCCGGGCTGCGGCATGGCGAGCTGCGCAGGGTGCAACCGATGACCACGCGACTGTGTTGCGACTGCTGATCGGCCGCTATCACGACCTCGGTGCACTGCGTAGACAGGCGGCGTGTCGTCTTCATGCGCTGATGCGGGAACTTGTCGCAGGCAGCGCACCCTTGCGGTTGAGTGCTGATCGAGCCGCGCGGCTGCTCCGCGGAGCACAACCCGCGGGTGTCGTTGCTCTCGAACGCACGGCTCTTGCTCGCGATCTTCTCTTCGACATGCGCCGCCTGGACCGCGAGCTCGGAGCGATCAAGACCCGCATCACCGACGCGGTCGCGGCGTCGCAGACCAGCCTGGTCGAACTGCACGGGGGTCGGCCCCGATCGTCGCCGGACTGATCCTCGGACACGTCGGCGACCCCGCCCGCTTCGCGACCAAGGAACGGTTCGCGGCCTACAACGGCACCGCGCCCGTCGAGGCATCCAGCGGACCGCGCAAACGGCATCGGCTCAACCCGCGCGGGAACCGAAAGCTCAACCATGCGATGCACCTCATCGCAGTCACACAGATCGCGCACGACACACCTGGACGCGTCTACTACGACCGAAAACTTGCCGAGGGCAAGACCAAGAAGGAGGCGCTGCGCGCCCTCAAGCGTCGCATCAGCGACGCGGTGTGGCGCCAACTTCAAGTCGACCTCGAGCACCGCTAACAAAGTGGGCTCGGGAGGACAACCAGGGACGACTCTCAAATCCAGCGCGGCCGGCTGAACCCTGAACACCGGCACTTCGGAACAGTCACTCCCGAACCCGACACCAACGCTACGCCCGCACCGAAGGCGCCCCTTCGACGCGCCCGCAAACCGCTCCCTGACACAAAAAGGCTTCGTTCGGCGCTCGCCGAAAACGGTGCAGATCCGAGCAGAACGCGCGCCTATGACGCGCAGCGATCCCCGCGTGAGGTATGGCATAAGTGGGCCCTAGCCCCTTGCCGACACGTGCCGAGATCGTCGCGACGGGAGGTTGTCAGGGGGTTCGATTAACGCCGTCAAGGTGGGTCGAGCGATCGGTTAGGCTGACCGGACAATCGACGTGCGGTGCAACCAGGGGCGAATGAGAATTAGGAGCGCAGGGGCGAATGAGAATTAGGAGCGCGCCGGTGGGCGGCAGTGGAGGTGATGGGACTTGAACCCACGACTTCTACGTTGCGAACGTAGCGCTCTACCGGGCTGAGCTACACCCCCGAAGGAACGGACAGCGTACCAAGTCGGCCCTGCTCACACCGCGAGAACCAGCTTGCCCCGCACGTCGCCCCGCTCGAGTGCACGGATCGCGTCGGCCGCGTCCTTGAGCGGGTAGATGCGGTCGACGGCGGGCGTGATGTCGCCCGCCTCGATGCGCTCGGCCAGGTACTCGATGTCGGCGCCGCGCTCCTTGGAGACGACGAACGTCAACCGCTGCCGGATGAACAACGATAGGAACTTCGCTCCGAATTGGCGCTGGAGGCTGCCGGTCAAGCTGCCGCCGTTCTCACCCCCGGTGATCACAAGCGTTCCTCTCGGCGTGAGCGAGCGACGCAGTTGCGACACCTTCCGATTGCCGGCGATGTCGATGACGACGTCGTACTGCTCGTGGCCAAGGTCGTCGCGCACGTAGTCGACCGCATGATCGGCACCGATCGATCGCACGAAGTCG
>JBBRXX010000114.1:0-2350 GCA_038238245.1 Acidimicrobiia bacterium
CCTTCGCGCTCGAGCTCGCCGTCGTGGGCGGCGATCCGGCGCGGCCCACGAGCGTCACGCGCGCCAAGGTGGGCGTCACCTGGGTCCGCACGGCGCCCCTCACGGCGATCTTCGCGAGCGCGCCGTACCTGCACAACGGCTCGGTGCCGACGCTGCGCGCGCTCTTCGAGCCGCCACGCCGGCGCCCCGCGACCTTCCCGCTCGGCGCAGCGGGCTTCGTCCTCGACACGCGTGTGCCCGGCAACCACAACGTCGGCCACGACTTCGGCACGAAGCTGCTGCCCGGCGAGAAGGACGACCTCGTGGCCTTCTTGCAAACTTTGTAGACGGTGATGCTACCGTCCTCGGGCTTGGCCACCCTGGACGAGAGAGGCGGCTCCCAAGAGGCCGCGGCGCTCGATCGGGCGCGACGCAAGGCCTACCGGCGCATCATCCCGCTCGTCTTCGTCTGCTACGCGATCGCCTACATCGACAGGGCCAACGTCGCGTTCGCCAAGCTCACCATGTCCGTCGACCTCGGCTTCGACGACGAGATCTTCGGGACGGGCTTCGGGATCTTCTTCCTGGGCTACGTGCTGCTCGAGGTGCCGGGCGCGCTGGCCGTCGAGCGCTGGAGCGCGCGCAAGCTCATGAGCCGTATCATGGTGACGTGGGGGATCGTCGCGGCCCTCACGGCGCTCGTGCGCACGCCCGGGCAGTTCTACGTCATGCGCTTCCTGCTCGGCCTCGCCGAGGCGGGGTTCTTCCCGGGGATCATCGTCTACCTGACGCACTGGTTCCCGGAGCGCGATCGCGCGCGCGCGCTGTCGCTGCTGGTCATCGCCGCGCCCATCGCGCAGATCGTGAGCCAGTGGGTCTCGGCGCCGTTGCTGCTGAGATATAGCCAGATGTTGTGGAACGCGATGGTCTGAAAAAGCGGCGTACCTTTCCGGGTAACCAAACCCAGAAAACACCGACGGTGAGCTTGGCGGCTCGTCGTCGGGGAAAGGCACGCCGATGCTCAAGGTACTGGAAGGCGGCAAGAGTAGGAACCCGAAGTCGCGGGACGAGGAAGATGGACTCGGGCTTGGACACTCGCTGGACGAACTGGCGCGACAGGGTGCGCGGCGGATGATCGCAGCGGCGCTAAAAGTAGAGGCCGACGACTACGTCGCACGCTTCGCCGGGGATCGCGACGGCGATGGGCGCGCGCTGGTTGTGCGCAACGGGTCTGCGCGGCCACGACCCGTGACGACGGGGACGGGCACGTTCACGCTGAAGGCGCCGCGCGTGAACGACAAGCGCGTCGTCGACGGGAAGCGACAGCGGTTCACGAGCCGCATCTTGCCGCCGTACATGCGACGGTCGCCGAAGGTGGACGCGGTGCTGCCGCTCTTGTACCTGCACGGGCTGTCGACCGGCGATTTCCAGGAGGCGTTGCCGGTGCTGCTCGGCGACGACGCGGCCGGCCTGTCTCCGTCGGCCATCACGCGGCTGACGCACGTGTGGCGCGAGGAGTACGCGGCTTGGAGGAAGCGCTCGCTCGCCGATCGCGACTACGTGTACGTGTGGGTCGACGGCGTCCACTTCAACATCCGGCTCGAAGAAGATCGTCTGGCGGCGCTGGTCGTCGTCGGTGTGCGCCCCGACGGCACGAAGGAACTGGTAGCGATCGAGGACGGCTACCGCGAGAGCACCGAGAGCTGGGCGACGCTGCTGCGCGACCTCAAGGCGCGCGGGATGAAGGCGCCCGCGCTCGCGATCGGCGACGGTGCACTCGGCTTCTGGGCGGCGGTTCGCCTGGTGTGGCCGAAGACGCGGGAGCAACGCTGCTGGTTTCACAAGATGGGCAACGTGCTCGACAAGCTGCCGAAGCGATTGCACCCGCAGGCCAAACGCTCGCTCAACGAGATGATGTACGCCGACAGCCGCGCGACCTTCGAGCGGGAGCTCGCGCGATTCGTTGCGGAGTACCAGGCGAAGTATCCGAAGGCCGTCGAGGCGCTCGTGCAAGACAAGGCGGAGATCTCCGCCTTCTTCGATTTCCCGGCGGATCACTGGAAGCACCTCCGTACCACCAACCCGATCGAGTCCACATTCGCGACGGTGAAGCTGCGCAGCCGGGTCACAAAGGGCGCGGGCTCGAGGGCCGCGGGGCTGGCCATGACCTTCAAGCTGCTTCGAGCCGCCGAGACAACATGGCGTCGTATCGATGGTCAGGCACTGATCCCGCTCGTGCGAGCCGGCGTCCGTTTCATCGATGGCAAGCAACCCGAACGCGACAACGAGGAGATCAAGATCGAGGACTCGAAGAAGGCCGGAAAGGTCGCCGCTTGATCAGACCGCGATCCACAACTCTTGACGATATCTC
>JBBRXX010000115.1:0-2323 GCA_038238245.1 Acidimicrobiia bacterium
CGAACGTCGCAGTGCATCCGGCGGTGCCGAGGTCGCGATCCGGGACGACGGCCTTCGCCGAGACGATCACGGTGCCCGCCTTGAGGATGAAGACGGTCGTCGCGAACCCGTTGGCGGCCGTCGTCTTCGTGACGTACGCGCTGCCGTTGCGCAGGAACGTCACCTTCGCACCGCTGATACCCGGGTTGCCGTCGGCAACGTTCGCGATCACACCGACGCGCGTCGAGACGAACTTGCGGAGCTTGCCCTTGACCTTCTTCTTCGTGACGATCTTCTTCTTCGTCACCTTGATCAACGCCTCCGTCGGCAGGCGCACGAGCGACTGCACCTCAACCGTGCCCGCAGGGTTTGGGCGGCCAGTGTTCGGCGTGTACGGGGTGAACGTCGAGCGCCAACGGTACTCGCCGGTCGCCGCCGGGTTCGTGAGCGTCTGCAGGTCGAACGTCGCCGACAGGAGCTTTGCCCCGAAGGTGGCGCGGCCCGGAGTACCCGCGGGTACATCCGGCGGCGGGAGACAGACGACGAGCTTGTACTGCGCGACTGCGGCCTCGGCTCCCGCCGTCGCCTGCACGAAGATCGGCACGTCCAGGATCTGGCCCGCAGCGGTCAGATGGAGGTCGTAGGTGTAGAGCACCGCCGTGACACCGCACTGCGCCTGCTGTGTGGCGTAGGTCGCCGGGGCGACCGAGTCCACATCACCGGTCAGCGGCAGCACCGCGCCGGCGAGGTCGGCGGCCTGTGCGGTCGCCGTGACGGTCCCGATCTTCGTACCGGGCGACGCTGCGCCAAGCGTGTAGCCGGTCGGGACGTAGATCTGCACACGCGCCGTCGGGTCGTCGGTCGGCGTCGGCACCCGCACGTCGATCGTCGGGCCAACCTGGCCGGTACGCGGCGCGTTCTTGACCGTCAGCTTCGGCGAGTATGCCGCCAATGCCGACGCGCTGAAGCTCAGCGCGAGCATCGCGACGCACCCGACGAGCGTTAGGCGAATCGTCCTCTTCATTCGTTCCCCTTCCTCACATTCAGAGCCGGTCACAGCCACCCTGGCGGAGGCGAGCCGGTGTTCGATGACCTCACTGGTTGCCTGGGGAGTTTCTGCCCGGCACTCTGACCGTTTCGCAGGTGCGCGAAACGCCGCCGTCAGCCGCCCGCCGTAACGAGCCCGCGGATCGCGACCCAGTGGTTCGTTTGGTAGCGGATCAGCTGCGCCTGCGAGATCGGGTAATAGTCACGCGGCGAGGTGACGATCTTGATGCCCGGACGCATGAACGGATTTGCCTCGCTCAGGTGCGTCGCCGCGCGCAGCAGCGACTCGCGCGTCGGGTTCGTACCAGCATGCTTGAGCGCGTCCACGAAAGTGAAAGCAACCCCCATGCCGTAAAAGTTGTAGACGTCCTCCGGCTTCGAACCGGGCGCATAGCGCGCGAGGATCTGGCGATAGAGCTTCACAGTCGGATCCTTCGACCAGACCTTGTCCGTCGGATCTTTCACGAAGGCGATCGAGAGCGACCCATTCGCGTCCTTGCCGACCGACGCGCGGATGATGTCCATCACGTTCGGAGACACCGAGACCGAGCTGATGAAGATCTGCGGTCGCCAGCCGAGCTTGTGCGCCGCGAGGTAGGAGAGGATCGCATACTGCGGGGTTGCGTTCAGCACGAGCGTGTTCGCTCCCGAGGCTTTGATCGCCGCGATTTGCGACTCGATCGACGAGTCGGTCGGCTCGTAGCCCTCGACCGACGTGATCGCCGATCGTTTCGCGCCGAGGCCCTTGCGGAGGCCCGCGGTCAGGTCTTTGCCGTAGTCGGAGTTCTCGAAGAGCACACCGACCTTCGCGTTCGGCATCGTCTCCGCGATCGTGCGGCCGTAGATGACGCCCTCGGCACGGAAGCTCGGCAGGTAGCCGATCGTGTAGGGATGACCCTTGAAGTCGTCGCCGATCTTCGCGACGCCGGTTCCACCGAAGAGCTGCGGTACCTTCGCGGCGTTCAGGTAGTCGCGGATCGCGAGATTCCCTTCGGTGCCGACCGTATTGAAGATCGCGAACACGTGATCCTGCTCGACGAGCTCGCGCGTCAACTGCACCGTCTTGGCGGGATCGTACGCGTCGTCCCGGTAGAGGTACTTGATCTTCCGTCCGTTCACGCCGCCGTGAGCGTTGATGTAGGCGAAGTACGCGTCAGCGCCGCGGCCGACGGAGCCGAAGAGCGCGGCCGGCCCGGTGATCGGGACGGTGCCGCCGATCGTGATCTGCGTCGACGAGACGCCGGGAGCGCCGCCCGCGAACGCGACGGGAACCGCCGCGAGCAGCAGCGCGAAGACG
>JBBRXX010000116.1:0-2302 GCA_038238245.1 Acidimicrobiia bacterium
CCCCTCGAGAAGACCCGCAACATCGGGATCATGGCCCACATCGACGCGGGCAAGACCACGACGACCGAGCGGATCCTCTACTACACCGGACGCACCTACAAGATCGGCGAGGTGCACGAGGGTGCCGCGGTCATGGACCACATGGTCCAAGAGCAAGAGCGCGGCATCACGATCACTTCGGCCGCGACCACCGCGCAATGGCGCGATTGCCAGATCAACATCCTCGACACGCCCGGCCACGTCGACTTCACCGTCGAGGTCGAGCGGTCGCTGCGCGTCCTCGACGGCGCGGTTGCGGTCTTCGATGCAGTCGCGGGCGTCGAGCCGCAGACCGAGACGGTGTGGCGGCAGGCCAACAAGTACAACGTCCCGCGCATCTGTTTCGTCAACAAGATGGACCGCGTCGGCGCCGACTTCGAGCGCAGCGTGCAGATGATCCGCGAGCGCCTCGATGCGTTACCCGACGAGGTCCACCTCCCCGTCGGCGTCGAGAGCCAGTTCCGCGGCGTCATCGACCTCATCGACATGAAGGCGATGTTGTGGCCGCTCGACGACGACAGCGAGGGCGCGAAGTTCGAGGTCGTCGACATTCCGGACGACCTGCTCCCGCACGCGAAGGAAGCACACCAGCGCCTGCTCGAGGTCGTTGCCCACGTCGACGACGTGCTGCTCGAGAAGTACCTCGAGGACCACGAGATCGATCCCGACGAAATCCGGCGCGCGGTGCGCACCGGCACGCTGGCGTTCGAGTTCGTGCCTGTGCTCTGCGGCTCTGCGTTCAAGAACAAGGGCGTGCAGCCGATGCTGGACGCCGTCGTGGAGTACCTGCCGTCGCCGCTCGACGTGCCCCCGACCGAGGGCACCGACATGAAGGGCGAGCCCGCGGAGCGCAAGCCGAGCGAGAACGAGCCGTTTGCGGCGTTGGCATTCAAGGTCGTCGCCGACCCGTACGGGAAGCTCACGTACTTCCGCGTCTACTCCGGCAAGGTGGAGAAGGGCTCGGAGATCTTCAACTCGACGAAGGACCGCAAGGAGCGGGTCGGCCGCATCCTGCGGATGCACTCGAACCAGCGCGAGGACATCGAGGTCGCATACGCGGGTGACATCGTCGCGGGCCTCGGCTTCAAGCAGACGACGACCGGCGACACGCTCACTGTGCGTGAAGCGCCGATCATCCTCGAGCGCATGGAGTTCCCCGAACCGGTGATCTCGGTCGCGATCGAGCCCAAGACGAAGAACGACCAGGACAAGCTGGGCAAGGCCCTCGGTTCGCTCTCCGACGAGGACCCGACGTTCCGCGTGCACACCGACGAGGACACCGGCCAGACCATCATCCGCGGCATGGGCGAGTTGCACCTCGAAGTGCTCGTCGACCGCATGATGCGCGAGTTCAACGTCGAGGCGCACGTCGGGAAGCCGCAGGTCGCGTATCGCGAGACGATCACCGCACCGGTCGAGAAGGTCGAGGTCCGCTACGTGCGCCAGACCGGTGGCCGCGGGCAGTACGCCCACGTCGTGATCGGCCTCGAGCCGACCGGCCCGGGCGGCGGCTTCGAGTTCGTGGACGAGATCAAGGGCGGCATCATCCCCCGCGAGTACATCCCCGCGGTCGATTCCGGCATCCAGGAGGCGATGGAAGGCGGCGTGATCGCCGGCTACCCGCTCGTCGACGTGCGCGCCCGCCTCACCTACGGCTCGTACCACGAGGTCGACAGCTCCGAGATGGCGTTCAAGATCGCGGGCTCGATGGCATTGAAGGAAGCGGCCCGCAAGGCGAAGCCGCAGCTGCTCGAGCCCGTGATGTCGGTCGAGGTCGTGACGTCCGAGGACTACATGGGCGACGTGATCGGCGACCTGAACTCCCGTCGGGGCCAGATCGAGGGCATGGAACAGCGCGGCAACGCGCAGGTGATCCGTGCCAGGGTCCCCTTGGCCCAAATGTTCGGGTATGTTGGCGATCTCCGGTCTCGCACCCAGGGTCGCGCGACGTACACGATGCAGTTCGACTCCTACCAGCCGGTGCCGGAGTCGATCGCCACCGAGATCGTCGCCCGCGTCCGCGGCGAGTGAGGCGACAGCGAAGCGACCGAAAGGGAGCGGAGCGTGGAGCCGACCCGAAGAGAGTGATTCCCCCAGTTCGTAAAGAAGGAGCAGAGGTCTGTCATGGCCAAAGAGAAGTTCGAGCGCACCAAGCCGCACTTGAACATTGGAACGATTGGTCATATTGACCACGGGAAGACGACGTTGACGGCGGCGATCACGAAGGTGTTGCACGAGCAGAATCCGAAGAATTCGTTTACGG
>JBBRXX010000117.1:0-2294 GCA_038238245.1 Acidimicrobiia bacterium
CACGTCCGCTTCCCAGCGCATGTGCGTGCCGCCGCCTGCCTCGGTGAGATGGAACTGCGTCTCCATGTTCATGATCGCGCCGACGCCGTTCCCCTTCGCGTGCAGCTTCGCGAACTCGGGCTCGCGCTCCTCGATCATCGTGAAGTCGACACTCATCTTCAGGCCCCCGAGACCGAGCGGAATCTTCACGTTGGCGCGCCAGTGCCGGTCGTCCTTCACGTCGAAGCTCTCGATTCCGGGCATCGTCGCCGCCATCGAGCCAGGGTCGTTCAGCACTCCCCAGACAGTCCGCAGAGGCGCCGCGAACTCGCGCTCGCCCGCGACCTTCATCGCGACTCCACGGAGACGCCTCCGCGGCTCGCTTCCGGCTCCTGCAGGAGCGACCAGACGCGGTGATAGGGGTTGCAGCTGTCCGTCACGATCGGGTTCCCGCGCGGGCGGAGCGCGTCCTGAAGGGCCGCGCACGTCGCGTGGATCCCGGCCCCGCCGCCCTCCCCCATTCCCTTCGCGCCGAGTGGGGTGAACGGCGACTCCGACTCGATGAAGCCGTTCTTCATCGGCGGCATGTCGAGCGCATGCGGCACGTGGTAGTCGTAAAAGTTCGGCGTCAGGAGGTTGCCCTGCTCGTCGTACGTGAACGTCTCGTGTGTCGCCGCGCCGAGGGCCTGCGCGGTCGCGCCGTGCACTTGGCCCTCGACGATCTGCGGATGGATGCGCTTGCCGCAGTCGTCCACCGCCGCGTAGTCGATGATCTCGTACACGCCCGTCTCGGGGTCGACCTCGACCACGCACGCGTGGATCTGCGTCGCGTAGGTCAGCGTCAGGTTCCCGAAGTTCCGCTCCTTGTCCGGCACCTCGAAGAGCGGCCGGTAGACGGAGCGGCAGTTCAGGGTGACGTCGAGATCCTCGGGGAGCCCGGCGTTGTTCGCGTTCAGGATCGCGCCGAGCGCCATGAACGGCAGCGCCGCTTCCGGGTTCGCCTTCATGCGCGCGTGCCCCTCCGCGAGCTCGAGGTCGTCGGGCTGGCAGCCGAGGACCACCGAGGCGAGCTTCTTCATCTCCGCGGCGAGCATGTCTGTCGCGCCCTTGACCGCTCCGAGGCCTGTGACCGCGAACTGGCTCGCGTACGTGCCCGAGAAGCCGGCGTGGGAGTTCCAATACGTGTCGTGTCCCGGACGGACGTTGATGTCGTCGGGCGTGCAGCCGAGGATGTCCGCGACGACCTGCGCGGCCGTCGTCTCGTGTCCCTGGCCCTGAGGAACCGTCCCGAGCGTGACGACGATCTCGCCGAAGATGTCGAGCTTCACGGTCGCGACCTCGTTGTTGCCCGAGAACTGGAGGTCGGGATTCAGGAGCTGTGACTGGCCGAAGTTGTTCGTCCCGGAGTCGAGCGTCGAGCCGATCCCGATGCCGAGCAGCTTGCCGCGGGACTCAGCGTCGGTCCGGCGCTCCTCGATCTTCGGGTAGTCGATCAGCTCGAGCGCGATGTCGAGGCAGCGCGCGTAGTCGCCCGAGTCGTAGATGCAGCCGTTGGGCGTCTCGTACGGCATCTCCTCGTGCTTGACGTAGTTCTTCTTGCGCACCTCGACCGGGTCGAGCCCGAGCTCGTTGGCGACGATGTCGATGAGCCGCTCGGTCAGCCAGAGGTGCTGCATCCGCGAGTAGCCGCGGTTGGGCGAGACCGGCGACTTGTTCGTCGTCACCTGGGTGAAGTCGACCCGAATGTTCCGCCAGCGGTAGCAGCCCGGCGTCACCTGCGCCCAGATGATGCAGCCGAGCGGCTCGTAGCGCGGAAAGGCGCCGCAGTCGTCGATCGCCTTCACCTTGAAGCCGAGCATCGTCCCGTCGGCCTTGACCGGCACCTCGATCTCCTGGAACCAGCGCTCGTTGCCGTGCGCGTTCGCGGTGTGCTGGTCGGTGCGCCACTCCGTCCACTGGACTGGCCGGTTCAGCTTCCGCGCGAGCAGGCAGCACGCGACGAAGTACGGATGGAGGCAGATCTTGTTGCCGAATGCGCCGCCGATGTCCTGCGTGACGAAGCGGAGCTTGTCGAGGCCAACGCGGAGGGACGGCGCCATCCAGATCGCACCGACGCCGGGCATCTGGTGGTTGCAGTACATCGTCCACTGCCCCGTGCCGCGGTTGTACTCGACGAGTGCGCCGGCGCACTCGAGCGGCGTCGACGAGAACCGGTCGAAGTGCAGCTCGTCGATCTTGACCACCTTGTCGGCCTCGGCGACCGCGCCGTCGAAGTCGCCCCAGTCGAAGACGCCCGACCAGACGACGTTCGAGCC
>JBBRXX010000118.1:0-2214 GCA_038238245.1 Acidimicrobiia bacterium
CGTGGGGACTGCGGCAGTTCCACGTGCTCGATCTCGAGGGAAATCGGATCACCTTTGGCCAGACATTCGAGTAATCGATGAAAGTTCTCTTTGTCGGCAACAGCTTCACGGCGCGAAACAACGTGCCCGGGCTCATCGCGCGGACGCCGCGGCACACAGGGATCGGCTCGTTCTACGTGTACGTGCGCGATGCCGACGCGCTGCATGCGGAGCTGCGCGCCTCCGGGGCGAACGTCGTCGGCGAGCCGGTGAGCATGCCGTGGGGACTCCGCCAGTTCCACGTGTTGGACCTCGCGGGCAACCAGATCACCTTCGGCCAGGCGTTCGAGTAGACGATGAAAGTGCTGTTCGTCGGCAACAGCTTCACTGCGCGCAACGACGTGCCCGGACTGATCGCGCGGCTCGCCGCGGCGCGCGGCGAGACGTTCGAGCACACGCTCATCTCCGCCGGCGGCGCGTCGCTGCGCATGCATTGGAACAAGGGCGCGGCGCAGGCCGCGATGCGGGCGACGCGCTACGACTACGTCGTGCTCCAGGAGCAGAGCACGTTGCCCGTGAAGAACGCGACGCGCACGAAAGAGAACATCCGGCTGTTCGACGAGGAGATCCGCGCGTCGGGCGCGACGATGGCGCTCTATCTGACGTGGGCGCGCGAGCACGTGCCGGAGACGCAGCAGGCGATCACCGATGCCTACACGTCAATCGGCGCCGAGCTCGGTGCGCTCGTGATCCCGGTCGGCATCGCGTGGCGCGATTTTCTCGCCGAGCACGACCACCCTGTGCTGCACGACAAGGACAAGAGCCACCCGACGCTCGCCGGCTCGTATCTCGCCGCATGCGTTTTCTTCGCGACGCTGTTCGGCCAGAGCCCGGTGGGGATCGAGATTCCGGTGAAAGGGCTGACGCCGGAAGACGCCAGACTTCTGCAGGCCGCGGCCGCGTTGTGATCCTGAGCGAAGCCGTGTCATCCCGAGCGACGCGATGGCCACGTCATCCTGAGCGACCGATGGCCCTGTCATCCTTGTATCTCTGAAATATTAGGGTATGCAGTGGGGTGGTAGCTCGTTCATCCTGTGGTCCTCGAGACCGTCGCTCAGCCGGAGCGCCACCCCCTTCTCGTCGTCGGAGCCCGAACAGTTGAGCGGGATTACATCCCGGATGTCCGCAAGGATGGGCGTGCACGATGGGGGTTGGTGTCGGTGCGCTGAGTGCTTCCTTCCCTGAGGATGCCATGACGCTCTGTCTGGGGATCGATGTCAGTAAGGCCACGCTCGACGTGGCGGGACGGTCCGAAGGGCGAGTCGCCGCCGAGCAAACGCAGGTGATCGCGAATACGACCGCCGCCCTCGACGCGCTGATTCAGAGGCTCCACGGCGTGCGGCCGGAGTTGATTGTCCTGGAAGCGACGGGCGGCTACGAGCGTCTCGCGGTGTCGATGCTCGCAGCCGCGGGCTTGCCGGTGATCGTCGTGAATCCGAAGCAGGTCCGCAGCAGGTCCGCGCCTTCGCCAAGGCGACGGGCCAACTCGCGAAGACCGACCGACTCGATGCGGCGCTGCTGGCGCTGTTTGCGGAGCGCGTCCGCCCCGAGGTGCGGCCGGTGCGGACCGCGGAGACGACGGCGTTGACGGAACAGCTCGGGCGCCGCCGACAGCTGGTGGACATGATCACCGCCGAATCGAATCGGCGCGCGCTGGTGAGTGCCGCCTTGCGGCGGCGGGTGGATCGCCACATCGCGTGGCTCACGCGAGAGCTGCACGCCGTCGAAGCCGACTTGCAGACGGCGATCGAGGCCAGTCCGTGTTGGCGTGTCCGCGATCAGGTGCTGCAGTCGACGCCGGGCGTTGGGCCTCGGACGGCCCAGATGCTGCTCGGCCACCTGCCCGAGCTCGGCGGGCTCAGCCGCCAGCGCATCGCCGCACTCGTCGGGGTCGCACCGTTCAACAGCGACAGCGGCCGGCGGCGCGGCGAGCGCCATATCGCGGGCGGACGCGCCCCGGTGCGCACGACGCTCTACATGGCCGCGCTCGTCGGCGTCCGACGGAATCCGGTGCTGCGTGCGCACTATCAACAACTCCTCGCCCGGGGCAAAGCCAAAAAGGTCGCGCTCGTCGCCTGCATGCGGAAACTGCTCACGATTCTCAACGCGATGGCGCGCACGAACACGCCATGGAAGCACACGGAACCGCGCGAGCACGCGCGCACGACTGCTTGA
>JBBRXX010000119.1:0-2168 GCA_038238245.1 Acidimicrobiia bacterium
CGACGGCGGCGGCGTTCCGGGGCGCGTATCCGGCAGCGTCACCTTGCCCGATGGTACGATCGCAAAAGACACCGGGCAGACCGTCTTCTGCGTCGCGATGTCCGTGTCGAGCGAGAGCACGACCTGCGCGCCGCACTGCTGCGGCACACCCTGCATATTCGCGAGAATCGTGCAGCCGCCACTCCCGTCGTCAACCACAACCGTCCCGTCCGGGTTGCGCCCGATGACCGTGCCAGCCTTGACGCCGACGGCGGTACGCGCGGCAGTCCTCGCGACATCGACGATCTGGTTGACGATCTGCTGGACTTGATCCATCTCAGCGCACCCAGCACTCGCCGGTTAAGCTCATCGTGCAGTCGCCCGTCTGCGTGTTGTAGGTCATCGTCTTGCTCGTCACCAGATGCAATGCGTCGATCGACCGCTTCGGATCGGTGAGCTTGATCGTGTCGCCGACGTGGACCAGCGGGTTTGCGGCGAGCTTGATCGAGCGCACGATCGCAGAGTCGCGCTGCATCTGCCGCAGCGTCGCCCGAGAGATTTCGTCTGTCGTCTCGGCCCACGGGAACGAGATCGCCTTCTTGGAATCGACGAACTCGTCCAACGCGGGATCGGTCAACGTGCCGAAGGCCGGGCGCAGGACCATGCCCGTCAGCAGCGAGCCTGCGGTAGGCGCACCGGGGATGCTTCCGGGATAGACCGCGGTCGTGCTGGCGGTGCTGCCGGACAACTTGTCCTCGGTCGAGGTAATGATCTCGTAGGACCCGGTGCCGAGGTCGCGGTAACTGTTCGTCACCACGGAACTGCGAGGCTGGTAGTAAAACACCGAGAACCTGCGCCAGTTGCCGTCCGCGAACAGGAACGGGCCACCGACAGATGTCGCGACCGCGATCCTGTCAGCCTCGGCAGGCACCGGAGACGCCTGAGGGTTGACGTACTCCGAAATCTCCTCCTTAATGTCGGAGATAACGCCGCTCGGCGCGATGTAGGTGTCAAGAACTTCCCGCGTGGTCAGGAACGCCTCCCATGTCCAAGCTCGCCAATCGCCAGCCGCGTACTTGAAATCGTAAGCCGTGTTTAGCGTGCCGTCCGGGTTGAGCACGTCGGCACGACTCTCTGGGACGATCCAGCCCTTCGTAGTCTCGCGCACGGTATTCAGCGCGCCGAGCCCGTCGTAGCCGTACTGACGCTCAATCGTCTTCGTGACTCGGAAGTCTTCGTAAGGGTCATAGCGCGTCGTCTTGTCGGAAAAGACGTATTGCCCATTCGGGACGTTGTTCACGGGATCGGCAAAACGGTCGGGGAAATACCCGGCCCGGTGCGGCGCGTACCACTCCATCAACTCGTAGAACCGCGTTGTCAGCGCACCGAGGGCGCTGTGCTCGCTGCGGATCGTCTCGCGCCGAACCTCCGTCAGAGACTCGGCTGGATAGCGGTGGAACGAGTGATCGCCATAAGCGTCGTCGTATCCCGGCGTTGACGGGCCGTAGTTGGGGTCGTAGGCCAGCGGGTTGTACATCACATACGTCTTGATGACGCGCAGAACCTCGCGACCCGTGACAACGGTTGTCTGTGTCTCGACTCGCCCGACGATCATCTCACCCGCCGCCGAATACGTGCGATACGACCCGTCCACCTGGAGATTGGCGAGATACCAACTCTTGATGCACTGCGGGTTGTAGATGCCTACCGTGTCGTTGGTCACGGTCGCAATCTCCGGCCCGGTGCGGCCCAGCGGCGCGGTGCCCGATGCGTAGTACCGCCGTGGCGCGGTCGACGGCGGCTGCTCGGTGATCGAGTCGAGGTCGTAGTCGCCCAACGCGGCCTCGATCGTCCAGTCTGGATCGGTCTTCAGGTCCACATGGATGACGCGGAGATCCCCGTTCTCGTCCACGTACGCGAACTGGTTCTCGGGCACGAGGAACTCGTTCAAGAACGGCAGCAACGACGCATTCGTCAGCAGGATCGGCTTCGTGACCACGCCGCCCGCCGGAACGAAAACCTGATCCGCCGTAAAGCCCGCCGCGATCGCCAGCTCCCGCACGATCACGTCTCGCGTCTTGCCGCCGAAGGGATTTAGCGAATAGCACAGCGGCACCGACGCGGACTTCAACGAGTCGTCCACACAGGAGATTTCCCCATGAATCGTCGTGTCCTGCCGGGAGGACTTC
>JBBRXX010000120.1:0-2164 GCA_038238245.1 Acidimicrobiia bacterium
CGCGCGTCGACTCGGTCGACATGGAGTAGGTGCCTGCGTCGCGCGGCCGGCCGCCCCTGGAGGGTGGCGTCCTCGCCTTTGATTTCGACTCCTGGGTTCCGCCCACCATGTTGGTGCTCGACACCGACGTCGTCGCCGAAGCGCTTCTTTCGGAGAGCCCATCGCACGACGAACGCGTTCGGGTGCTCGCGCAGGTTCGCGACTCCAACTCGGGCGTCGTCTTCAACGACCTCCTCGAGGTCGAGCTCAACCAGGTGCTGTCGTCGCCGCGCTTCGGGAGCGCCATCCGAGGAAGCGAATCAAAGATGTCGCTGTTGATGACTGGATTCGTCCGCTCGCGGCGCGCCTGCTCAGGGGAGGGCGTACCGCTTGGGGTGAGCTGCTGTCGACGATCAGCTACGCGCGCGTGACGCTCAGCGACGTGATCTCGGAGGTGCCGACGATCATGAGCAAGTATGGGCTTGAGTCCTACGACGCCGTTCACGCGGCGACGGCGTTGCAGACGGGAGTACTTGACTTTGTCAGCTTGGACACGGCTTCTCGAAGATCCCGCCCCGCGACCTCGTCTTGCACACGACGATCGCTCGCCTCCGACAGGGCGCGCGAGCGTCGACATCGTGCCGGGCACTGAGCCGGCGGCGGCGCGTCAGCGGCCCGGGCCAGCCGCTGTGGCGGTCGGACTGTCGCCTGGAAGGCCCGGGTTTCATGCCAGTGGGACTGCTGCGTGCCGCCGCTTGCCGTCGCGGGTCAAGTACACCTTGCCGTCGCGGATGGCGACCGAGCGCGGATCGACGCCCTCGCCCGCATCGAGCTGCACCGGCGCCTGCCGGAAACGCTTGCCCGCCACGACGTAGACCGTGTTCACGGAGTCGCCCGCGTACACGCAGTTCGGCCGCACCGTCGCCGGCTCGACCTGCTGCTCGGCGTCCGGACACTCGATCCACGCCAAGCGGCGACGATCCACGGCGACGCTGCCGACCTTCACCAGCTCGCTGCGATCGACTTCAAACTCCGACCGCCCGTAGATCGACTCGTTCCGGTGACGAAGATCCGCGACGCGCAGGCCGTACTGTCGGGCAGGTACGCGTCCTCGATCACATTCGCGGCATAGGCCACCAACGGGCCAGCCACGTCGACGTCCTTCGCCAGCGGGCCGAAGACAACACTCGCGCCGTCTATCAGCGGCGTGCGGCGATCCGCGCGGCGCACACATCCAATCAGCTCTGTCTCGCCGTAGTGGCGCCGGGACCACACGACCGCATCGTGACCGGATGCCACCACTCGGTGGCGCGTCCGACACGCCGGTCGCGTATCGCCGCCGCGGGCCGTCGCGGCGGCGCAGCCGACCGCGAACACGACCGCAACCGCGATCAGGGCGCGCTGGGATATGGGCGGCAGTCGTACATGGAGATGGAGCGGTCTGCGAGCGGGGTTTGGGATACGGTCCATCCGAAGTGTGCTGCTGGCAGTCGGGACTGGCCCGGTTCACGCCAGTGGGACTGCTGCGTGGCGCCGCTTCCCGTCGCGGGTCCAATACACCTTGCCGCCGTGGATCGCGACCGAGCGCGGGTCGACGCCCTCGCCCGCATCGAGCTGGACCGGCGCCAGCCGAGCATGCTTGCCCGCCACGACGTAGACCGTGTTCATGGAGTCGCCAGCGTGCACGCAGTTCGGCTGCACCGTCGCCGGCTCGGACTGCTGGTCGGCGTCCGGACACTCGATCCACGCCAAGCGTCGCCGTCGATCGACGGCCACGCTGCCGACCCTCACCAGCTCGCCGCGATCGACTTCAAACTCCGACCGCCCATAAATCGCCTCGTTCCGGTGCCGAAGATCCGCGACGCGCAGGACCGTACTGTCGGACAAGCCCGCGTCTGCGATCGCATTCACGGCATAGGCCACCAACGGGCCGGCGACCTCGACGTCCTTAGCCGGCGGACCGAAGACTACGTCGGCGCTGGTAAGTATCGTTCGTCGATCCGTGCGGCGCAGGCACCCGATGAGTTCGATCTCGCCGTAGTGGCGCCGGGACCACGCGACCACGTCGTGACCGGACGCCAGCACCTGGTGCTGCGTTCGGCACGCGGGTCGCTTATCGCCGCCGCGGGCGGTCGCGGCGGCGCAGCCGACCGCGAACACGACCGCAGCCGCGATCAGGGCGCGC
>JBBRXX010000121.1:0-2140 GCA_038238245.1 Acidimicrobiia bacterium
CGACTCGCCCGACACGGGCGTCGACGTCGTTGCCGACGCGCGCGGACGACGCTGGATCTTCCAGGTCAAGGCATCCAGCCGCCCCGGCATCGTCGCTACGGCCGCAGAGCAGATCGCCGCGCTCGGCGATCTCGATGCCATCACCGTGCTCGTCGTGCCGTTCATGACGCCCGCCGGCGCGAAGTCCGCCGCCGAGCGCTCGCTGAACTGGCTTGACCTCTCGGGCAACGCGCATCTGCGCACCGACGACGGCCTCTACATCCACGTGGAGGGTCGGCCCAACCAGTACGCTTCGCGCGGCCGTCCATCTTCGCCGTTCGCGCCCAAGAGCTCACGCGTGGCGCACGCGATGCTGCTGGAGCCGGCCCGATGGTGGCGACAGAAGGACCTTGCCGAGATCGCTGACCTCGACGACGGTCACGTCTCGCGCATCGTCCGGCGGCTCGTCGACGACGAGCTCCTCGATCGCCAAGGCAGTGAAGTCCGCCCGCGCGATCCCGAGCTGTTGCTCGACGCCTGGGCGGATGACTATCGCTTTGATCGCCACGACATCGTCATCGGCCACGCCACCGGCTCGGGGATCGACCTCGCACGCGAGCTGCACATCCGTCTCGACCGCGCGCGGATCGATCACGCGTTCACCGGGCTGCCGGCGGCCTGGGCGTTGAACCGATTTGCGCGCTTCCGGTTGAGCACCGTCTACGTCCACGGCGACCCGCGCGAGGCGGCCGAGGCAGTCGAGCTGCGACGCAACGAACGCGGTGCCAACGTCCAGATCGTCGGACCGGCCGACCGCGGCGTCTTCCTCGGACAGCGCGAGCTCGAAGATCTGCCGTGCGTCTCGCCGGTGCAGATCTACCTCGACCTCGGGCACTTGCCCGAACGCTCCGACGACGCCGCCCGTCAGCTTCGCGACGACGGTCTGCTCTGGCATGCCACCCGCTGACAAGCCACGACACCGCTCCGGCTACACCGCCGAGGACACGCTTCAAGTCCAGTCCGCCTGCCTGACCGTGGCGGTGACTCTCGGCGCCTACCTCGATGACCTCTGCATCGTCGGCGGACTCGTGCCCAGCCTCCTCATCGACCGCGGGTCCAGCCAGGACGAGGATGACGCGCGCCATCCCGGTACGAACGATCTCGACATCGCGCTGGCCATCGCGCTGCTCGACGACGAGCGCTACGCCGAGATCAGCCACCGACTCCGCCAGGAGGGATTCGGACCCGACAAGAACGCCAAGGGCAACCCGGCCGTACAGCGGTGGCGGCTGCGCGATCTGAAGGTCACGATCGACTTTCTCATGGCACCACTGCCCGGACAGGACGCGAACCGTCGCGTCCAGTTCCTCGACGACGACTTCGGCGCGATGGTCATGCCAGGCGTCGAGCTGGCCTTCGACGAGCGCGTCCGCGTCGAGCTCGACGGCCACACCCTCGCCGGCGAGAAGGTCACCCGCACGATCCCCGTCTGCGGCCCGGGCGCGTTCACTGTCCTGAAAGCGCTCGCCTTCGGCGACCGAGCCGAGCCCAAGGACGCCTACGACCTCATCTACGTCCTGCGCGCCACCGACGGGACGCCCAGATCGATCGCCGACCGGCTGGCCAGCCACGCGCAGCAGCACGGCGAGATCGTCGCCAGCGCCCTGGGCCTTCTTGTGCGTGACTTCTCCGACCCGCAAGCGCTCGGGCCACAACGCGCCGCATCCTTCGAGGTCATCGATCCGGACGAGCACGACGCGGCCGCCGCCGACGCGCAAGGCTATGTCGACGATCTGCTGAGCGCCTGTCGTCAGCGCGAGCTCCTCACATGAGCAACCTGTGTTGTCGCCGACTTCGCCTCGCACCCGGGTCACGCAGCCTCAACGTCGCTTCACGCCAGCTGACCTGGCCGGCCTTGCTCGCGCCGAACGGCGCAAGCTGATGCAGCTGCTTGGCCCAAACACGCCAAACGAAGACCCCCCCGTAGCGGGGCTTTCCCAGCGCGCCCGACAGGATTCGAACCTGTGACCTTCGGTTCCGTAGACCGACGCTCTATCCAGCTGAGCTACGGGCGCAGCGCGTCGTTTGTATCCGGCGGTTGGCGGGCCCTCGGAGCGGAGAGGGCGGGATTCGAACCCGCGATGGGGCGTGAACCCCATAC
>JBBRXX010000122.1:0-2014 GCA_038238245.1 Acidimicrobiia bacterium
CGCGCCCGGCGTGACCTGCCAGATCGTTTCGACCTCGCAGGTCATCACCTCGCCGCACGTCTTCCCGGCGGGCACGACCACCGTTTCCTGCACGGCCTCGAACGGCATCACCCCGGACGCCTCCTGCACCTTCAACGTGACCGTCAACGCCAATCAGACGCCCGTCGTCGTCGCGCCGCCGAACGTCACGACGACGACGGGCGCGGGCGCGACCACGTGCAGCGCCTTCGTCAGTGACGCGCAACTCGGCACGGCCACGGCCGCCAATACCTGTTCGGGCCCCGTTACCATCACGCGCAGCGGCGTACCTCCCGGCAACATCTTTCCCGTTGGCACGACCACCATCACCTACACGGGCACAGACCCGGCCGGGCACACTGGCACGGCCACGCAAACCGTCACCGTTACGGACAACACGCCGCCGACCGTGACCGCGCCCGCGTCTACGAGCGCGTCGGCTGACTCAAGTTGTCAGGCCGCGATCCCCAACGTCGTCGCCGGTTCATCCGCCTCCGACAACTGCACACCGTCCGGCTCAATCACGTTGACGCAAAGCCCGGCCGCCGGCACGCTCGTCGGTCTGGGGCCGCACACGATCACCGTCACAGCCACCGATGCTGCGGGCAACAGCAGCACGGCGACCACTACGTTCACCGTGAATGACACGACCGCGCCGACGCTCAACAAGCCGGGCAACGTCTCCGTCGCCACGAGCGGCTCGTCCTGTTCCGCGTTTGTCAGTGACGCCCAACTCGGCACGGCGACGGCGAGCGACAACTGCGACAGCTCTGTGACCATCACGCGCACGGGCGTGCCCGCCGGTAATATCTTCCCGGTCGGTGTGACCACGATCACCTACACGGCGACCGACGATTTCAACAATACGACGACGGGCACGCAGACCGTCACCGTTACTGACGGCACACCGCCGACGATAACCGCGCCGCCGCCTTCTTCCGCGTCGGCTAATAGTTCCTGTCAGGCGGCCATCCCCGATGTGGCCACCGGCTCGGCCACGGATAACTGCGGCCCCGTCACGGTGTCGCAAAGCCCCGCGGCCGGCACGATGACCGGCTTAGGGCCGCACACGATCACGATCACGGCGACCGATGGCGCGGGCAACACCAGCAACGCCACGACGACCTTCACGGTCAACGACACGACAGGGCCTGTGATCACGCTCAACGGCGCGAACCCTTACTATGTCGAATGCCACACGACATTCGTTGATCCGGGCGCGACGGCGACCGACAACTGCTCCGGCAACGTGCCCGTTATCGCCTCCGGCGTAGTGAACTCAAACGTGCCCGGCACTTACACGCGCACCTACACGGCGACCGACGCCGCCGGCAATACGACGACGAGGACGCGCACCGTCATCGTGCGCGACTCCAGCGCGCCGACGATTAATGTCATCGCGCAGTCGCCCGAACTCTGGCCGCCGAATCACAAGTATGAGACGTTCACCGTGGCCAGCCTCGTCACGTCCGTGACCGACAGTTGCAACACGAGCCTCGGCATCAGCGCGGTGCGTATCACGCAGGTGACGAGCGACGAGTTGGACGAGAACCCGACGGGCGGCGACGGCAACACGACGAACGACATGGTCATCGCCGGCGACTGCAAGTCGGTGCAGTTGCGCGCCGAGCGCGACGGCAATTTGGACGGGCGCGTCTATACCATCGTCCTGAGCGTCAGCGACACCTACGGCAATACGGGCACGGCCACCGTCAGGGTGACTGTGCCGAAGAGTCAGGGTAACAACGGCGCGGCCGTGGATAGCGGGCCGCACAACACTGTCACGGGCAATTGCCCGTAAGCCTGCGGTCTGCGACTGACAACTTATACGCGGGCGGGTGCGGCGGCGCGCCCGCCCAGTTCCAACGCTTTATAGAGGGATACGAAATGAGAAACTCGGACGGCACGCGTAAACGGTTCGGCCTATTAATCGTCTGCGTCGCTTTGGTAGTGGGCGCGGTCTTGCTGCCGCTGTTGTCGAGCGCGAAGTCGCGGC
>JBBRXX010000123.1:0-1981 GCA_038238245.1 Acidimicrobiia bacterium
CCAGGGCGCTTGCCCGCCGCGTCGAGGATCGAGAGCATGAGATGCGCGGTGGTCGTCTTCCCGTTCGTCCCCGTCACGGCCGCAACGGTCAGGTCGCGCGTCGGGAAGCCGAAGAACGCGTCGGCGACGACAGCCATCGCGGCACGCGAGTCCGGGACGACGACCTGCGGCACGTCTACTTCGAGCGGCCGCTCCACGACGAGCGCGACGGCACCGCACCCGACCGCTTGCGCCGCGAAGTCGTGCCCGTCCGCATTGGCGCCGGTGACGCAGAAGAAGAGCGCTCCCGGCGTGACCGTACGCGCGTCGTACGCGAGATCGGCTAGCTCGACAGGACCACCCCCGAGGATCTCGCGGGGTTCGAGGGAGGCGATGGCTTCGTCGAGCCTCATCGCCCGCCGACCCTACCGGCGAGCGTCCGGGGGGACCTCCAGATACTGCAGCCCGAAGCGAGCGATCGCCTGGAATGCCGGCGCCGCGACAACGCCGCCGGCGATCGCACCTTTCGGCTCGTCGATCGTCACGAGGACGACGAGCCGCGGGGCCGACGCAGGGACGAATCCGACGAAGGACGCCACGTACTTTCCGGTCGTGTACCCGTTGGGGCCCGGCTTCTGCGCGGTACCGGTCTTTCCGGCCACCTGGTAGCCGTCGATCGCCGCCAACGTTCCCGTACCGCCCTCGGCGACGACGCCCTCGAGCATCGTCACGAGCGACTGGGCGATGTCCGGCGCGACGATCCGCTTGTGGCGCAGCGTCGGGCGGCCGCGGCCCGTGATGTGGTCGACGATGTGCGGCTGGACCCAGAGACCGCGGTTCGCGATCGCTGCGTACGCGGCCGCCATCTGGATCGGCGTGACGGCGATGCCCTGGCCGATAGGGACGTTCCCGATCGTCGAGCCGGACCAGCGGTCGAGCGGCAGCACGATCCCGCCGCTTTCGTCAGGGAACCCGATCCCCGTCCTGTGCCCGAAACCGAAGCGCGAGATCCAGGTGGCGAGCCGCGCCGAGCCGAGCTTCTCCCGCGCAATCGTGATCGCGCCGATGTTCGACGAGCGCGACAGGATCTGCGCCACCGTCATGCTCTCAGTGGCGCGGGGCTCGGCGTCGTGGACGACGCGGTCGGCGATCTGAAGCGAGTACGGCAGCGTGAAGGACGTTTCGGGCGTGACGAGTCCTTCCGAAAGAGCGCCGGCGACCGTGACGAGCTTGAACGTCGACCCGGGCTCGTACGTGTCGGTCACCGCCCGGTTCCTCTGCAGGTCGCGTGAGGCTTCTCCGAAGTGGTTCCCGTCGAAGCCGGGCTGCGTCGCCATCGCGAGGACGTTGCCGTTGCGCGGGTCGAGGACGACCGCGGTGCCGGAGCGCGCGCCCCATTTACTCACGGTCTCTCGCAGCACCTGCTCGGCGTTCGACTGCAGGGTCCCGTCCAGCGTCAGGTAGACGTCACGTCCCTGCACGGCCGGCCGCTCGCGGACGACGTCGATCGCCCGCCCGCCCGGGTCGGTGATCATCGTCTCCGCGCCCGGTTTGCCCGCCAGATCTCGGTCAAGCGCGAACTCGAGCCCTGCGAGCCCGCGGTTGTCCACACCGGCGAACCCGAGCGCCTGCGCGGCGACGGTCTGCTGCGGATACGAGCGCCTCTCCTCCGGATAGAAATGCAGCCCGCTGAGACCCTTGCGCTCGAGCGCGGCGGCACGCACCGGATCGGCCTTCCGCTCCACGTAGACGAAGCTCTTAGTACGGTCGGCGAGCTGCGCGTACAGCGTGTCGGGGTTCAGGTGCAGGACGTGCGCCGCCGCGATCGCGACCGCCCGCGGGCTCCGAATCTGCGTCGGGTCGGCGTAGACGGTCGTCGCCTGCTCGCCGATTGCGAGCGGCTCGCCGTTGCGATCGAAGATCGTGCCCCGCCCGGCCGGGATCGTCGTCGTGGCGACGTGCTGGCTCGTCGCGAGCTTCGACAGCGAGGCGGCGCGCACCC
>JBBRXX010000124.1:0-1977 GCA_038238245.1 Acidimicrobiia bacterium
TCGCAGAGGATCCCGCGCTCGACCAGCTCCTTGTGCACGGCTTGGAACTCAGGCACGACCACGGTGACGGTGCCGCCGCGCCGCGCCGCGTCGCGGGGCGAGCCGACCTCGAAGCCGGCCGCGTCGAGCAGGTCGATCAGCAACGTCGTCTGCCGGACTGAGTTCTCGCGGATCCTGTCGACGCCGATCTCCTCGATCACGTCGTAGCCCGCGGTGGCCGCGTACAGCGCGGGGACGTTCGGCGTGCCGGTCAGGAAGCGCGCGACGCCGTCGGCGTACTCGAGCTCGGGCTCGAAGCAGAACGGCCGCGCGTGCGCCTGCCAGCCGACGAGGGTCGGCTCGAGCCGGTCGATGAGATCGGGCCGCACGTAAAGCCAGCCGTTACCAGGACCGCCGCAGAGCCATTTCACCGAACCGCCGACGGCGAAGGACACGCCGCTTGCGGACACGTCCACCGGGACGATCCCAGCCGATTGGTACGCGTCGAGGACGACGTGGGCACCGACTTCACGGGCTCGGGTTGCGATCGTCCCGATGTCCTGGATCTCCGCCGTCTTGAACAGAACGTGGCTGATAGGGACGAGCAGCGTGCGCTCGTCGATCGCTTCGACGAGCGACTCCCCGGCCGGCACCACGACGACCTCGAGCTCCTGCTGGGCCTGGTAGAGGTAGCGAACGGAAGGGAAGTTGCCCTCCTCGTAGACGACCCGGTTGCGCCCGGGATCGACCGGGCGGAAGCACGAGAGGACGATCGCCTCTGCGATAGCGACGTTCTGGTGCATCACGGTCGTCCCTGGCGGCGCGCCGATGATGCGCCCGACTTGGTCGCCGACCGTGAGCGGCATCGTCCACCAGCCCTCGCCCCAGGCGCGGATCCCACGGGTTCGCCACACGCGCCCGTAGTCGGCGATTCTTTCCTCCGCTGCTGCGGGCATCGCCCCGAGTGAGTGGTTGATGAGGTACGTCGTCTCCGCGAGAATCGGATAGCGGTCACGGTAGGAGGCGAAGTCGCTCACTTGCGCAGACCGTAGAGCACCGCGTTCCGGCCGTCGTGCTCGAGGACGAAGATGACGGCCGGCCGTCGGTCTTGGCCCGTTTTGATCGGGACGTAGACCGGCCGTCCGTCGATCTGGGCTCCGGCGCGCTTGAACACGCCGTAGTCGTGCTCGATCTGTGCGCGGGTCAGCGGGACGGGGTCGACGTACCTGCCGCCGCGGAAGCTGACAGCGTCGGCGCCTGTGCTCGCCGCCTGAAACGCGACGCCGGCGCCGAACAGCAGGACGAAGCCGATCGCGACTGCGATGAGCACCTGCTTGGCGCTGGGGCGGCGGGCGGGCGGCGATGTCGCGTCCTCGCGCCGGGGCACGCGCTCGATCGTACCGCGGGCACGGCTCGGGTCAGGCGCGGCCGCCACGTCCAGCACAGCGAACCCCGGGTCAGACCCCGGACCTGGCCGGTGTGCCGAATGTGTGCCGATGCGCCCGGAGGCGTTGTTGCACCGGAACGCCGCCGCTACGTTCGTCCCCATGCCGCGTCTTCTACGCGTTCAAGAACCGAACGGGATCTATCACGTCACCGCCCGCGGAGTGGCCGGGCTTCCTATCTTTCCCGATGACGAGGTCCGGGGGCTCTACCTCCGCCTGATGGAACGAACCTTCCAGCGCTATCGCTGGATCTGCCACGCCTACTGCGTGCTTACTACGCACTTTCACCTCATCGTGCAGATCCGCGACCCCAATCTGTCTGCCGGGATGCAGTCCTTGAACGGTCTGTTCGGAGCGTGGTTCAACGAGACACGCGAGCGGCGCGGGCACGTCTTCGAGGGCCGGTTCCGGTCTTGGCCGATCGAGACGGAGGAGTACTTCGAGAAGGCGTGCACGTACTTCTTGATGAACCCGGTGCGGGCAGGGCTCTGCGAGCGCGCGGACGAGTGGCCGTGGACGGGCGGGGACGCGCTTCGAGGGCTGGCCGGGGTCA
>JBBRXX010000125.1:0-1932 GCA_038238245.1 Acidimicrobiia bacterium
ACTCGTGCGGCATCACGTCGGCAGCGGCGCCGGCGCCGGCGGCCGCACCCGCACCCACGTTGGCCTGCGGCGCCGGGAAGTGCGGGTCCGCGGGCTCGTACGAACCCGCCGCGAGCGCGGAGACGTACGACGTCCACAAAGAGATCGGCTTCGTTGCGACGACTGCACATCCGCTCTCGACGTTCTCCATCGACGTCGACACCGCGTCCTATTCCAACGTCCGCCGATTCCTGAAGGAAGGCTCGCTGCCTCCCGCCGACGCGGTGCGCGTCGAAGAGATGCTCAACTACTTCCCGTACGCCTATCCAAAGCCCTCGGGGACGACCGCGTTCGCCGCCGACATGGAAGTCGCGGACTGCCCGTGGGCGCCTGACCATCGGCTGGTGCGCGTCGGCATTCAGGGACGCGAAATCCCGCGCGCCGAGCGCCCGGCCATGAACCTCGTGTTCCTGCTCGACGTCTCGGGCTCGATGCGGACCGAAAAGAAGCTGCCGCTGGTCCAGGCGTCGATGGAGATGTTGCTCCAAGGTCTCGACGCCAAGGATCGCGTCGCGATCGTGGTCTACGCCGGCGCCGCAGGGCTGGTCTTGCCGCCGACGTCGGGCGCGATGGCGCCGACGATCAAGGACGCGCTTCTAAGGGATCGCCCGGAAATTACATTTAGGATCCGGCGAGCCGATCTTCTGGGAGTGTGACAGACGTCTCGAACGTCCGGAAGCGCTTTCGGCACTTCGGTCGTGGTCTTGATGAACGTGCGCGTCGCCGTTGGGCGGGCGCGGAGGCGCTCTCGATCGGACGCGGAGGGATCGCGGCGGTCCAGCAGGCTACGGGAATGTGCTTCGCGACGATTTCCCGCGGGATAAAGGAAGCGGCAGGTCCGACGACGACCGGCGACGGGCGCGTTCGTCGGCCAGGGGCCGGTCGACCGAGCGCCGAGACGCTTGATCCGTCGCTGCGTGCGTCGCTGACGCGCTTGATCGAACCGGTGTCGCGCGGGGACCCCGAGTCGCCCCTTCGATGGACGTGCAAGAGCACTCGTCGGCTGGCGGCGCAACTCAGAGAGGACGGTCACGGCGTCGGACGCACGGTCGTCGGGGATACGCTTCACAAGATGGGCTACAGCCTTCAAGGCAACCGCAAGACCCGGGAGGGATCGAAGCATCCCGATCGCAACGCGCAGTTCGAGCACATCAATGCCCGAGCGACGGCGACGCTCAAGGCCGGGCTGCCGGTGATTTCGGTCGACACCAAGAAGAAGGAACTCATCGGGGACTTCAAGAACGGCGGCCGAGAGTGGCGTCCGAAGGGCTCGCCGACGGAGGTGCGCGTCCACGACTTCAAGATCGACAAGCCAGGCATGGGGCGGGTCTCTCCGTACGGCGTCTTCGACCTCGCCAACAACGTGGGCTGGGTCGGTGTCGGAATCCACCACGACACGGCCGCGTTCGCCGTGGCGACCATCGAGCGATGGTGGAAGCAACTCGGGCGGCGCAGCTACCCCAAGGCGCGGTCCCTAATGATCTCGGCCGACGGAGGCGGGAGCAATGGAACTCGAGTGCGGCTGTGGAAATGGGAATTGCAGGGTTTCGCCGACCGAAGCCGCCTGTCGATCTCGGTTTGCCATCTGCCCCCGGGGACCAGCAAGTGGAACAAGATCGAACACCGGCTCTTCTCGTTCATCACGCAGAACTGGCGCGGCCAACCGCTTGAGTCATACGCGACGATCCTGAAACTGATCGCCTCGACGACGACGACCACGGGTCTCAAGGTGTTCAGCGAGCTCGACAGGCACGCGTACCCCAAGGGCGTGACGGTGACGAAGGACCAGATGGAGCAAGTTCGGATCGAACGCGACCCCTTCCACGGCGAGTGGAACTACACCATCCGCCCGAGCCCCGCATGAATCCTAATAGTAATTTGCGGTCAGACCCT
>JBBRXX010000126.1:0-1870 GCA_038238245.1 Acidimicrobiia bacterium
TAGACCCACATATCCCGTCGCGTCTGCTGTCTCGGTGTGCGGCGCGGCTGCGGGCGGGGCGCGGATGATGACGGCTCAGATGGCAGAGCAGGCGGATCGGCTTCCTCGGGTGGCGGGCCGACACCGAGCAGGGGCAGAACACTGAGGAACATGATGCCCGCGCTGAGGAGCAGCGTCGCACGGATCGCTCCCGCGCCGCTCTCGCGACCACCGCTGATCCGAGTGAAGAGCCCCGGCAGCCAGCCGCCGCCGATGCTGCCGAGTGTTGTCGAAAGGCTGTTCGCCATCGTGTAGAGGGCGATCGCGCCCAGTCGCTTCGCGGCGGTCGTGTAGTCCGCGATGTACGCCATGCCGATGGCGAAGACCCAGCCGCCGCCGACGCAGCCGACCGAGAAGGCGGCGATGATCAGCCACGGTGCCGTGACGAGACCCCGCGCAGCGTACCCCAGCGCGAAGATTAACGCGCCGAAAATGAGGACGCGCCGCGAGGTCCACCGCTGCGCGAGCGCGCCCGCCATCGCCGCCGCCCCGGCCCAGACAAGCTGCGTGATCGCGTTGACGAGGCCGATGAAGTCCTCCCGGTAGCCGAGACGGGTGAGGTAGAGTGGAGTTGACCCGCTTTCGTGGACACCCGAAGATTGGGGAGAACCCAAGGAGGTGTCACGATGGCACGTATCATCCCATTCTATCCGCCGGAGTTCAAAGTCGAAGCCGTCCAACTCGTCCAGCGACGGGAGCGTTCGCTCGCGCAGATCGCTCGTGATCTCGGCGTTTCCGAGCAAACGCTGCGCAACTGGGTGAAGCGGATCGCGATCGAGAGCGGCGAACGCTCCGGATTGACGACCGCAGAGCAGGACGAGTTACGGCGGTTGCGCCGGGAGAACCGGATTCTCAAAGAGGAACGGGACATCCTAAAAAAAGCGGCGGCCTTCTTCGCCAAGGCGAGCACGCCGATCCGCTAGCGGCGTTCGTGTTCATCGAGGCGGAGAAGGCGAATCATGCGGTGACGACGCTCTGTCGCGTGCTCGGCGTGTCGCGCAGCGGCTACTATGGATGGCGTGATCGTCCGCCGTGTGCGCGGACCGAGGACGATCAGGCACTCGATGTGCAGATTCGCGCGATTCACACGGCGAGTCGCGGGACGTATGGGACGCCGCGCGTCCATGCCGCATTGCGCGCGACGGGGATACGGTGTGGGCGCAAACGGGTCGCCCGCCTGCTGCGCGTCGCCGGGTTACACGGCTGCCATCGCCGGAAGGGGACGATCACGACACGCCGGGGCGTGGAGGCCGCGCCCGCCGAGGATCGGGTGCAGCGCGACTTCACTGCCACCGCACCGAACCGGCTCTGGGTGGCGGACATCACCTACGTCCCGACGTGGATGGGCTTCCTCTATCTGGCGGTCGTGCTCGACGTCTTCAGTCGGCGGATCGTCGGCTGGGCGATGGCCGATCATCTGCGGGCCGCACTCGTCGTGGACGCGCTCGACATGGCGATTGCCCGCCGGAGGCCGGAGGCCGGGGTGATCCATCACTCCGACCACGGCAGCCAATACACGAGCCTCACCTTCGGGCAACGGCTCCACGACGTCGGCATCGTCGCCTCACGCGGGAGCCGGGGCGACTGCTACGACAACGCGCTGATGGAGAGTTTCTTCGCGACCCTCGAATGCGAACTGCTCGCCGGGCACGCCTTCCCGACGCACCGGCTGGCGCGCACGGCGCTCTTCGACTTTATCGAAGGGTTCTACAACACCGAGCGACGCCACTCGGCACTCGACTATCGTTCACCGATGGAATACGAAAGGAGATGGACAGCGACCGCGCAAGTGGCCTAAGATCAACCTGTCCACGAAAGCGGGGCAACTCCA
>JBBRXX010000127.1:0-1863 GCA_038238245.1 Acidimicrobiia bacterium
AGTTGATCGGCACTGTCCGTCGCCGGCGCCGTGGTCACCATCACCGAGATGCCGTCGGCGGTTGTGGCGGCGGCCGCCGCCGCTTCGTCGAACGACCACTCCAAACGATGCGTCGGCCGCGTGAATCCTTTGCGTGGCGCCGGCCGAGCGTCGCGTTCATCGGCGGAAAGCGGGACCAGTTGCCAGCGGAAGAAGCGGGCCGCGTCGCGCTGGCCGAGTAAGCGGACGACCTGCCGTTGGATGCTTTCGCTCGTCGATTGCGGGTGGCCGCGTTGCAGTTTGTCGGCCAGTTCGGCCAGGCCGGCGCGGATCTTCGCGACGTTCTCGTCGCGTCGTTCGCGTTCCTCCCGTTCGCTCGCAGTGCTGTGAACGAAGATGACGCGGACGGGGATGCTCGTCTTGGTGTCGCGATGGGTCAGCGTGTGGCGGAGCACGGCGAGGCGGTATTCGTCGCGGGGAAGTGTCGAACCGGTCGTTCGCCGCCGCTGCTGTTCTTGCGAGAGGAAGCTCGCCGGCTGCCAGTTCAACTGCGTGCGGTGCGTGTCGAACAGCGTGCGGTAATCGTTCCAGGGAACGGCGCAGAGCGCGGACTGGCCGTAGGACTGCAACGCGATCAGATGCTCGGCGGAGAAGGTGCCGCGATCGGAGACGAGCAGCGCGTTGGCGGGAAGCGGTTGGTGGACGCGCATCAGTTGGAGTTGTTCGCGGATGCCGGTGTGTCCGTTGCGGTTGCCGTCGTAGCAGTGGAAGGCGACGGGGAACGCGCCGAGGTCGTCGACGTAGGCGGCGACTCCCAACTGGACACTGACGTTGCCGCTGGCGTAGCCGCGGGTCAGATGGGCCGGGGGAAGCCGGTGGTCGCCGCGGAGGGTGTCGGTGTCCGGCCGGGGTTGGGAATCGTCGTAGCGTCCGAAGAAGGTGATGTCGGTGGGGTCGAAGTGGATGCGTGTGGGTTGCACTTCGGCCCAGCGCAGGGCTTCGGCGACGACGGCGGCGGTGAGGCTGTGTCGGATGTCGAAGAGTGCGTCGAGCGATCGTGCGAGTCGGTCGTCGTTGAGTTTGTGGTGGGGGATTCCGAAGAGGAGTTCGGTGGCGGCGTCGCGGGCCCATTGGGCGACGTTCATGAGTGCGAGCGGCCGGTCGAGCCGTGCGGCGAGGAGTGCGGCGAGGACTTGGCCGTGGGGATATTCTTGTTGGGGATTGGCGGGAGCGAGTTGGTCGATGATGTGGGCGAGTTGGAGTCGGTCGAGGAGTGGGCGTGTGAGTGCGAGGGTGCCGAGTCGGGCGGTGGTGCAATGGGTCTCGGAGCCGAGCCAGAACATGGGTAGTTCCCGCGGGTGGAGGGGTTTTCCGCGCGGTGCGTCGTCGAGGTGCGAGAAAGTATACGGGTGCGATCAAGGGGGTGATGAGGTGCGTATACTGTTTTTGCGACGAGAACCGGCCACACGGAGCACCACAACGAAGGGTGCGGAATGTGTGGCTTGCGCGTCGGGCTAACGAAACGCGGCATTCGCCTGCCACCAACGGAAGTCACGCCGAGCCCGCAATGATGATCAGCGAGCGCTTCGCCTCGTCCGGCTCCGCCCGGCGAATCAGATCGCGCACCATCCACGGCACGTTCCCTTCCCCGAACAACAAGAAACCGAGCGTGCCCGAGACAGAACTCTCGTCTGTCCATCCGAAGTGAATTTCCGGCGGCCGGCCTACTTTCCCCATCTCCAGGGCCACGGCCGCTAGCGTGTGCGAAATCGACGCGGCCCCGCTGATCCGCATGATGAACCGTCCTTCCTGCTGCTCGATCATCAAAACCGGTTCGTTCACGAAATCGCTCGCATCCGTGAGCTCCACTTCCACGAACACGAT
>JBBRXX010000128.1:0-1843 GCA_038238245.1 Acidimicrobiia bacterium
GGTGACCGCACTCGATCCCGGCGGAGCGAAGCAGCCCGCACACCACATCGGCTTCCATCTCGCCGGGCACAATCGTAAGCCGAACGCCTTCGTCCATGCACCACTGAGGCTACTCGAGGCCAGGCCCAGCAAACGCGCGGTTCGACTTGTGCCCAGCTCGGACTGCCAGCGCCAGGCTTGCCGGGCAACAGCCGTGCGGAGCGCGCGTTGAGGCGGTTCCGCACTCCAAAGACTGAGCGGAGTGGTCCGCAAACTGCAGCAGCGCCGGAAGCCAGTATGCGCAGACCGCGAGCCCTGCAATCCGCGGGAGCAGTGACGCTCTTGATCGGCGCCTGGTTTCCGCGTCGGTATGGAGCCCGAGCCGACCCGCGACTACTCGCGCGTCATTCCTCCGCCTGCGGCTGCAAGAGCGGCGCGAACACGGTCGCCGAGCGTTGCGAGCCGGTCGACCGGTTCGTTGCTGAACACGAAGCGGACGTGTCGATCCGCGATTTCGCCTCCCCAGCCACGCATCGGCGTGGCGGCGACCTTCTGTTCCAGAAGGCGGTCGGAGACGTCTGCGCAGTCGAGTCCGAGAGCCGCGACGTCGAGGAGAAGCGACCAGGCTCCGGCAGGGCGCACGACAGGGAGGCCGTCGAGTTGGCGAAGCGTCTCGTCGCGCCGACGCTGCCATTCTGCGTTCGCGTCTGCAAGACCGTCGTCGGGCAAGCTGAGCGCGACGCGCGTGCCAATCTGGGCGAAGCCGCTTGCCACAAGGCCGTTGTAGATCTGGACGCGTGAGACATCGTTGACGAGCTCGCCGGGCGCAACCACCCAACCGATGCGCCAGGCGATCATGCGCTGGTCGAAGGTGGGCGCGCCCACCGTGACGGTTCGATCGCGCATGCCGGGAAGGGCCGCGAGCTGGCGGACGGGCCGATCGTCGAAGAGGACGCCCTCGAATCCCGCCCAGTAGAGAAGCCACAAGTCGTGATCCCGACCGACGGACGCAATCGTGTCGAGCTCCTCGTCGCTGGCGACCCAGCCGGACGGGAACGACGAGTTGTTCACGAAGACGACGCGCGTCCGCTCGTTCACGGCGGCACGCAGCGCATCGACGTCGAGCCGCCACTCGCCGTCTCTGACGTAAAGCGGTACGAGACGCGGAACGGCTCCGACGAGCCGCACCCGGTTGAGCATGCCCGCGTAGGTCGGGTCGGTCAGGATGACTTCGTCTCCTGGATCGGTCAGGCAGAAGAGTGCGTCGACCATCGCCTCGCCCTCGCCGCAGGTGATCACAATCTCCTGGCGCCCGTCGTAGCGCGGCCCACCGCGGCGTTCGATGTACGTCGCAACGGCCTCCTTCAGGTCGTCGCGGCCGGTGAACGGCAGCCAACTGTTCGCGTCGTCCTCGCCGATCGCCGCTCGAGTCGCCTCCATTGCTTCGGCCGGCGGGGGGATGTCGGTGTCGAGGTTCTCCATCCGCAGGACCTCGGGATCGTCGCCGGCCGCCGCCGCGACGCGGTCGATGTTGAACCCGGGAATCTCCTCGAGACGCCGGACGCTCACTGAAAACTCCTAACTCTCGACTGCCGCGAGCCTAACGTCGAGCTGCAGGCAACGGCGTCCGGCGTGGTCGCATACCGCTTGGCGGCGCGGGGCCCAAGGCCGACCAGCAGATCCTAGAAACGTGCGTTCGTCCCCTGTCGTGTTTCCACCAGAGAGCGACAACGCTCGCGTCGATGGTGTTCTTCAACAAGAGGATCCCCCGACCATCGCGCACGCGTTTGAACCCCGGGAACGATCACGGCCGCCATCGCCGCTTCAGCTCGCAGCCGGCGTCGATCCGCAGCAGCCGCGCCCA
>JBBRXX010000129.1:0-1821 GCA_038238245.1 Acidimicrobiia bacterium
CCTAGGACGGCCCTGAAGTAGTCGTCGTTCTTGGGGTCGGGGTCAGAGGTGTCGGCTTTGTTGGCCTGGCGGGGCGAGAGGGTTCGTCGACTGGCCGACGCCGGGTGCCGCGACTGCGGGTATGCGTAGGTGCCAGGAGGGTCGAGCGTGGCCGACGATGTTGGGTGGCGCGGAGCCGGTTATAGGGCGACCGTCCACGTTCCGTCGCGGTGAGCGAGGCCGAGCACGGCGAGGCGCGCCCAGTTGACCGCGGCGGCGCGGGTGTCGAGGTCGGTGCTGACGCGTTTGAGGCCGCGGGTACGCGCTCGTCGTCCTCCCCAAGCGCGTCGCACGAAGTGAGAGATCTTGCGTTCGACGAGGGGGCGGTCGGCGCGGTAGCGCGCCGTCCACTCCGGGGTCGACTGCTCGGCTCGGGCCTGCTGAAGTAATGCCTCTTGCGGATGGATGCTGATGGTCCGCCCTCGATGCGACGGGGTGCACTGGTCGCGTAACGGGCAGTGCTTGCAGTGCGGCTTGAAGCTGGCCTTGCCGCCCCCGGATGACGACAATCGGATGGCGACGGTGTGACCGGCCGGACACGTCACGGTGTTCTCATCGGTGTTGACGTCGAAGCGGTCTTTGGTGAACCCGCCGGTCGAGTTGCGTATCGGGGGACATTTGGCGATCACGTCGAAGCCGTCGTCGTCGAGATGCTCGCGGATGGCGCCGTCGGCATAGGCCGAGTCGCCGATCACGGTCGGCTTGTCGTCGTTGTCGACATGATCAGCCAACAAGTCGTCGACGGCGTCACGGTCAGGCGCGTTGGCGGGAGTGGCCACGACCTCGTCGATGAGCTCGGAGTCGGGATCGACCGACAGGTGCGCCTTGTAGCCGTCGAAGCGGCGGTTGCGGCTCTTGTGCCCATGGCGAGCCTCGGGATCGACGGTGGAGATGACCCGGTCTTTGGCCACGCCCCGCACGATGCGGAACACGCCGTCGTCGCCCTCGGCGACATCTTGGCCGGCGACCAGGGCCAACAGATCAGCCGCGTCGCGTGCCGGGGTGGTGAGCTCCATCCCGTCGAGCACCGCCAGCGCCGCCAGCGCGTCGTGCACCAACGCGTCGACCAGTGCTTCACGGGCCGCGGGATCGTCCCAGTCGCACGGCGGTTTGCCCGGCGTGGCGTAGTCGTCATCGCGGTACAACACGGCCCGCACACGCGTCGCCAAAGCCGGGTCGCTGCGGTCGAGGACGACCAACACCTTGCGGATCGCGGCGCGCAGCTGCGTCACGGTGTCCTGGGTGGCCACCGCGTCATAGATCGGTGTCGAGTCCAACACCCGAGCCCGCCCCCTGAGCGCGCCCGCCTCGCGAGCCGCGACCTTGGTGTCCTCGAACAACCGGCGCGGACGCGTCGACGCCCGCAGCCGGTTGCGTTGACCGACCAACGACGTCGAATGAAACGCCACATAACCGCACTCCACACCCGCGGCGGCCTGCCAGCGCAGATCGACCTCGAGCCGGTCACACGCCTCGGCATCGGACAAGCCCTCGAACGCCTGCAAGATCATCGTCGTGGCCATCACCCGCGCCGGGATCGTCGGACGACCCCGCACCGACTCCTTATACAGATCCGCGAAGTAGTCGTCACCGAAGAGCCGGTCGCCCTCATCAGCCAACAACCGGTAGACCGAACCCTCCCGGAGCCGATCCCCAAGGATCTCCCGCGGGCTCTCGAACCGCTCCTGCAACGCTGCCGCACCCAAAGCCATGACCCCGAGTCTGTTTTCGCGACACCCGCCGACGGTGGATGCTCAACCCACTACTTCAGGGGCGTCCTAG
>JBBRXX010000130.1:0-1801 GCA_038238245.1 Acidimicrobiia bacterium
CCGAGATCGCGCACCTCAGCCAAGGCGACCTCGACAACGTCGCAGCAGAACTCAACGGCCGCCCTCGACAAACCCTCCGATGGAGATCACCATCACAAGCGCTCGACGAAGCGTTGCGATGACCACCTGAACCCGCAGCCGATCTGCACTCGGAGGCTGACACGGCCTGCGCCGACCGGCGGGGTGCGCGCGACGTCGGATGCCCGGCTCGCGCAGCCCCGCCGCGATAACCAGCACGGCATACATCGCGTCCTGGCCGGGACCCCGCCTGTTACGGGCCGGTGACGTGGGTGTGAGCTGCGTCGGGCTGTCCGTTAGCGGAGGAAGTCCGACGCGGCTCCGCCCGAGTGGAACAACGCTCAGGAGCCCGACTCCCACTCGACGGCGGCAGAGGTAACGCCATCATCGATGATGCAGCGGTGTATCTCGCGGTGGTGCAGGAACAGGACACGCATGTTGGGTTCGCCGCTGAGCGCGACGAGCACGAACTCCGGCACCTCCCCGGGCGCCACGTCAAGTGCCGTCCCGCAGTGGGCACATTCGTATCTGCCGTCGCGAAGGCGCACCCGTTCCGATCGGAGGCAGCAGTGCTGGTCTGAATTGGGCCGGCGGCATAGTCCGACGTTTTGATGGACGCGGCGCCGGGGGAGGCGTTGGTCGCGCAAGCGGGCGCGGGTAGAAGCAAGTATGTCGCCCTGCTGGGGCGATGGGATCGGCAGCCGGTGCCTCCCGCTCCGCTGGCCGCCGGTCCGTTACGACGTGTTGTTCGTCACAACACGCAACGAGCATCTCGCCAAACGCACCGCGACGTGTGCCTAATGCGCGGGGGTTGGCAGCGTCAGCGCGATAGCTGGGGATCCCGCGCTTCGCGCGTGAGCTCGCCGATCGCGGGCTATGGTCCGTTGTGCACGCCCGAAGCCTCCTGAGGCTGCCCCCCAAGCCTGCATGTCGGTACGGACGGAGGTGTGGGGTACATGGCGAGCGTGACGGACGCCACTCGCTATCGCGTGGCCGCTGAAAGGTCCCGATTGGGACATCGGGCCGGAGTTATCAAAAGCGCGCCGGCCAGGCTGCTGCACGCATGGGAGAGCGGCGCCGCGAAAACCGTGTGCGGCGTGCCCCTCGTCATGGGATGGCAGTCACCGCTCTACACGTTCCCGGAACTCGACTGGGCGGACAGCGCGCTGCCGTCGTGTCCGGACTGCCTCGGCATTGCGCCGCGCCCCGCACTCTTGGACCCGCGTCCACCGGCGACGTAGGTCGCGTCCACCGTCTCTGAATTGACGAGTCTCCCAATGCCCGCGGCTCAGTCGACCGTCCCGTACGTGCTGCTTGACACCGAGGGGCGCTCGGGTTGGTAGAGCGGGTCGTGTCCGACGAGCTCGAGCAGGTCGCGGATGAGCGGTTGGCCGCCGTGCAACCGGAACGGGAGATCAAGGTCCCAGGCGCGTCGACGGACCGTGACAAGCAAGCGGATGCCGTAGCTGTCGAGGAATCGCACCCCGTCAAGGTCGAGGACGATTTCGCCGCGCGCGTTGTCGACGGCGTCGATGACGGAGTCGCGGATTGCTTCGACGGTCGCGATGTCCAAGACGGCGGGCAGCCGCAAGACGACCTGGAAATCCGACTGAGATTCCGGTGTCAGTGCGGCCGAGGTGGCCTGGCCGGATTCGACGTCGGGCCGTGGACGCGCCGGTCGGACGTCGTCGTAGTCGAACACCGCCGGAAGTACCTCGCCGTCGGACATGCGGCGGACGTGACATCCGGCGGTGCTCGTGGAGGCGACTTCGAAGCCACCGAC
>JBBRXX010000131.1:0-1767 GCA_038238245.1 Acidimicrobiia bacterium
GAGATCCTCGACGTAGACACGGCTGCAGTCCTGATGCTCGCTGAGGATTCGGACCAGCTCGTAGCGACAGCGGCTGTGGTATCGAGGAGGAGGTCCGCCAGGGAGTACGGGTCCCTCTCGGCACCGGGTTCGCCGGGCGCATTGCCGCGACGAGGCAACCCGTGCGGTTGGATCACGTCGACTCGACGACCGTCGCGAATCCACTCCTGTGGGAAAAAGGCATCAAGGTCATGCTTGGCGTCCCGCTCTTGAGCCGAGACGATCTCCTCGGCGTGCTGCACGTCGGGCGGCTCGACAACCGGTCATTCGGCGATGACGACGTCGAACTTCTCCAGATCGTCGGAGACCGCGTCGCGAGCGCTGTCCAGACGCGACGATTCGCGCTTGAGCAGGCAGCAACGGACATTCTTGAACGCAGCCTTCTGCCCGCGAGGCTGCCAGAGTGCCCGGGCCTTTCGTTCGCCACCCGCTATGTCGCCGCTGCCGAGCGAACAGTCGGGGGTGATTGGTATGACCTCTTCATGCTGCCGTCAGGGCAGCTTTGGATCGTCGTCGGCGACGTCGCAGGTCATGGGCTGCAATCGGGAGTCGTGATGGGCCGCATCCGTAGTGCGCTGCGCGCCTACACAATGCTCGATGTGCCGCCAGAGCTAGTACTCGACCTCGTTGACCACAAAGTGCATCACTTCGAGATCGGAACCATTGCAACAGTCGCGTGCGCCGTCAGCACGCCGCCCTACGACACGTTGACCATCGCAGTTGCAGGGCATCCACCACCCGTTATCGCGGTGCCAGGACAGCCGGCGTCGTACCCAGAAATACAAGCGAGCCCTCCGATCGGAACGTACCTCGAAGTGCCGCGGCGCGCGACGATAATCACGCTCTCGCCGAACACCGTGGTCGCCTTCTATACCGACGGGCTGATCGAGCGCCGCGGGGAGTCACTCGACGTTGGCCTCGACCGCTTGCGAAGCGCGATTTCGCCAGGAGCGCCCGACCGCGTCGCCAGGGACGTCATGCGACAACTCGTCGGGGACCGGGTCGTCAGCGACGACATCGCGCTGGTAGTCCTGCACCGCAACGCGGCGACCGAGAACGCGGAGAGGTTGAATCCAAACAGCCCATAACGCATCGGTCATTGGATAAGACCCCCGGGGTCTGCCCGCCGGACCGCGACGGCTTGCTTTCGAGGCCTGGAGAGTCGGTGTTCCGCACCCTGCGGTTCCCGTACAACGTGACCAGCGCGTCGCTGGCGCGCCGCTACGTCGAACAGTTCGCGGCGGAAGAGATGGTCGACTACCCAACGGCGGCCCTAGCGGCGACCGTTGCCACCGAGTTGGTCACGAACGCAGTTCTCCACGGCGCACAGCCGGTCGAACTGACGCTACGCCGCGAAGGCGACGAAGTAACGATCGAGGTCGCAGACGGCGATCCGGCAGTCGCGAAGGTACGCACGCCCGCCGCTCGCGAACGAACTCTTGGCGGCAGAGACTCCTGCTCGTTGCGTCACTCGCCGACCATTGGGGCACCAAACTGTCCGAAGCCGGCAAGACGGTCTGGGCGACGATAGATATCGCTCACGCATAGCTGCCGTTCCACGCATCGGCGCCTCCGCCGAAGAAGCCCGACGCGCCCTGGCCGGTACGACGCGGCGGCATCTGGCTCACGCTCTACGCCAACTCACTGCTCATCGCGTTCTTCGCGCTGTTCCTCATGTCGATCCTCGGTCATGGGCTCAGCGGCGTACGCGAGTTCAACGACGAACGA
>JBBRXX010000132.1:0-1749 GCA_038238245.1 Acidimicrobiia bacterium
AAACGAGGGCCACAGTTGTGTCAAGGGCCGTTTCGCGTGGGGCTACGCGACGCACGCCGACCGGATCACGAAGCCGATGATCCGCAGCAAGATCACCGATCCGTGGCGCGAGGTGAGCTGGGACGAAGCGCTGGCGTATGCGGCCAGCGAATTTCGGCGCCTGCAAGCCACCTACGGCCGCGACTCTATCGGCGGCATCACGTCGTCGCGGTGTACCAACGAGGAAACGTACCTAGTGCAAAAGCTGGTGCGCACCGCGTTTGGCAACAACAACGTCGACACCTGTGCGCGCGTCTGTCACTCGCCGACCGGCTACGGCCTCGGCCAGACCTTCGGGACGTCGGCCGGCACGCAGACTTTCAAGTCGGTCGAGCAGAGCGACGTCATCATGGTGATCGGTGCCAACCCGACCGATGCGCATCCGGTCTTCGCATCGCGGATGAAGAAGCGGCTGCGGGGTGACCCTTCGAACCCGGGGGCGCGGCTGATCGTCCTCGATCCGCGGCGCATCGATCTGGTCGACGGGCCGCATGTGAAGGCCGACTACCATCTCGCGTTGAAGCCGGGCACCAACGTCGCGGTCATCACCGCGATGGCTCATGTGATCGTGACCGAAGGATTGGTCGCCGAAGAATTCATCGCCGAACGCTGCGACGAACAAAGCTTCGTCGATTGGCGCGCGTTCGTTGCCCGTCCGGAAAATTCGCCTGAGGCGTTCGAAGCGGTGACGGGTGTGCCGGCCGAGCAGATTCGCGGCGCGGCTAGGCTCTTCGCGGCCGGTCCGAACTCGGCGATCTACTACGGCCTCGGCGTCACCGAGCATGCCCAGGGCTCGACGATGGTGATGGGCATCGCCAACCTCGCGATGGTGACCGGCAACGTCGGTCGCGAAGGGGTCGGCGTCAATCCGTTGCGCGGCCAGAACAACGTGCAGGGCAGTTGCGACATGGGCTCCTTCCCGCACGAGTTGCCCGGCTATCGCCACGTTTCCGATACCGTGATCCGACTCCAGTTCGAGGACGCGTGGGGAGTGACCTTGAGCGCCGAGCCAGGGCTGCGGATCCCCAACATGTTCGACGCCGCGCACGACGGCAGCTTCAAGGGTCTCTACTGTCAGGGCGAAGACATCGTCCAGTCCGACCCGAACACCCAACACGTTATCGACGCGATGATGGCGATGGAGTGCATCGTCGTGCAGGACCTGTTCCTGAACGAGACCGCGAAGTACGCCCACGTGTTCCTGCCGGGCACGTCCTTCCTCGAGAAGGACGGCACCTTCACCAATGCCGAGCGTCGCATCTCGCGCGTGAGGAAGGTGATGCCGCCCAAGCCCGGCCTGGCCGATTGGGAGGTCACGGTGAAACTTGCGAACGCGCTCGGCTATCCGATGGCGTATGCGCATCCCGGAGAAATCATGGCGGAGATCGCTGCGCTGACTCCGACGTTCGCCGGCGTCAGCTACGCCGCGATCGATCGCCTGGGCAGTTTGCAATGGCCTTGCAACGAAGACACCGACGAGGCCGGCACATCGGTCATGCACGTCGACAAGTTCGTTCGCGGCAGAGGCCGATTCATCGTCACGCAATACGTTGCGAGTGAAGAGAAGGTGACGCGCAAGTACCCGTTGCTGCTGACCACCGGACGGATCCTTTCCCAGTACAACGTCGGTGCGCAGACACGCCGAACGCTCAACAACAGTTGGCACGACGAGGACCGGCTCGAGATCCATCCGCACGATGCCGAAGACCG
>JBBRXX010000133.1:0-1713 GCA_038238245.1 Acidimicrobiia bacterium
ATTGTCAGCGAGCGCCGCCCCGCCTGCTGGTCGAGGTTGCGGCGAGCCTGGATGATCGAGACGACGAGTCCGGCGCTGACGGTGAGCGCGATCAGCGCAAGCTGCAGCAGCAGGATCTGAGTCGAGAGGCGCGGTCGGCGCCACAGCTTCCGACGCTGCATCGGCACGGTCGGGCGATCGTAGACCGGCCTCGAGTGAACAGAAAGGACACAACGGCCGCAAGGGCGCGAACGACCGGAAAGCGACCAACGAAATCAACGGCGGCAACCTTCACAGCGGGGTCACCAAACCGCAACATCCCCGCGCTGGCCGCCGACGGAGGTGGCCGTGACCCGAAAACTCTGGGAGGACCGCGATGAAGAGGTCGACAACGGCAACAAAGGCGGGAGTGATGCTCGTGCTCGCCCTCGTGGTTGCCCTGGCAGTCACCGCCTATGCGAGCTCGAGCACCGGCAGCGCGTCTGCCAAGCAGCCAGGCCCGCTCGCCGCGCTGATCAAGCAGTCGAAGAAGGAGTCGGGGCTCGTCTTCTACGGCAACCCGCCGACGGCCAACTTCAACGCGTTGATCGAGCGCTTTCACTACTACTACCCGTGGATCAAGACGACCGCATACGACCTCGACGACAATACGGTGTTCTCCAAGTACGCATCCGAGGCGGCGCAGGGCGTGCGCACCGCCGACGTGCTGATCGCGAGCGCACCGAACCTGTGGGTCTACGCGGCACGCAAGGGCTACGCGATGAAGTTCACGCCGCAGGACATCGACAAGTACCCGTCGTTCGCCAAGCAGTACCCGGGCGTCTACGTGATGTCGCCCGACCCGGCGGTGATCGTCTACAACAAGCTGTTGCTGAAGGACAAGGTGCCGAACAGCCTCACCGAGATCGCGAACGACTCAGGCACCTACGGCAAGCTGACCGGCTACTCGGTCGACAACACCTTCGGCTTCACCGGCCTCTACGGCTACGTGCAGAAGCAGGGCTGGTCGAACCTCGAGAAGATCGGCAAGCGGCTGAAGCCGGCGAGCGGCGTCGCGTCGCAGCTGCAGCTCGTCTCGCAGGGTGGTGCGGTCGCTGCGTACCTGACCTCGCCGACGGCGCGCTTCACGATCAAGAACAGCGCCCAGCTCGGGCAGATCCTCGACTGGACGTACATCACGGATGCCCAGCCGATCGTGACACGCGGTGTCGCGATCACGGCGAAGGCGAAGAGTCCGGCGTCGGCGAAGCTCTTCCTCGACTTCGTTTACTCGAAGGCGGGCCAGCTCGCGATGTGCGATGCCGGCTTCACCGCGTTCCGCACGGGCTACGTCCCGCCGAACGGGTGTAAGAACACGCTCGCCGACGTCTACGCGAAGGTTGGCGCGAAGAAGGTCTTCGTCGCCGGCTTCACCCAGAAGTTCGTCAACGACAGGCCGGGCTTCGCGAAGCGCTGGCACTCGATCTTCGGTTAGGACAGTTGACCGCAACGACCTACGAGCCGACGGCGCCGCTGCCGTCCCCCCGCCGGAGCATCGTTCCGGCGGGGGTGCTGCAGTGGGGGACGTGGATCCTCGTGGTCGGCCTCGTCGTAGGCCCGTTTGCGCCGATCCTCTATGCGTCGATCCGCGACCGGCCCTTGTACGAGGACGGTGGCGTCTTCACGCTCTCGGCGTACGGCCAGTTGCTGCACGACGGCGCGTTCTGGAAGGCGGCGTTGCACACGCTCGAGTAC
>JBBRXX010000134.1:0-1684 GCA_038238245.1 Acidimicrobiia bacterium
CTAGCTAGTTCGGATCCCAGATCGCCGTTTTCCGTCGACGAATCGGCCGCCACGCCGTGATTTCGCGAGCCTCGGCCGCTGCGCGGTGCACCCGCGCCCACGTGGGCGCACCGAAAATCGCGTCGCAGCCGCACTCCGGGCACGCCGCGACGGCCGCACCCACGTGAGCGCGGCGCTCGCTCACGAGCGCGTCGGCGATCAGCCGAGCGTGTGACGCGCGAGCATCACGAGGTTCGCGGCTATCACCGAGCCCCACGTGTACGCTCGAAACGATCCGTACGAGCGCCACGCGCAGCGGTCCCAGCCGAAGCAGCGCTTGAGGAACGAGATGATTCCTTCGATACCCGCGCGAAAGTTCCGCAGGCGCTGATAGAGCCACGTCCGCTTGACCATCTCCTTGATGGCCAGGCCCGGCGCTTTGCTGAACGCGACGTCTCGAATGCCGAGGTCCTTGATCTCGTCGAGGTTGGCGCGCGAGCTGAAGCCACCATCGAAGACGATCTGCTCGGGTTCCTTGCCGAGGACCTTGATGGCGCGCTTCGCCACGTTCACGGCCTTCGTGGAATCGGTTGGGTTGCCGCGTTCGACGAAGCAATCGACGATCAGGCCGGAGGCTCCGGCCGTCAGGAAGACCTTGTGGCCATACAGCGTGTCCCGCCGGTCCTTGCGAATGATGTCGGTGTGCGGCTCGAAGATCGAGACCACCTTCTCCGATGCGGGGACGGACTCTTCATGGAAGACACGACGGCGGGTCTGATCGAGCACCTTCTCCGCGAGCTTGATGTAGTGCTGGAGCGAGTCACGCAACGTGCCGAGCTCTGGCTGCTGAAACGCCTCGGGTGGGAACGCTTGCTCGAGTTTCCCGACGGAGAAGTGCGCCGCGGCGACCGTATTCTCGGCGACCTTGACGAGATCCTTGTACAGCGGCAGGCGCTGTTCGGGCTTCGCTGCGTGCTGGATCGCCATCGCGCGGCGCTTGGCTCGCTTGTGATGGTTGGTGTACTGGAGCGCGACGTACTCGCGGGCCTCGCGAAGCAGCCGCGTTAACACGCGAACACAGTCGACCAGCAAGCTTGAATCCGTGGGCTCGTGGATCGCAGCTTCGATGACGGTCGAGTCGGCGCGCAGCCGCCGGCCGTCTTCGAGTCCTTGTGCTTGTGCATGGTCGACGAGCACGCGATTCACGCGCTCGAGAGTCTCGGCGCGCACGAGCTTGATGTTGCGCTGGAGTGTCGACCTCTTCGGTGACTCGTCGGCGATACCGATCAGGCAGAACGCTCGGTAGCTCTGCGAGTCGGCGAGGTGGAACGCCAGAGAGTCGTAGCTGAACCCGTTGGCCTGCTTGATTACGAGCGCGCGTAGCGTTTGCTCGCCGCTCATCCCGTCACGCCCGCGATCGGGGTCGATGCCACCAGCAAGCAAGTCCGCCTGCACCCACTTCGCGAACTCCGGATGCGCATCGAGAATCGCGCGGACCGCGTGGAGCTCGCGCGCGTGCTCGTGGCCCAGCGGAGTTGGGACGAGTGGCAGTTGATCGCGTACACTGTGGCGCATCGGGGCCTCGTTTCGTGTGGACGTAAGCACCCACAAGACTCGGGAACCCCGATGCTTTATTTCCGGAATCGTCGTCGGAAATTCGCGTTTCGGCGCGCGGCCTTACGCGATTCGGGACGGGAACTAGCTA
>JBBRXX010000135.1:0-1640 GCA_038238245.1 Acidimicrobiia bacterium
CGGTGGTGGTCGGAGCACTCCGAGAAAGCTCGGTCGCGTCCGGCGACCGGCGAGATTGCCCAGCCACACCTCGTCCTCCAGATCCGTCCAGAAAGTAAGGTTGTAGTCGATCAGCGGCGTCCACCCGGCGATGTCCCGTCGGCTGTTGAATTTGGGTGGCGGCTGAGCGGTGATGTCTACGCGGCCTGCTTGCGTGGTGCAACGGCGGGCGTCGCGTTCTCGTGATCCTTGAGTGCGCGCACCAGCGCGGTCATGCCGTCGCGTGCACCGGTGATGCGGCGGAAGCGACCTGCGGCGTCAGCGACCGCGGTCACGGTCCAGCGCAGGATCATCCGGCCGCCGCGCCAGCGCTTCACGCGGCGCGTGAGTCGGCGGACGGCTCCCATCACGTTCTCGATCGCGTTCGTCGTCGAGAGCTGGCGCTCAAGCTTCGAGGGAAGGCTGAGCCGTTTCACCGTGAGCGTCTCGTCGAGGCCCTCTTCGAGAGAAGCCGCGGCACCGGGATGCGCGTCGCGGAGCCGACGCACGAGGTTGGCGAGCAGTCTCCTGGCGCGGCTTGCGTCGGCGGACCCGTACGCGTCGCGCAATGCCTGACGCACCGACGGGCGCATGTCCTCGGGGAGCTGATCGAGGACGTTGCGTGCCTTGTGCGCCTGGCAGCGCTGGATCAGGGCACGACCACCGAACACGTCGCGGATCGCCTTCGCCAAGGCCTTCGATCCGTCGATCACAGCGAGCACGCCGCGATCGGTGTGCATGCCACGGTCGCGAAGATCGGCGAGCAACGCGGTGCAGCTCGCTGCGTTCTCCGTCGCACCCTCGCGGACGCCGAGCACGTGCTTCTGGCCGTCGCTGGCGATACCGAGCGCGACGAGCAGCACGTGCTCCTCGATGAAGACCCCATCGATCATGAGCACCACCAGGTCGAGCTCGCTGAGGTCGCGGCCGAGCCACTCGGCCATCTGCTTGTCGGTGGCGGCGACGAACCGGCGACTGACCGCGCTGCGGCTTGTACCGCGAACGGCGAGATCTTCGGGCGCGGGTTCGAGCGAGCGCGCGTAGTTTCGCGTCGACACGCCGACGAGCATCTGCTCGACGGCGCGCTCGTGCAGCGGATCCTCGGCGCCGAACGCGGCCCACGTCGGCAGCTCAACCTCACGGCCATCGACTGTGCGTGCGCGAGGACGACGGACCTGGACCCGTCGCCCGCCCATGACCAACTCGCCGGGAGCGGAGCCCGCTCGGTGAGCATGCCGCCCGGGCAGGTGAGCGTAGCGAGGTCCGACGAGCCGCGTGCGCTCGTGTTCGAGCACAGCCGCGAGCGCAGCAGTCCCGGCGCTGATCACGAACTCGTGCAGGTCCGCGCGGATCACGTCGGCAAGCGTGAGCTGCATCGACGGTCCTACTTCCCTGAGCTTCTTCTTCCTGGCAGTGTTCTTCATAGGCGGTCTTTCCGGTTTGAGCCCCGAGAATTCTCTCGGGGTCGGTTTGACCGCCACTTCAATTTTCAACAGGGATCGGGACCACGCCTCCATGGGCGGCTCCTTACGCTGCCTGCTTGTTGGGGATGGTCATCGGACGGCTGAGCGGAGAGCCCAGGATATTCATGTGCTCGACCGGATCGAGCGTGATGAAGCCGC
>JBBRXX010000136.1:0-1613 GCA_038238245.1 Acidimicrobiia bacterium
GGCTTCGTTTATTAGAGCCGAGATCGCGTTGGCCAAGGCCGTGCTCAGCTCGTTTCGCCTGAGTCCACGCACGAGCGTCTTGACGATCGTCTCCATGACGTCGGGAGGCAAGTCATCGACGCCACGGCCCTGGTGGGCCGGCAATCCATGACGCAGACACGCGAGCGAGACGACGTGATCGCGTACGCCATTGACCATGTACAGAGCCTGCAGGCTTCGGCCCCGGGCGATGCTCGCTCGGGCATGCAACGCGTACAGCCACCCCATGCCGATCAGGGTCTCGGGCGTCGGCGACGACGAAGGCCTGGGCTTGTTCGCTTCACCGAAGAGCAGGCGGAATGACGCGCCGGACGCCGCGAACGTCTCCCACGGCCAGAACGAGAGATCGACCTGCATCGAGCTGGACAGCAGAAACACGCGAAAGAGCGTGCCCCCCGACCACACGTCGAGATGGTCAACGGCGCCGTGGTCCTCATACATCCGCCCAGCCCAGGCGTCGCCGACATCTGCGGGCTCCAGGCCGGCGGCCAGACGGAACGCGAGGTCGATGTCCGACCACTCGTCCTCGCGATGCGCGGCCCCCGAACCGACAACCGCCGCAGCCCTGATCCGCTCATCCACCCGCGCAGCCGCGACGAGGCATTCGCGGAGGTCGCGCCGCTCTCCCTGGCTGAACACAGGCCGATCGTATTGGGCGGCGCGCGCGCCGTCGTCGGTGCATACGGTCCAGCCGTCGTGTAGAACGACGGTCGAATGACAGTGGCAACACCGCCTGGAATCTGGCTATACTTCTGGCTATGTTGCCTCCTGATCAAATGTCCCTCGCAGACGTCAAGAACCACCTCTCGGAGGTGGTGGAACGTCTGGAGCGCGAGCACGGACGCGTCGTCATCACCAAGCACGGCCGTCCTGCCGCCGTCGTGCTGAGCGTCGAGGATCTCGACTCGCTTGAGGAAACACTCGATGTCCTCAGCAGCACAGCGCTGATGGACGACATCCGATCCGGCGTCAACGACAACGTCGCGCTGCTGACCAAAGCCGACGCGCTAAATCTCATCGCAGACCGGTGAGATCCAGCGACTTCGGCGTCGCCTGGACATCCGCCGCGCGCCGCTCGCTCAATCGACTCCCGGAGAAGATTGCGACGGCCGTCGTCGAGTTCGTCTACGGATCGCTCGCCGCCAACCCACCGCGCGTCGGCAAGCCGCTGAAACTCCACCTCGAAGGGCTACACAGCGCACGGCGAGGCGACTACCGCGTGATCTACCGCATACACAATGATCAGCGCCGCGTCGATGTGATCGCCGTCGAACACAGATCAGACGCCTACAGGCCTCACTGACGCGACGTAGGCGATGACAAGACGGCGACGTTTACGCTGACACGAAGGCGACATTCCACACTACAAGCGCCCGCCGAAGTCGCCGGAGACCTGGACCTATGCTCGATAATCTACGTTATGTCTACCTGACGAGGGTGTTCGGTCAGACCAGGACAACCGTGAGGCGACTGACTACGCGCTCCATGAGCCCGAAGTCGTCGGCATCCTGGGTGAACACGGGTAGCCCGTGCGCCACGGCGGTTGCCGCAATCGCTGCGTCGAACTGACGCAC
>JBBRXX010000137.1:0-1589 GCA_038238245.1 Acidimicrobiia bacterium
CCAGGCCAACGCGCACGTCGACGAGCAGGGCAACTTCCTCGACGATCGCGTGCTCGTGCGGGCCGGCCGCGGCGAGATCGGCTTCTTCGCCCCCGAAGATGTGCAATACATGGACGTCTCCCCGAAGCAGCTGGTGTCGGTCGCGACCGCGCTGATCCCGTTCCTCGAGCACGACGACGCCAACCGGGCGCTCATGGGCGCCAACATGCAGCGCCAGGCCGTCCCCCTGCTGCGCGCCACGGCGCCGTACATCGGCACCGGCGTGGAGGCCCGCGCCGCCCGCGACGCGGGCGACGTGTTGCTCGCGACCGACGACGGCACGGTCACCGAGGTCGGCGGCGACACGATCACCGTCGAGTACCGCAACGGCGGCCGCACCGTGCACCGCCTCGCCAAGTTCCGCCGGTCGAACCAGGGCACGTGCATCAATCAGAAGCCGCTCGTCAACACGGGCGACAACGTGCGCAAGGGCGATGTGCTCGCCGACGGGCCGTCGACGCATCTCGGCGAGCTCGCGCTCGGCAAGAACCTGCTCGTCGCATTCATGCCGTGGAAGGGTCACAACTTCGAGGACGCGATCGTCCTGTCGGAACGCCTCGTGAAGGACGACGTGCTCACGTCGATCCACATCGAGGAGCACGAGATCGACGCCCGCGACACGAAGCTGGGCGCCGAGGAGATCACGCGCGACATCCCGAACCTGTCCGAGGACATCCTGAAGGACCTCGACGAGCGCGGCATCATCCGCATCGGGGCCGAGGTCGGCCCGGGCGACATCCTCGTGGGCAAGGTCACACCCAAGGGCGAGACCGAGCTCACGCCGGAGGAGCGCCTCCTGCGCGCGATCTTCGGTGAAAAGGCACGTGAGGTCCGCGACACCAGCTTGAAGGTGCCGCACGGCGAGAACGGCAAGGTGATCGACGTGCGGGTGTTCTCGCGCGACGACGGTCACGAGCTGCCGCCGGGCGTGAACCAGCTCGTGCGCGTGTACGTCGCCCAGAAGCGCAAGATCAGCGAAGGCGACAAGCTCGCCGGACGGCACGGCAACAAGGGTGTGATCGCGAAGATCCTGCCCATCGAGGACATGCCGTACCTCGACGACGGCACCGCCGTGGACATCGTGCTCAACCCGCTCGGTGTCCCGAGCCGGATGAACGTCGGCCAGGTGCTCGAGGCGCACCTCGGCTACGCGGCGCGTCACGGCTGGACCGAGGAGGCCAAGCGGCCGCCCGAGCTGAACAAGACGCGCACGCGCACCGAGCCCGCGGTATGGATCGCCAGCCCGGTGTTCGACGGCGCGCACTGGGACGAGACCGAGCAGGCCGGTTTGCAGGGCACGATCCAGAACCTGCTCGGCGAGCTCCACGCCGACGGCGCCAACGGCATGAAGCTGATCGGCTCCGACGGCAAGACCCAGTTGTTCGACGGCCGCACCGGCACGCCGTACGACCGCCAGGTGACCGTCGGCTACATGTACATCCTGAAGCTCTCGCACCTCGTCGACGACAAGATCCACGCTCGCTCGACCGGTCCGTACTCGATGATCACCCAGCAGCCGCTGGGCGGGAAGGCACAGTTCGGCGGACAGC
>JBBRXX010000138.1:0-1497 GCA_038238245.1 Acidimicrobiia bacterium
CCTGCGCCAGGCATTCGTCCGTGGTCTCGACCGCCTTCACCACAGCGGAAATCACACCGGTGTGTCCGACCATGTCCGGATTCGCGAAGTTGACGACACCGAAGCGGTAGCGGGAACCGATCTCCGCCGCGAACCGCTTCGCCACCTCGCGCGCGGACATCTCGGGCTTGAGGTCGTAGCTCGGCACGTCGCGCGGCGAGGGTACGAGCACGCGCGTCTCCCCGGGCCACTTGTCCTCGCGGCCGCCGTTGAAGAAGTACGTGACGTGTGCGTACTTCTCGGTCTCGGCAACGTGCAGCTGACGGGCGTCGTGCTCGGCCAGGACTTGGGCCATCGTCTCCGCGACGTCCTGGTCGGCGAAGGCGACGGGGCAGTCGAACTCGTCGCTGTACCGCGTCATGGTCGTCAAATCGGCTCGACGCTCCAGCAGCCGCATCACCAATTGCCGCATTCGATCCGGGCGGAAGTTGAACGCGATCGCCGCATCGCGCTCGACGTCGAGGTGCTGCCGGCCGCGGAGGGACACCGGGACGACGAACTCGTCGGTGATTCCGGCCTCGTAGCTCGCGCGGATCGCGTCGACGGGATCGTCAGCTTCGACGCCCCGCCCGTCGACGATCGCGGCCACCGCGAGGTCGGTGCGGTCCCATCGCTGGTCGCGGTCCATCGCGTAGTACCGGCCGCAGGTCGTCGCGATCCGGTCCGCCGGGAGCTCGGCCAGGTCATGGATCGCGGCGTTCGGCGAGACGTCGCGTCCGTCCGTGAACGCGTCGATCCATGTGCGTTCGTCCATGCCCTCGCGACGCGCGAGCTCCAGGAGTGCGCGGAGGTGGTCGATGTGCGAGTGGACGCCGCCGTACGAGACGAGTCCCAGCAGGTGGACGTCTCCCCCACGCTCCTTCGCTCGCCGGAACGCGCCGACCAGCGCCTCGTTCTCGAAGATCTCGCCGCCCGAGACCGCGCGATTCACCCGCTGGAGATCCTGGTCCAGGATCCGTCCCGAGCCGATCGTCAGGTGGCCGACCTCCGAGTTCCCCATCTGACCGGGCGGGAGCCCCACCGCCTCGCCCGAAGCCTCGAGGATCGTGTGCGGATATTCGCGCCAGAGCCGGTCGAAGACGGGCGTGTGCGCAAGCTCGACGGCATTCCCCGGCCCGGCCGGCGCGCAGCCCCAGCCGTCGAGTATGACCAGGGCTACCAGGCCGTACACCGGCAGAGCGACCGTTCTCGTATGGCCCGGGAGCGTCAACCTAGAGGCCGTAGGCCGCACTCGACGATCGCCGCGAACGAGTCGACTTCGAGCGAGGCGCCCCCGACGAGCGCGCCGTCGATCTCCGGCATGGCCATCAGCTCGGCCGCGTTTTCGGGCTTCACCGAGCCGCCGTAGAGGACCGGCACGTCGTACAGCGACTTGATGAACGCGTGCGCCTCCTGCGCCAGCTCGGGCGTCGCGGTCCTGCCCGTGCCGATAGCCCAGACAGGCTCGTACGCGAGCAC
>JBBRXX010000139.1:0-1482 GCA_038238245.1 Acidimicrobiia bacterium
CGCCTGGTCGGTCCCGACGGAGAGACGATGGAGATCCCCGCATCGGCGTTCCACGCCCTCAAGCTCATCGTGCAGGGCATGGCGCGCGGGCAGACGATGACGCTCGTGCCGCACGGCAAGGAGCTGACCACCCAGGAGGCTGCCGACCTGCTGCACGTCTCGCGGCCCCATCTGGTCAAGCTCCTCGACGCGGGCGTCATCGACCACTAAGGTCGGCACCCATCGCCGTGTGCGCATCGAAGATGTCCTGGACTACCGCGAGCGCCGCGCTGGCGTCCGCCGCGAGAGGCTCTACGAGCTCACGCGACTCTCCGAGGAGCTCAAGGGCGGCTACAAGTAGCCACCATGTCCGGACCGGCCACCGCCGCCCGGACACGGCCAAGCTGCCGGTCACATGCCGTTGGCCGCCGTCCTGGACGCCAGTGGCCTCTATCGACTGCCGCTGCGCGACACGCTGCTGCGCGTGGCCGAGACCGAGCTCTACAACGCATACTGGGTGAGCGAATCCTCGACGAGGTCGTCCGCAACCTCGTCGCCGACGGTCGCGCCTGCGATCAGCAGGCACCGGCTCACCGATGCAATGTCGCGCACCTTCGACGTCCTCGCCGCCGCAGTCGCGAGCGACGCTCAAGCCGTCGTCACCTGAACCTGAAGGGCTTCCCGGTCGAATCGTGCGAGCCCTTCGCGATCGAGCCGCACCATCCTGATGCCTTTCTGCTCGACCTGTACCACCTCGACGGCCAAGAGGTCTTCGAGGCAGTCGAGCGACAAGCCGCGGTGCTGACCCGTCCACCAATGACACTCGACGAGCTACATGACCGGCTGAGCGTCACAAGTGCCGGACTTCGTCGCGGTCATCCGAACGCACCGGTGAAAGCAAGCGCACCGGTTGGGCCACGGCCGCTTGGAGTGATCGTGTCTTCGTGTCGCTGGTGTGATGGATGCTGCGCGCGGCGGTCTGTCGGTCGTGGCGTGGAGCGCGCTGTCGTAGCGGCGCCCGGGGTGTTCCGCGGAACCGTCTTTGCAACAACTTTGTGACAACCGGTTGCATCCCCGGCGACCGTCAGCGAACATGCGTTCGATGCAGGCGACCTCGCTACACGAGCTTTCGATCGACACTCTGGAGGCCAAGATCGCCACGCTCGGGCGCGAGCTGAGTGCGCGGCTGCAGCGCTGGCTAGAGCTGGTGGCGGAGTTCGATCGCCGCGGCGGCGGCCGGCGGTGGGGGTTCCGCGGAACCGCCGAGTGGCTGGCGGCGGCGTGTGGCATCGGGCTGCGCGCCGCCCGGGAGCACGTGCGCGTCGCACGTCGTCTCGGCGAGCGCCCAATCGTCCGGGAGGCGTTTTCGAGCGGTGAGCTGTCGTACTCGAAGGTGCGGGCGATCACGCGCGCCCCCGACGGGGAAGACGAGACGGCGCTCGTCGACCTGGCGCGGGCGTCGACGGCAGGTGAGCTCGAGCACGCGGTCCGCGGGCTGCGCAC
>JBBRXX010000140.1:0-1481 GCA_038238245.1 Acidimicrobiia bacterium
CAACGCGCTCGCGTCGGCGCCGGTGCTCTTCGGATCACCGGCGGTGCTGGCCAAGATCCCGAACGACTCGCGCGCATTCGAGGCCGCGTACGTGCGACTCGACCCGGGGACGACGATCCCCGCCTTCCAGCACCAATCACAATTGCTCGTCGACGAGCACCCGGAGACCGGCGGCCAGCTCTTCGTGGTCGATGAGCGCACGCAGACGGCGAAGGTCGATCGCGGCATCCGCCCGCAGGCAGTCGCGCTGCTGCTGTTCTCCGCGCTGGTGGCGCTCACGTCGGTGCTGATCCTGCGCCAGCTGCTCGTGCGAGAGGTGTTCGTGGCGTCGAGCGACCACCCGACGCTGCGGGCCGTCGGCCTCGGGCGCGGCCAGCGGTTCTTAGGACGTGCGCGGGTAGGCGTCTATTCGGGGCTCCATCGGTTGCGGTAGTCGAGGAGTCGGCCGGTGATGATGACGGTGGTTGCGAGGCAGAGAGCGGCGTGGCGGTGCCGCTTGCGGCGGTCGGTGTTGCGTCGTAGTTGCCCGTAGTTGGACCACCAGGTGTTGGTGGCTTCGACGATCCAACGCACGCCGAGGGTGAGGCGATGCGGAGCACCCGGCGGTGGTTTGGTGCCGCGACGTTGGATGTCGAGATCGACCAGACCGCGTTCGGCGAGTCGAGCGCGCACGATCGGATAGTCGTAGCCGCGATCGAGTGACAGCGTGCCGATATCGGCGAGCAGGCCGGTCGCGGCGAGGGCGTCGAGGGTCGGTTCCAACAAGGCGACGTCGTTGCGGTTCGCGCCGTCGATCGCCCAGGCGAGCGGGATACCCGCGCCGTCCACCGCCACCGACCACTTCCAGCCCAGCTTGGCTCGATCAACGGGACTCTTGCCGGTTCCTTCACCACCACAGGGCGCCTTGTGGATCGATCCGTCCACCGCGACATGCTCCAGATCGAGTTCGAGAATGCGGTCATACGCTGCGACCGCTTCGGCTTCGAGCTGGTCGAACACACCCGCTGCGATCCACGTGTCGCGACGTGCCCGCAACGTGGTATCAGACACCGCGAACTCGAGGATCGCTTCGATGTCGGTCCAGGACGCACCCGTCACCAAGCGGATCACGATCCCACGGAAACAGACCCGGTCGGGAACCCGCGGGTTGTGACATCCGAGCGGATGCGAAACATCAGGCGGCGGCAACATCGGTTCGATCGTCGCCCAGATCGCGTCCACCACTTCAGGATCCATTGCGCGTGTCATGATCGCGAGTGCCTCCACCGGTCGTCATGGGGTTGTGTGCACTCGCAATCAAACGCGAGACAACCCGACGACTGGTGGATGGCGCCTACCCGCGCGGCTCCTTACACCGATGTAACTGTCGCACCCCCTTGCGAGGCTCTAGGGAGCACATCGACAACGGGGGCGAACATGACCACTTCTTCCATCACTTCCCGGCGCAGCCTGCACCTCGTCGACCTCGAGAACCTCGTGGG
>JBBRXX010000141.1:0-1470 GCA_038238245.1 Acidimicrobiia bacterium
CGGCGCGGCGTTGCTTGCATTTCTCGCGGTGCCGCTCGGCGTGCTGGCTGCGTCGCGGCCGCGTTCGTGGATCGACCGATCTGCGACCGCGGTCTCCCTCGTGGGACTCTCGACGCATCCGATCGTCGTCGCGATCCTGTTACAGACGTTCGTCGGCAACCGCTGGCACGTGGCCCCGGCGGGGGGTTACTGCAACTTGATCCCGACGAGTACCCCTGCGCACCCTGCGTACGGTGAGCCGGGCGTGTGCTCGGGACCGGTCGCGTGGGCGTCCCACCTCGTGCTGCCGTGGCTGACATTCGCGCTGTTCTTCGTTGCGATCTACATGCGGATGGTGCGCGCGCGGTTGCTAGAGGTGCTCGACGAGCCGTATGTGCGGACTGCCCGGGCGAAGGGGGCGGGAGAGTTGCGCGTGATCCGCCGGCACGCGCTGCCGAACGCGATCCTGCCCGTGCTGACGATGCTCGGGATGGACATCGGCACTGCCGTCGGGATCGACCTCTACATCGAGAGCGTGTTCGGCTTGCCCGGTCTCGGGCGCCAGACGCTGCTCGCGCTTCAAGGGGTGCAGGGCTTCGACCTGCCAGTCATCCTCGGCATCGTCTTGATCGTGGGCGCGGCGATCATCCTCTTGAATCTGCTGATCGACATGCTCTACGTCGTCGTCGACCCGACTGTTGCTCGCCGACCGGGCGGCGCGGGACGGCGCGCGGTGCTCGGCCGCCTGATGTAGCCGCCGTTCCGGCTGGTCTACTAGGGCGATGCGCATCCTGCTCGTCTCGCAGATGTATCCGGGCCCGGACGACCCCGACCTCGGAACGTTCGTCGCGCAGGGAGCGCGCGCGCTGCGGGAGCGCGGGCACGACGTCGATCTCGCGGTGCTCGACCGGCGCGGCGGTGGCAAGCGGCGGTTCCTCGAGTTGCGGGCGCAGGTGCGCGAGGCGGCACCGGCAGACGTCGTCTGGGCGCACTTCCTCGTTCCGTCGGGGCTGATCGCGGCGTCGTTCGACGCTCCGCTAGTCGTGACCGCGCACGGGCGCGACGTGCGTAACGTCGGCACGTATCCGGGCATCGCCCGGCTGACCGCACGCGTCGTGCGTCGGGCGTCGACTGTGATTGCCGTCTCCGAGTACTTGCGCCGCGAGCTCGAGACGAAGGTGCCTGCCTCGCGCGGCAAGGTCGAAGTGGTCGATTCCGGCGTCGAGCTTGAACGGTTCGCGTCACCTTCTCCCACGACGGAGCTCGAGTCGCCCGCGTTCGTCTGCGTCGGATCGCTCACCGAGCGGAAGAACGTGGTGCGGCTCGCGGATGCGTGGGCACGCTTGGGGTGCGGGAGCCTCACCTTCGTCGGCGACGGCCCGCTGCGGGGCGAGCTGCAGCGGCGCGACGGGGTGCGCATCGTTGGTCGCGTCGCGCACGACGAAGTGCCGGGCTGGCTCGCGGCAGCCGACGTCGTCTGTGGACCCTCAC
>JBBRXX010000142.1:0-1420 GCA_038238245.1 Acidimicrobiia bacterium
CGCCGATCGGCAGATATGTACGCGCGGGTCAAGCTCGGACGGCCCAGAGTTGCCACGTTCCTTCGATGCCCTTGAGTTCGTGGTGACCGCGGTCGTCAAACTCAAAACCTGCTCCGGCGACGAGCATGGGTACCGCGGCCGAGACCCATAGTTGTCCTGGGGCGGCGGCATCGAGCACGCGGGCAGCGAGATGGACGGCAATGCCCGCGATGTCGCTACCCCTGACCTCGATCTCGCCCGTGTGCAGTCCCGCGCGGATCTCGACACCGAGAGGTCGGAGCGCGTCACGCAATGCGGTCGCGCAACGGATCGCTCGACCGGGGCCGTCGAAGGTGGCGAGGATGCCGTCGCCGGTGGTCCTGACGAGGCGGCCCGAGTGTTGTTCGACGACGGTGCGGGCGATCACGTCATGGCTGTCCAAGAGATTGCGCCACGCCTGATCGCCCAGCGCTGAGAGCTGCTTGGTTGATCCGACGAAGTCGGTAAACAGGATCGCGGCGAGCGCCCGGTCCGACTCGCTCGGACCGTGCAGTCCGGCGAGGAACTCCTCCACCTGCTGCACTCCGGGTTCAGCAGGTTCGTTGAACAGCTGCAAGTCTCGACCGGGTATCACGACCAGGCGTGCGCCGGGAATGTGTTCAGCGAGGTACCGGCCCTCGTCGATGGCCTGCGCGGCACAGTCCTGGCGGTGCAGCACCAGCGTCGGGACTCGCACCGACGCCAGCGCGTCCCGCACATCGAGTTGTGTCTCCTCGGCGAAGTGGTCACTCGCCTCCCTCGGGCTATACGCCAGACGGAGCGTGCGAGTCGCCCAGTCGACGAACGCCGGGTCACGAGCCGCGTCGGGATAGGCGAACTCGACCATTGCGCGGGTGCCCCAGGTCTTCGCGATGTACTCGCGGGTCGCACTCTGGTCGCGCTGCCATTCGGACGACGCGCGGTACTCCCCGGGAATCATTGACGCGGTCGTGTTGACGAGGATCAACCCTCGGATGCGGTGGGGATGACTCGCTGCGAACAAGATCGAGATCGGGCCGCCGTCAGACGTACCGAGCAACACCGCCCGCTCCGACCCGACCGCATCCAGCACCGCCCGCGCATCATCGGCCGTTCGTTCCCAAACCGGCAGCGGTTCGCCCGACGCCGGGTCTGACGCGCCCATCCCGCGTGGATCGAACATGATGATCCGAGCATGCGTACCGAGCCGGCGCAAGAACTCCGCGTACGCCGGCCAATACCACCGAAGGTCCATCGCGTCACCCGACGTTGCCGTGAACAGCAGGTCGATGTCGCCCGTACCAACGACCTGATACGCGACGCGATCCTCACCCGACCACGCGTACTGCGTCTCAGGAACCTCGTCCCCGACCACCAACCACCACCCCGCTGCTCGATCAATCGGTATCAGCGCTACCGGTCA
>JBBRXX010000143.1:0-1402 GCA_038238245.1 Acidimicrobiia bacterium
CCTCTCGGCGTGAGCGAGCGACGCAGTTGCGACACCTTCCGATTGCCGGCGATGTCGATGACGACGTCGTACTGCTCGTGGCCAAGGTCGTCGCGCACGTAGTCGACCGCATGATCGGCACCGATCGATCGCACGAAGTCGGCCTTGTCGGCGCGGCACACCGCCGTCACGGTCGCGCCGGATATCTTCGCGAGTTGTACGACGAACGAGCCGACGCCGCCCGAAGCCCCGATGACCATCACCTGATGGCCCCGCTTTACCTTGCCGGCGTCGCGCACTGCTTGCACCGCGGTCACGCCCGAGATCGCCACGGCCGCGGCCTGCTCGAACGTGAGATTCGACGGTTTGCGCGCGAGCTTGGCTTCCTTTGCTCGTGCGTACTCACCGAATGTTCCCTTGCCAATGCCGAACACTTCGTCGCCGACCGCGAAGCTCGCGACGTTCTTACCGACGGCGGAGACGACGCCAGCGAGGTCGAGCCCCGGCACGGCGATCTTCGGTGCGCGCAGCCCGAACACGAGACGAGCCGCGTACGGCTTGCCGGTCATGAGATGCCACACACCTCGGTCGACGCCGGCCGCCCGGACTTCGACGAGCACCTCGTCGTCGGCGATCGTTGGCCGTTCGATCGGCCGGAACTCCAACACGTCAGCCGAGCCATACCGGTCTTGCACGATCGCGTCCATGAGGCACCGTAACGACACCTCCATGTTTTGGCGACACACGGTGACCGAAACGGTCGTCAGGTGTCGCCGAAACTGTCTTGGGCCGTCTCGATGGCGCCCTGCAGACGGGCCGCGACAATTGCCGTCGTGAGCTCGCCGCGGGTGCGCTCGAGCACCACCGAGCGGCACGAGGCCATGGACAGTGCCATCTCCGGCCTGATGCGGGTTTGGCTTCGAACGAGGTTGTCGGCCGGAGACGTTGTCAAAGCACAGAGCGGCGCACCGAGGCCACGTGCCGCACCGGAGTCTGATCAGCGGGCTGACATCCCAACGGCCGGGGGCTTGCCATCCTTGCGGCCAGTTGACCTTCGGGCGAAGGTAGGTCGTGGGCGCGGTCCGGTTGCTGGCGGGAAGCGATATCCGACGCCGATGGCGGGGCATCGTCGCGCTCGCCCTCATGGTCGGCGTCGTCGGTGCCGTCGTGCTGGCGACGGCCGCGGGGGCACGCCGCAGCGAGTCGGCGCTCTCGCGGTTCAACGCGTGGAGCCGCTCCAGTGATGTCGAGCTCAGCGTCGGGACACCGTCTCCCGCGCAGGTTGCCGCCTTCGCGCACTCGCCCGGCGTGGCGGACGTCGCCGCCCTGAACGCCTTCGCGCTCACCATCGGCGACCAATCGAACCTCGCCGTCGCCGCGGCCATCGACGGCCGCTTCGGCGACGTCGTCGACCGGGCGCGCA
>JBBRXX010000144.1:0-1386 GCA_038238245.1 Acidimicrobiia bacterium
CTCGTGCGGCAGCGTCACGAGGCATTCGTGGAGAACGGTGAGGCCGCCCACACCCGAGTCGAACACGCCGATCGGCCTCGCATCCATGGCGAGAGTCTAGGGAGGGGCTACGCTGTCCCGGCTTTGAGGCGATTGATCCTGATCGGCGCGGCGACGCTCCTCTTCGCGGCGCCTGCACAGGCGTTCACGAAGCAGTCGGGGGCGCGCACGATGGACGACGGCGTAAAACTGACGTACGACCTCTACGCCCCGGACGGCGCGGTGCCGACAGGTGGGTCCCCGGGCGTGATCGTCCTGCACGGCCTCGGCGGCTCGAAGGAGTCGGTTGCTGCGATTGCCTCCTACTTCGCCTCGCACGGCTACGCGGCGCTCGCCTACGACGCGCGCGGGCACGCCGCCAGCGGCGGCAACGTCGAGCTGGCCGGACCGCGCGAGGTCACCGACGAGCGCGCGATGTTCGACTTCTTCCGGGGCCTGCCGGAGGTGAACGACAAGATCGGCGCGTGGGGCATCTCTTACGGCGGCGGGCAGACGTGGAACGGGCTCGCGGCCGGCATCCCGTACTCGGCGGCCGAGGTGGTCGAGACGTGGACCGACCTCTACACCGCGCTCTTCCCGCAAGACGTGGCCAAGTCGGGGATCGTGCTCGGCTTTGCAAAGTCGATCGAGGCGCGTTCGCCGCTGATCGCCGGCGTCGAGACCGACGCCGTCCACTCGACGAACCTCGCGTCGCTGAGAGCACTCTCGGCGCCTCGCTCGGTGCTGCCGGAGGTCGCGCAGATCAAGACGCCCGTCTACATGTTCCAGGGCCGCGTCGACTACGCGTTCGACATCACCCAGGCCTCGCAGGCGTTCACGCGCCTGACCGGGCCGAAGCGGCTGTACATCGGGCAGTTCGGCCATCCGCCGTCGACCTTCCCCGGGCCTGACGTCGGCTACGTGCGCGCACAGGGCCTCGCCTGGTACGACCGCTGGCTGAAGGGAATGCCGAACGGGATCGACAAGGGCGGCAACGTCACCCTCGCCGCCGCCACCGGCACGAAGCGCACGACGACCACGGGGATCCCGAAGACGAAGGTCGTCGGCGTCGGCTTCCGCGGCACGACCCTCGGCCCCCGAACCGGCCCGCGGTTCCGCCAGACGCTCGAGACCTTCGGCGTGTCGCTCCTCAAGGTGCAGGTGCAGAAGGTCGTGAACTACCCTCGCCTCGTCGCCACGATCTCTGCCGGCAATCGCGTGATCACGCACGGAGCCGTCGTGCCGCACAAGGGGCTGCTCACGATTCGCCTCGCGAACTACGCGCAGGTGCTGCCGCAGGGCACCCGGCTGACCCTGCGCTTCGGCCCGGACTCCGGGGCGAACGACGTCGCCTACCTCGGCTTCGGC
>JBBRXX010000145.1:0-1385 GCA_038238245.1 Acidimicrobiia bacterium
CGACGGATTGCGCGATCTACGCATCATCAAATTCGATGCCATCGCCATCAATCGGCATTTGCGAGATTCGCAATACCCGTTCGTAGATGGATCATCCAGGCGCGCATTCGCGTTCACCGTGTCGCTCTCCGCTTGAAGGACGGAGTCGGCGAGGCGCGCACGCGTGGCGCGGTGAGCGAATCGGTTCGGAGCTGCTGATCGAGGAGGGGCCGCAGATGACTGTCGCGGCTTCGGTCTCGCGCCCCGCGGAGGACGTCGGTCGAGACCTGAAGCGCGGCGCGGCGCACGCCGAGGCGATCGGCGCGATGGTGGGCACGCACGATGGCTTGCAGGGCCGGTCGTGCTCGCTGGAGTTGTAGCGTGATCGCAAGAGCGGTTCGGACCGGTCTATGCGGCGCAGGGGGAAACGTCCCCGGTCGCTCGCGACGCGGCGAGCCCGAGGAGGTCATCGGTCGCAGCGGCGAGTCCGACCTGAAGGTCGCGACTGAGCAACGCGGCGAGCATCGACGCGGTGACGGCGACGACGAGCGAGGTCGGATTGCGAAGGCGATGGACGTGATCCATCCGAACGCCCCCTTTCCAGTTCTTGAAAAACAGCTCGACCTCCCAGCGCACCCGGTAGAGTTCGGCCACGTCGCTCGGCGTGAAGGTCGCGCGGGGAAGCGTCGTGAGGTAGTAGCGATCTTCGCCGTCGGTCGGCACGCAGACGACGCGCGCGATCACCTTGCGACGCCTCTTGTCGACCAGCTCCACGTCCAAGTCGAGCTGCTCGGATGTGTGAACCATGCCCGCGGCCAGCGCCTCTTCGAGTCGCACCCGGTCGCCGTCAGCATCGCGAATCGTACGCCGCGCACCGTTCGGGCCGTACGTCGCAACGATGATCGGATTGTGTTTGTCCTTCAGCCGTTGCAGCAGATGTGAGCCGGCGAGCGCTCCGTCGACGAAGCGTTCGACGCTCTGATAGCCGAGGTCCCAGATGTACAGCGCGCCGGGCTCCCACGTAGGCCAGAACCCGTCGCTGTCGTGGACACTCCCGGCCGTCGCCGTGACGGACTGCGCGGTGGCCGCCTTTACGCTGTAGACCGCGTGCAGCTTCAGCTCGGCCGGCTGCCCCGTGCCCGGCGAGATCCCCGAGAGCACGCTGGCCAGCTTGAAGGCGCACCCGTCGGGGATCAGCACGTCGGCGAAGGCCTGGAGCCGGCCGCGAAGCTCGGTCGTCTTCGCCTCGGCGACGATCTGCGTCATGCGGCGCCGGAGCAGGGTCTGCATGACGGGCAGGAGCTTGCGCGCGAACGCCCGAAACGCGGTCATGCCGCCGTCGGGACCGCCGATGTCGCGGTAGGTCACGGCCGCATCCAGCCAGCGACCTTCGATGTCCGACGGGC
>JBBRXX010000146.1:0-1379 GCA_038238245.1 Acidimicrobiia bacterium
CCGCAGCTTTCGTTGCTTCGACCGATCAGCGACACGGCGGCGCCGGACCACATTCGCGACCTGGTATTGGAGGCGTACGCCAAATACGAGCAGGACCTCGCGCGCACCGCGTGACTCGTCAGGCCGGGGCGCCCATCGGGGGCGCTCCGCCTCCTCATCGCTTCTTGTCCGCACCATCCGACCCATCGTTTTGGCTACCGCGTCGTTGGGCTCTGCCTCGATCTCGGTTCTCCCTCGAAGATGGTTCTGACTAGAAGGGATGAAGTGGCTGGCCTCTTCGAAGTCCTGGATACTGGGGCGGAAGGAGATCGACCATGGACCACATCGGCATTGACTTGGGCGGTAGGGAGAGTCAGGTGTGCGTGCGCAACGGTGAGGGTGTCATCCTCGAGGAGGCGCGGCGTGCGACGCGGGCGCTCGGTCCGTGGTTGGCGACGCGGTCTCCAGCCCGGGTGATCGTGGAGACCTGCACCGAGGCGTTTCGATTGGCCGCCATCGCGCGTCAGCACGGTCACGAGGTTCGCGTCGTCGCGGCCACGCTCGTCCGCACCTTGGGCGTCGGACAGCGTGGGTTGAAGAATGACGTACGCGATGCCCGGACGTTGAGCGAAGCCTCGTGCCGGCTCGATCTCCCGTCGGTGCATATTCCGACCGTGGCCAGCCAAGAGGTGAAAGCGATTTGCGTCTCGCGCGAGGCGCTGGTGCGCATGCGAACGCTCCTCGTCAATCGCGTGCGCAGTTACGTGCGATCCCGGATTGGGCACCCCGTCAGAGCCACACCGGACACGTTGCCCGGAAAAGTGCGGCAGGCGTTGTTGGTCGACCCGGAGGGTTTGCCGGCGCACCTCGAACGTGTGCTCGTGGTGCTCGAGACGCTCCGGACGCAAATTGCGTCGGCCGATGCCGAGCTCAAGGCCCTCGCCTCCGACGACGCGCGGATGCGACGGTTGATGACGGTGCCCGGCGTCGGTCCGGTGACATCGGCGCGGTTCGTGGCAGCGCTCGACGATGTCGACCGCTTTCCGAATGCGTCGAGTGTCGCGTCGTACTTGGGTCTCATCCCTGGGGAACACACCACCGGGTTTCGCACGAAACGGACGCGATTGACGCACGCCGGCTCGCCGCAGGTGCGCTGGGCGTTGGGACAAGCCGCGTGGTCGCTGTATCTGCACCGCCCGCGTGACCCGATGGTCCTGTGGGCCAAACAGGTGGCGGCCAGGCGTGGCAGCCAAGTCGCCATCGTAGCGCTCGCGCGCAAGCTCTCGCACGTCCTCTTTGCGATGTGGAAACACGAGACCACGTACGACCCGTCGCGGAGCGCACGAGCCATCATCGCGGCGTAGACATCGAGGTGGAGCACTGAGGATCACCGTTCGGGC
>JBBRXX010000147.1:0-1349 GCA_038238245.1 Acidimicrobiia bacterium
GACCCGGAAGAGGTGCGCGCCATGCTCACTCCGTACCACGAGCGGGTCCGCAGTGAGATCGAGTCGTTCGGAGGCGTCGTCGAGAAGTTCATCGGCGACGCGGTGATGGGGATCTTCGGTGCGCCGCTTGCGTACGGTGACGACGCGGAACGCGCAGTACGCGCGGCGCTCGTCATCCGCGACAGCGTCGGCGAGTTCACCGGCCGTGACTTGCAGATCCGGATCGCGGTGAACACGGGTGAGGCAGTGGTCTCGCTCGGCGCGCGGCCGGCGCTCGGCGAGTCGATGGTCGCTGGCGACGTCGTCAACACGGCTTCGCGCCTGCAGACCGCGGCTCCCGTCAACGGGATCGTCGTGGGCGAGGAGACGTACCTCGAGACGAGAGACATGATCGCGTACGACGCTACGGAACCCGTTGTCGCAACGGGAAAGGCGCACCCGGTCAAGGCATGGATCGCGGTCCGCGCGCTGACTGAAGCGGGCGAGCGACCACTCGCCGACTGGTCGATCGTCGGCCGCACGCGCGAGGTTGCGATCCTGCATGCACTCTGGGCGCGAGTGTCCCTCGATCGGCTGCCGCACCTCGTCTCGATCTTCGGGCCGGCGGGCGTCGGCAAGTCGACGCTCGTCGCCGAGTTCGCGTCGATCGCAACCGAGAACGGCGCGCGAACGGTCCGCGGCCGCTCGCTTCCGTACCGCGAGAGCGGCGCCTACGGGGCGCTCGCGGCACAGCTGATGCAGCTGTGCGGCGTCTTCGAAAGCGACCCTGCACCCGTCATCGCCGAGATGCTGCGCGCGCGAAGCGTCGCACTGCTTGCGGACGCCGACGCGGATCCGGACGGCGTGGCCGGGCACCTCGGGGTGATCGTCGGGATCGACGCCGGGAACGAAGCGGCTGACCGCGACGTGCTGTTTTCGTCGGTGCGGCAATTCCTGGAAGCGGTCGCGCGGGAGCAACCGACGATCCTCGTCTTCGAGGACATCCATTGGGCCAACGCGAACATGCTCGACCTAATCGAGATGATCGCACGGTGCATGCACGGCCTCCCGATCCTCCTCGTCACGCTCGCGCGCCCCGAGCTCCTCGATGCCCGCGAGGACTGGGGTGCCGGAGCCGCCGGCTACACGGCTCTGACGCTCGGCCCTCTCGGCGAGGAGCACGCGCGGGAGCTGGCGGTGCGGCGTCTTGGCGACATCGACCGCGTGGCCTACGTGATCAGAATCGCCGAGGGGAACCCGCTCTTCATCGAGCAGCTCGCCGCGACCATGGACGAGACCGCGGCGGGCATGCTGCCCACGAGCGTCCGCGGGATCGTCGCCGCTCGTCTCGACGCGCTGCCGCGGCGCGA
>JBBRXX010000148.1:0-1338 GCA_038238245.1 Acidimicrobiia bacterium
CTTGATATGAGCCTCACGACTGCTCGCCCATCACGTCGGCAACGGTCGCGAGGATGTCCAGGTGGGCGATATCCTTCGGCCGGCCAGCATGGCGCTTCATGGCCACGAGGTCGTTGATGCTGGCGACTCGATAGGTCTCGCGACCCTCGATGGTGCGCGCTCTGTCACGAAGCGCCTGGAACGTAAGACCCGGTGCCGGTTCGCTCATCAGGTCCAGGCGACCGAGGCGCGTCCACAGCGTCCAAACGTCTGCGGCCGTAAGCGCTCGGGCATCGAGCTTGATCGCCACGCCCACTGGGAGGCCGACCGGTTGGGCATCGAGCGCTGTCAGTGCAGTTGCGAGCCGAGTGAGGTTACCCCGCTCCCTGCTGTACGCGATATCAAGGTCGATGGTTACCCACACCGCTCCCTGGACCCCAGCCGCGAACCCGCCGGCAACGACGAAATCGACGAGGTGCTCATTGAGGACACCGATCAGTCCGAGCGGATCGAAGGCCGTTACGACCTCATCGTCCTCGGTGGGCATCGGCAAGCATCTCGAGAGCGGCAGTATTCGATGACACAAAGTGGGCTTCCCGTTGGATGTCCGACATCTCGACGAGCCGTCGTGCGAGCGTTCGGTCGACCGCGTGATCACGCGACTCGCGGCCGGCATCGACGTCCTCGATCGCGACGAACGGCTTGACGTCGCCGTACTCGTCGATCACGTACGCACCGACGCCCAGCGTTTCGAGCGACGGTCGGATGCGCTCGAGGAGGTCCGTGAACGTCTTGCGGTCTGGCACCGCGATCGCCACTTCATCGTCCGGGCGCGCCGATCGTAGAAGCATGGCCGATAGCACGAGGTCGCCGACGTAGTTTCGACCCATCGTCGACCGCCATCGCTTCGCCTGACCTGACTTGGGACCGGTTCGGTGTTTCGAGCTCGGCCATCCCTTGACCTCGATGACACGAACTCTCCCCTCCTTCTCGAGGACAAGGTCGACCCCATGTTGGCGGATCACTGTGTCGGTGCGGCTTACCTCGGCCCATCCCCGTGCGCAGAACCAGGCCGACAAGGTCTCGACGAGGTTTCCCTCCCAATCCCACTCCGTTGGCGCCGCAGCGCGGAGTGCGGCATCTCGCCCTGCCCGAGCAGCCTCGAACGCGCTGATTGACGCCGATGGCACGTAACGTCGCGCGCCGATCCTCGAGGACGCCAGTTGGCCGCTTGCGATGAGCTGACGAGTCCGAGCGACAGAAAGACTGAGGTGGTCGGCTGCCTCGGCAACGGAATACAGAGCGTCGTCGACGCTCGATACTCGCTGACGCGGAACGGTGTGCATTGCCGGACTAGAC
>JBBRXX010000149.1:0-1303 GCA_038238245.1 Acidimicrobiia bacterium
CCTCGCTCGCGGTCGTGAAGACGTACGGGCGGCCGATTTCGTGCCGCTCCCCGTCGGGCCGGTAGCGAACGTCGACTCCCGGATACGCAACGCGGATGCGCTCACGCGCGATCCCGAGCTGTTCGACGACGTCGTTGGCGGTGTGCTCCGCGTTGGTGAAGACGACGTCGCAATTCGCGGCGGCACGAGCAGTTGCGGTGTGCATGCGCACAGTGCGTGGGTGCAGCCGTTCGGGATATCGCAGCGGACCCAGGTCGTGGATCATCGTGGCGCGAACGCGCGGTCGTCCCGGAGGGACCATCCAGTCCGTGAAATGCAGCACGTCCGTGTAGCCGAGGAACCGTTCCGCCGGCGGTCGTCCCAGCCGGCTCCACGCCGTCCGGACCGCGTGGCCGAACGGCACCGTGACGATCCTCCGCTCGACCCGGAGGTCCGCCAGTGTCGCGTCGAGCAACTTCCGTCCGCGGATGCTCACCGGGCCGAACGCAACGAGCTCGTGCGAGCCTTCCGCCGCCTCGGCCATCCCCTTCAGAGCACCGAGGATGTAATTGCCGACGCCCGTCCGCGGATGCGAAAGCGGCGTGACGTCATAGGCAATCCTCACGGAGCGGCGTAACGGAACTCGAGGAAGTGCACGCCGAGCACACGCGGGTCTGCCGGCCCGGGGACGGCGGTGGGGGTAACCGTGAAGACCGCGCGGCAAATCTCGTTACGCGGGTGCAGTGGCACGGTGAGGATCGCATCGTCGTTCGACCCGAACGTCACGCTCCTTCCGCCTGCGCGCACAGTCTGTGGGCCGCTGGTGAGGTTCGGGTCGCGTGTCATCTGCACCGTGACCGAGCCGCCCGCGCAGCGTAGCCGTGTGTACGTCACTCGCTTCCCGGACCACGTGTCGTTGGGATAGAGACCATGCACGCGGTAGCCGATGCGCACGAGACCGTCGGTTCGGCGCAGCGCCATCCCCTTCAGCTCGTCGCGCGCGACGACAGCGCCTGCAAGTGGCACACCCTCCTCGCTCAGGACATACGCATGGCGCAACGGCTTTCCGCCGGCGAGCAGCACACCGTCCGCTCTCTGTCCCACGTGGATCTCGGGCAGGCCGCCCATCGACGGCTGTCGCAGGTCGTAGACCGGCCCGATGCTCCGGTTGTAGAACTCGTTCTCCCAGAGGGTGTCGGGGTGATGCGTCGAGTCTTTGCCGGAGAAGACGAAGGCGACGTCGGCGTTCCGGCCAACGGCGGCGTCGACCCAGTCCCGCTTCGGCGCAGTGATCCCCTGGTAGAGCGCACCAACCGATGCCCTC
>JBBRXX010000150.1:0-1292 GCA_038238245.1 Acidimicrobiia bacterium
GGATTGCCCGGACACCGGATGCTCGGCGGTCAGCGTGCACGTGCACGACCTGGCTATCACCGCCAAGCCAACCAGCTCGGCTGGGAGTTCGTGCACGTCGCGATCGACGACGCCACGCGCCTGGCCTACGTCGAAGTGCTCAACGACGAGAAAGCGCTCACAGCGATCGGGTTCCTCCGCCGCGCGGCCGCGCACTTCGCCAGCTACGGCCCGCCGCCATCGATCACGCCGGGCACCGCGCTGATTCCCAGGTCGCCGTTGTGGTTGGCCGTGTTGGCGGCGACAAGCGTTCCGGCGCGTGCGACGTCGATCCCGTCGTCGGCCGAGCGACTGACCCGGTTGGACTCGATTCGCGTGTTCGGGACCGGGTTGCCGGTTTCTGTGCCAACAGAGATGCCGTCGACGTCCGCGTTGCGGACGACGTTGCCGCGAATGACCGTGTCCGTTGTCGGGGAGTCGTCCGGCGCGAAGGCGTCGACGCGGATCCCGTCGCGAGCAGTGCCGTCGATGAGGTTGTGCGTCACGAGGTTGCCGGCGCCGTCCTCGACCGATACGCCGAAGCCGCAGCCGTCCGGGCACCCGGCGGTGTCGCGGACGACGTTGTGGCGCACGACGTTGCCATTCCCGCTGACGATCACGTTGTCGCCGTTGCCGCTGATGACGTTTCGCGCGACGGTCGCACCGTCGCTCGCACCCATGGCGAGGCCGCCGAAGGCGTTGCCCGAGATCCAGTTGCCGGTTCACGCGGCCGCCTGTCGACCCGTTACCCCAGACGATGCCGTTGTCGGGGTTGTCGGCGATGACGTTGGCGATCACCTTGTTGTCAGAGCCGCCGAAGACGTCCATCCCCGCCACTCCGTTGAGGGTTGTCCGGTTGCCCCGGACGACGTTGTGGCTGGAATCCAGCAGCGCGACGCCCGAACGGCCGTTATGCGACGCGTCGTTACGCACGACGCTTCCCGGACCGTCATCGGCCCCTCCGGCTCGCCTTCCCGACAAATTCCCTGGCACTTCCGTCTGCCTGCCACCACCGAGGGGGATCTTAGTGGTCTGGCTCGGAAGTTCGCGCACGTATCAGGCGGCGAGTGAGGCGGGCTGGGTGGTGTCGGTCTTGGCCAGGAGTTCGTGGAGGTCGTGGCGGGTGAATTTCCATTGGAAGGGCGCGGCGATCTGCTCGTAGCGGCGTCCGAAGGCCAGCAGGTGCTCCTCGAGCGCGTCGAGGTCTTCGAAGTCGTTGGGCGTGACGACCTTGCGTTGGACGACGGAGAAGTAGATCTCGGCCTGGTTGAGCC
>JBBRXX010000151.1:0-1289 GCA_038238245.1 Acidimicrobiia bacterium
CACTCTCAAGCTCACCGGCACCGTCTCGATCGACGGCATCGACACTGCGCCCGGGTTCGGCAGCGCGCATCGCATCTTCGCGTCGACCGTCTGGTCGCCCTACGACTTCAAGGTCAAGGTGATCTGGTGGCTCGCGCTGACTGCGCTCGGTGCGTGGGCACTCGCCCGCACGCGCTTCGGCAACTGGATCTACGGCGTCGGCGGCGACCCGGTCGCGGCACGCAACGTCGGCGTGCCGGTGGCGCGGACGAAAGTCGTCCTCTTCATGCTCACCTCGACCACGGCTGCGCTCCTCGGGATCATCACCGCGATTGAACTGCGGTCGATTCAGGCGAACGAAGGCGTCGGGCGAGAATTCATCTTCATCATCGCCGCGGTGGTCGGCGGCTGCCTACTGACGGGCGGCTACGGCTCGGTCGTGGGCGCGGCGTTCGGTGCGGCGATCCTCGGGATGGCGGCGATCGGGATCATCCTGTCGAAGTGGGACAGCAACTGGGTCTACACCTTCCAGGGCGTGATCCTCGTGCTCGCGGTGATGCTGAACGCGGCAATCCGAAGCCGCGCGTCGAGGGCGCGCGCGCGATGAGCAGCCTGCTCGAGGCGATCGGAATCTCGAAGTACTACGGCAACGTCGTCGCGCTCAACGACATCTCCGTGCGCGTCGAGACCGGTGAGGTGACCTGCGTGCTCGGCGACAACGGCGCCGGCAAGTCGAGTCTGATCAAGATCCTGTCGGGTGTGCACCAGCCTGACGCCGGCACGCTGCGCGTGGCGGGCGAGGAGGTGCGCTTCTCCTCACCGCGCGACGCGCGCACCCGCGGGATCGCAACGGTCTACCAGGACCTGGCGATGATCCCCCTGATGTCGATCTGGCGGAACTTCTTCCTCGGCGCGGAGCCACGAATCGGGTTCGTGCCGTTCCGGAGATTCGACGTGAAGCTCGCGCGTGAGACGGTGCAAGAGCAGCTACACGAGTTGGGCATCGACATCCGCGATCCGGATCAACCCGTCGGGACGCTCTCGGGCGGTGAACGGCAATCGGTCGCGATCGCGCGGGCTATCTACTTCGGCGCGCAGGTGTTGATCCTCGACGAGCCGACCTCGGCACTCGGCGTGAAGCAGGCAGGTGTCGTGCTGCGCTACATCCTGCAGGCACGAGCCCGTGGAATCGGCGTCGTCTTCATCACGCACAACCCACACCACGCCTATCCGGTCGCCGACCGCTTCGTGATCCTGAACCGCGGCCGGAGCCTGGGGACGTTCGCGAAGGGCGAGATCGACCGCCAGGA
>JBBRXX010000152.1:0-1289 GCA_038238245.1 Acidimicrobiia bacterium
TGAACCGCCCCGGGTTTGCTGGAGGCTCTTGACCTTGAGAGGTTGGAGTCATGGCAGCAGTCAGGAAGCGGTATGCGCCGGAGGTACGTGAGCGGGCGGTCCGGTTGGTGTTCGAGCATCAGCACGAGCACGCGTCGCAGTGGGCGACGATCGAGTCGATCGCGTCGAAGTTCGGGATGACGCCGCAGACGTTGTGTTCGTGGGTCCGTCAGGCCGAGCGGGATACGGGTCGTCGGTCGGGGTTGACGAGCGAAGAGCGGCAGCGGCTCAAGGATCTCGAGCGGGAGAACCGGGAGTTGCGCCGCGCGAATGAGATTTTGAAGAGCGCGTCGAGTTTTTTCGCGGCCGAGCTCGACGGCCGACGGACCAAGTGATCCGTTACATCGACACGAATCGGGACCGGTTCGGGGTCGAGTCGATCTGTGTGACGTTGCAGGTCGCCCCTTCCACCTACTACGCGGCGAAGCAACGGCCGCCATGTGCGCGACGGTTGCGTGATGAGGAACTGAAGCGGGAGATCGCCCGGGTGTGGCGCGAGAACTTCAGTGTCTATGGCGCGGACAAGATCTGGACCCAACTCAACCGCGAACGAGTCCCGGTCGCGCGTTGCACGGTCGAACGCTTGATGCGAACGCTCGGCTTGCAAGGCGCCCGACGCGGGAAGCCCAAGCGCACCACGATCCCTGACGATCTGGCGGCCCGTCCCGCGGATCTGGTCGAACGTCGATTCCACGCGTTGACCCCGAACCGGTTGTGGGTCTCGGACCTCACCTACGTCAAGACCCACACCGGCTGGGTCTACGTCGCGTTCGTCATCGACGTCTACTCCCGGTTCGTGGTCGGATGGCAAGCATCCCGATCGTTACGCAGCGACCTCGCACTCGACGCGCTCGAGATGGCGATCTTCGCCCGCCGCGACCGCGACCTCGACGGCCTCATTCACCACTCCGACCGCGGCGTGCAATACCTGTCCATCCGATACACCGAACGACTCGGCGAAGCCGGTGTCGTCAACTCGGTCGGCTCCCGCGGCGACAGCTACGACAACGCGCTCGCCGAAAGCTTCAACGGGCTCTACAAGACCGAACTCATCCGCCGCAACGGACCCTGGCGCGGCGTCGACGACGTGGAGTTCGCGACCCTGGAATGGATCGACTGGTTCAACCACCGACGACTCCACGGCGAGATCGGCATGGTCCCACCCGCCGAACTCGAAGCCACCTACTACCGTCACACCCGAACAGTAGAAACTAAAGAACCACAGCCTCTATAAAACCCGGGGCGGTTCA
>JBBRXX010000153.1:0-1280 GCA_038238245.1 Acidimicrobiia bacterium
CAGGGTGCTGAAAATCGGCTGTTGAGGGTTTGGTGGTCTTGTCGGGTGGTTGGTCGCGAGGTCGACGTTTGATGTTCGTGCGCGTTGGGGGCTCGTGATCCGGTCTCGTCAGGCGGGTTCGGCGTCGAGGGCGGTGATGCGCAGGATGTTGTAGACCGCGCCGACCATGAGGAACCACGCCCGGTTTCGGTGTCGGCCGATGTAACGGAGCTTGCGGCCTCCAGCGATGGTCTTGACCCAGCCGAACGGTTCCTCGATCCGTTTGCGGATCCGTTGACTCACTCCATGGCCTTCATGTCGAGTCGTGCGCCCGTCGATCGTGGAGCGTTGGCGGGTCGTGTTCGGCGCGATGTGTGGCGTGAACCCGAGCTCGCGGACCTCGGCGACGAAGTCCTTCGTGTCGTAGCCCTTATCGCCCGCGACGGTGCGTCGTCGTCTCGTGGCCGGGAGCCGCTCGAGCATCTCGAGTGCGGTGTCACGTTCCGCGTAGCCGTTCGCTTCGCTCAACTCGATGTCGACCAACAACGCGTTGCGGTGTTCCATCAACAGGTGACCCGCATAGGAGAGCTTCGCCGCGGTCGCGTTGGACTTGCGGGCCATGCGCGCCTCGGGATCGGTCGTCGACGCGTGCGTCTCATTCGTGCGCCGTTGGCCGTGGAAATCAACCTCGGCGTTGCGTCCCGACTGCGGCGGGGCGGGCGAGCCGTCCTTTGGGTGAAAGCTCTTGTGCGACGCCCACGCCTCCAACAAGGTCCCGTCAACCGAGAAATGATCACTCGAGCAGTAACGACGCAGCTTCGCCTGGGCGACCACCAAAGCGAAGAACCGATCCGCGATCTCGTGATCCAACAATCGCCGCCGGTTCTTCGAGAACGTCGTCGCGTCAAACGCCCGCGCGTCGATCGCGAGATCCAAGAACCACTTGAACAACACGTCGTAGTTGAGTCGTTCGCAAAACGCCCGCTCCGAGCGAATCGAGTACATCGCCATCAACACCGTCGCTTTGAGGAGCTGCTCAGGCGGGACACTCGGCCGCCCCGTCGACGCGTACATCGCGTCGAACTCGCCGTCGAGTTCGGCGAGCACCGCTTCCACCACCAACCGGATCCGACGGATCGGATGATCCGCCGGGATCAGATCCTCCGCACTCAACGTCGTCAACATCGCCAACTGCCGATCCGGCATCCCTCGCACGGTCACCTCCACCTCGGTGACCACAGCATGAGCGAACCCGCGACCAATCGCGAGCACCTACACCGGCTTTTTCAGCACCCTGTTAG
>JBBRXX010000154.1:0-1275 GCA_038238245.1 Acidimicrobiia bacterium
TCACGAGATAGGACTTCACCGCTTCGGCACGTTTCGTCGAAAGCCTCTGGTTGTACGCCTGCGGTCCGAGGCGGTCGGTGTGGCCTTCGACGGTGATCACATCGAACTGGGTTTCCCTGGTGTCCCTGGCGAAGGCGTCGAGCGCCGTCTTTCCTTCGGGACTGATGGTCGACTGATCGAAGGCGAACAGCGAATCGGCCGAGAAGGTCACGCGTCGGCGCGCGGGCGCCGGTGCGGGGGCGGGCGGGGTGACTGCCGCGACGGGCGGCGGAACCGGCGGCACGTACGCAGGTGCCACCACGACTCGGGGTGCCGGAGCAGGCGCGCGGCCGAACGGCACCACCAGGCTGACGGAGAACAGATTGACGTCGCCGTGGTTGCCCACCGCGTCGTTGATCCGATAGCGCTCGGCTTCGCCGCGCACCAGGATAGCCCGGTTGATTTCGTACTGCAGACCGACGCCGACCTTGTAGTTGGCCGCGCGCTTGCTCGGGTTGGGATCGAGCACGCGAACGGCGCCGCTTCCGCTGAAGGTGTCGCGGGCATTGGCGTACTGCGCCCCCACGCGTCCGATCGCCGACAAGCCGCCAACCAGCGGCAACGTGCCCACGACATCGAGGTTCACGCCGTGCAACTTGATCTGGCCATTCAGCGTTCCGGCCGGCGCCGTGGTCGCGCCGAAACCGAATTTGCCCAGATTGAAATAACCGCCCTCGAGCGCGACGTATCGATTGAACTGGTAACCCCCGAACACCTTGAAGCCGGTGTCGCGCTCGTCACGCGTGAAGGCCGTGGTGTTCAGTCCGAGCGAGCGCAGGTTGGCGGTGATGCGATCCTCGTCGATCTTCGCGCGCGACTGGCCGATCGATACCCCGCCGTAGGGGTAGCCGCTCTCCTGAGCGAACGCCGATGACGCGGCAAGGGTTCCGATTCCGGCAAGGCTCAGCAGGCGCAGCGCAGTGATTCGTTTCATATCGTTTTTCAGTCTCAGGACATCGAAAGCATACGGGTTACGCGCGCGGGTCATGGTGCGACGATCGTGGTGTTGACCATGGTCACCGACGCCGTGAGGCCGAGGGCGCGTCCGATCAAGGTGGTCTGGGCGGTCTGGCCGGCAGTTGAAATCGTCACCCCGGCCGGCGCGATGATGGTGCCGACCATGGTGCTGCGGTCCTCGATGCGGGCCGCGCTGCCGACTTGCCAGAAGACGTTCTTCGCCTGCGCGCCGTTGATCAGCAGCACGCGGCGCGGCGTCGCGCTCAGGCCGACGGTCAA
>JBBRXX010000155.1:0-1272 GCA_038238245.1 Acidimicrobiia bacterium
AGGACCAGACGGGGTCAGACCGCGACCAGGAGGGCTCAGACGAGGACCAGAGAGCGTCCGAGCACGACCAGATGGCGGCTGATCGCGACCAGATGACGGCCGATCGCGACCAAGCGGCCAGCGACGATCAGGGTCCGGCAGCCGAGGCGCGATATGAGCGCAGCCGGGAAGCGCGCGGTCGCACGACGCGCGGACGCGAGGAGACGGCCGACGCGCGAGCGCATGTCGGCCATGAACGCCACGCGACGGCGGCGCAACGCGACGCCACCGCGGCCGACCGCGACGCCATCGCAGCCCAACGCGACGAGATCGCGGCCGGTCGCGATTTCGCGGCGCACGGCCGCGACCGCCTCGCCGATGCCGGCGACCTGACTGGCGACGCCAAGCAGATCGCGCGGAGGGCGCGCGGCGACCGTCAACGAGCGGAGACGAACCGCGAGCAGGCGTTCCACGACCGCGAGCAGGCGGCCGACGACCGCGAGCAGGCGTTCCACGACCGCGAGCAGGCGGCCCACGACCGCGAGCAGGCGGGTCTGCATGGCCCGGATGTGGCCGCAGACGACCCGTAGACGACGTGTGAGGTCGCCGTGCCCTGGGCGACCGGACATCCGTCTCACCTAAGCCGCACCGTCGCCCCCACGTTGTCGCGATGCACGTCAAGACCCGCGCACCGCTCCACAACCACATCCATCACATCACCCTCCGTTCCAGACGGCTTCCGCATCGCTCGGAGGGGACCTACCGAGATGAGTCTGAGATACGCGCTCGAAGCAGCAGTCAACGGCACCACAGGCCCCCGCGCCACACTTTTTTACGGGCTCAACAGCGCACCAAGCGGCGCCGGCGTCAATCCGGGACGATACCCAACGTCCGGGATTCTCACGCCGCAGGAGCGGCCGCCGCGGCGGCCAGAGACACTTTTTTTCAGGATCTCGCGCTCCTCGGTGACCGTCCGCAGCTCGGGGCTGCTCCCCGGCAACGAATGCGCGGCATCGCGGCAGCGCCCTCTGGAAGCACGGCGCTGTTCGTCACGCTTGCCGCGGAGGTCGAAGGGACGGTGCGGGTTGACGACCGCCGCAGACGGCGTAGCTTCTGCTAGCAGGGTTTGGCGAAACGACTAGCGAAAACCCGGCGTGCTCATCGGTAGCTCCGCATTCGTACCCGAGCACTCCTTAGAGACTGGCCGACCGACTGGCCGAGCTGACGCCGATCCCTGTAGTGGCGAATGAAGCGCGGGATGTAGGACAGCGCACCACGCATTGGGTCCTTTGA
>JBBRXX010000156.1:0-1252 GCA_038238245.1 Acidimicrobiia bacterium
CACACGCCACTATCCGTGCGGCGAAAACGCGCGGCGTCCCGTTCCGGATCGTCGCCGACCACGAGTCCGTCGGGAATCACGACGCCGCGATCGATCACGACCTTCTTCAACCGCGCGTGTCGACCGACCTCCACGTACGGCAGGATCACGGCCTCTTCGATGCGGGCATAGGAGTTGGTTCTCACGCCGGTGAAGAGCAGCGAGCTGCGCAGCTCCGTGCCGGACACGATGCAGCCTCCCGACACGAGTGACGAGATCGCCGTGCCGCGACGCCCCGGTTCATCGTGGACGAACTTCGCGGGCGCCGTCAGTTCGCTGTAGGTCCAGATCGGCCACGTGGTGTCGTACAGGTCGAGGGCCGGCGTGATCGCGGTCAGGTCGATGTTCGATTCCCAGTACGCGTCGACGGTGCCGACATCGCGCCAGTAGCTCTCGGCCTCGTGGGTCGAGCGCACGCACGACGCGGCGAAGCGGTGCGCGACGGCCTTGCCCTCGCGCACGATCGTCGGGATCAGGTCACGGCCGAAGTCGTTGCTCGAGTCTGGGTTGGCAGCGTCGCGCTCGAGCAGGTCGAAGAGATAGCTCGTCTCGAAGACGTAGATGCCCATCGATGCCAGAGCCTTGTCGGGTTTGCCCGGGATGGCGGGCGGGTCCGCGGGCTTCTCGAAGAAGCTCTGGATCACGTCGTAGCCGTCGATGTGCATCACGCCGAAGCCGCTCGCTTCCTCGCGCGGGACCTCGACGCAGGCGACCGTCACGTCGGCCCCGGTCTCGACGTGCTGCTCGAGCATCAACCCGTAGTCCATCTTGTAGATGTGGTCGCCCGCCAGGACCACCATGTACTTCGGCGCGTAGCTCTGCACGATGTCGATGTTCTGGAACACCGCATCGGCCGTGCCGCGGTACCAGAGGTCTTCGGACACGCGCTGGCTGGCCGGCAGGATGTCGAAGCTCTCGTTGCGCTCGGCGCGAAGAAAGCTCCAGCCACGCGTGAGGTGGCGGATCAGGCTGTGCGCCTTGTATTGCGTGGCCACGCCGATGCGGCGGATGCCCGAGTTGAGCGCGTTGCTCAATGCGAAGTCGATGATGCGGGTCTTGCCGCCGAAGAACACCGCGGGCTTCGCACGGCGGTCGGTCAATTCCATCAGACGGCTGCCCCGACCTCCGGCCAGTACGAAGGCCATCGTCTCGCGCGTCAGATGCGCGTTGGAGTGAATGGGAACCACGCGATCTCCACAGGTTGTTGGATCAG
>JBBRXX010000157.1:0-1246 GCA_038238245.1 Acidimicrobiia bacterium
GTTCAACAACTTCGTCGACCAGGCGACGGGCGCGGATCCGTGGCGGAACCTCGGGAAGGTCTTCTGGAGCACGGGCTGGATCCTCGTCTTCGCGGCGATCGTCAACTCGATCGCAGCGAACTCGAACGCGGCCGTGAACGCTGCGACGCGGGTCTTCTACGCGCTGGCCCGGAACGGGCTCGCGCCACGCCCGTTCGCGCGTACGCACCCGCGCTTCAAGACTCCGCACATCGCGATCATCTGGATGACCGCGTTCGCGCTCGTGTCCTCGCTGATTCTCGGCTGGAAGTGGGGCCCGCTCGTTGGGTTCGCGTTCATCGCGACCCTGGCGGTGATCGTGGTGGTGATCGTCTACATCCTGATCTGCTTCGGATGTATCTGGCACTACTGGACGAAGCGCCGCGACGAGTTCAACGCACTGCTCCACTTCGTCCTGCCGCTGGGCGGCGCGATCCTGTTCTTCTTCCCGCTCTATTTCCAGTACTACAAGGCGCCACCGACGTATCCGATCAAGTACGCGAACTGGGCCGCACTCGTCTGGACCGCCGCCGGGATCGTGCTCACGCTCGTGCTTTCGAAGACGCGGCCCGAGCGGCTGCGCGACATGGAGCGGGTGTACGTGGAGGACGAGACCGTAGGGCCTGTCGGACCGGCCGGACCGGCTGTGCCTCCGGCGTAGATGGCCGTCGCCGCCAGCCACCGGCTCGGGCATGACCAGATCATCTGGGCCTTCGGCCCCGACCTCGATCCCGTGCTCGAAGTCGAGCCGGGCGACACGGTCACGTTCGAGACGAACGACTGCTTCACGGGGCAGATCCGGTCGGAGGACGATCTCGTCACGGAGATCGACTTCGACCGGGTCAACTCCGCCACGGGGCCGGTTGCGGTGCGCGGCGCGGAGCCCGGCGACTCGCTGGTCGCGGAGATTCTCGACATCCGGCCGGCGGAGGTCGGCTTCGCGACGCTCATCCCCGGCTTCGGCCAGCTGATCGACCAGGTTCAGTCCCCGGTCACTCGCCTGTTCGAGGTGCGGAACGGTTGGATCGAGATGAACGACCGTGTGCGCTTCCCGGCTCGGCCGATGGTGGGCGTCGTCGGCGTCGCGACCGACGGCGAGTCACTTTCGAACGGGCTCGCCGGCCGGCACGGCGGGAACCTCGACAACCACCTGCACGGCGCGGGGGCGCGCATCCTCTTCCCCGTCCGACAGCCCGGTGGAATGTTCGCCGTCGGCGACATGCACGCA
>JBBRXX010000158.1:0-1239 GCA_038238245.1 Acidimicrobiia bacterium
ACACCGGGATTCATCGTCAACCGCATCCTCATCCCGCTGCTGAACGACTGCGTGCGGGTGCTCGACGAGGCCAAAGTCGAGCCAGCGGACATGGACAAGGCTTTGGAGAACGGGGCCGGCTGGCCGCTCGGGCCGTGCGCGTTGATCGACCTGATCGGCGTCGACATCCACGTGCACGCGTCCGAGGCGCTCCACGGCAAGCTCGGCGAGGCACGGGTCGCGCCCCCCGAGCGCCTCCTGCAGATGCGGGCGGAGGGTCACCTCGGCCGCAAGTCGGGCCGCGGCTTCTTCGAGTACTAGCGCGGTCTCACGGCCCGTGCCAGGCACGGGCCGTGTCCGGTGCGGCTACGGCTGAGAGAGTCGTGCCCAGACGTTCTCGACGAACGCAGCGACATGCGGGTCGCCGAGCGAGGCCGCGAAGTTGAGCGCGCCCGCGGCGAACACCTTCGCCCCCGCCGGCGTCTCGTAATAGGTCATCTCCGCTGTCCGGCCGGTGCCGAGCACGTTCGGAATCGAGGCGAGGACGCGGGTGCCGGCCGGCGAGGCCGCGGTATGCGAGTCGATCTCGATCCCGTACCGCCCGAACTGCGACCCGTCGCGAAGACCGGTCCCGGCGAACGCCCACGGGTCCGACTCCGCGCCCGAGACGACGAACGGGGCCTGTCGCTCCCCGTGGTTGGAGCCCGAGTACTGAACGCCGACCAGCCCCGCCTCGGGTCGCCCTTGATCGCGCCACAGCTTTCCGCGCACGATCCGCTCTCCGTTCGGCGTGACCTCCCGGAAGAAGTTGTTCGCCGCCAGGAAGGCGAGGTTGCCGCCGAGATCCCGATAGCGGCGCACGACGTCGTAAGCGTGCCGCGTGACGTATTCCTCGTGCCCGGGAAAGACGACGAGGTCGTAGGCGCGCGCGAGCTCGTCGCCCGACGCGACGTGCTCGAGATCGTCGTCGGACAGGTAGTCCACGTGCTTCCCGGTGCGATTCAGCCACGAGATGAATTCGAGGTCCCAGTCGTGGAACCGGAAGGGGACGCCGAAGTCGAGAAACGGACGCTGCAGTCCGACCGACCGCTGAGCGGCGCTCACGTACCAGCTGTCGCCCCAGCCGTCGCCGTTCGCATCGTCGAAGTTGTACGCCTGCCAGGTGTTCGTGGCGAGCACGACCGCGATGCGGTTCGTTCCGAGCACCCGCGGCCGGAGGATCATCGGTGCGTAGCCGGTCCGCCCATCATCCGCGCGTGC
>JBBRXX010000159.1:0-1227 GCA_038238245.1 Acidimicrobiia bacterium
ATCCAACGGCTTCGCGTGCTCACGCGCCAACTCGACAGCACGAGCGCGGAACTCCCGCGGGTGTGGCCTCGGCATACCGTCTCCTCTCCGAAGGCGAGAATCGCCTCACGACAGGGATCCGGTCAACCGGGTCAAGCTCAGCGCGGCTGAGGCGGTGCCGTTGCTGTTTGCCGCTTGACGCGTCGAGTGGCGCCGCTCCGCACAGTCGTGCGAAGGATCGTTCGTTGGGGATCCGGTTCGCGTTCTCCCCGGCGGCGACGAGGAGCGCGCCGGCGGTGTCGGTGCCGACTCCGAGTCGTTCGATCATCTCGGGCGCGGTCTCGGCGACGAGCGGTGTGAGGAGCGCGTCGAGGGCGCGGATCTCGTCGTCGAGTTCCAGGATTCGTCGGGCGAGTGTCTTGAACGCCAGACGATTCGCGCTGGTGACATTGGTGCGGCCCGCGGGTCGGAACGCTGCGGCGGTGCGCAGCAGTTTCGGGATTGTCAGTCCGCGCAGTTGAGATCGGAGTTCGTCGGGGGCAGTGGTGACGAGCGAGCGCATCTGGTTCAGCGCCCGGGTTCGGTCTCGCGTGGCGCTGTTGCGGGCCAATCGCAGGACCCGGATGGCTTCGACGTTGCCGTTGCGGGTCTTCGGCGCGCCAAGCGCGTCGCCCGCGAACGCGGCTCGAGCTGCGCTGATCGCGTCGTGCGTGTCGGACTTGCCGGCGCGGCGTCGTCGTTGCCGGTTCGGTCGGTCGACCTCGACAACCTTGATCCCGTCGGCTTGGAGGTGGCCAGTCAGGCCCGTGCCGTAGCTCCCGGTCCCTTCGACACCGACCAACACGACATCACCGAACGAACAGAGCCACTCAGCAAGCTCGCGATAACCGTCTGGTGTTGTGGCGAACGACGCCGTTCCCAACAAGCCGCCGTGGTCGTCCAACGCCGCGGCCACGTGCACCTCGAGATGCGTATCGACTCCACCAGTGATCTGTGTTCCCATATTCGTGTCTTCTCTCTGTGCCAACGGATCGGGAAGACACCGACCTGCCGGGACGGCGGACAAGACAACGACGAGCCTTTACGACAGGCTCCTAGTAGGTCACTCCGCCCGACCGGTAGGCGTCGGCATGAGCACCCAGATCGGGCCGACAGATCAATCTCAAGGCACACCGGCGAACCGGACGCCAGCCCGTACATTCGAGTCAGACCCGACCCGAGAACTCACGACTCACATACTCGTTGCCC
>JBBRXX010000160.1:0-1207 GCA_038238245.1 Acidimicrobiia bacterium
CGGCGTCGCTTTTCTTCGCGACCGAGCTCGACGGTCGAACGCGGAGGTGATCGCCTACATCGATGAGTACCGGTATCGGTTCGGGGTCGAGCCGATCTGCAGCGCCTTGCAGTTCGCCCCGCGCACCTACTACGCCGCAAAAGCCAGACCGCCCTCGGCCAGGGCGTTGCGTGACGCAGAGCTGAAGCCCGACGTGGCGCGGGTCCATCGGGACAACTTCGCCGTGTACGGCGTCGATAAGGTCTGGGCGCAGCTCAACCGTGAAGGCGTCGGGGTCGCCCGCTGCACCGTTGCGCGTCTGATGCGCGAGCTTGGGCTTCGCGGAGTCGTCCGTGGCAAGCCGAAGTTCACGACGATCCCTGGGCATGAGGCCGACCGGCCGCGTGATCTCGTCGATCGCCGCTTCAGTGCCGGCGCCCCGAACCGGCTCTGGGTCGCCGACCTGACCTACGTCCGCACCTGGTCCGGCTTCGTCTATGTCGCGTTCATCACCGACGTCTACTCCCGCATGATCGTCGGCTGGCAGGCGTCCAGGTCGCTGCGCTCCGACCTGGCCCTGGACGCGTTGGAGCAGGCGATCTGGGCCCGCTCCGAGCGTGGCCGTCGCCTCGACGAGCTCGTGCACCACTCCGACCGCGGGGTGCAATACCTGTCGATTCGCTACACCGAACGACTCGCCGAGAGCAGCCGATAGCATTTCGCCCACGGCCGAGACAGATGATCCATCCGAGTTCGTGTTGCCGGGCAACGTCGCCGGCTCGTTCGGATTGGCCGGCATGCTCGGCTCGTCCGTCGCCGGGCCAACTGCCGCGCTGTGGGTGACCGATTTCCTGAACGCTGCCTACTACGCACGTGATCGCGACGAGCGGTCGCTGGACGATCTGCGGCTGGCACGTTCGATCCTTGCCACGGCGTGGCACCGGGCGGACTACCGCCGGCTCAGCGCTCGCGACCTGATCGGCTTCCACCATGCGTTCGGCCGCGACCGCTTCCGGGCCGACGAGCCAGGAGCCCGCGGCCGGCTGACCGGCGACGAGCTCCTGGCCGGCGCCGAGCGGCTGTTCGGGACGTGGTTCGGCGCCGCCGCGCAGGATCCCGAGCGGCGCGGGTGGGGCGTCGCGTTCGAGGACGTGGCGGCACGCGAAGCGTTCCAACCGGGACGACGCCTGGACGACGGCGCGCTCGGTGCGTTGTCGCCGCCCGCGGC
>JBBRXX010000161.1:0-1204 GCA_038238245.1 Acidimicrobiia bacterium
CGAGCGTGCACGATCGCGCTGATCACGGCCCTTCAGCAGGCGCGATGGCTTCAGGCGGCGGCGCGCAGAGCGCCTACGACCTCCGCCGCCACCACGCTGATCGCGCCGACGCAGCGGTCGGCCGCGCCGTACGTCAGGTAGATCGTGCCGTCGGGACGCGGCACCGCGCCCTGGACAAACACCACGTCGTCGACGTCGCCGAACCGCTCCCACCGGAGCTCGGGCCGGAGGATCGGCTCGCTGAGCAGCGATCGCACGTGGCCCGTCACCTCGTCCAGTAACGCGACGTTGATCGTGTACTGCGACTCGGCGTTGCGCTCGTGGTAGAAGAGTGAGGAGGCCCGCCTCGGTCGGAACCGGCGGGGCGCCGGCGCCGACGGCGAGCGCTCCCGGCGCGGGCGAGATGATCGTGTGCCGGTCGAGCTCGCGCAGATGCTCGTCCCAGTACTCTGCGCCGGCGCCGTACAGCTCAGCGAGAGAGTCGAACACCGCGAGCTGCATGCTCGGGTAGATCCGGTGGATCAGCCCGACCCGACCGTCGCGCAGGTTGAAAACGACTGCGTCCTTGTCATGCTGCCCGTGGGGCCCGATCACGCGGCCCGAGGTGCGGTTGAGCGCGAAGCGGCCGTCGGCGTAGGCGAGCCGGTGAATGCCTACCCGCCACGGCCGCCCCGACTTCGGGTCGGGCAGGCTCGTGTACGTCATCATCACGTGATCCGCGCCGCCGCTCCGGACCTTCTGCACCCTTGGGTCCTCGTAACTGTGGACACCCGTCGCCGAACCGCGTGCGAGCACCTGCTGGAACTCGTAGTCGAGACCGTCCTCGGACGTGAGCACCAGCAAGTCCGAGACGTAGTCGAGAAACCGCGGCCCAGATCCACCGTTGCGGGTGTAGCCCTCCCGCACGCCACGGGCGAAGAGGTGGAAGGCGCCGTCGTGGTGGATCGCGCCCGCGTTGAAGATCGGCCCGTAGCCGGGGACCGACCCCGCCTCGACGATCGGCGTATCGCGCACGCGCCGCACGGTGACGACGCAGGTCTTGGTCAGAGTTCGGCCCATGTGCGTATCGCTGTCTACAACAGCGAGCGGACATTCGAGGTCGCGACACGGTGTCCTCTGAGCACTTCCGAATCACCCAATGCTCGCCCACGAACGCCCGAAGGGAGGCTCATGCTTCGCGGCGTTCAATCCATGCAACCACGAC
>JBBRXX010000162.1:0-1195 GCA_038238245.1 Acidimicrobiia bacterium
ATCGGTCCGCTTTCCCGTCGAGGGCATGACCTGCGCGTCGTGCGTCAACCGCATCGAGCGCTACCTGCGCAAGGCCGATGGGGTCGTGGACGCCAATGTGAACCTGGCAACCGAGACGGCATCGGTGACCTTCGAGCCATCCCGCACCGGGTTACCAGCGCTTGGCGCGGCCGTCGAAGCGGCGGGTTACGAGGCGAGACTCGACCGGGCGGAAGTGAGCGGCGCGACTTCCGGCGACTCGCCCACGGTCGAAGTGGCCCTGTCGTCGTCGAGGATGTTCGCGCTCGACATCGAGGGCATGACATGTGCCTCGTGCGTCAACCGGATCGAGCGCCACCTGCGCAAGCTGGATGGCATCGAGACCGCCAACGTCAACCTCGCAACTGAGCGGGCGACGGTCGTTGCCGGACCGCAGGTGACCGTCGCGCAGATCATTGCGGCCGTCGAGGCGGCCGGGTACGAGGCCAAGCTGCCCACCGAGGATGTTCGCGACGTCTCGATCGACACAGCAGGTGCCAATCCGGACTCGCACGCGCGGGTTCGCGAGGCAGCCGATCGTCCCGAGACCAGCTTCCAGCAGCGGCATCTTGCCGATACGCGCCGCCGGTTGATCGTCGCTGCGGTCCTGACCATGCCGATCATCGCCGGTCTCGCCTCGATGACGATCGTGCCGTTCCTTCCGGCGTTCCTGGCGAACCCGTGGCTGCAGCTTGCCCTGGCAACGCCGGTCCAGTTCTACGCCGGCTGGCCCTTCTACCGCGGCGCCTGGAACGTGGCCCGCCACCGCGCCACTGACATGAACACGCTGATCGCGGTTGGAACGTCGGCCGCCTACCTCTACAGCCTTGCCGCGATCCTGGCACCCGGCTTCTTCGAGGCCGCCGGGCTCGCCTCCGCGGGGAAGCTGCCGCTCTACTTCGACACGTCGTCGGCGATCATCACCCTCATCCTGCTTGGCCGCTTCCTCGAGGCGCGTGCACGAAGCCACACGTCCGACGCGATCAGGAAGCTCATCGGCCTTTCGCCGCGAACCGCGCGAGTCATCCGCGAAGGAGTCGAGCTCGACATCGCGATCGAGGATGTCGTCCGGGGGGACGTCGTGCTGGTGCGACCCGGCGAGAAGGTGCCGGTCGACGGAATCGTGCGTGACGGCGGATCGGCGGTTGACGAGAGCGTCGTCACGGGCGAGAGCATG
>JBBRXX010000163.1:0-1155 GCA_038238245.1 Acidimicrobiia bacterium
CGATCGACTGGTTCGGCGGGGTCTGGGAGAAGTGGTACACGCCGAGCACGGGCGGCTGGTCCGGGTGGTTGAACCTGGGCGCACCCAAATGACACGGTCCCGTGTCCGGCCCGCCCGCTGTCGCTCGCGTGCGTTTCAAGGTCGCCGGCTGCGTCTCGATCAATGACATCCGCTACGGCCGCACGCGCCGCCGTACAGCCGGCGGAACTGTCGTCGCGCGCTTCCACTCCTGAGCATGTGTGCGCTCGACGTGTATGAACGACGAAGGCGTCGTCATCCAATGATGAGCGTACGACGCAGGTAAGCACTCACCCAGAGCAGGTCCGCGAGGCCTCAGTCCTACACGACCGCGTTCGGGTCTTCTGTTCCCCCAGCTTCGCGGAGTTGTGTTGTTGGATCCGGCATGCTGATGAACATGAAGTATTCCATCGCGCGCAACAGCACGACACGAACGGTCGAAGTGCCAGGCTTGTTTGTGTCGATGAGCGCTACGTGCGAAGCGAACGAGTCACGCTCTTCTCGCGACCAATGCTGACCGCGTGAGGCCACCCGTCGCCATGGCTACCGATCCTTAGCCACCGCTTGGGTCAACGCGAGCGGCGCTTCGGGAACGCGATTGCGAGGCGAATCCGGACATCGGCGCCCGCTGCTGTCCGGACCTTCCCGTTCGCGCACGACGACTATCATCGCGGTTCCTTCGGGGTGTAGCTCAGTCCGAACGGGACCACTCAGCACGGGTGACCATGCGCGGTCATGCGCTGATGCAGAACGTTCGGCGCGGTCACTACGAACTCGGCGTTGATGCCCGAGCCCGCTGTCGCGTCGCGGCCGCGTTCACCGAACTCGCCCGAACGATCTGAACGGGAACCCCGTCGCGGCTTGGTCTCACGCGGCTAGATCCAGCGCGACGTCGAAGAACTCTTGGCTGAGCGCGGGATCGAGGTCGACCACGTCACCGTGTTCCGGTGGGTGCAGCGCTTCACGCCGCTCCTCGCGGACGCGGCCCGGCCGTGCCGCCTCGCGGTCGGCGACCGCTGGTTCGTCGATGAGACTTACGTGAAGGTCACAGGACGGTGGCGCTATGTGTACCGGGCGATCGACCAGTACGGCCAGATCATCGTTGTATACGTCTCACCAAGGCTGGACACCCGGGCC
>JBBRXX010000164.1:0-1153 GCA_038238245.1 Acidimicrobiia bacterium
ACGAGCTGGCTCAAGGCCGGTACGTTGCTGGCGCTGTGGACGATCGCGACGACGGCGGCGACCGTGTTCAAGATCGTCACCGACGGCTCGCGCGCGACGCTCGCGCCGCTCTACGGCGCACTGCGCGGCATCCTCGTCAGTGATCGCGCCACGGCGCTCGGCTTCTGGGCGATGGAGCGCCGCCAGATCTGCTGGGCGCACCTGCTACGCAAGGCCGTGTCGTTCAGCGAGCGGGATGGTCCGAGCGCGACGTTTGGCCGCGACCTGCTCAACTACATCGGCATCTTGTTCGAGTACTGGCACGACTACAAAGCCGGCAAGCTCGACCGCGCGACCTTCCGCGCGTGGATGGCGCCGGTGCGTGTGCAGGTCGAAGACCTGCTCGCGCGCGCGGTCGCGTCGAACATCGACCGGCTGTCGGGTTCGTGCGCCAACATTCTCGCGCACAAGCTCGCCCTGTGGACGTTCGTCGATCACGACGACGTCGAGCCGACCAACAATCACGCCGAGCGCGAACTTCGCGCCTTCGTGCTCTGGCGCAAGCGCTCCTTCGGCACGCAGAGCGACCGCGGGAATCTGTTCGCCGAGCGGCTGATGACCGTCGCCCACACCGCGCGCAAGCAAGGCAAGGATGTACTGGCCTTCCTCACCGGCTGCTGCGAGGCGCAAGCCGCCGGCACCCGCGTGCCCTCGCTGTTCGCGGCCTGATCTCGACTACGCCACCTTCGACAACGTCATCGGGAAGTAGCGCGTCAGGTGCCGCTGGCCTGCGCTACGCACGCGTCCGGAGCTCTTGAGCTGCAACATCGGCCGGTTCAGCGCGCGGGGTGTTTGACCGAGCTGTCTGGCGAACACGATCATGAGTTCGCCTGGGTTTGCGCGCACCGCTGCGTGGAGTTGCTCGGCGAGCCCAGCCACTTCGGTCGGCGGCCGCCGACGGCTCGTCGCCCGCCGGGTCGCGCGCGTGCTCGACGGTGCCGTCGCTGATGCGAAGGCGCGCTCGACGGCTGCGGTCGCCGCGCTCCGCTGTGCCGCGAGGTGCTCGCGCACCAGCTCCTCGATCTCGCTCTGCAAATGCTCCATGTTTTTTGTGGTCATGCGCCGAAATCGCACGAGGCGATCACGCGCTCAACCCCACCCCTGAACGGTTACC
>JBBRXX010000165.1:0-1126 GCA_038238245.1 Acidimicrobiia bacterium
AATGGAGTTGACCCGATTTCGTGGACGCCTCACTCGCCCTAAGTTCGGGGCGGAGGTGGTGCATGAAAAGCAACGGGAAGGCAGGAGCAGCAGGGCAGCGGGAGCGGCGCGCATTTAGCGGCGAATTCAAGGCCGAGGCAGTGCGATTAGTCGCGGAGCGACGGGCTGCCGGGGCGACGCTGGCGCAAGTCGGTCGAGAGCTTGACGTCCGACCGGACCAGTTGCGCGCGTGGGCGCGACAGCAGAGCCGTGAGCGTGGCATGGAGTCGGCGCGGCCCGGCGAGTCGATGGAGCAGGAGAATCGTCGGCTGCGACGCGAGGTCGCGGTGCTGCGCCAGGAGCAAGCCTTCGCAAAAAAAGTGGCGGTGTACTTCGCGAAGGAGTCGCGTTGAGGTACGCCGTGATCACTCGCCATCGCGGCGAGTTTGACGTGCGACTCATGTGCCGCGTGCTCGAGGTGTCGCCCTCGGGCTACTACGCCTCGCGCAAGCGTCCGCCCAGCTGGCACGCCCTGATCGATGAGGTGTTGCTGGCACACGTCCGGATCGCGCACGCGGAGAGTGGCGAGACCTACGGGGCGCCGCGCGTGCACCGCGAGCTGCAGGCGGAAGGGCTGCCGGCGAGCCCGAAGCGGGTGGCGCGCCTCATGCGCGAAGACGGGCTGGTGGCGCGGCCGCGCAAACAACGTCGCGTCTCGACGACCGATTCGAATCACGACCACCCGATCGCGCCGAATCTGCTCGCCCGACAGTTCGACGTGAATGGAGTCGGCATCAACCGGATCTGGGTGGCCGACATTACGTATGTCCCAACGCGCGAGGGCATGCTTTACCTGGCGACCGTGCTCGATCTTGGATCGCGGCGTTGTGTGGGGTGGGCGATGCGGGACACGTTGGACGTCGAGCTGGCCCTGAGTGCGTTGCGGATGGCGCACGCGGCGCGCTGTCCGGCGCCCGGATTGCTGCATCACTCGGATCGCGGGAGTCAATACACGTCGGGGGCGTACCGCGCCGAGCTGACGGCACTTGGCATGAGTGCCAGCATGAGCGGCAAAGGCGACTGTTACGACAACGCGGTGGCGGAGAGCTTCTTCGCGACGCTCGAGTTCGAGCTGCTCATGCAGAAC
>JBBRXX010000166.1:0-1118 GCA_038238245.1 Acidimicrobiia bacterium
GCGAGGAACCCATCCGTCTCCGCGTCGCGCCCGAACTTCTGGGCGACCAGTGCGCCCGCGATCGCGGCCGAGCCGCTGATCGCGAGCATCGACACGCCGGTCTGGATTCCGGTCCTTACAGCACTCTTACGAGTGCCGGGCATACTCATGTCGGCGCCCTCGGGCATCTTTCCATCATGACTTCGCCGACGCACGACACGCTCTGGAACGAGACCGCGCTCGCGCAGCTCGAGCGCGATTTCGGTGAGCTCTACAGCGGCCGGACGGTGCTCGTCACGGGTGCGGACGGCTTCATGGGGTCGCACCTGACCGAAGGGCTCGTCGCGCTCGGAGCGCACGTCCATGCCTTCGTGCGCGCGACCTCGAGCGGCGCGCTGAACAACATCTGGCACCTGCGCGGCCGGTTGAAGGTGCATTTCGCCGACCTGACCGACCGGCACTCGATCGACCTGCTCGTCCGCGAGCTCTGCGACGCGCCCGACAAGCCGTACTTCTTCCACCTGGGCGCCCAGGCGCACGTAGGCGAGTCGTGGCACCGACCCTACGAGACGGTGATGGCGAACACGGTCGGCACGCTCAACCTGCTCCAGTCGATCGTCAACCACGGGCTCGAGGTCGAGAAGTTCGACACGGCGGGAACCTCGGAGGAGTACGGCAACGTCCGCGAGAACGTCCGCCATCACCACGACTTCGACGAGGAGGGCGCCCTGATCCTCCACGAGCGCTCGCCCGTCAATCCCAAGTCGATCTATGCCACGGCCAAGGTCGCGGCCGACTTCCTGACGATGAACTACTACGACGCGTACGGGCTGCCCGGCGTGGTGACGCGGATGTTCAACAACTACGGGCCGCGCCAGAACCCGCGCTACGTCACCGGGACGATCATCACGCAGGCGCTCGAGCGCCCGCAGATCGAGCTCGGCGCGCTCGAGCCGCTCCGCGATTTCTGCTTTTGCACCGACGGCGTCCGCGGCCACCTGACCGTCGCCGCCCACGGCACGCCGGGCGACGTCTACGTGTACGGCCAGGGCAAGAACATCTCGATGGCCGACTGGGCCGCGCTGATCCTCCGTGTCGGCGAGGAGCGCGGCTACTGGCCCGAGCGCGAGATCGTCTCC
>JBBRXX010000167.1:0-1117 GCA_038238245.1 Acidimicrobiia bacterium
CGTCGGCGAGCGAGCGCCATTCGAACCGGTCGTGCTCCGCGTCCAGCACGATCTCGACATCGGCCGGCGCCTCGGCGACGTAGAGCACGACCTCGTCACTCGGATCGCGAGCGCAGCGCGTCAGGGGTAGCGCGAGCCCGGTTTCCTCGCGCAGTTCTCGCGAAGCCGCCTTTTCGGGCTCCTCACCGGGGAAGCGGGCTCCCGACGGAGGCGTCCAGGCCCAGTCGCCTTCGTGCTCAGGGCCTCCGTGATGACGGTGCAAGACGAGGAACTCACGGCCGCCCGGTGCAGGCCGCCAGACGACAACGCAGGCCGCGAACGGCTTCTCACCACTGACTGGAAGTCCGTCCCAGGTCGTCTCCACCGTTACGACTCCGCGACGATCGTGCGGGAGATCACAACGGGCCGAGTCGGGTGCTCCTGCGCGTTTCCGAGCGCGCCGATGCGCATGACGACGGGCAATCCCTTGGTCACGGTCCCGATGACCGCATAGTCGGGGGGAAGGCCGGCGTCGTCGGCCGTGACGACGAAGAATTGGCTGCCGGCCGTCCCCGGCGGCTCCGCGCCCGTCTTCGCCATCGCGACGACGCCGCGCGTGTAGTGCGCGGTCGGCCGCGGCGGATCGAGTGTCGAGAAGCCAGGCCCGCCCGTGCCGGTGCCGGTCGGGTCGCCGCCCTGGATCACGAACCCCGGCACGATCCGGTGGAACGTCGTTCGGTCGAAGAAGCCGGACTTCGCCAGGGAGACGAACGCCGCGGTGGCGTACGGGGACTGCTTCTGATCGAGGGTGATCGCGAAGCTGCCGCAATTCGTCTCGATCGAAACGGTGTACGTCTTGGCGGCGTCGAGCGGTGCCTTTGGGGCTTTCCGTCCGCCGCCGGGTTTCGGCTTCGGCGCCTCGACGGACATGCAACCCGCTTGCCGGGTCGTGGTGCTAGTGGCAGCGGTCGCGGTCGTCGCCGCCTGCGCAGTGGTCGTGCTTCCGCCGGCCGACTGCATCTTCCCGCCACACCCGGCCAGCACGACGGCCAGAGCGAGCACCGCCGTGAGTCGGGTCACAGTGCCTCGAGGGCCCGGCGGACGAGCGCCCGCGCGATCTCGACCTTGTACGCGGTCC
>JBBRXX010000168.1:0-1108 GCA_038238245.1 Acidimicrobiia bacterium
GGCTTGTCTATAGCTTTTTCGGCGGGTTTCCGGTAGTTGCGACCGCGTTGGCGCTGTCCGCCGCGCCAGGAATCCCCGGCGAGCTGGCACGGTACATCACATCGAAGCACCATTCGGGTCAGTCAGCCGTCATCACCATGGGTACGTCCGGGTTCCTAATCGGACTGGTCTGGCTGGCTATGGTCGCGACGAGACGCCGTCACCTTGGCAAATCCGTTCGGACCGCCTGTTCGCGGCTGGGAAGAGGTATCAGCCAGGCTGGACCTCGCGGCGAGCAACTATCGCGACGGCCAAGACTACGAGTTCGAGAACATCTCGACGGTCATCACGCGCGAGCTTGCGTACACGGTTGAGATCGAACGCATCCGGACGCGCGTGGGCGGCTCTGAGGAGCTCACTCCGATCGCCATCCGGGCGACGACCGTCTTTCGCCGCGAGGACGGCACCTGGAAGGTGACGCACCGCCATGGCGACCCGATCACCTCGATGCGCCCGCCGGAATCGGTGCCTCAGAGCGATGCTCGCACCTGGGGGTCGGCTCGCCTTCGGTCGGCAACGGCGTAGGCGGCTGCACCGACGATCGCCGCGACGAGTGCGACCGAAGCCCAGGGTCCCAACGCGTGGGCGAGCACGTGCGAAGCCACGAACGCGACGAGATAGACCCCGAGCAGCGCGAGCGCCCACGCACTGCCGGCGAGCGCGTTCCAGCGCAGCCCACACCACCCGGCCGCCAACACGAGCATCAGCCCGCCCAGCGGCCGCACGCCCGTGACCTGCGCGATCGCGAAGCCGAGGACGAGCGAGCCCGCGGCGACCGGCCAAGTTGGCAGTCCCCGGTTCATGGAGTTACGCGTCGCCAAGCGGCCGCGGCCACTCCGGCCTGAAGTAGCCGCGGCTTGCTTGTCAAGGGGTCAGGGAACGTTCAAGAAGCGTGTTCTGCTGGTGCCCGAGTAGTGGTCGGAATCGCCGCTCGAGACGCGGACCTGGTAGACGCCGTCGCGGTAGATGCGCAGGGACTTGCTGTAGCGCGAGTACGTCTTGCCCGTCGGATTGACGGTGCGCGTCGTAGCGACCGTCCGAAACACGCCGGCGCTGTCTCTGCGCTGAA
>JBBRXX010000169.1:0-1098 GCA_038238245.1 Acidimicrobiia bacterium
ATCGTAATAGCGCAGGACGTAGGTGCGATAGAAGATCGCGGCGGTGTCCTTGACCACGAGGAGGGCGTCGGTGAGCCCGATGCGCGGGAAGGGTCGCTCCTGGGTGACCACGACCGGGACCTCGACGATCCGGAAGCCGAGTCGGTGGGCGTTGACCAGCGCTTCGAGGTCGTGGGCGAAACGCTTGACCAGCAGGCGCGGGACGATCTGCTCGAGCACCGCGCGGCGGTAGAGCTTGAGCCCGGTCTGAGTGTCGCGGACCGGGAGGCGAAAGAGTGCCCGCACGAGCACGTAGTAGCCCATCGAAAGCAGCCGACGGCGTGGCGGATAGGCGATCTGCGAGTCCGGGTGAAGCTTTGAGCCGATCACGATGTCGGCGCCGTCCTCGACGAGAGCGCGGTGGAGGATCGCGAGCTGGCGCGGATGCACGTCGAGGTCGGCGTCCATGAACATCACGAGGTCGCCGTGCGCCAGCTGGGCGCCGCGCACCAGCGCCCACCCCTTTCCGGCGTTGCGCTCCATGTGCACTAAGCGCACGTGGTCGAGCTCGGTGGCGGCCTCCTGTGCGCGCGCGAGGGTGTCGTCGCCCGAGCCGTCGTCGACGAGCACGATCTCGTAGGGCGAGCCGAAGGCCGCCATCGCCGCGTCGGTCTCGCGCAGGGTCCGGGCGATCCGCTCGGACTCGTCGAAGGCCGGAATCACCACCGAGATGCGCTGGTCGCCCGCGGACACGCCGGGAAGGCTATTGGCGTGCCCGCGGACGACTGCGCAGGGGTGGTCCCTAACGACTAGGACCAGCGACTACGCATCCCACGCCTGCACGCCAACCTGGCCCACGATGAGCCCGTCGCGCAGCGACAGCGCGGCCGCGCACAGGACGTTGGTCCCGTCGGGGTACCGGCACGCCTCCAGGAACGAGGCGCGGTCGCCGTCGGCCACCGCGTGCTCGACGCGGTGGGTCATGTCGCGCGCGCACACGTCCTCGACGAACGCGCGGATCTCGTCCTTGCCGGACAGCACGCGCGGGCTCCCCGGCGTGTCGTCGCGGTCGGCGAGCCGCACCTCGGCGTCGTCGGCGTACAGCGCGAGCATCCCGGC
>JBBRXX010000170.1:0-1088 GCA_038238245.1 Acidimicrobiia bacterium
GGCCCGCGCTCGCGTCGATCGGTTTGCAGGAGGCCGGCTTTGCGATCGCGTTCGGTCTTTTCGACGTGATGGGGAAAGCAGAGGGGTTGCAGATTCTCGAAGGAGGTCGCGCCGCCGTTGGCGCGCGGATCTTTGTGGTCCCATTGCAGGTGATACGTGCGGTCGCAACCCGGCTTGGCGCAGTGCACGCCGTCGAAATCGGGCGGTGCACCCAGCTCGAGCGCGGTATTCAGCTGCGCGGGCCGCTTGCGTCCGAGGTGCGCAACGGTGTGGATCGCGACGCCGTCGTGGAGGACGACCTTCAAGAAGGCGTCCTTCGCCAATTCGCGTGCCAGGCGCACCGGTATCGGACCTCCACCCACAATGCGACAACACTCTCCGGCATCGGTGTGCCCGCGCCGATAGGCGCGCAGATCCACCGCGATCACAAGATCGGTCCCCTTGACATTCGCTGTGCTGCCGCCGGCGGTCATCCGCACGAACGCGTCCGCCGCGTGTGCTGCGCGCACCTCGAGCGCGCCGGCTCGTTTGGCTGTGCGCCATTCGCGGTCCGTCTCGGCGTCGAGTCGATTCACGAACGCCACGCCGACATCGGGGGGTAGCGCCCCGCGCACCCGGATCATGCCGAGCTCGTCGGTCCAGTGCGCAAACTCGCGCGCTGCCCCCTGCTTGGCGTACAGGTCCTCGGGATCGATGCCGGCGAGGCGCCGTTTCCGAGCGGCGTCCTTCACCGCACGCAACCCCGACGAACGCGCCAGCCCGAGCAACTCCGCTTCATGCTCCGGCACCGACGCGATCTCCGCCGCCTGAGCGAGCGAGACCTCACCCGCGAGCAAGGCAAGCTCGGTGCGTGGACACGCGGCAACCGACTGCACCGTCGCCAGCGCGACACGCGCCGCGCCCGCCGTGCATCCACCCAAGCGCGACAAGAACTCCGACGGCGGGAGCTCCACACGCCCACACGCCCAAGCACGAGCCGCCGCGCGGGCGCTGCCCGTCTCACACGCCTTCGCCCCTCGGGCCAAGCCCTCGGCAAGCCGGACGCAATCCTCACCGGAATACAAGGCCGGATCGAACGACGCGAGCAC
>JBBRXX010000171.1:0-1085 GCA_038238245.1 Acidimicrobiia bacterium
AGCCCACATACACCGTCGTGGTCACGGCCGGGCGTGAGCGGGAGGAGTTTCCCGCGCTCACGCTCAAGAAGGGCCGTGCCAACATCGCGACGAAGGTCAACGCCGCCTCGAAGCTCATCAAGCTCGAGGAGACCGGCGCCTCACTGCCGGAGACCCGGGTCGCCCCCGGCCGCTATTCGCTCGCCGCGCCGTCGGTTGCGCCTGACGCCGCAAGACCGGCGCACTTCGAGGGGGACGTCGCCAAGCGCCAGGGCATGGGCGGACTCGCCGCGGTCGACGAGATCACGATGCTGCTGATGCCCGACATCATGAACCTGGCGCAGAACGGCGACGACGCGCAGGTGCGCGATCTCCAGGGCAAGATGATCGCTCACTGCGAGAACTCCGGCGATCGCATGGCCATCCTCGACTGCCCGCCCGACCTGCTTGCCCAGGAGGTCTTCGAGTGGCGCATGAATACGGCCGGTTACGACTCGAAGATGGCGGCGCTGTACTACCCATGGATCGAGGTGATGGATCCGCTCACGCGCCGCCCGACGACGATTCCGCCGTCCGGTCACATCGCGGGCCTGTGGTCCCGTGTCGACGAGACGCGCGGCGTGCACAAGGCGCCGGCCAACGAGGTGATCCGCGGCGCGAACGGTCTCGCGTTCCAGATCACCGCCGCCGAGCAGGGCAACCTCAACAAGAACGGCATCAACTGCATCCGCGCGTTCCCCGGCCGCGGGATTCGCGTCTGGGGTGCCCGCACGCTGTCGAGCGACCCCGAGTGGCGCCACATCAACGTGCGTCGCCTGTCCAACTTTGTCTCCGAGTCGATCATGTCGGGGACGCAGTGGAGCGTGTTCGAGCCCAACGACCCGTTCCTGTGGACCAGTCTCGGGATCAACGTCTCGAACTTCCTCACGAACGTCTGGCGCACGGGCGCCCTCTTCGGCTCCACTCCCGGCGAGGCGTTCTACGTGAAGTGCGACGCTGAGACGAACCCGCCCGAAGTGGTCGACGCGGGCCAGGTCGTGTGCGAGATCGGCATTGCGCCGGTGAAGCCGGCGGAGTTCGTGATCTTCCGCCTGAGCCAGTTCACC
>JBBRXX010000172.1:0-1078 GCA_038238245.1 Acidimicrobiia bacterium
GATGGAGGGACGGCGCGCACATCTTCGACCGTTCCATCAATTTGGAGCGCCCATTCCCATGAAACCTCCCCGGACTGCCTCAACGAGTCGTAGGCCTCTAGCAGCCAATCGGCAGGCGGCGTTCGAGCTGCTGTCACGACTGTGACGACCACGTCCGGAGTTATACGCGGCGACCGGCGCGCTTTCGCCGAGACCCGCATGAACAAGGATTCGAGTCGCAGAAGAGCCGAAAGACGACAGGGGACCTGAAAAGCCCGCTCCGTGGAGCGGATTCAGGTTGCCTCTCCGCGAGCTATGGGAGAGCTTCTTTGAGAGACTTGCTCCGTGCCAAGGTTCAACGTCAGCAGCGGACCGGTCGTGGCCGATTACGTTACAGCGGACCGGGAAGAGGAACTCCTGCGCGTCCTGGACGCTATCGGCGCGCGCGACGTGGTGGTCGGGCCGGAGGGCAACCGCGCCGAGATCACGTTCGTGCTGGACGCCGAGAACTCGAACGCGGCGGTCAGAACAGCCGATGGAACACTGAGCACGTTCGCGGGTGGCTTCTGGCCGGGAGTGGTGGTGGCCTCAATGATCGACTAGCAAAACGGATCATCGTTAACGGGCGCCAGAGACACGATGAGAGTGAACTGATCGCGCAGGAGTTAAGCGTGTGGCCAAAAACTCGGTGCGCGTCGGGAACCGTCGATTTACAGGTGTAACCCGAATTTTGGCACCCCAAAGGGGCGTCGTGGTCGTCGAGCCAGTCCGTGTACGAGTACGGGCGGGCGCGGCGCGGGATGCGGCCGTCGTCCCTGCGCCGGCGGCCGGCCGGCGCAGCGCGCTCCGCTACGCGCGAGCGCGCGTGCTCGGGGCGAGCTGCGGGATTGCGGTCGCGGCGGTACAGGCGCTGCATCCGCTTCTGCTCGGCGCGCTTGGTGGCGGTGCCTCGGGCGCGCTCGGCGTCGGCGCGCGCAGCGGCGTCGAGGCGGCGCCGGATCGTTTTCCGGTTGACGTCGTACTCGGCGGCGAGGTTAGCCGCAGACAACTCGAGCACGTCCTGCGCGTCGACGTCGACCACTACAACCGACACAGGCCC
>JBBRXX010000173.1:0-1062 GCA_038238245.1 Acidimicrobiia bacterium
CAGAACGACCGCGTCGAGCCCGAAGCTGCTCGCGTAGGCGCGCGCGAGCTGCTCTCCCGTCAGCTTGGTGATCCCGTACGGGGAGAGGGGCCGCGGCTGCGTGTCCTCCGGCGTCGGATAGCGCCCGGTCTCGCCGTACACCGACGAGGAGGAGGCGAAGACGACGCGCACTCGGTCGCGCACCGCGGCTTCGAAGACGCGCTGGGTCGCTAGAACGTTGTCCCGGAGGTACTGCGGGAAGACGTCGCCGAAGCTGCGCACCCCCGGCCGCGCGGCGAGGTGGAAGACGCCGTCGAAGCCTTCGAAATCCAGCTCGTCGGCGGCGAGATCGAGCCGGCGGACGTCGAGGCCGCGCGCATTCTCCTCCTTCAACGCAGGGTCGTAGTAGTCGGTGAACGCATCGATACCTACGACGTCGTGCCCGACCGACTGCAGCGCTTCGGCGAGGTGCGAGCCGATGAACCCGGCGGCTCCGGTCACCACGTATCTCATCGCGGCACCATCCCATACATCCTCGCGTAGCCGACGACGTAGAGGCGCTTCGGGTCGGCGACGACAGGGCTGTATTTCCCGTCGGGGAAGCTCCACAGCTGCCTGCCGGTTCGGGCGTCGAGCCCGTACGTACGGCGTTTGAGCGTTGCGAAGTAGACGACGCCGTTCACGATCGTCGCCGAACCGGAGATCGGACCGTTGGCAGTGAACTTCCAGAGCACGTCGCCGGTCGCAGCGTCGAAGCAGAAGAAGGTCTTGCTGTAGGAGCCGACGTAGACGCGCTTGCGCCAGACCGCCGGCGAACCGTAGACGTAGCCGCCTGTGCCGTGCGACCAGCGGAGCTTTCCACTCGCGGCTCCGAACGAGTAGACCTTGCCGTCGGTAGCGCCGATGTACACGCGGCCGTACGCGACAGCGGGAGTGGAGTAGAACTGGCCGCGGTGACCGAGCCGCTGCTGGGCAGCGGCCTTCCAGATCAGCTTTCCGGTGCCGGCACCGAGCGCGTAGACGTGGCTGTCGTACGAGCCGACGAAGAGCCGGTTTCCCGAGAGCGCGACAGCCCCCTTGACC
>JBBRXX010000174.1:0-1058 GCA_038238245.1 Acidimicrobiia bacterium
CCGTAGACGCCCGCGACGAGGGTTTGCTTGACCCGCTGCGTCGCGGAGGCCGAATTTCCGTTCAGATAGATGTATCCGATGCCCGTTCCCAGATTCCCGAAGAAGGGACCGACGACCGTGGCCGTCGACGCGAGTGTGATGGACGGCGAGCGATCCGTGCAGATCGGACTCGTCCGGTTCGTACACGGCCCTTCGCCGTTCTTTCCCCACCGTCCGACGGTGCCCGCCGGCTCTTTCCAGGTTTCCGCCGGGAAGTCGACGGTCAGGGGGGCGTACAGCCAGTGCTTGCCGGTAATGCTGATGCTCCCCGAGTTCGGGTTGTGCGCGAACGTCGTCAGTCCGACGTTGAAGTTTCCCCGAGTGTCCCGCACGAAGCGCGTCACGACGCGCTTGGCGGCTCCGAGCTTGCTCGCCGGGGAATCCGCGTCGCCGTCCCACGCGCTCGCGCTGCCGAGAATCGGCTGTTCCATCGTCTGGGAGTTGCCGAAGACGAGGAGCAGATTGGGCGGCGCGGTCGTCCGCTTCAGGAGGTCCTTGTCGTCGGCGGCCGCCGCGTGCGGGAGAACGAGAGGCCCCAGCGCGGTGGCTGCGACGAGGAGAAGCCTGCAGAAGCGGTCATGTCTCATTGTGGAATCCTTAGCTGCTGCGGATAGATACCGACGTCTGCGGTCACCATCTTGGCTGCCTGAATCGCGCTGCCCTGCGCCGTCGAGCTCAGGTTGAAGAAGTTCTCGACGATCTGGGTCGTGCCATAGGCGTTCCCTTCCGACTCGATCTGGTCTCCGGGGTGGATCGTGTATCCGACGATGATCGGGCGGCTGACCGTGACCTGAATGTCGGGGGCCGCGCCGCCCGGATAGTGGCTCGAGACACCGACCGGCATCTGCCCGCCCACGTAGTTCTTGTCGGACGCGAGCTTCGATGTCGCGAAGTCGACGCCGGAGCAGGCCGCGTAGAAGACCTTCGAGACCTTCGTCTCGTTGCCGGAGAGGCTGCGCTCGGTCGAAGCCGTGAAGAGAAGCGCGATGCCGATCACCGTGAGAATGAGCAGGAGAAGG
>JBBRXX010000175.1:0-1056 GCA_038238245.1 Acidimicrobiia bacterium
AACGCCTCGCGCGCCGTGACGACCTTCGGATCGCCGCTGAACTCTTTGTGCAATTTGGCCGCCGTGTCCATCTCTTCCCACATATCGAGATCGTTGTTCGACGCCGCGCCGTCCGTGCCGAGGCCGACCGCAACACCCGCTGCCAACATTTGCGGCACGGGCGCGACGCCCGATGCCAGCTTCATGTTCGACTGCGGGTTATGCACCGCGCCGACGCCCATGCGCTTGAGCGTGGCGATCTCTGCGGCGGTGATGTGGACGGTGTGCGCGGCGATGACGCGGTCAGAGAGAAAGCCGATGCGCGCGAGGTAGGCAACGGGCGACGCGCCGTGATCGCGCGTGATGTCGGCCACTTCCTTCTGCGTTTCGGCGACGTGGATGACGACGGGCGCGCTCGTGCGGTCGGAGAACTGGCGGATCGCGCGCAGGTGTTCTTCCGAGACGGTGTAGGGCGCGTGCGGCGCAATCGCCGGGGTGATAAGCGCATGCCCGCGCCACTTGGCGACGAACTTGTCCGTGTAGGCCATCGCCTCTGCATTCGTCTTGTTGTCCGCGACGGGAAAATCGATCACCGTCTCGCCCAGCACACCGCGCACGCCCGCCTTCGCGGTCTCGTCGGCGACGGCGTCCTCGAAGTAGTACATGTCGCAATAGGTGGTCGTGCCGCCGCGAATCATCTCGGCCAAGCCGAGCCGTGTGCCGACGCGCACGAAATCTTCCGTCACGTTCTTCGCCTCGGCCGGGAAAATGTAGTTCGTCAACCACTCGTTCAGATCGAGATCGTCGGCGAGGCCGCGAAAGAGCGTCATCGGCACGTGCGTGTGCCCGTTGATGAGACCGGGCATAATGACGCGCCCGCGCGCGTCAATCGTCTCGCGCGCCGCATACTTGCGCGCGAGTTTATCGCTCGGCCCGACCTCGACGATGCGGCCCTCTCTCACCGCGACCGCGCCGTCCTCGATCACATCGCCTTGCTCATTCATCGTCACGACCGTGCCGCCCCGCACGAGCAGATCAATCCCCTTGGGCGCAACGGCGGCCCGCGCGTAGCCGAGC
>JBBRXX010000176.1:0-1042 GCA_038238245.1 Acidimicrobiia bacterium
CGGACGGCCCCCGTGGCCGAAGCGCGACTCGAACTTCTGGAACTGCACGAGCGTGGCGCCGAAGCTCTGGAAGTTGCGGATCATGTTGTTGTTGAAGCCGGTCACGATCGACACCATCGCGATCACCGTGGCCACGCCGACCACGATGCCGAGAACCGTCAAAAACGCGCGCAGCTTGTGCGTGCGGACCGCGAGAAAGGCGAATCGGGTGTTCTCGCCGAATCCGCGGCGGAGGTGATTGAAGATCCGGGACATGGGAGCTCGGACTCCAGACTACTCGTATCGCAGCGCTTCGACCGGCGCGAGCTTGCTCGCCTGGGACGACGGAATGAACCCCGCGATCAGGCCGGTCACGGTCGCGACCCCGATTCCGATCACGATGAACGAGAGCTTCACCTGCGCCGGGAAGACCTGCTTCACGGCGAGCGCGATCAGCGCTCCCAGGAGGACGCCGATGACTCCTCCGACCGCCGAGAGCATGGCGGCCTCGAGCAGGAACTGCCGGCGGATGTCGCGGCGGCGCGCCCCGAGGGCCCGCCGCACCCCGATTTCCTTGGTCCGTTCCACGACCGAGACGAACATGATGTTCGCGATCACGATCGCGCCCACCACGAGCGAGATCCCCGAGATCAGGATCATGAGGAGGAATGCGCCCGCGGAAATGTTCTTCCACAGCGCCTGGAGCATTTCGGCGGTCACGAGGCCGAACGGGTCGTCCTTGTCGAACTTCGTCTTGCGGAGCGATCGCAGGATGGAGCGCACCTCGTCCGTGGCCTGACCCACCATCGCCACGCCCCCCTTGGGCTTGATGAAGACGCCGATGTCTTCACTCGGCGCGACGTGCTTCTTGAACACCGTCAGCGGCAGGTAGATCACGTTGTCCTGGCTCTGACCCATCACATTGCCCTGCTTGGCGAGCGTGCCGATGACCTTGATCGGGTACCCGTCGACCTTGAGGACGCGCCCGACCGGGTCCACGTGCGGAAAGAGCTGGTCCTGGACGTCCCAGCCGATGACGCCGACGGACGCGGCGTGGTCGTAC
>JBBRXX010000177.1:0-1041 GCA_038238245.1 Acidimicrobiia bacterium
AGGGCCTGGACGCGGTCGAGCTTCGCGTCGTCTCGCGGCCAGGTCATGCGCGGCGTCCGTGTGCCCCGGGTCCGACCCGGATCGGTGCACTCTCGGTGCGGGCTCGTTGCAGACTCGTGCGCGTTTCTCCGGTACCGTCGATCTCAAGAGGGAGGCGGGTTAGAGCCCCACCCTGGGTGGGGGGTGTGCCCTTCTCCGGCTCCATCACCACCGGACACGAGGGGGTGCCGGTTCCCCGTGCGCCTCCTGCCACGACACGACCGGATTCCGCAGCACGCCGATCCGTTCGATCTCGCACTCCATCACGTCGCCCGGCTTCAGGTAGAGCGATGCCGGGTCGTCCGAGAAGCCGGCGACGCCGGAGACGGTGCCTGTCGAGACGACGTCGCCCGCGCTGTACCCGAGCGGCGAGTAGTGCGAGAGGATTTCCGGGATCGTCACCGACATGTTCCCGGAATGGGAGGTCTGCCGGCTCTCGCCGTTCACGCGCAGCTCCATCCGCAGGTCGTGCGGGTCGGGAATCTCGTCCGGGGTCACGATCCAGGGGCCGAGCGGGCAAAAGGTGTCGATCGCCTTGCAGAACGAGAAGACGCCCGATTCCATCTCGCGGCGCTGGATGTCGCGCGCGGTGATGTCGTTGAAGATCACGTACCCCCCGACGTAGTCCATCGCCTCCTCCGGCCCGAACCACTTGCCCGGCTTCGAGATGACGACGGCGAGCTCGAGCTCGTAGTCGAGCTCCTCGGTCAGGTGCTCGGGGTAGACGACCGGCTCATCCGGCCCAACGATCGCGTCGACGTTCTGGAAGAAGACGATCCAAGGCGAGATCTTGTGCGACCAGTCGACCTTGCGCGATTCCTCCTCGTGTTCCCGGAAGTTGCCCGCGGTGTGGAAGAACTTCTTCGGGACGATCGGCGCGCGTAGACGCAAAGCATCGAGCGGCACACGTTCGCCGGTGGGCTCCGCGCCGCCCTGCTCGAAGTACTTCCGCATCGCCGGCACGTCGAGGACGGCAATCTCGTCGCCCTCAACGCGGCCGAC
>JBBRXX010000178.1:0-1027 GCA_038238245.1 Acidimicrobiia bacterium
CGGCGAGGCGTTCTTCCTCGTCAAGACGCTGCCCGGCCGGGCCAACGCCGTCGGGATCGCGATCGACGAGGCCCGCCGGCCCGACCTGGCCGGGACGATTGCGGGGGACGACACGATTCTCGTCCTCGTGCGCCGGGCTCGGGATCGGGAACGGGCGCGGAAGGCTCTCACGGCGCTCCTCGGCTAGAACGGGTAGCCGATCGAAAAGAAGAACTGCCCCTTCTCCTTCCGGGTGCTCGACGCGAGAATGGAGACGGGCTTCCCGTCCTCGTCGACGAGAACGACGTTGAATTTGACGTCGCGGGCGCTCAGGGGCCAGCCGTACTCGACGCGCACGGGGCCGATCGGCGTCAGGTAGCGCAGGCCGACGCCGACGCCCTGGCGCAGGCCGTTGTCCCCTTCGACCGCGAAGCGAATGTCGCTCGGCCGCTTCCACACCTGCGCCGCGTCGTAGAAGAACGCCGCGCCGAGGTTCCCGAAGATCGGGAAACGAAACTCGGCGTTCAATCCCAGAAACCCGTTCCCGCCCACGATGCGCGGACCGGCGTCGCAGTCGTAACCGGTCAGGGCCGGATACGTCGCCGCGCAGGAGCCCGTTCCGTCCCCGATGTGAACCGTCGCGCGGGTATCCGGGTCTACCGAAACGCCCGGAATGCCCAACAGGTCGGTGTCGAAGGCGCGATTCGTCGAACGGCCGCCGGCGAAGAACCGCTCCGCGATGGGGACGGGGACTCCCCTTTTGTCGCCGTAGGAGTTGATGCCTCCCGCCCGGGCCGATACCGCGAACACGCCACCGCCGAAGGGGCGGAAGTACGCGGCCTGCCCGGAGTACTTCAGGTAGTCGGCGTAACAGCTCCCGGTCGAGGCCTCCGCGTTCGCGCACTGGGCCAGCGGAAACGCGTACTTCGTGGCCGCGCTCAGGTAGTAGCCGCCGTGCGGGTCGATGATGTCGTCGCGACGGTCGTAGAAGAGGTTCGGGCCGATCGCCGTCTGCAGGATGGGGCGGTCGAACTTGCTGAAGTCCCGC